>JAICXB010000033.1 GCA_025980765.1 Terriglobales bacterium
AGTGGTACCGCAAGGCAGCCGATGCCGGCGATCCCTGTGCCCAGACATCGTTGGGTGTCCTTTATCTGCAAGGTCTCGGTGTTCAGAAGGATGCCTCTGAAGCGGCCCGCTGGTTCCAGCGCGCGACGGCTTCCAACTTTTCCCTCGCGCAACACAATCTCGCGGTGCTGTATCTGAACGGCGTTGGGGTAGCTCGTGACCCGCAACGCGCTATGGAGCTCTTCAATCGCGCCGCGAACGCGGGGCTCGACATCGCCAAGGCCGATCTCGGCATGGAGTACATGTCGGGCACGTACTTGCCGCGAAATCCGGAAAAAGCCGTTGCCTTCTTTAAAGAGGCCAGCAAGCACGAAATGCCCGCGGCAGTTTTCAATTTGGGACTCGCATATGAAAACGGCTCCGGCGTGAAGCAGGATCTGGGAAAAGCCGTCGAGCTATACCGACGGGCCGCCGCTAAGGGCTTCGCGCCCGCGGAAAACAACTTGGGGCGCATGTACCTGAATGGAACTGACGTGCAAAGGAATCCGGCGCAGGCGCGCACGTTGTTGATGGCCGCCGCTCAGCAGGGCAATGTTCCCAGCTATTTGAATATGGCCTTGTGCCACCTGCACGGATGCGCTGCGCCTCCGGATGATGTCGCAGCGTACGGATGGTTCCTGGCGGCAAAAAACAGCGGCGCCGCTATACCGGCAGAATTTGAAGGCATGTTTGCGCCGTTCGCAACTCGCTTGACTGCCTCGCAGCTCGCAGCCGCCACAACGAACGCCGACAGATGGCGGTCCGATCATCAAACTGATCCGCTCATCTCAAATGTCAAGTTGGACCATGTTCCCGCCGGCGGCCCGATTCGGGCAGGCCGTTCCACCTCAACCGTTTTACCTACATTGCAAGACGAGGCTTTGAACCGTTTATGGCAACAGAGTTCAGCACCGCGGCGTATATCGCCGCCAAATTCCGTGCGCTGATCGCCGACGATCAACGCTCCTCGCGTGAGGCGATCACGCGCTTGCTGCAGGAAGACGACTCCATTGAGATCGTCGACAAATGCGTGAACGGGCGTGAGGCATTGGAAGCTATCGATCGCCATTCCCCCGACATGGTGTTTCTCGACGTGCATTTGCCCGAGCTCGCCGGCTTTCAGGTAGTGCAGTCCAGCGGCGGAAAGGTGCCGGCGGTGGTCTTTCTCAGTGCGCTGGACCGCTATGCAGCGCAGGCCTTCGAGGCCGATGCCGCCGATTACATCCTGAAGCCGTTTCAAGATGAGCGTCTGCTGCAGGCTGTGGCACGCGCGAAACTACGAGTACAGATGGAGAGAGGAAAAATGCTTACTACACAAGAACCGACTTCTCCCGGCGCCGCACCGGAACAGGTACCGGCACAGGAAGCGCAATATGCCGAGCGCCTCGCCGTTCGCAGTGCCGGCCGCATCTTCTTCCAGAAAGTACAGCAAGTCGATTGCTTCACTGCCGCCGCAAATTACATTCAGGTACACACCGGAGCGCAAATCCATCGCATCCGCTGCACCATGAATCACCTGGAAGCTCGGCTCGATCCGCGGCGCTTCGCTCGTATCCATCGATGCACGGTCATTAATCTTGACCGCCTGAAAGACATTCGCCCCCTGCCCCACGGCGACTACATTGTGACCTTGCTTGATGGAAAAGAATTTACTCTGAGCCGAAACTACCGCCCGAAGTTCCGCAAGCTACTTTCCTCGCTGAGTTAGTATTTGTGATAGCGCCCGCGGGCCGGCGGGCGCTGTCCCTTAAAGTCATGCCTGCGTCCCACCTATTTTCACAATTCACAGATTTCTGCGTTCTGCCTGCAATCTAACTTATTTCTGCGTCGTCATTCACTATGCGCGGTGAAGTAGGTATGCACTTCGCCCATAAGGAGAATAGTTGTATGAGGCAATCTGTCACTTCGGTACTGGCAGCATTACTAGTATTCGCAGGACTGTCCAGCGCCCACGCCCAGGAACAACTCACAGTAAAGGTCCCATTTAGTTTTGTTGTAAACAGCAGCACTTTGCCCGCGGGCACCTATCGAGTCCGGCAAACATTCTTCCATCAGCAGAAATCTCTTTTGTTGAACGGTGAAAACACTTCTGCTTCCGTTCTCGCCACCACTTTCGACGACAGCATACGCGGGGACAGGTTGGTGTTCCGTCGTTACGGCGAGCGCTACTTCCTGACCGATGTAGCCACCCCCAGCGGAAATTTGCACTTCAGTCGGCGCGATCGGAAATAACGAAACAGATGGCGGCGGATGAAACAGTGGCGCTAGGTGGTAAGTAGCGCGCCTGACAGATTCAGTCAGTTCCCTCCAGCGAAGCAGTACTGGGGAGCCTTCCAAAACGGCTCCCCGTTTTTTTGTGGGCTTCAGTTTTCTCCAGAGTAGGCCTTCATGCATTTGAAGGATCGTTAATCAGCTCACCCCGGACATCTCCCCAATGAAGCCGGCATCGAACTGCTAAAGCTCCTAAATTGACATAGCACGTACGGGCTTTGTTATTAAGCCAAGAAGACGAGGAGTAGTTCACATGCAGAGGAAATGGTTACTTTCTCCGGCGCTGCTGCTGGCATTAGGCTTCGCAGCGGCACAAACAGCAGGTACAGCCGGCAGTGCAGCGCAATCATCCCAGCCGGCTTCGCAAGCTGGAACAACGACTTCAACGCAGTCCGGTGACAACGGTACCTCGAGCATGAACAATGCTCAGACCCCGAGTGCACCTGGCGCCGCAACATCAAGCGATCAAAGCTCCACGTCAGCAACCACTTCTTCAAATGGAGCCAACGCGAGCAGCACCAGCCAGACCGGCGCGACCGGAACCCCCGGTAATACGAGCGCAGTCGGCAGCAGCTCCGCTAACACCAGTTCTCCGACCGCAAGTGATCAGTCAGGCCAGACTGGCGCAACCAGCACCGGAACCAATGCCGGTAGCAACAGCGCGTATCCGCAAGATCAGACGAGTGCAACCGGCAATGATCAGATGGGTAGCCAGTCGAATGCGACCGGCGCTTCAACGGGCGTAGGCTCGTCGGCAACGTCCAGCCCGAACGCCAACAGTTCCACAATGCCGCAAAGCGATCAGGCAGCGCCAGCTACCACTCCGCAGAGCTCTTCAACTTCCTCGCAAACTTCGACCACGCCACGCGACCAGAGCTCGTCCGCAACTGACCCGAACAGCGGGGCACAAGCTGCACCGGCGGGCGCCGCCGCTAATGGAGCGTCTGACGCAACCAACGGCGCGGCCACGGGCAAGAGCGGCTCAGCAAATGGCGGCAAACTTCCGCAGACCGCTTCCATTCTGCCGCTATTGGGATTGGGAGGACTCGGAACCTTTGTTGCCGGTCTGATTGCTCGCTTCCGCCGCTAACGATGAGATCTTAACCAGGGTCCCCGGTCGAAAATGGCCGGGGATTTTCTTTGGTCTGCCCCGGAAAGAGCGGCTCAGTCCTCCCTGTTTATACCGGTGATAGATTTTTTCAATTTCCTACAAGCCATCGAATCGAGTTATAAGAAAGTCCCAAGTACCGAGACCTGATCCTTAGCCGGATACCATAATCCCAGTTCGGGAGTCTCAACTTGGAAACCGACATTTACTGGTTGTGGCTGCTCTCCATGGGCAGCCTGATCTTCCTCATGCAAGCCGGATTTTTCCTTTTAGAAGGCGGACAGGTGCGTGCCCGCGACGTCTCCAATGTCCTGATGAAGATCACCGGCCACATTGGCGTGGGCCTGCTGATGTTCCTGGTGATCGGATTTGCCATCAAGCAGTATGGTTGGCCGGCGATGGCGATGCCGAACGGCTGGCGGTTGCCATGGGAATTTGTGAACCAGGGTGCGTCGAGCATCGCGTTCTATGTTTCCGTGACGTTCGCTCTGGTGTCGTGCGCGATTCCGAGCGGCAGCTTTTCCGGCCGCATGAAGTTCTCCGCGTACTTGTTATTCGCGGCGATTTACGTTGGAGTTGTCTATCCCGTCTTCGCTTACATCCTATGGAACGGGCCGCTCGCCCGATTGGGCGTACAGGACTATGCCGGCTCGCTGGGCGTTCATGCGGTAGGCGGTATTATGGGACTGGTTGGCGCTCGTTTTCTGGGGAAGTGCAGAGCAAAAACGACCGCGCACGATGTTCCCATGATGGGACTGGGCGCTTTACTGCTGATGTTCTGCTGGTTCGGTTTCAATCTCGGATCGGTGCCGTCGTACGGAAACGTCCGTGCCGACCTGCCGTTGGTTGCGGTAAACACACTGGCAGCGATCGCCGGCGGAATCGTTGGCTCGCTGGCGGCCTCGTCGTGGTTTGACGGAAAGACCAGCGCGATTCTCACCCCCAATGGCGGACTGGCGGGCGCAGTAGCAATCTGTTCCGGCGTCCATCTAGTGCATCCACTTTTTGCGGCGCTGATCGGTATCGCCGCCGGCGGTCAGATTCCGTTCACTTCGCGATTTCTCAGCAAACGCCTGAACATCGACGATCCCTGCGATGTTGGCCCGGTACACGCAACGCCAGGGCTGCTGGGCGGTATCGCCGCAGGACTCTGGGCCCCGATGATTCCGAACGGCTTTCACGGATATACGGTCCATTTCGGGACGCAGGTGTTGGCCACAGCCTTGGCCCTCATCTATGCCCTTGTGGCCGGCGCAGTGACCTTCACCATTGTCGATCGGCTTGTTGGACTGCGGGTGAGCGAGGAAGAAGAGCTGCGCGGGCTGGATATGTCCGAGCATGGCACCCCGGCCTATCCGGAATTTCTCGAGGTCGCGAGTGATCGGCGTGCGCCGTTGCACATCCTCTCCGGCGTGCGCGTCTCGCAAGTGATGAACGAAATACCCGCTGCCGCGCCAGGAGATACTCTCGAATCCGCGCAGGAAATCATGTTCTCGCGCGAAGTGTTCGCGCTGCCGGTGCTCAGTGAAGATGGAGAGCTCTGCGGCATTCTCAGCATGTCAGACATCATGAAAATCGAGCGCAGCGAGCGCGCAAGCGTGCGCGTTGCCGCCGTTTACTCTCGCGAGGTGCAGTACGCTTTTCCTGACCAGACCATGCACGAGGTTGTGGAACGCATGCGCGAACACCATCTGGCGAATTTTCCCGTGGTCTCCCGCCGAGACGAAAAGCAACTCCTGGGCATGGTTACAAAGTCCGATATCATGATGGCCTATCGACAAATGGCGATCGAATACGTGTGAAGTGGTCTCGCGCGGACTCCTCGCATCTCCGCCGCTGCTAAGATAGAGAGTTCCACCCATTCCGCGAATTGCATCTGTAGGTCCCCGCACCCATGAAGACCGGAATCATCGGCCTGCCGCAGGTCGGAAAGACATCGCTGTTCAAGATCCTCACCAAGGCCAATATCGAGGAGCGTGGGCACAATCCACGTGAAGCCCATCTGGGAGTTACAAAAGTTCCCGACGAGCGCCTCGACAATCTCGCCGCCCTGTATAGCCCGCGCAAGTTGATTCACGCCTCAGTCGAGTTTGCCGATGTCGCAGCCATTGGACAAGAGGCGCTGAAGGAGTCGGCCTATGCGAACAATCTGCGCACGGTCGACGCGCTCATTCATGTGCTGCGTGCTTTCGAGGAGCCTTCCATTCCGCACGTCGGCGACATCGATCCGCTGCGTGACGCAAAAAACGTGGACTTTGACCTCGTCGTAAACGATCTCGGACAAGTGGAAAAGCGCCTGGAACGCCTCGAAAAAGACCTCAAGAAGATGAAGACAGCCGAGCTGGAGCGTGAGTTCGAACTGTTACAGCGCGCCAAAGCGCATTTGGAGAAGGAGAGGCCATTGCGGGAGATGGAGCTATCTGCCGAAGACAAGAAGCGCATTCGCGGCTTTATGTTCTTGAGCCAGAAACCGATCCTCTACGCGCTCAACGTCACCGAAAGTCCCACATTGGGGGAAGATCTTGAGGCGGCGCCTGCCAAATTTCAAATGAGCGAGCCCGGATCGAGTGCAAACGCTGGCGTCACCGCGATCTGCGGCAAGGTCGAGGCCGAGCTCGCCGACATGAGCGACGAGGAGTCACAAGAATTTCTTTCCAGCTACGGACTGAAAGAGAGTGGAATGGTGCGGCTCATCCGCAAGAGCTATGAGCTGCTTGGCCTGATTTCATTTTTCACCGTAGGCGAAGACGAATGTCGCGCCTGGACCGTGGAACGGGGCTCGCGCGCTCAGAACGCCGCGGGAGCAATCCATTCCGATCTGGAAAAGCACTTTATTCGCGCCGAAACTATTCACTGGGACCAACTCCTCGACGCGGGTTCGGAGGCCAATGCGCGCGCCCGCGGAACCCTGCGTCTTGAAGGCAAGGACTACATCGTGCAGGATGGCGACGTGATGCACATCCGCCACAGCGGATGACACCAAGGCCGGCACGTACAGGAGAAAGAGAGACTAATGCCACTTTCCAAGCGGCTCTTCATCATCGCACTAGCTTGCGTAGTCGTTTCTGCAACTAGCGGCTATGTCGCTGCGCGCGCGACCATGAGCCGAGTTTCATCAGACACTCCCGCGAAGCTCCAGGCGCGCGAGTTTGTTCTGGTGGACGAACATGGCCACGTCGGAGCAAAGCTCTCATGGAAGGACAACCAGCCCCAAATCCAGCTATTCGATCGTAACGACCACATGCGCTCCGCGCTTTTTCTCGAGCCCAATGGGGTTCCCGACCTGTACCTGTATGACAACAACAGCGTTGCACGCGCTGCCCTGAATCTGTTCGATAGCGGCGTTCCCAATCTGGCGTTTCTGGATGAAAGTCAGAAGCTTCTGGTCTACACGGATCTCGACCAGCAGCGGTCGTACAACATTGTCTTCGAGGAGCTAGACAAAGGCGCGCCAGTAAAAGTCACTGCTCGTAAAATGACCGCCGACGAGACTGGCTTGCATGTACGCGACAATAGCGAACAACGGAGTCCGAAATAGTCCCGCCGGTCTGACCATGTCTCCATTGGCTCTCACTATCATCCTCGGTCTCAGCGCGGCTTTCGCGGATGGACTGGGCGGCATCATCATCATTCATCGCCAGTGGGAGCGCCGCTTCCTGCGTTACTTCGTCGCGCTGGGCTCAGGCTTCATGCTGGCAACTGCGCTGGTAGAGATGTTGCCAGAGAGCTTGCGCATTGCGCCTGCGCGCGCGCCGGCGTATCTATTACTAGGATATTTTCTTGTCCACTTTTTCGAGCACACTGTCGCCCCACATTTTCACTTTGGCGAAGAGACGCATGAGGCCGAGTTCATTCACACGCACAAAAGCTACTCGGTGCTGGTCGGCCTCGTGGTACACACATTTTTCGACGGTATCGCCATCGCTTCAGGCTTCCTGATTTCGAACTGGTTGGGTTGGGTAATTTTCCTAGCGGTTTTTCTGCACAAGATCCCCGAGGGCTTCACGGTGGGCTCAGTGATGCTGGCCAGCGGGCGCTCCCGGCGCGCGGCTTTTCTGTCGTCCGCGCTTTTGGGAGGATCGACGCTGCTGGGAGTACTCGCGATGCGGGCGTTCGCCCCAATGATCCACGTGGGACTGCCGCTGTCTGCCGGCGTCACGCTTTACGTGGCCGCATCAGACCTGATTCCCGAAGTGAACAAAGAGCCAGGAATCCGTATGGCCCTGCTGGTGTTCGTGGGAGTGGCGTTGATGCTGGCGCTGGACCACTGGTTCCGGATATAGATTTTTCAGCACGAAGCGATCTAGCACGATTTGTGATTTCGTGATTTTGTGATTTCAAATCACCCGATCACCCGATCACGAAATCACCCGATTCCTTCATTCCACTTCGTTCTTCGCTTTGTATCCATCTCTGGCCAGCACTTCGTATTTCACTTTCTTGTGGTGCTGGTCCTGGACGGTCAAAGGCTGCCCGGTTGCGGGATCGACCAGGGTGACCTTGATCTTGCGCCAGGAGCCGTCCTGCTTGCTGTTGGTGGGGTGGTATGAAAGCTCGTACTGATTACGGATGTCGGCAGCGATGTCCTGGAAATCCTCGGGCAGCTCCGCTTCAAATCGAGGGAAGTAAGCGCGGCCGCCGGTGAGTTGGGCAAACGTCTTCATCTGATTGTCGGCCTGCAGGAAATCAAGAGTGGCGATGCTGCCCATATATCCGTGCCCCTCGGCCCACAAGCGAAAGGCTTGCCCGGTGCTGATTGCGTAGATCGTCGTGTCCTTGGTGCCCTGCAGCTTTTTCAGAATCTTGTCGTAGTTCAGCTTGCTGAACGTGTCGATTCCGGTGGAGATCAGGATGACGTACTTGTGGCCCTCGACACCCTCGAGCCGGTCAACGGTGTCATATAGCGCGTCAAAGAGATTAGTTTCGCTGAATCCCGGAATGCGCAACTGATTCAACGCGCCTACAACCTGGTTCTTGTCCTGGGTGAAATCAACCAGCAGGTGGGGCTTCATGTCGTAGGACTCGACGGCGATCCAGTCTTCCTTCTTCAACGCGCCGGTAAAAGCGTATGCAGCATTGAGCGCGTCGTACATAAAGTTGTAATTGTTAGCAGCAAACTCGACCAGCAGAACAGCGGTAATCGGTTTGTCTCCCTGCTGGGAGAAGGTGTCGATCTTCTGCGGCACGCCGTCTTCAAGAACGCGGAAATTGTCCTTTTTCAATCCGGGAATGAATTGGCCGTTCTTGGTGACAACATTGACACCCAGGTTTACCAACGGAACATCGACACGAATCGAGAAGTTCCCGATTTCCGGCGGGTTCTTGACCTTCGGCGTACGTTCCGGGGGCTTCTCGTCTTCCGGTTTCTTCTTGGGAACGGCGATTGGGCCAATATCGCCCTGGGGCCCCCCGGCCTCAGGCGGAGCCTGAGTTTGCGATCCTTGCTGTGCTGGCGAGCTCTGGGATGAATTGTTTTGCGAATTTTGTGCAATGCTGGGGAACGCAGTGATTACAAAGGCAATGATCGCGATCAGGGCGGAACTAAGGCGACCCGGACCTTTTACCTTATTACTTCTAAGCAACATTTTCTGGTGCCTTCCTGCTGAGACTCTGTATTAGTATAGATGTCGAACAACTCTGATTACATGGTGAATTGGACTCCGGGGGATTTCGTCCCGGCCGGTTCTCCCTTCCACCCTGATTCGAGATTGTTCCCTTAGCGTTATGAAGAGCTTCCGAACCTTCCTAGGCCTCGTCTCCCCTTTCATTTTGATATGTGCGCTGGCGCAGGCGCAAGCCGCACCAGCCAAGCTGTCGGATCCACCGCGCATCGATCCACCGCGCATCGAGCCGCAGATCATGCCGGTGAGTGATATTCATCGCGGCATGCGCGGGGTTGCGTACACCGTCTTCGAAGGCACCAAGCCGGAGCCGATGGACGTGGAAATCCTGGGCGTGCTCGCGAACTTGAATGGTCCCAAAAGCGACTTAATCCTCGCCCGTCTGCATGGCGAAAAAATCGAATATACCGGCGTAGTCGCCGGCATGAGCGGCAGCCCGGTGTACATCGATGGCAAGCTGGTGGGCGCGATCTCCTATCGCATCGGACAATTTTCCAAGGAGCCAATCTGCGGCATTACTCCGATTGAGGAGATGCTGGAGATCAATGCGATGGACCGCACCCAGCCCGACACATTGTCGGTGGCGCGCACGCCCAAGCCGCTGAGCAAGACTTCAGTAGGAAACGCCCCCGCGCTGGGAGGAGGTCTCCAGGACCTCGCGCAGAATCTTCAGCCCATCGAGGTTCCGTTCGTCTTCAGCGGATTCAACGAAGACACGGTCAAGCAGTTTGCGCCGCAGTTCGAGCAGGTCGGACTGAGTCCTGTTATGGGAGTGGGTTCGGCCAGCCACGAACATCAGCCACAGCCGATCGAGCCAGGTTCGGCGGTGAGCGCGGTGCTGGTTAGCGGCGATCTCGACATCGCTGCCACCTGCACGGTCACCTACATCGATCCGCAGCGCCTGCTCGCGTGCGGCCATCCGCTTACCCAATTCGGCATGGTAGATATGCCGATGACCAAAGCCAACGTGGTTGCGACCCTAGCATCGCCCTATTACGCCTACAAGATTGTCAATACCACCGACGAAGTCGGGACGTTCGTGCAGGACCGCCACAGCGGAATTCTCGGGCGCTTCAACGAGGCTCCCAAGATGATTCCCGTCACCGTCTCCATTCACGGCGGAGCCAAGCCGAACACCATGAAATTCTCCGTCCTGAACAACGCCAAGCTGACACCGGTCATAATGATGGCAACTGTGTTCCAGGCGCTGCAAGGGCAAAACCAGTACGGCGAAGAGATCACTTACCGCATGAATGGCGACATCGACGTGAATGGCTATCCGCCGGTGCACCTGAGCAACATGTTCACTTCGAACGACACCAATCCCAGTCCGGTGCTGGCGGCCATGAACCTCGGCGACCATTTCAGCCGAATTTTTGAGAACCCCTACAGCACACCGGGAATCGAGGGCGTGAATCTGGAATTCAACGTGACGCCCGAGCGCCGTGCCGCGCATCTGGAAACTGCGCGCACTGACGTGACCGAAGCGCGTCCTGGCGACGAGATCACGGTGGAAGCGGTGTTGCGCCCGTATCGCGGCGATCCCATCGTCCGGCAGATTCCGATCAAGATTCCCACTTCGGTCCCGAAGGGCCAGCTTCGGATTCTGGTCAGCGATAGCGAGACGCTCGATCGCAGCCGCCACGTTTCCGCGGCTTTCACTCGCAACCTCGAATTAGGTTCGACCATTGATCTGCTGAATAAAGAGCACTCGAACAACAATCTGTATGTCTCGTTGCTGGAGGCGGATCCCGAGGCCATGGTGGCTGATAAAGTGATGCCGACGCTTCCGCTTTCGGTGATGAACGTGATGCAGGGCACGCGTGGAGCGCAGCAGGATATGCTGGTGACTGGCGAATCCGCCGTCGATGAAACCTCGACGCCAATGGATTACGTGGTCTCCGGTTCGCAATTAATTTCTATTCAGATAAAGTAAAGGAAGAGGATGGCGCGAGGCTGGGAAAGCAAATCGGTCGAAGAACAACAAGCAGAATCAGAACAGGCAAACGCAGGATCGGTTCTCACCCGAGAACAGGCAGAAGGCCGTCGTATACGCGACGGCCTTCTGCTTTCCCGCAGGAAGGTGGCGGCGCAGCTCGAATTGGCCGTTAATCCCGTGCATCGACAGATGCTGGAGCGCGCGCTGGCGGATCTGGACCTAAAGCTCGCGGAATTGGACGAATAAGCGGAATTTCAGTTCAGCGGTCGTGTCCGTCTCGTGCACTCGTCCAGCAGTCTCGTGGACGAGATCGACATTGTGGACACATTGGACGACAGAAATACGCCGCCTACATACCGTCATAATTCGGACCGCCGCCGCCTTCCGGCGGCACCCAGGTGATGATCTGGTAGGGGTCCATGATGTCGCAGGTCTTGCAGTGAACGCAGTTGGCGAAGTTCACATGGATCTGCTTTCCGTTCGGCACGTCTGACGCTTCCACCATCTCGTATACCTTCGCCGGACAGAAATGCTGGCAGGGATTGCCATACTCTACCGTGCATCGTGTGTTGCAGATATCGGTGTCATGGATGATGAGGTGAATGGGCTGATCATCGTCATGTTTGGTTCCTGAGTGATAGACGTCGGTCAGCTTGTCGAAGGTCAGTTTGCCATCGCCTTTGATCGGACCCAGCATGTGCTCGCGCCCGTATCCCCCAGTGGGCAACGTCGCGATATGGACTAGCCGCTCGTGGCCAGCGTGGGTCGTGTAGCGCTCGTGCAGACCGCGTCCCAGGGTCACCTGCTGCAGTGCAGCATGGATCATGCCTTCAAAGGTGCCGTTCTCGAATCCCTGATGGAAGTTGCGGACCTTCCATAGCTCCTGCCTGATCCAGCTCTTGTCCACCAGGTTTTGATAACTGGAAAGCTGGTTGGCGCTGAAGTCGCCGTCCACCAGAGCTTCATAGGCAGCTTTCGCCGCCAGCATTCCGCTTTTGATCGCAAGGTGAATGCCCTTGAGCCGCTGCGAGTTGACGAAGCCGGCAGAGTCGCCGATGATCATCCATCCATCGCCCGCGAGCGGCGGCACGGAAAACCATCCGCCATACGGCATCGTCTTGGCTCCATAGCGAATCATCTTGCCGCCTTCGAGTAACTGGCGCATGAAAGGATGGGTCTTAAACGACTGCATCACGTGGTGTGGATCAATGCGCGGATCGCGATAGTCGAGTCCCATAACGAAACCGAGCGACACGATATTGTCCTTGCTGCCGTAGATCCAGGCGCCGCCGTATTCCTGATTGGTCAGCGGCCAGCCCATCGTATAGATCACTTCACCAGGCGCAATCCGGCCGGCGGGAACTTCCCACAACTCCTTCACGCCTACACCGTAGGTTTGCGGATTGCGGTCCTTGTCCAGTTGGAAGCGGCCGATCAGTTGCTTCGTGAGCGATCCGCGCGTGCCTTCCGCAAGAATCGTGACCTTTGCCTTCAGGTCGTATCCCGGCTCGAAATTCGACTTTGGCTGATTTTGCTTGTCGAGCCCCTTGTCGTCGGTGCGGACGCCAGTCACACGATCGTTCTCGATCAGCAGCTCCGATCCGGCGAATCCAGTAAAAACAGTGATACCGGCCTGCTCGACTTTTTCCCCCAGCCACTTCGCAAAGTGATTCAACGAAATCACGTAGTTGCCATGATCGCGCATTGGGGGTGGAGTGATGGGCAGCTTGAAGTTGGACTTTTCGGTCAGGTAGTAGATCGTGTCTTTGCTGACCTCAGCATCCAGGGGCGCTTCCTTCTCAAATCCCGGCAGCAGTTCGCGCATAGAACGCGGATCGAGCAGCGCGCCGGAGAGGCAGTGTTGCCCGACTTCCCGGGATTTCTCCAGCACATAAATGTTTTCTTTGCTGAGCGGCCAATCGGGATTCTTAGTATTGTGTTCGTCAATAAGTTGCGCGAGCCGCAAGGCGCAAGCCATACCGGCAGGACCACCGCCGACAATGACGATGTCGGCTTCCATTTGCGGGCGATCGATGGGCGCGAGAGGAGTGCGAAAGATCATGGTTCAGAGAATCGTTTCAAGAGAATCGTTTCATGTAAGTCGTTTCAAGAAAGGCGTTTCGACAGCAAAAGCAAAATCGTTTTAAGAAAGCTGTTTCAGATGGAGCGTTTTCGAAAACGCATTTTGAGCGTCAGATGAAGCATACTGCAACTTGACCTCACCAAACCTGGAGTCAGCCTGATGCTCCGTGCGCCTGATCGCGCAAAGAATCGATCAAAGCATTCAAGAATCTCAACACATTGAAAGCTTTCGTTTCCAGATCTTTGAGTTGCTCCGAATCTATCTATTCCAGTTCTTCGGCCACTTCCAATTGCGTGATTAGTTCGAGCAATGGACCGCGTGCGTGACTCAAGAAATTGAGGAACTCGCCTTTCGTGAGCCTGCCTTGACCTTTTGCTATGTTTGAAGGCACTGAAACAGCAGCACGTTGCAATTGAGAAGTCAATCCGTAGCTCTCGCGTCTTGGAAACTTCTCAGAAACTCGATATATCTCAACGGCAAGAGCTTTGGCCTCCTGCCAAACAACAAAATCTTTAAAGAAGTGCGACATGCGCGTGAAGGTGACGTTGAACTTGAAACGGTTTATTTGAAACGATCTTCTTGAAACGCCTTTCCGCTGAAACGCCTTTATTAGGAGCTCTTTGCTTTCTTAACTTCTTCAGTGAGCGCCGGCACGATGTCGAACAGATTACCAACCACACCGAAATCGGCGATCTCAAAAATGGGTGCTTCCGCGTCTTTGTTGATTGCGATGATGCTGCGTGCGCCTTTCATTCCGACAATGTGCTGAATCGCTCCGCTGATGCCGAGAGCGAGATAAAGCTTGGGAGCTACAGTCTGGCCGGAAGAACCGATCTGGCGATCCATTGGGAGCCAGCCGGAATCGCAGATGGGACGCGATGCCGCGATCTCGCCTCCCAGGGCATCGGCGAGCTGCTTCGCCAATTCGATGTTCTTCTGCTCTTTGATTCCGCGGCCTACTGAAACGATGATCTCCGCCTGAGTAAGATCGACCGCCTGCTTGGCTTCCTTAAAGATCTCCAGCGGCTTGACCCGAATGGCTGAGGCGTCCACCTGCGCAGTGATTTTCTCGACCGGCGCCGGGCTCGTTCCCATTTGGGCTTTGTCACCGCGAAACGATCCCGCCTGGAAAGTCGCGAAGTGCGGCGGATCGCAACTGAACGAAACATCGGCAGCAAACTTGCCTTGAAACATCTGGCGAGTGAAGACCAGGCGGTCGCCGTCCTTGCGGTACGCGATCGAATCGGAGATCAGGGTGCGGCCCAACGATGCCGCGAGTTTCGGAGCGAAGTCGCGCACCTGATACGTGTGCGGCATCAGCACCAGACGCGGCTGTTGCGCGGAGACAAACTTGTTCAGGGCGGCGACATAGGCGTCGGCGGTATAGTGTTCGAGCTGCGGAGATGCGATGGCATAGACCTTTGCGACTTTGGCTTTCGCAACCTCCGCCGCGACTGTGTCAATGCCGCTGCCCACAACGGCTGCTTCAAGGCTCCAGCCGGTCTCGGCCGAAATCGCCTGTGCCACAGTGAGCGTCTCCAGAGAAACGCGGTTGAACCTTCTGTCACGTTGTTCCACTACAACCAGAATGGTGTCTGACATGAAAGTCGCAATAAGCGATAAGCAATAGGCAATAAGCAAGAACGGGAAGTTGCTGGTGTTTCTTTTTGCTTGCTAGCTTGTCGCTTGTTGGTTTCCTTTCGTTCCCCGATTTTCGCTTATCGCTTATTGCCTATCGCCTATCGCTTTGCCTTTCAAATGGCTGATCCCCATGGCCAGAATGCAATACGCGCCAATGCCGTCGGGCAGCAGCAGCCACTTGTAATTGGTCGGCCAGCGATGTGGCCAGAAAATCAGCAGGAGCGCAGCATGCATGAGAATCACTGCGCCAATTATTACGAGAATCCGCGCCTTATGTGGCGGGATTTCTCTCTCGAAGTTCGCGTTCTGTCCGTACTCGGTCAAGCTTCTCCTGTATGGGGTGTGATCCCGGCGCGCTCATTCGCAAAACCGTGTTGCGCGCCAGATATCCCCAAACCAGCAGCCCACTGCCAACGATCACGGCGACTGCGCACATGGTGCTGAAAAACACAGCGCCGCTGCGCACGTCCCACCCTACAAACAGCAACAGCACCCAGGCAAAGATGAATAATATCG
Organism: Terriglobales bacterium; assembly: GCA_025980765.1. Classification (GTDB taxonomy): domain Bacteria; phylum Acidobacteriota; class Terriglobia; order Terriglobales; family Acidobacteriaceae; genus Gp1-AA112. Next base: position 15,198 of record JAICXB010000033.1, read on the forward strand.
TGCCCAGTAAGAGCAGCAGCCGGCTCAGGTTGCGGCGATCTTCGATGCGCTCGGTAATATCTGGGCTACTTGCGCCGAGGCGGTCGACGGCATGCCGCGCCTGATCATCTTCCAGAATGCCTGCTTCTAACCGCGTCAACGATTCCCGCGGATAGCGCTCCGGATGTACATCCATCCCGAAATCGTGCCCATGCAAATCCCTGCGCTCATGTCGGGCGCGTTCCTCTGTGTTCACCTGCTTCTCTGGCTGATCCATGGTGCTCCTCCTGATCAGAGCTGCGGGTACGCAAACTCTCCGCCTTCAGTCAGATGCAAACAGCGCCAGCGGTGGTCAGAGCACCCGTATATCGTTCTTCAACTTGTCCACCAGCTTTTTGGCGATCTCAGCCGGCGGCCCTTCCAACATCTCGGTCTTCTTCTGCTTTTGCGGGACGTACAGCTTTTCGATCTTTTGCAGATTCGGTCCCAGCGCCGACTGCACTTCTGCGTACGCAACCTTGCGTAATGGCTTATTTTTCGCCTGCTTGATGCCGATCAGCGTGGCATAGCGCAGCTTGTTGATGCCGGACTGAATGGTGAGCACCGCCGGCAGCGGCATCTCCAGATGCTGGAAGAAGCCGGCCTCGAGTTCCCGTTTCAGGCGGATTCCACCCTCGCTTTTCTCGATGCTCATGATGATAGTCGCGTGCGGCCATCCGAGAATTTCCGCCAACAGAACTCCCGTCTGCGCATAGCCGTAATCGTCGGATTGCAGGCCGGTGAAGATCAAATCAAACTGATCGTCCTTGATGGCTGCGGCAATCGCCTTAGCGGTGTTGAAAGAATCCAGGCTTACGAACTCTGAGCCTTCGAGATGGATGGCCCGATCGGCGCCCTTGGCCAGAGCCTCGCGCAATACCTGCTGCGCCCGAGCTGGGCCGGTGGTGATTACGACCACTTCGCCGCCATGTTTTTCCTTCTGCCGCAGCGCTTCTTCCAGCGCATAGGCGTCAGGTTCGTTGACCTCATAGGAGACATCTTCGCGAATCCACGCGCCACTCTCATTGAGCTTCAGGGGTGCATCCTTCTGCGGCACCTGCTTCATGCAGACCAAGATTTTCATGAAAATTCAGAGCCTTGCGAAACCAATGAGTATAAATGAAGCCCCAACCCCAGATAGATCAAACAAAACGGGTTTATGATGGCCGCCATGAAAAGCTGGTTATTCCTGGGCAATCCGAAACTCTACAGAATTGTTGAAGATATTCTTCACTTTTACAAAATAGATCGGCCAACCACTTGGCTTGTAAACCAACACAAAGACGAAATTGCGGCAGGCGACGAGGTTTTCTTCTGGCGAACGGGCAATGATGCTGCATTAGTTGGGTGGGGAACGATTGTGTGCGATCCAACAGAACTTTCTCAGGATCTAGATCAAGATGTTTTCGCAATTGATCGGAAGAAATTCGAGGGGACACAGTTGCGGGTTCGAATCAAAGTAGACGGAGTATGCCGCAAGCCGAGGAGCGAATTGCTCAAGAATCCTAAGCTCGCCAAATTAATCGCTCATGCTCAGGGTACGAATCTTACGGTTCCGCCGGACATAGCCGTCGAGTTGCAGCAATTGATCCGGCACGCTGGGTGAGTGCTAATTCACTTGCAACCAAGCCCCACGCCTTGGGCTAAAGAATATCGCGCCCTTCGGGCCTGCCCTTGCTATTCCTCCGTGTCTCTGTGCCTCCGTGGTGAAAAGGATTACTCGAGGAATGCCACCGACTGTACGCCGGCGACATCGAAGCGTTTACGGCAGCGAAGGTTCTTGCACGCGACCAGGTCGTCCTTGCGGACCATATAGGAACGGGCTTTGGCGAAGCGGGCGCGATCGCGCTCGTCGGCTCGCGGAGGTAGTTGGCGCTTCTTAGTGCGTACCAGCCAGGAAAGCTCGTACTCGGCGGACTGGCGGCAATGCGGGCAGGTCAGCGGATGCGACCGCTTCTGCTCCTTTTCGTCGAACATCTCGCGCTCTTCCACCCGTGCCTCCCCGTCCAGCTTGCAATCGATTATTGCATAATGCGGAGAGCGCGAAAGCGAGGCTGATGGCAATGGCGCGAAAGAAAAAGCGGCAGAAGTTCAGCGCAACCAAAGCGGTGAAAAGCAGGGCCAGAGAGGTGATTGGGTCGCCTCCGCCGGTGCATCGCATTCCCAGCCTGAAGGACTCGCGGAAGCTGAACAAGCACAAGGCGACCTTGGGCGAAATACTGTCGGAAGGCGAGTAGTAAGCAATAAGCTATACGCGCTAGGCAACAGGCTCTTCTCACGTTTTTGCTTTATCGCTTATCGCTCCCGCGTCAGTTGCCTTTGCGCTTGAGCAAGACAACTGAAAGGGATTCGATCGCTTTTTCCAGGGAAGCAATCTCGAGGGCGGTGGGCTGGGTGGCTGGCGACGACAGATCCGCCGAGAGTTGTGTTGCCAACTGCTCAGCAATTCGAATGCGGTCCTTCAACAGCATTGACGCCACGGCGTTCTCGCCGCCGTGCGCCTCCAGCGACTGCTGCACGCTCCAACTGGTATTGCGGATGCGGTTCACCGCTTCACGAAAGCTCACGAGCACACGCCGATCGACCATGCCCGCCATCAGCATCTGCTCGAGCTTGTTGAGCTCTGCTGTAATGCGTTCGGTCTGGGCACTGACCTGGTCGGTGTAGGTGCGGTCCGCGCCGGTCAACTGATCGCTCGATGTCAATTGCATACCTCTACTTGATCCTGACAGAAGCCGACTTGGAATCAAAGGTCATTTCCACGGGAACGTTGCTGGCTTCTGCAGCGGGAGAGTATTTCCACTTGCTCACGGCCGCGCACGCGATCTCTGCCAGCATAGGGTTCCCGCCATCGACCTTCGTCTTCTTTACCGAACCGTCCGGCGCAACCATAGCATTTAGCTTTACTGTGCCGCCAATGCCAAGCTTCTTCAGCAAAGCCGGATAATCGGGGGCTGACTGCAAAACCGGCTGCCGTTCCGCAGGCTGGGCCAGAGCCATGCCCGCCAATGTCACCGCAATTATGAGTACTTGAATGAGTTTGCGCATACGTTGTTTTCTTCATTCCCGAGATCTGGTTGAATTCAGAACGAAATAACCCACTAGGCGTTTGCGTGCAGGAACAGATTAGAGTCCCTAACTCAAAGGGTCAATGTACCCCAGTAACTGCGAAAAAAGGCCTCTGGTAATCAAGTCGAAGGCGAGGCTGAATAGAACCTATCTCCAATATTTGCAACAATATGGCTTGCTGGGGGCGGACTATGCTTTCAGTCCGCGTATTTCACCGAGCAGCCATAAGGGCGGGTGCTCGCGACCGCCACCGGCTCGCCGGCCATGGCTTCCTGTAGCGCTGCAGAAACGTAATTCCTGGCGCCGGGAATATCGGACTCATCGCTCGTCGGCTTGTCATCGATTGCGCCGTTATAAATCAGGACGCCTTGCGGATTGATGATGAACATATGTGGCGTGGTCTTGGCTTCATAGAGGTGTCCAATTTCCCCTTTTGGATCGAGAATGGCCGCCGTTGGTACGGCGTGCATTTTCTCTAAATAATCATTTTCCTGCGCTGCCGTCACATAGCCCTGACTGTCTGGGGCCGACGAGATTATCGTCAGCCAGATAACGCCCTTCTGCGTCCATTCTTTCTGCAGCCGCTGCATATTGCCGCTCTCGTAGTGCTTGCGGGTGTACGGACATCCGTTGTTGTGCCACTCCAGCACTACGAATTTGCCACGGTAATCCGAGAGCTTGTGGGTTTGGCCATGGCTATCATTTCCGGTGAAATCAGGCGCTGGCTCACCCACGCGCGCCGCGAAAACGGCCAGTGCAACCAGCGCGATAACCACCAGGAGAAAAGCTCGAAGAGACCTCATGTGTGTAACTCCTTACTCAGCTCTGAAGTACCATCCGCGGTAGCGGGTGGGTTGTCAACTACGCGCATCATTGAGAAGACGCGCGAGAGCCGGAATGGGCAGCAGAGGAAATTGGAAAACTCGCCCGGTACGCCTTCCCGTCGACCATCAGGATACCGCGAAGGGACTGAATGGGCTGGGACAACTGCTCCGATCTCTTGACGGTAATCTCGACCATGTCTTTGACCATTTTGATCTTTGGGATCGCGGTGTTTTCCAGCTGTCCCGGATCGAGGGGGAAAAAGTCCTTCACCACTCCGAATTGACGAGTCTTGCTCGCCACCTGTAGTACGAACTGATCGCCAGTCGACCTGCCGGAAAGTACGACTCCGCGCGGAAGATCCCTCGCAAGCTGGCTTTCGGCGGCACGCATGAGCCCGGCATCTGAAGACGGAGCATTGCTCCCGCTGAGCGGCAGTTTCAGCACAACCGATCCACGACCGGGGATGCATACCTCGCGGCACACCAGCCATCGCACATCGGCGCTTAGGTCAATCGAACCTGACGCATTCGGCGGCACCGTGAGCTTCGACAATAGAACTGCGCCATTCTCATATCCGTAATCGATGAGCGAGTGATCGTGAATGCGGGTGGGCGTGGGAAACTGCAACTCTCCAGCTTGAAATCCGCTGGGCAGATGCCATGAGGCTCTAGGCGGCTCTCCGGAATCTCCGGGATTCATCCAATAGATGTGCCATCCCGGATCGATTTGGAACCGCAATCCAATCCAGTTTTCGCCGGGTTTCAAATCGGCATATTCAGATATCAGAGTGAGCCTTGCGTGTTGAGCTGCGTCAGTGCCGATCGCGGATGAGATCAGACTCATCACCAACAGGACACAAAGCACATGACCGCCGAATGCAAATTTCAACATCAATTTCTCACCACGGAGGCACGGAGTCCACTGAGAAAAGAACTCCAGAAAGCTTTCTGTTGAATTTCTCCGTGTTCTCTGTGCCTCCGTGGTGAGAAAGGCTTTTTGTTGCGGCTCTGCCGCGCTGAGTCGTCCGTAGTGAATCCGCGGCTTCATTCGTTGCGCAACGCCAGCATAGGATCCACCGCCGCCGCCCTTCGCGCAGGCACATACATCGCCAGCAACGCGACGATGGCCAGCAGCAGAGCTACCGCGGCAAACGTTGCAGGATCGGTTGGCTTCACGCCATAGACGAGGCTGACGAACAGCTTACTGCTGGCCAGAGCGAAAGCGGCGCCGATGAGGATTCCTGGGAGCACCAGCCACAGTCCCTGAGCGAGGATCATGCGCACCACCTGCGTCCGTTGCGCGCCCATGGCCATACGCACTCCAATTTCTCCACGACGTTGCGCCACCGTGTAGGACATCACTCCATAGAGGCCGGCCAACGCCAGCAACAGCGCCAATCCGGCAAACAGGGCCAGCAGCCCACTCCGGAAACGCGACGGGGCAAATCCCTGGTCCAGTAGATCCGTCAATGGTTTGAAGTCAATGGCGATTTCAGGATTCAGATGGTGAGCCGCGGCCGCCAACGTGGGAGCAAGGCTTTCGTTTCCGCGGAACATGATTTTCATTCCAGCAGCCGGCCCGGGATGCTGCATATAAGGCATGTAGATGTAGGGGAACGGTGGCTGGTCGAGACTGTCCTGGCGCACATCTCCCACGACTCCGACGATGGTCATGAATGGCGCATTCAGGCTGTCGTAGCCAGTTTTGATTCGATGGCCGATGGCATCCTCGCCGGGGAAAAACTTTCTCGCGAGCGCCTGGTTGACAATGCAGGTCTGCAGCGCGTCAGGCTGATCACGGTCGCTGAAGTCTCGCCCGCGAATCAATGGAATTCCCAAAATGCGAAAGTACTCGGGAGTTATGGCCATAAAGCCAGCATTTTGCGAAAGATAATCGGCGGGCGAAGGGCCGGGTCTGCCTTCAATCCAGAAAGCGCCATTGCTTCCGTTTCCAAGGTCATTTGGCAACGCAGTGCTGGCCGCGATCGCCTGGACGCCCGCCGTAGTGGAACCTTGCTGCAGCAGGCTGGAATAGAACTGCACCGCTTGCCGTTCCTGCTCGGGAGTGGATGCTGGATAGGAGAGGTCCATCACAGTAATTCCTTGCGCGCGGTATCCCGGATCGACGGCGCTGAGCGCAATTAGACCGCGGATGAGGATTGCGGATCCGATCAGCAATGCCATCGACATGGCGATCTCTGCCATCACGATGCCGCCGCGCAACTTCCCCATTCCGGCATCCATCACCCGAGTGCTTCCACCGGAATGCAGCGAGCTGTTTACGTCGACATCGCGAGCCTGAAATGCCGGCACCAATCCAAAGATGATGCAGGAGAGCAGCGAAACCACAGCCGCAAACAGAGCCACTCGCCAATCGAGAGTTACGGATTTGGCCTGCGCCAGCGTCTCTGGGGAGAAATGCGCCAGGGCCTCCGCCGACCACCATCCCAGCAGCAAGCCGATGGCCCCGGCCGGAATGGCCAAGGCAAGAGCTTCCGCCAGAAGCTGGCGCACAATCGCGGCTTGCGAAGCTCCAAGTGCGGTGCGAATCGCGATCTCCTGCTTGCGCATGGCGACCTTCGCCAGCAGCAGATTGGCGACATTCGCGCACGCGATCAGCAGGACCAGAGCAACGGCAGCAAGAAGCAGATAGAGCGTGGTGCGGACGCCACGTACGAGTTGGTCGTGTAGCGGCGTGACGGCTACGGATTTCTTGGCATCGTCATTCGGATATGCCGCCGCAAGCCGCGAGCCGATCGCAGTCATCTCTGCCCGCACCTGTTCCAGGCTCACATTGGGTTTGAGGAGCCCCACAGCTCGGAAGTTATGGCCGCTGCGCGATTCGCCCCAGCGACTGAGGAATGTCGGGGCAAACTCCCAAACCTGAGTATCGTTGGGGTAGCCAAATCCGGCAGGCATTACTCCGATCACCACAAATGCTTGTTGGTCCAACTTGATCGTTTTTCCCAAGGCGCCAGGGTCGCCGTGGAAGGTTCGCTGGAAGAAGCTGTCGCTCAGCACCGCGACAGGCTGCTGCGCGTCCGACTCGGCAAAAACCCGCCCAAGAATGGGCGCAATGCCAAATATTTGGAAAAACTGCGCATCGGAAAAGGTCGTATTCACGCGCTGGGGAATGTTATTGGCGAAGACATCATCGGGATAATCGGAGTAGAGCGACATGGCTTCAAAGCTGCTGCTCTGCGCGCGCCAGTCGAGAAAGTCCGGCAGAGAGACCTGACCGATACCGCGCGTCTGCAGCCAAAGTGTCCCCACGGAAACGATGCGATCGGGATGCTTATAGGGCAGCGGCCGCAGGAGCACAGCATTGACGACGCTGAAAATCGCAGTGTTTGCGCCTATGCCTAGCGCCAGCACAGTGAGCGCAACCAGAGTGAAGACTGGGTTCTTCTTTAGAGAGCGCAACGCCACGCGAAAGTTCATCTTTAATGGTTCCTCGAGTTCGTGCGAGCATCGATGCTGCCAAAGTCTCGGCGGCTAAGCCTTTGATTCAGAACCGTTTAAAGCTTTCCGACGCGAGGAATGCAGACTCAGCACGGTCGGTTGCGCTCAGTTCTGTCCGAAATTGAACAGTTAGACCCTGCTCAGATCGAATCTTTCTGCTTGCGGGCATTCTGGGATAAACAATCTTTTTCAATTTGATCTCATGATCTAAAGGACTTACGCGCCAAGGTCTCATCGAATCCCATCTTTTCGATGAGATCGAAGTGAGATCATCTCAGAACCCACCAGAGATTGCATGAGATCGATCTCATTTCCCAAATGACATCGGGATGAGATCAACGCAATCCGATTCGGACGAGTTGTGCCTCCAGCGCTCTATGAAACAATTCTGCGATTCTGATGTCATGGAATCTGAAATTCCCTTTTTGGAAAACTCTTCAGTTCCTGCTACCGCACTTTCTCTCCCAATTTCAAGGGAATTCACAAACTGAGGCGCTATCCTGCACTCTTCGTGAATTGCCATCCCGAATCGAATGAAACTGCCATCCCGAATCGAATGAAACTGCCATCCCGAATCGAATGAAACTGCCATCCCGAATCGAATGAATTGTCATCCCGAGCGAAGCGAGGGATCTGCTTTGCCGGACGTCGAAACAGCAGATTCCTCGCGCCAAAACAAGCGCTTCGGAATGACAAATTCATAATCAATTGAAAGTCTCAACAGAGGCGACAAAGATTGGTGGCGCGCAGATTGTTGACTATCTACAATGCCAGTTGTAGATTATCGACAAATGGGAAAACCCAGTGATCTCGTTCAAGGCACGCTCGATCTCTTGATCCTGCGCACGCTCGCGCTCGAGCCCAAGCACGGATGGGCGATCGCGAAGCGCATTCAGCAAATCTCCGAGGAAGTATTGCAGGTGCAGCAGGGAAGCCTGTATCCAGCATTGCACCGTTTGGAACAGCAGGGTTGGATCAAAGCAGATTGGATGGAAACCGACGGCGGACGCAGCGCCAAGTTCTATTCCCTCACGCGCGCCGGGCGTACGCAGTTGGAAAAAGAAAAAGCCAGTTGGCAGCGATTGTCGTCTGCCATTGATCTAGTGCTGCGCAAGGCTTGAGGAGCTAAGGTTATGCGTTGGTCTGACGGCGTACGATGGATCGATAAATTGAGCTTGCGTTTGCGGACAGTATTTCTGCGCGAGCGCATCGAGCAGGAGCTCAGCTCGGAGTTCCAGTTCCACCTCGACCAGCAGATCGCAGAAAACATCGCGAAGGGAATGTCTCGCGAAGAAGCGCGTTATGCCGCGCTGCGCGCCATCGGCGGCATCTCACAAATCCAGGAGCAATGCCGCGACGCTCGCGGGCTGAATTTCTTCGAGACCACGCTTCAGGATCTGCGCTACGCAATCCGCAATTTGCGCCATGCCCCAGCTTTCACTGCCGTTGCGGTGTTCTCGCTGGCCCTGGGCATCGGGGCGAATACCGCCATCTTCAGTTTGATTGATTCCTTCCTCCTGAATACCCTGCCGGTGCGCAGTCCGCAGCAGTTGTTCTTTTTCAGAACCAACCGCGTCAAAGTCGGACACTTCATGGTCTCCCACACGCTGCTGAATCGCGATATCGATCTGATGTTGCAGCGCGCGACGCAAGCCCAAGGCATCGCCTCGTTTCAGGAGGTTTCGAGGCTGAGCGTCGCCGTCTCCGGTCATGCGGAGTTGTCGCCAGGAGAGTTCGTTTCCGGCGCCTATTTCGACGTTCTCGGAGTTCCGGCGTACCTGGGGCGAGCCATGGTTCCAGCGGACAACTTGCGTTCGGCGAATGGCGGCCGCGGCTGGCCGGCGATGATCAGTTACGGTTACTGGCAGCGCCGGTTTGGCGGCACTGCAAATGTCATTGGCAGCGCGGTGGACATCAACACGATTCCTTTTACGATTGTCGGAGTCATGCCGCCCGCGTTTTCGGGGATCGCGCTGGATGAACCTGCCGATCTGGTTATGCCCATGATCACGCAAGCACAAGTGGAAGCCGGCAGCGCCTCCGCGGGATTCCCAAAACCGGACAACTCGGCGGGAATGCCTTTCCTGCGACTCAAGCCGGGTGCGAGTCCGCAGAGCGCGGCCGCGGAACTCACGGTCATCTTCCACGATGCGGAAGCGGCTGCGGCGACGAACAATCCCCGCAAGGATGAGATCGCTCGGCGTTTTATCGAACTTGACCCGGCGCATCGTGGGACCAGCGGTTTGCGCTCGCGCTTCTCTGAGCCATTGCAGGCACTCATGGCCGTGGTTGCAGTAGTGATGCTGATTGCCTGCGCGAACATTGCCAGTTTATTGCTGGCGAGGTCGAATGCACGCCGCCGCGAGTTTGCCATCCGCCTCAGCCTGGGATGCAGCCGCGGCCGCATCATCCGGCAAATGCTGACGGAGAGCCTCATGCTGTCGGTTATTGGCTCGGCGGCCGGCGTGATCTTCGCCTTTTGGGCACGGACGCTTATCGTCCGCATCGCCACCTCAGGCCAGCCGTACTCGCCGGCATTTCTGATGCATTGGGACCTCCGCCTGCTTGCCTTTCTCTCGGCAATTTGTGTTTTGAACGCGCTGCTATTCGGAGTCGCGCCCGCGATTCGCGCCACTCGTGTGGATCAAAATGAAGCGCTGAAGAGCGGACAAGCTGCCGAACGCGCCTCCCGCCTGCCCTTCGGCCGCGTGGTGGTCACAGGACAAATCGCGCTCTCGCTGACTTTGGTCATCGGTGCGGGATTGTTTCTGGCGACATTGCGCAAGCTGTACCAGGCGAATCTCGGCTTCAACCATGACAACCTGCTCATGCTTACGCTCGACCCTCACCTCACCGGCTATCAGGGCGAGCGTAGCACCGCCTTGCTCGAGGAGATCATGCAGCGCGTAAGGGCGATTCCGGGGGTCAAATCGGCAACGTTCATGAACGAAAAGCCGTTTACCGGACGCGCTTACCTTACAAGCGCCGTCATTCCCGGATACGTTCCCAAACCGGGAGAAGATCTCGCCAACAATTGGACAATAACCTATCTCGTCGGTCCCCGCTATTTCGGCACTCTGCAGATGCCGCTGCTGGCTGGGCGAGACTTCGACGATCGCGACACAACCTCCATGCCCAAAGTCGCCATCCTGAATGAAACTATGGCGCGGCATTATTTCGGCGACCGCAATCCCATCGGACAGCGCATTTCATTCGACCTCAAGAAAGGTGCGAGACCGGACGTCGAGATCATTGGCGTAGTACGCGATGCGCGATACTTCGATATCGATGAAGATCATCAGGACGCGATCTTCACTCCGCTGGAGCAGTCTGCTTCCCGCAACGATTCTCAGGCGGTGAGTTTCGCGATCCGCACTGCTGCCGATCCCGATCGCATGGCCGCCGACGTTCGCGCGGCATTGCGCAGCATCGATGCGAACCTGCCACTTTACGATTTCACCACCATGAATCAGCAGGTGCAGAGCACGATTTCGCAGCAGCGCATGATGGCCATGCTCTCCGGCTTCTTCGGCCTGCTTGCGCTTACCTTGTCCGCGATCGGCCTATACGGCGTGCTTGCTTACAGTGTTTCGCAGCGAACTGGAGAGATCGGCGTGCGCATGGCGTTGGGCGCCAACCGCGGCAGGATCCTACAGATGATTTTGGGCGAGACGGGCCAGTTGCTGGGGATCGGAGTGATAGTTGGTTTGGGCATGAGCTTTGCCGCTACGCGGCTGATCAAGACCATGCTCTACGGAGTCACGCCGGATGATCCGCGCTCGTTCCTGTTCGGCAGTCTCATTCTGGTCCTTGTCGGTGTATGTGCCGCTTTGTTGCCCGCCCGGCGGGCCGTCAGCATCGAGCCAATGGAAGCTCTGCGCTACGAGTAATCAGCCACCTCATTCTGCTGGACGATGACTCGGCTGTCACCCTGAGCGAGGGCGAACGCCCGAGTCGAAGGACCCCGTTACTGCTGAAGCATGAATGCGGCCCGCGGTTTCAGCGAAGATTTTCCAAATGCAGCTGTGCCCGGCGCAATTCCGGCGAACACATCGCAGGGGTTCTTCGACTCGGGCGTTCGCCCTCTCTCAGAATGACAGGTCTTAGCAGCGATTGCTTTCGATTGGATTAGTTGAAAATGCTCTAGCATGCAGGAAACGCTTTCCTCACCCCCACCCAGCGCTCCGAACCGCTCTACTCAAATGTGCGAGGTCGCACAACCATCTCATTACCGGCGATCAGGTTGGCGGAGTACCCGGCTCTCATTTATCCTCAGTAGCTTTCCTGCAAGGAACCCAATGCGACGCTCACCTCTTTATGTAGCCATTCTTCTCTTCAGTGCGGCAGCCCTGGCCCAGCAGTTCAGTCCGACGCTCTATCAGGAGATGCGCTGGCGCTGCATTGGCCCTTTTCGTGGTGGACGCACCGTGGCCATCGCCGGCATTCCTGACAAGCCCAACCTCTTCTATATGGCGGCGACCGACGGGGGCGTATGGAAGACAGACGATTTCGGGCGCACGTGGCAGCCGATCTTTGACGGTCAGCCAACCGGCTCGGTAGGCGCGATGGCAGTGGCGCCATCCAATCCGGACATTATTTATGTGGGCAGCGGCGAAGGACTGCGGCGTCCCGACCTCTCCACCGGCGACGGTATATACAAATCCACTGATGGAGGAAAAACCTGGACGCATCTCGGTCTGCGCGATGGCCAGCAGATTGGATACATCCTCGTCGATCCGCGCGATCCCAATCGCGTGTATGTCGCCGTGCTCGGACATCCCTACGGACCAAATGCGGAACGCGGCGTTTTTCGCTCCACCGATGGTGGCCAGACCTTCGAGAAAATTCTCTACAAAGACGAGAACACCGGCGCTGTCGATCTCGAGTTCGATCCGACCAATCCGCAGACGATTTATGCGGTGATGTGGGCCTCGCGGCGGCCGCCGTGGAGCGTGGGCAATCCCTTTGAGGGCGCCGGCAGCGGGCTCTTCGTTTCCAAAGACGGCGGCGATCACTGGCGGCAGCTCACCGCAGGCCTTCCCGATTGGGAACACGACAAACTAGGCCGCATCGGCATCACCATTGCGCCCAGCAATCCGCGCCGCATGTACGCGTTGGTGGATTCGCCAACCAAAGGCGGGCTCTACAGTTCGAGCGACGCCGGCGAGAACTGGACGCGCGTCAACACAGAAGGACGCATCTGGGGACGCGGCTCCGACTTCGCCTGGGTGCGCGTCTCGCCCAAAGACGAGAACACGATTTATGTCGCCAATACCTCAACTTACAAGTCCACCGACGGCGGCAAGAACTTCATCGCGTGGAAGGGCGCGCCCGGCGGGGACGACTATCACAGCATCTGGATCAACCCGCAGAATCCCGACATCATCCTGCTGGGCGTCGATCAGGGAGCGACCACCACCGTGAACGGCGGCCGCACCTGGAGCTCCTGGTACAACCAGCCGACGGCGCAGTTCTACCATGTGATCACCGATGACCAGTTCCCGTATTGGGTCTACGGCGGACAGCAGGAGAGCGGCTCGGCGGGCACATCGAGCCGGGGCAACGACGGCGAAATCACCTTCCACGACTGGCATTCAGTAGGCGCAGAAGAATACGCGTACATCGCTCCCGATCCCAGCGATCCGAACATTATTTATGGTGGCCCGCGTGGCAAGGTGGCTCGCTACCACCGCGACACCGGTCAGGAGGAAGACGTCACTCCGGTGGTGTTGGGGAAGCATCCGTTCAATCGCACTGCGCCGCTTATCTTCTCCAAGGCCGATCCCCAGCTGCTGCTGCTCGGCTCCGATGTAATGTTCGCAACCAAAGACGGTGGGCGAAACTGGAGCGTGATCTCGCCGGTTCTGGCGCGTCCCGATCCGGGAACGCCGGCCAACCTGGGCGTCTTCGCTAACTCCGATTCGCAGAGGGGCAAGCACCGCGGCGTAATCTACAGCATCGCGCCCTCGCCTAAGGACGTGAACATTATTTGGGCGGGGACTGACGATGGAGTGATCCAGGTCACGAGCAATGGCGGCAGGAGCTGGCAGAACGTGACTCCGCCGGAGCTCACCTCCTGGAGCAAGGTGGCGCAACTCGATGCCGGGCACTTCGATGCGCAAACCGCCTACGCGGCGGTGAACCGTTTCCGTCTGGACGATCTGCATCCTTATATATTCAGAACGCACGACGGGGGAAAGACCTGGCAGAAGATCGTCACCGGATTGCCCGATAATGCGCCGGTAAACACGGTCCGCGAGGATCCCGAGAAAGCGGGCCTGCTCTTCGCCGGAACTGAGACCTCGATTTGGGTTTCATTCGATGACGGAGACCATTGGCAATCCCTGCAGTTGAACCTGCCGGCGACTTCCATGCGCGATCTGGTGGTGCACAACGACGATATCGTCGTCGGCACCCATGGCCGGTCATTCTGGATTCTCGATGACATCACTCCGCTGCGACAGATGACGCAGGAAGTTGCGCAATCTGAGATCTTTCTGTTCAAGCCGGGAGTCGCGTATCGCTATCGCCGCGACACCAACACCGACACGCCGCTGCCGCCGGAAGAGCCCGCCGGCAAGAACCCGCCTGATGGGGCGATCATTGATTACTACTTGAAGACGGAAGTTCCAAACGGAGGAGCGGTTGACGCGCTGGGCGAACACAGCGCAGAAGAGATTCGCTTGCTGATGGAGAAATCGATCGACGAGGGTTTCAGCCTCGCAATCCTCGATTCCCATGGCAAGCTGGTCCGCAAGTTCCCGAATTGGGAGCGCCCGGCGCCCGAGGCTAAAGAATTGCGCGTCCCAACCTATTGGGTGCGGCCTTTTGAGCTTCCGTCGAACAAGCCGGGCATGCATCGCTTCGTCTGGGACCTGCACTATTGGCCCCTGGAGACATTCGAACGCGATTATCCGATCTCCGCGATTTATCACGACACACCCCTCGCGCCACAAGGGCCACTGGCGCTGCCCGGCGACTACACCGTCCGGCTCACTGTTGCGGGCAAGACATACACGCAACCTTTGATCATCAAAGAAGATCCACGAGTAAAAGTCCCGCCGGCCGATCTGGAACAGCAGTTTGCATTGCAGCAGAAGATCGTTGCAGCGCTGCACCAGGACTATACCGCGCTCGAACAGCTCCGCAGCCTGCGCGCGCAGCTTAAGGACGCGAGAACTCGCGCGCAGGGCGCTGTTCTCAATTCGATCGATGCTATGGATAAGGACGCATCGGCATTCGAGACGGCCGGGAGGGCTCCCCGAAGTGCAGATCTGACGAGCCTGAACGGCGAACTGGCGCACGTCTATGCAGTAATCGAGAGCGCCGACGCGGCTCCCACGCCCGCAGCCATTGCGGCTTTTGAGGAATTACAGCAGCCACTGAACGCAAAATTGTCCGGTTGGAATGAGATCACAAGCAGAGTGGATGCGTTGAATCGGCAACTGAAGGCAGCGGGAATTCCTGCAATCGATCTAACCAAGCCAGCGCCGGGGGAGTCGCAAGGCGGCGAGGACGAGCCGTAGGCTGCATACTGTTAGCTAGTATGTCATCCTGACGACGATCGACTGAGTCCGCAACGCGGATTTAGTCGAGAGGAGGAAGGACCTCTGCGGAAAGCTTTCATCTTATTTGCAGTAGTGGGATCTCGGCCACGATTCCTGATTGAAGAGCCGCGCGCCCGGCAATTTCTTCCGACGCATCTCAGGAGATCCTTCGCCCGCTGTGCGGACTCAGGATGACACCTAAAGAAAATTGCTCGAAGCTGTACCATTGTTTGGCATATCTGAAAATCCGTACGGGATGTTGCTGTTGATTTTTTGCCGTTTACTTCCGCCCCAGAAAGCGAATTCTCGCCGTAAACGCCCGGCCCTGAAATGTATTGAACGTATCGAATCCCGGTGAATCGACGTTGTTGTTTACGAATGCCGGGTTCTTGCGCGCGGTGGCGTTCTCCAGAACCCCGCGCAGGGCCAGCGCGTATCCACGAAAAGTAAAGCGCAGTTCCAATCCGGGATCGACGGAAAAGTAGTCGGGGAAGCGCAGGGAATCGGGCGCGCCCACTACCTGCTGATTGGTATTGACTGCGGTAAACGGGAATCCGGTGCGGTATTCGAGCGCATAGACAACATCGAAGCGCTTGGTGAGCGGCACCGGCAGCCATCCCCAGCTCAGAAAACGGTTGGGAGCGTCCCAGGGTAGCGGCCCGCCTGCCTGCGGGCTGAAAATTGGGTTCACCAGCGTGTAATCGATCACGGCATTCGAGTGCGCGTAGGAGCGGGTATAAGCGCCGAACAGGTTGTAATCCCCGGAAAAGTGCTTGCGCGCCGTGAATTGCACCGCGTGGTAATGGTCTCGTCGCGTGTTGGTGAGCAGATAATTGCCAAAAAGGATGTTTCCCGAATTGAGATTCTGGAAAATAAATCCGTCGGTGCCGCTCCTTTCCGTAAACTCCAGGCTGCCGTAGATTGACGCCGGCAGCTTCTGTTCGATGCCCAGGCTCCAGTTCACGAAGCGCGGCTCGCGCAGCAG
The DNA here is from genome assembly GCA_025980765.1 of Terriglobales bacterium. Taxonomy (GTDB): domain Bacteria; phylum Acidobacteriota; class Terriglobia; order Terriglobales; family Acidobacteriaceae; genus Gp1-AA112. The sequence goes on from JAICXB010000033.1 coordinate 31,103, forward strand.
AGATTGATTCACAGCGAAAGTCGTTTCCAGTGGAGGGCCGGTGGGCGACGTTCCTGTGGGATCGAAGTAGGTATCGAAGCGCGGGCCGGTGAGCGCGCGCGCCAGGAAGTCGAGATGCGTGCGGTCGTAGTAGATGCCGATTCCCGCAGATAGCTTGGTGTTCCGCTCCCTCCCCAAGGCGTAAGTGGATGCAATGCGCGGAGAAAACAACGGACGGCGCACAATCTCATCCCAATCGAAGCGCAATCCTGGCTGCAGCAGCAAACGATCGGAGGGCGACCAGCGGTCCTCAACATATGCTCCGGTTTCGAAATTGTTGCGCTCAAACTGCGTGGCCGGCGGCAAGACACTTTGCCGAAGCAGTGTTCCATCGATGCGCAACAACGAAAATGGACGGTCGCCAAAGAGCTGGTCGAAGTTCTCGTGGTCAAGATCGAGCCCAAGCTTCAGCTCATGATGGCCACCGGCGTTGAAGGGTTTGAGAAACAGGTTCGCAATTCCCTGAGAGCGATGCGAATGTCCGACGAAACTCTCGAAGTAATTGCCGCTGGTTCCGTTCGGATTGATGAAATAAGGAGCGGTCCCCTGCGGCCGATAGCTGTCGCGGAAGCCGTTTTCCGCGAAGCCAAGTTCCAAAGTGGCGCCGCCGGAGAAGTAATGCAGCTCCTTCAGACCAGCCATGTAGATGCTGATATCGCGCTGCAATGTGGTCGATGCGGGGTTCTGCAGGCTCAAGAATTCGCGGTCTTCATCTTGAACATTCTGCAGCAGCTCGCCGCTCAAGATGTCGTTGGGGCGGAGATTGACTTGAACTTTGGCGAGGTTGCTGGCGCGCAGGAAGGGATCGGTGTCGGCCTCGCTGGGCAGATCTTTAAACAGATTCTCGTCATATTCGGCGTCGGCGGAATCAAAGAACCAGGCTTTTCCCTTGACGATCGGACCCGAGACCGTGGCGCGCGGCACCCATTTATCGAAATTGATTCCCTTTTTGGATGTCAGCGAAGGAATGAAGTTCGTAGCGTCAAAACGCAGATGATCGTCGCCGGTGCCGCTGGTGAAGTCAATCAGCCCACCCGATCCGCGTCCAAACTGGGTGGAGTAGCGGCTGCTTTCGACGTCAATCGCGCGCACTGCATCGGCGCTGAAGCGAGTAGAAAGCGTTCCGCTGACCGGAGAAGTGATGTCAAAGCCGTCCAGGACATCGCGAGTTTCGTAGGTGGCCGCGCCCGCGACATGGACTTGTCCGCTTCCATCCTGTACCACTTGGGGAATGTAGTTGAGGATGTTGCGAATGTCGCGCGACGTAGGGTAGGGAATATTGATTACCTCCGCTGTTCCCAGCGTTTGGGTATTCGCAGTTTGCGCGGGATCGATGCCCGGCGCGGTAGCGGTTACATTGACCACTTCCTTGAGTTCCTGCACGTGAGGCATGGTGACTTCGACCACCTGCGTCCCCGCGGCGTGCAAATCTGCATGCAACACTTCGTAGTAGTTGGTTTTTTGTGCGCGCACCGTGAACTCGTGGGCGCTGTTAAGACCCAAAAACTGTCCTCGCCCCGCCGCATCGGTATGGGCGCGGAGGGTTTCGCCGGTTTGTTGGTCAGTGAGAGTGACCACAACGTCGGGAATCGCAACACCATTTTCATCAGTAATCACGGTGGTAAGCGAGTTGCCACTATGCTTCGGCGGGTTTACGGCAATGGGCGCGGGATGATTTGCCTGCTGTGCGAATCCTGCGAGCGACACAAGCAATACCAGCACAGAAGCGCAAAATAAGCGCGTTTTCGAGCGATTTGTGAACGAAATAGACGGCGCAAACCGCATGTTGAACTATCTTCGCAGAAAACGGGCCGGGTTGTCGGGGCAGATTGGGGTCGCGCCTGCGCCGGTCCGGGGCTATGCATTCGCATATTTCCCCATCAGCACAAATGGCGCCCACTGGTACGGATGCGGGTACTGCTCGCGAACCGTGAGCATGGCGGCCTTTGCCGCCGAGGCCTTGTTCTCACCCGCTTGAATCGCGGAGTAAAACGCTTTCATGAATTCCGCTGTGCTCTGATCATGTACATCCCACAGGCTGAGCAGAAGCGATTGCGCGCCGGCCTGAAACAGTCCGCGGGCGAGGCCGATCAGCTCGTCGCCGGCTGCCACTACGTTCAGTCCGGTGGCGCATCCGCTGAAGGTCACCAGCTCCGCGGGCAGACGCAGCTGATACAGGTCATAGAGGCTCAGATAGGAATTGCCCAGGCGAATCGAGGAGAACATTGGGCTGTCCTGACGGAAATACCCGTGCGTGGCAATGTGCACGAAGCGGCTGCCGGGGCCGGCGCTCTTGAGCACGTACTCGCTGGCGGCCTTACCGATGTAAAGATTCGGATGGGGAAGAATTCCCGAAAGGGAACGAAGCTCGTCGAGAATCGACGGGGCTTTCTCGTCGGGAACCCCCATAATCAACGACGGTCCCGCGGTGTTCGCCTGCTTTTCGGCGCAAACTTTATAGATGCTGGCGCTGGGAGCGTAGGAGACGGTGTGCTGATCGATCAGATAGCTCTCGCCGTTGAATAGGGCATGAAACGGCACGTAGTGCAGCGGCCCATGGGGCACAAACAGCAGGTGGGCGGCAGTGAGGCGGTCGCGAATGGGCGCCAGCAGTTCGTCGTAGAGACTCTTCAGGTGGGTGTTCGTCGATTGAATCAGCGAATCGCGAAAAGCTTCCGTGTACTCCGACCCCAGCCGGAATTTTGAGAGCTGGAACTGCAGCAGGCGCAGCACGCTCCCAATTCGGGAAGCGAGCGTCACTGGCAGAATCTCAAGCCGGTCACGGTTCAGCAGACAAACAACAATGCGATCGCCGGTCTGAAAAAACTCGACGATCATTGTGCCGGGGGAAATCGCGCTGCGGATTTCGTCCATCGAGACGCTCTCGGAGACGTGCATGCCGGCCTGGCCGGCCTCGGCCAGACTTGCTTCCTGCAACACCCGCACCAGGTCGCCTTCGCGCGCGCGCGCCTGCTCCTCCAATCGCTGGATGTGCTCGGGCGAGCGTTGCTCAGGACGAAGCTGCTCCACTTCAATCAGGCTGTAGTACCAGTTGAGTTCGTCGCGCAGGTTGCGCATCTTGCGCACCAGCTCGCTTTGCCCCGCGCCATCTGGGGCGGCGGACGTCGGCTGCAGCATCTGGTCCATCAGCGTGCGCGACTTGGCTTCTTCGATGTATCCAAAGGCCTCGCGCGCCAGTTCCTCGCTCGGAGTTTCCTTCAGGCAGGCATCCACAAGCTGTTCGTACACTTCCAGCCGGTTCTTGAGGAAGGCCAGCTTCAGCTCCTGTCCGCGGAGGTTGCTGCGCAATGTCTCCAGTGCGTCGCGAGAGGTGCGGAAGCATTCGTATGCTTGCTTTTGCCGGCCGGCCGCGGAATGGATGTGACCCATCAGCAGATAGGCCTGGTGTTTCAAAACGGGAGTGGAGTGTTGGGCCAGCTTCTCCAGAGCGTGCGAGCATTGGTCCTGCGCGCCGGGGAGGTCCGCGGTGCGCTGGGCGATGCGCGCCAGCAGCAGGCGGCAAAGCACGGCCTTGCCATGCAATGACGAGCTGTCGAAGAACTCGAGGGCCGCACGGGCGAGGCGGCGGGCTTCGAAATGGCGTCCTTCATTGAAGAGCACCAGCGCCTGATAGAGATCGATCAACGACGGCCAAACCTGGTTCTTCTCCTTCACGAACATAGCGCGTGATTTGGCGAAGACCTTGAGCGCCTGGAATGCTTGTCCCTGCTGGCTCATGGCAATGGCTTCGAAGGCGAGGGTCTTGGCTTCCTCGTATCCCATTCCCATTTTGGCGAACTCGGCATTGGCTTCGCGCGCCAGTTCCACCGCCTCCCCGCTGAGGTTCAGCTCAAGGTAGAGTTCGGAAAGATCGAGGTTGCAGAGCGCATGATGGTAGTGATCGGCAACGCCCTGACACTCAACGCGGGTGGAGCGAAGCATGTCAATGGCGCGGCTGTATTCGCCGCGCAAGTAGTAGAGGTATGCGATGTTGTAATCCGCCTGCGCGACTAGTCGGGGCATATTGTGCGCTAGACAAAATTCACGGGCATCGCGATAGGTCTTCAGCGCCTCGGTAAATTCGCCCAAACTGATGAGGCACACCGAAAGATTGCCGAGCGCGACCGCGATGCCTTCGCGGTTCTCATGCGCGAGCAGCACGTCGTAGGCGCGGCGGTAGCATGCCAGCGCCTCGGCGAACCTGTCCTGGCGGTAAAAGATGTTTCCTAAATTGAGATCGAGCCGCGCCAGCCGCAACTGGTCGCCGAGTTCCGTGAAGATGGTGCGAGCCCGTTCTGCCGAGGTGAACGCCTGCTCGTAATCGCCAGCCAGATTCAGCGACAGCAGGGAAGTGCTAAGCGTGCGGCCGACCTCCGCCTGCTCGCCTGCGCCTTCAAAAAGTTGTAATGCCTGGCTGTGCAGTTCGATCGCGGGACGATAGTTGCCGAGGTGGTGCAAAGCATTGGCCTTGGCGCGCAGTGCGTGGCCCATCGGCAGCGATCCGGGTATTGTCGCTGCAACTGCGACCGCTGCTTCCGCCAGAGCCAGCGATTGCTTGGGATCTACCTGCAGCAGCTCGCGCCCGCGATCGACGATCTGGATTACGACCGCGAGAGTCAGCCGGGAGCTGTACTGCACGAGGAATTCGCGGCGCTGCTGCTCATTGGCAAGCGACGCGATGGTCTCGGCCGACAAATCGAGATTCCCAATCGGGGATTCTGCAGCCTTCATCTGAAGCCCCTGGCGAGCAGTTGCTTCTTGAGTTGTTCCAGACAGCGCCCGCGGGTGAAGCCGATGGAGCCGATCGCAAGTCCAAGTTCTCTGGCAACCTCTTCATAAGGCCGGGCGGGCGTTTCAAAAAAGAACATGCGCACCATTCGTGCACACCGCGGCGAAAGCGCGGCAATCGCATCGCGCAATGCCTGCTCCTGCTCGGCTTCCGCAAGTACTTGTTCGGCGCGGGCGGGAGCGGCCGGTTCAGGCGTATTGCCTTCCTCTTCCGCGGAGACGTAGCGCTTCTCGCGCCGCCTCCAATGCAGGCATTTGTGCGATGTCGTCTGCATCAACCACTTCGGCAATGCGCGCGGCTGGCGCAGGCGCGGCAATTCCGCGAGCAGATCGACACAGACCGACTGGAAGATGTCACTGGCATCATCGCGGGAAAATTCATACTTGATGGGAATGGAGAAGATCAGGTTCTTGTACTTGTCGATCAGCAGCGACCATGCCTCTTCGTTGCCCCTGACACATTCTTTGACCAAGCGCTCGTCTGTCCATAAAGCCGCAGAGGAGGCAGGCGCTCCCTGCATCCCATCAGCGGCAAAAGAGGGCGCCGATGGGGACCCCGCTTGGCCCGCGCCTTTCACACCTCGCAATCTGGCAGCAGCCTTCACCGCGCGCTCGCCAGCGCCTGGCGCCTCAAGTAAAGTTCGTCGGCGTTCCACAACGCGTACGGATCGAGGACGGCAGGGCGGAAGTTCCCGACGTTATTTTTCGCGCCCACCAGCACGTCGGGTGTGGCTAGAAAGATGACCGGCAGGTTTTCCGCGAGCAACTGCTGCACGCGATCGTAGATCCGCCTTCGCTGCTTGTAGTTCACGGTAACCATCTGCTGGTTCATCAAGCCATCGACTTCAGCTTCCCACGCCGTCGCTGGATGAATCTCGTGGAGGTTCCAAATATGCGTGCCGCCATTCGACAGCCACACGTTCATCTGCGGATTGGGATCGGCGTCTGCGCCGCCGAGTCCAATAATGCAGGCTTCGTAGTTATTGCTCTGGAAGACGCGATCGACGACTGCGCGAAACTCCAGCGGGACCACGTGGACGGTGATGCCGAGCTGCGACAGGTCGTCGGCGATCAATGTCGCCATCTTCACGCGCGGCGCATTCGATGATCCGGTGATGATCGAGAATTCCACCGGCTTCTGCTGATTGTCGATGAGTTTGCCGTCGCTATTCCAGGAGAATCCGGCAGATTTCAGCAGCTCGCGCGCATGGTCAAGCGAGCGCTCCGGATGCGGCAATGACTGGTCCACCCACAGCTTGTCGGCAGGACTCTCGTTGCCCCAAAGCGCGGCTCCGTGCCCGCGATAAGCCAGGCGCACGATCGCCTGCCGGTCGATTGCCGCCGAAACCGCCTGGCGAAACTTCAGGTCACGGAACCAGGCCTGCTCACGGACGAGGTCGGGAAACTTGTCGGCTGGAACATCGTTGAGGTTGAAGACAAGAAAATTGAATTCCAAACTGGGACCGAGGTCCTGGATCTGATAATCGCGATCTTGCTGTTCCTTTGCCAGCACCGAATAGTTGTCTGGCCCAAAGCGGTTGATGATATCGGTTTCACGTGCCTCGAAGCGCATGACCTGCGCGTCTTCATTGCCGGCGAAGATGAAGGCCATTTCGTCGAGATACGGCAGCCTTTGCTTGTTGCTGTCGGCCTTCCAGTAATACGGATTGCGTTCCAGCACGATGCGTTGACCGGCGACATATTGCTTGACCCGAAATGGTCCAAGTCCGGCAATCTGGCTCGGCGGCGTGTTCAGGTTCCAGACTTCGGCGAATTTTCCCTGCTCATATGCAGATTGCAGCAGATGACGTGGCAGAATCGCGAGGCTATCAAAAATGCGTTCGGCGGCGGCGTAGGGCTGAGGCAGTTCGAAGCGGACGGTGTGTGCGTCCACTTTCGTGACTGTCATCGGCCTGCCTCCGATGACCAGCAGATCGCGTTGCGTGGAGTGCACCTTTTCGTCGAGGTAGACCTGAAAAGTGAAGACAACGTCGTCGGCGTCGAATGGCTGACCATCAGAGAAGCGCAGACCACGACGTAATTTGAGTGTGAAAGTGCGGCCATCGGAAGACATCTTCCACGAACTCGCCAGCGCCGGCTCGGTCTTCTGGGTATAGCGATTGATGTGAATAAGGTCGGCATTGATGCGGCCAATCACTTCGCGTGAAGGCGCATCGGCCGCGAGGACGGGATTCAGCGTCTTGGGCTCAGAGCGCTGTCCCACGACCAGCGTTCCACCATAATTTCCTGTGAGCCCAGGCTCGACTTGAATGTCTTCGCCTTTCTGCAACGGCTGCGCCGCACTGGCGGCCACCACGGGCAGTGCGACACAAAACAATATCCAGTTCACCACGGACACACGGAGACACAAAAGGCATTTCGTAATTGGGAAATTTCGTAATCGGGTAATTGAAAACCGCTTCAACACGCGTTTATAAGTTTCGAAATTACCCGATTTCGAAATTAGCAATTGACCCCGTGTCTCCGTGGTGAAAATAGAGTTTGTGAAAATCACACTATATGGCAACGGATTGTACCCGCCTCTCGAAAATGTTCGCCATGAAAAAGTATGTTGACGAAACCAGCACTACGGCGAAGACCGGAGCCACCATCCACCAGTACGCAACCAGGATTCGATACTGCTGCAGGTCGGCCAGCAGGTTTCCCCAACTTGCGACCGGTTCGCTGGCCCCCAGTCCCAGGAAGGACAGCGTGACTTCCGCCATGATGAACTGCGGAATCAGAATCACCGCCTGGGTAAAAATCAGCGGTTTCAATTGGGGAAGAATGTGGCGACGAAAAATGTAGAACTCGGAAGCGCCGAAGCCGCGGGCGGACATCACGAAGCCGCGTTCTTTGGCGCTAAGCGCCAGGCCGCGAATGAGTCGCGCCGGACGCGCCCACCCGGTAACGCCAATTACGCCCGCGAGCAAAAAGAAGGTTTCGAGGGGCGCGATGCGCAAAGGCAGGAACGCGCGGACGGCCAACAGAAGATAGAACCATGACAATGCCATCCCCAGCTCTGACAGTCGCATGATGGCGCTGTCCGTCAACCCGCCGCGCAATCCGGCGGCCGCTCCCAAAAGGGTTCCGATCAGCAAGGCCAGAAACGTCGCCAGCAAGGCCGCCGCAACCGAAATCCTGCCGCCATAGAGCACTCGCGAAAACAAATCGCGGCCGTAGGCGTCGCTTCCCAAAATGAAAATGCGTCCTGGGGCATCGACGCCAAAGAAGCGCAGCTTGCGCTGTCCTGAATTTGGCACAGCCACACTGACGAAGAATCGAACCGGATAACGCGCGCTCGTGCTTTCGGAATACCCCTCATCTCCGGTTGGCACAATGGCATAAACGAATGGACGAAGATGAAAGCGCCCGCCGGCGTCGAACCAATGCACTCGCGTCGGCGGTGCGAAGGTATATTCCCGGTTCTGCTCGGCAGGTCCGTACGGCGCGAGCAATCCTGGGAACAGGATGGCGCAATGCAGCCCCACGAAAAGCACGATGCCGAAATAGAGGCGCTTCATCGGCTACTCTAACCGAATCCTGGGATCGACCGCATAGAGCAGCAGGTCGCTCATGAGATTTCCCACAACCAGCAATGCCGATGAAACCATCACCACGGCAATCACCACCTGAAAGTCGCGAGCGAAAATGGACTCAAGGAACAGCGGTCCCAATCCGGGCCAGCCGGTGATGACCTCGATCAGCAATGACGCGCTCAGCAATCCCGCGATGGAAAATCCAAAAAGGGAAATCAGCGGACTCGCCGCTGCCGGCAGAGCATGACGCAGCAACAACCGCGCTCGGAAAATTCCGTGTCCGGTGGCGGCTTTGATAAAGGGAGCCTGCAGCACTTCCGCCATTGCGGTACGCGTGTGCCGCAGCACAATTGGGAGAGCGGCAAGGACCAGGGCCGCCGCGGGCACTACGAGGTGAAGAACCGTGTCCCGGATTCGCTGAGTCAAGCTGAAATCCTCGGCATTGAGCGAAGCCATGCCGCCGATAGGAAGTCGCCCGCTGCGCACCACAAATGCCAGCAGCGCCAATGCAATAACAATTTCGGGAACACTCAGCAGCAGCGAACTGCCAAACGAGCAGATGCGGTCGAGCCAGCCACCTTTCGCGGCGCTGAGGATTCCTAAGGGCACCGCCAGCAGCCAAACGAGAAATGTCGCCGTCCCCGTGAGCAGAAGGGTGTTGCTGCAGCGGTTCCAAATCAGCGATGACACCGGCGCGTTGTATGCGAACGAGAAGCCGAGGTCGCCATGCAGGGCAGCGCGCAGCCAGTGCGCGTAACGCAATGCAATTGGCTGGTCCAGCCCATATTGGGCACGCAACGCTGTGAACGTTTCGGGAGAGATTTGCGGATTCAGCTTCATTTCATCGAGAAAGCTGCCGGGGGCCAGTGCAGACAGCGAAAAGGAAAGCAGGGACACGGCCAGCAGCAAGAGCAAGCCGCTGGCAATCCGTCGTTCGATGTAGCGCGCCGTGTTCATTGGCTTTCCACCAAGGCGATGCCCGACCCGGTCGCCGCAGAAGCCGAGCGGGCACGAAATGTGCTGCCTGCGAGCATCTCTCGCGAACCCTCTACGACGGATCCGTCCTGCATCATCAGGATCGAATCGGCAATATCCCGCACGAGGTGAAGGTCGTGGGAGATAAGCAGATAGCTCAGGCGGCGCGTCTTCTTCAATTCAGCCAGCAACGCAAGCACCTGCTGCTGGGTTTCGCTGTCGAGCCCGGAAGTGGATTCGTCGAAGATGATGAGCTGAGGTTCGAGAACCATCGCGCGGGCTATGGCCAGCCGCTGACGTTGTCCTCCGCTGAATTCGAGCGGCTTGCGCTCGAACATTGCCGGCTCGAAACCAATTTCTTCGAGTAGCTGCCGGGCGCGCTCTCGTCGCGTGTGTTTGTCGCCGCGATTTTGAATGAGCAGAGGCTCTTCGACGATCTGCTCGGCATTCAAATTGGGATTGATAGAGGCCGCGGAATCCTGCAACACCAGTTGTACTCGCGGTCGAAACTGCCGCAGCTCGGTCGGGGTGAGGCGCAACAGGTCCTGGCCGGCTAGCTCGATCTCGCCGGCATCGGGTTTTTCCCACATTGCCAAACACCGCGCCAGGGTGGATTTGCCGGAGCCAGACTGCCCGATCAATGCCACGGTCGAGTCCTGTGGGATGCTGAGGTCCACGTTGCGCAAAACACCAGTCGCAGGTCCTCGGCGAAAACGCAGTCCGCGTGTCTGGTATGACTTCGAAAGCGCCGAAACCCTGACCAGCGGCTGCTCCGATCCCGATGTCTCAGCATTCATGCGCGGCAACGGCCGGCTGGACCGCCCATTTCTGCCGAGAACAACCGCCGCGTCGGTCAACAGTCCAGCCGACATCTCTAGTGTGCGATCGCACATGCGGTCAAGGACCGCGTGATCGTGGCTGATCAGCAAAAAACTCACGCGCAAATCGCGGCGCAATTCCGATATCAGGTCCAGAATCTCGTTTTGCAGTGCGGCATCGAGCCCAGCCGTGGGCTCGTCGGCAATGACGAGCGAGGGGCCGCAAACCAGCGCCTGCGCGATCACGACGCGGTGCCGCTCGCCTCCGCTGAGCTCGTGGGGATAGGCGTTGAAGGCATCTGCTCGCTTGTGAAGGTGCACGCGTTGCAGAAATTCGGCGGCACGCTCACGGCATTCCCGATTCGAAACCTGATGATGAGCACGAAATACTTCCGCGATCTGCTCGCCCACGCGCATTACTGGGTTCAGCGCCAGCATCGGCTCCTGATACATGATGGAAATCTCGTTGCCGCGCACGCGGCGCATCTGCTCATGGCGGAGCGTCAGCAGATCACGACCCTGGAAACGCAAAGCGGCAGCGGTAATTTGCGCCGAATCGGGAAGCAAACGCAGAATGGAAAGACCAAGCGTGGTCTTGCCTGAACCTGACGCGCCGAAGACGCCGACGATCTCTCCGGCGCCGATATCAAAGCTGGCGTGGCTGATCGCCGCGCAGAACTGGCCGCCAGCGCCTCGGTAGAGGACGCTGAGATTGCTCACTTCCAGCAGCGGATCGCGATGATACGGGAGAGACACGAATTCCTTCTGGCTGAAGGGCCTTTGTCCTGTTGGCCTTAGCAGCGAGTGTTACTTAGCCTTCAGTATGGTGATTGCCGGCGGGATGGTTCAACGATTCCCGTGATGCGCAGCTCACTTTGGTAATCGGAGGTAATGAAAAGGAGTGCTCATGTGCGTGTGTTTCCGGGCGCACTCGCCCGGGTTTTGGCAGTAAAACTCCAGAATTGTTGGATTTGCAAGCGAAAGGCCGGGGGCGGCTCCCGGTGCCACATGGGCAACGGCACTGGCACGATTCTGGAACTTCAAAAATTTTCTTCCTGCCCTATATTTTTTCCCTTCCTCGCTTCCCTTTATCCCCAGAATTCAGAAAATCAGGCGACTGCGAATGGCCGTCAATGGAGATGCGATGAGGCATTTTGCTGCAGAAAAGTGGGTAGAACTTGCGAGGAATGTGGCGCCGGCGACGGAGCGCGAGCCGTTGGTAAATCACTTATCGGAGTGCAGCGAATGTGCCGCCATGGCGGATTTTTACCGGCAGATTGTGGACCGGGCGGCGAGAGAAGCTCTCTATCAGCCTCCCGATGGCGCAGTTCGCGCGGTGAAAGCCCAGTTCGCGGGCTCCGATTTCGGTCAGGCGAAGGCCGGAATCCTAGAGTTGCTCTTTGACAGCGTTCTCCAGCCCATGACCGCGGGCGCGAGGGCCTCGGTAGCTGCGGCGCGGCAGTTGCTGTATCGGATCGGGCCGGTGTACCTGGACCTGCGGGTCGATTCGGAGCCCAATTCAGAGCGCGCGTCGCTCGTGGGACAAATGCTCGATCGTTCCAATCCGGAACATCCCATAACGGGAGTACCGGTAGTACTGCTCGCAGGGCAGAAGAACATTGCGTCCACTTCCAGCAATGGAAATGGCGAGTTTCATCTGGAGTTCGCAATGCGCAGCAATTTGCGGCTTTCGGTAGCGGTGGACCCGATGCACCCGGTGTACCTGCCGATTACCAGCATTCAGCAGAAGAGCACGGCGCGAAGCCGAGGGAACTGAACGACTTGCGCCGGAGACCATTGGTCATCCGGCAGGAATTACCGGCGTAACTGGCCGTTAGAGTCAGCGCCAAATAGACTGATTGAACCCCCGCAGTAGCTGTATCCCCCAAAGTACTCACCACTTCTATTTTGATATCTATGTTCGGAGAAGCTATGAAGAAGATGTCGATTTTCTTAGCGGAGCGATGCAGCAAATTGCGGGCTGGAATTTGCGTCGCGCTGATGTTTTCCATGTTCACGGTTTACGTGCAGCCGGGGTTTGCCATTACGCCTCCGGCGCCGAAGACCAATGCCCAATTGCTGGGCGGATTGCTGGCCACGAATCGCCTGATCATCCGCGACACGCATGGGCTGCTGGGTTTGAACCTCACTTGCCTGCTCTTCGGCTGCAAAGTGATCGAAGGCATCGGCGATCCGAACAATCAGCTTTACGTGGTGCAGGTTCCCAACGCACTCAGCCTTCTGGTGATTGTGACCCAGTTGCTTTCGGGCGGCGGCATCACCAACGTCGAGCCCGACCAGGCCGTTACCGCTCAAGGGGCTTCGGTCAGCACCGCGCCTGATTACCTCTACGACCACGCTCCGGTTTCGTATTACGGGGCGACCGTATGGCATGGCTATGTCGCGCAGACTCCGAACCAGATCATCCGCACCGCGCAAACGCAATCCAGCTTCGGCGTCGCCGGCGCAAACGTGACCGTCGCCATGATCGATACCGGCGTCGATACCAGCAATGCCGTGCTGAAGAGCCACCTAGTGTACGGCTACGACTTCACCCGCAATCAAACCGGCGGCAATGAGATGGCCGACGTTACGCAGTCGACCATGGGCGTGGTGGACCAATCCACTATGGGCGTCGTTGATGGATCGGGTGAGCCTGCGCAGCTGAATCAATCGACTATGGGCGTGGTCGATCAGTCCACTGCTGGCGTGGTGGACGGCACACCGCAGTACGCTGACTTCGGACACGGCACCATGACCGCCGGACTCGTGCACCTGGTCGCGCCGCAGGCAAAGATTATGCCGCTGAAGGCGTTCGGTTCGAACGGAACCGGATATGCCTCTGACGTGCTGCGCGCCATCTACTACGCGGTGAATCACGGCGCCAAAGTCATCAGCATGAGCTTCGATTTCACCAGCCCATCGCGCGAGCTGGCTACGGCCATCACCTACGCGACATCGCGCGGCGTGATCTGCGTGGCTTCCGCCGGAAACGACGGGGCGCAGGAACTCGTTTATCCTGCGGCCCTGCCGAACGTCATCGATGTGGCTTCCACCGACAACAACAACAACCCGTCAGCTTTCTCGAACTACGGAGCGCCGCCGGTTTGGCTGTCCGCGCCGGGAGAAGGCGTGATGACTACGTATCCTTTTGGAACTTATGCAGTGGGCTGGGGCACGTCGTTCAGCGCACCTCTGGTTTCCGGAACTGTGGCCCTGATGGCGGGCACGAACCCCGGCATCAGTGAGCCCGGCGCCGCCCAGGCCCTGTCCCACGCCCAGCCGATCGGTATGTCGCAGTACGGCTACGGCGTGCTCGATACCTATCAGGCAGTGCAGAGCGCCAAGAGTTCTGCATCGCAAACCGTAACCAGCACCGGCGGAGGTCTTTTAGGATTCTTGTTCTAATTCGGGAACCGTATGAGCGTGCACCAGACATTCGATGCGTGGTCGCCCCTGCTGCTCCGAGTGAAAGAACTCGAGGAGCAGCAGGGCGCGATGCGCACCGCCATGATCTGCGCGCTCAACCAGTTGCTCGATCTCAAGGACCTGAACACCGGCGTCCACAGCACCCGGCTGGCGGAATGGGCCGTGCGCGTGGCCCGCAGGTTGGGCATCGAAGAGACCGATCTCTACCAATATGAAGTGGCGGCCCTCCTGCATGATATCGGCAAGATCGGAGTGCCGGACGCGATCCTCAAAAAACCCAGCAAGCTCACCGACGAAGAACGCGCGCTGATGAACAAGCATCCGGAATACAGCTGGTCAATCCTGCGGCTGATTCCCGGATTGGAACAAGCCAGCCTGTTCGCGCTGCATCATCACGAGTCCTACGACGGCGCCGGCTATCCCGGCGGCCTCAAGGGCGAGGAGATCCCGCTGGGCTCGCGCATCGTCTCCATCATCGACGCCTTCGACGCCATGATCTCCAACCGCTGCTACCGCCAGGGCCTGCCCCGCCCCGAAGCCATTCGCCGCCTGGTAACGTCAAGCGGCACACAATTCGACCCCTCAGTCCTGCAATGCTTCCTGGAAATCGCCGAGGTGGAAGTAGAAGGAGTATTTGCGGCCACTGGCACCAGCGTGAACGCCGTTATCTAGGGACGGATCACGCGGCTAGCTGTTTCGAGGCTGGCCGGCAACCCTGGGGCACTGCACAGATCCTAGCCAGCGCACCCTTCGAACCACGAAGGGTGCGGCACCCACATTGTGGGAGTGGCAGGCAAAATCAGAAACAAAATCACAAAGGTCGGCCGCCCGCCCATCGCTGCGCTCGTATGCAGCGAGAATGGGCGAAAGATTCAACTCCTCGGTAACATCGGCCAGGAACCGCGCCAAGTGCTGTTGTGGCAACCAATCCTGCAGCGAAGGCGGCAACAAAAACGGCTGATTCAGATCGCAAACCCGGAATCGCTTACTCACACCGCCATCCTACGAACTTCTTGCAGCTTAACAGGTGTTTTGTGAGAATCTATCTCCGACAGGCTCTCAGGCTGTTTGAATGGATAAGTATGAAGAAGGGTTCTCCCGAGGGCTACTATGCCGAGACCGGCGATCAAGCGCCGGCTCAGAAAGCACACTCAGGAGAAACCCATGAATGCAACCCACTATATCG
>JAICXB010000004.1 GCA_025980765.1 Terriglobales bacterium
AACTCCGACCTTCGTCGTTCCGAGCTCGACCCCTGGCTCCATCAGTACAACTGGCACCGTCCGCATGCTAGTCTGGCCAACGCTCCACCCATCAGTCGCTCCGGCCTCGATGGGAACAACGTGTTGACACACCACATCTAAGGATCGTCGCATGCTTGTGGTGTCAGTTGCTTCAGCAACCAAGTTCGCTTTTATAAAGCTTGAGTTTCCTGCATTTCGCGGGTAGGATACTCGGCCACTCGATCTGGAGGTGTACCGTGTCCAGAAAGAACCTGTGCAAGTCCACTCTGCTTTTTCTCCTCACAGCGATTTTCACTGCCTGCCAAAAAGAATCTCCAAAAAGCGTGGCGCCGCCGGCGACGACGCCAGCGCAGCCACAAGCGGCCGCCCCGACAACTGCCCCGGCGAGTGCTCCGGCAAGCACTCCCGCTAGCGTTCCCGCCGCCGCGCCTGCGAGTGCGGCCCCGGTGATCGCGAGCGGGCAGTTTTCCGACGATCCCGATCTGCGTTGCGACCTTTTGGAAGTCAAGCGAGTCAGCGGCGGAGCCGTGATGATCCGCTGGCGAGTGGTTAATACAAAAGGCTCGGGGCAATCGGG
This sequence comes from Terriglobales bacterium, assembly GCA_025980765.1. GTDB lineage: Bacteria > Acidobacteriota > Terriglobia > Terriglobales > Acidobacteriaceae > Gp1-AA112. The sequence goes on from JAICXB010000004.1 coordinate 599, forward strand.
TCTGGTCGCGGGGCAGCAGAAGCCCATCCACTACGACTTCAACTGGGAGCAGCTTTATTACATTGATCCCGCGGAAAACAAAAAATACAACTTCCTCACTGACGCCGAAGGACAAAAAATCCTCGACGTGTGGTACGGCTTTCTGGATGCCGGACAACAACGCGCAAGTTGGGCGAAGTTTCCCGCGCCGCCGGCCACCACGAAAAAGATCAGCATCAATATTCCCAAGTTCCCTCCGTTTGAAGATGTAGCGCTTGCCGACTGAGGAGGAGAACGTGCGCAGGTGCATCAAAATTCTGCGTCAGGTCGCGCTATTACTGACATTGGCGGCGCTCGCCATGGCGCAGAAGTACGCTCCCGACAGCCCCATACCCGCGGGAGCCACAGGCAAGGTGCTGCCACTGCAGGGAAAAGTTGTCCAGATCAATGGACTGGCATCGGCGGTCAGCGGCAAGTCGGAAAGCCTGAATGCCGCGTTGAAGGACCTCGGCGCAAGGACCACCGCCACGGAAATACGAATCGCGCTGGCCAGCGATGTGCTTTTCGATTTCGATAAGGCAGACTTGCTGCCGAAAGCCATTCCCGATTTGGAAAAAGTCGCGACGGTGCTCAAGTCCTATCCCAACGGCACGTGCACCATAGAGGGATATACCGACAGCAAGGGCAACGACCAGTACAACCAGGAACTTTCCAAACGCCGAGCGGAATCCGTAAAGAGCTGGCTGACGAGCCACGGCGTCACCAGCCCGCTCTCCACCCAAGGCTTCGGCAGACAGCGCCCCGTCGCCCCCAACACCCTGCCCAACGGCAAAGACAATCCCCAAGGCCGAGCCAAAAACCGGCGCGTCGAAATTGTGGTTAAGACTGGCTAACTGAAGCTTGTTGTGGCTAGCCTCTTGAAGGCTCCTCCGTGTTATCAGTGACTCCGTCGTGAACTGATAGAACCTAATCAGGATCTTAGTCACACCGCAGCGCAACCATCGGATTTACCGATGACGCGCGGTGGGCGGGTACGAAGCTGGCGGCAAGCGTGACTGCTGTAATCCCTGCCAAGGCAGCGATCAGCGTTAAAGGATCGTTGGGTGATAGTCCGAAGAGCATGGCTTTTAGCAGGCGGGCGCCGGCTATGGCTGCGGGCAGTCCCAGAATGGTTCCCAGCAGACAGGCCATGAGGCTCTCGCGGATGATCATCCACAGCACCTGTTGGCGCTGCGCTCCCACGGCCATACGCACGCCGATCTCGGCCGTGCGACGCACGACCTTGTATGCCAGCGTGGCGTAAAGGCCGGTGGCGACCAGCACCACTGCCAGCAGACCAAAAAATGCGGCCAAGCGCGCAAACAGGCGGTTTTGCGAGAGCGATTCGGAGAACTGTTCTTCCTGCGTCTTTGGCTGGAGCAAGGCCAGATTGGGGGCGAAGTCGTTCATTACGCGGCGCACCTGCGGCAACAGCGCTTCGGGATCCCCTGCTGTGCGCAACTCGACTTGCATGGAGAGAATTCCCGGCACCTGCGTGTAGGGAAAATACGCCATCGGACGCGCCTCTTCGCGCACCTCGGTGTACTTGCTGTCGGCGGCAACTCCTACGATCGTGTAGCGCTTGGCGTCGGGATGCTTGTTGAACGAGACCACGTGGCCGATGGCGGTGGTGTCGGGCAAATAACGCTTGGCGAATGTCTGATTCACAATTACGACATATGGCGAGGCGCTGGTGTCGGCATCGTTGAAGTCGCGGCCGAGAAGCAGGGGAATTCCGAGGACATGGAGAAAATCAGGTCCAACGGCGTTCCAGCGCATCGACGCGAAGCCGGTTACCTTCGGGGCTTGTCCATCGACAATCGCCTGCGTATTGCTGCTCCAGCCTTCGCCGAGGCGCTGCCGCAGGAGCGTCGCCGATTCCACTCCGGGCATCGTGCGCATTCGGGTGAGCAGCGCCTGGTAGAAGCGAACGGCCTCCTCATCGTTGTGGATCTGTTGTTGTGGCGTGAGTCCAAAGACTAAGAGTCCCTGCGGCCGCAGACCGAGGTTCAGGTTCTCAAGGTTGCGCAAGGTTCGCACCAGCAAGCCTGCTCCGGCCAGCAGCACCAGGCACATCGCCATCTGCAAGGCAACCACGAGTTGTCCAGTGCGATTGCCGGAGCGGTCCTGGTTGGCGGTCGCAGTGGAAGTCTTCAACGCCAGTCCGATGGGCACGCGGACTGCGCTGCGCAGCGGTGCGAGACCAAACACCAGCGCCATCAGCGCGGAGACCGCCAGGGTGAAGATCAGCACGCTGGTGTTCGGAGCCAGGCTGCGATCGAGCAGCGACCAGCTTGCGAGCGCTTTTGTGGCCCACATCGCGAACAGCCATCCCATGCCAGCGCCGACCATTACCAGCAGTAGCCCCTCAGACAACAACTGCAGAAACATCCGCATTCGGCTTTCGCCCAACGCCATGCGCAAGCTGAACTCGCGCTGCCGCGCTGCGTTGCGCGCGATCAGCAGCATGGCAACGTTTGCCACGGCAATCACGAGCACCAGCGCGACCATTCCCATCAGCACGCGTAATGGTTGTTCGTACGTTTCGCGCATTCCTGCCATGCCGTTGGTGTCGGTGAGGCTGAAGACTGGCGGCTTGCTATCTTTGCGGTAGTCCTCCGGGCTCAGACCTTCGTATGCAGCTTGCTGAAAGATTGGCGTGAGATATGCCACTGCCTGCTGTTTTGATATTCCGGGCTGCAGGCGCCCGATGGTGAGCAGAAACCACCACTTCGAGCCGTAAAGATCGGCTCGCCGGTTGTAGGTAGTCACGCCACTTGAGACGCCCCAGGGCTTGATGTCTTCGCCGATCTGAAAAGGAACCCAGACGTCGGTGGAGCTTCCGTCGTCAAGCCCTACGAACTTGGGCGCAGCGATTCCGACGATGGTAAACGGAACTCCCTTAATGAAACACGTTTCTCCCAGCACTGAAGGATTGCGGGCAAAGCGCCGCGTCCAGTAGTCGTAGCTAAGAATTGCAACTTGCGCGTGCTGCTGCTCGTCGCGGATGTCGAATGTTCGACCCCGCGCTGCCGCGACGCCCAATCCGGAAAAGAAGTTGCCGCTCACCATGTCGGCGCGGACCTCCTCCGGTTCTGTTCCAAAACGGGCGGGAACGCCTCCGGTGGTGGAAAGCGGGACCCATGCCATCAGGTCGGAGAAGATGCGCTTTTCCGTGCGCAGCGCCTGATACACCTGCATGCGCATGGAGGTATCGCCGTATCCGGTTTGTCCGCCGGGAAAGTCCGAGGTGTGTAGATAGACGAGTTCTTGCGGATTGCGTACCGGAAGGGAGCGCAGAAGCACAGCGTCCATCACGCTGAATACCGCGGTGTTGGCGCCGATTCCCAAGGCGAGCGTCACGACCACCACGGCAGTGAATCCCGGAGTTTTGCGAAGTTGCCGCAACGAACTGCGCATCGCCTGCAGTGTTCTTTCCACGGGACGTGAGATATTCATGCGAGACCTCGCTCAATCGGAGAGTACAGCGGACCATTTACACCTGCATGGGTGCAACGAGTGACACCTTGGCCGCTGAAGTACTCACTCAAAAATATGCGTTCCTCAGGAGGAAACCCTTTGCGCGGCTGCATGCCTGAACCCGCCGCAATGGAGTCCACCCAGCACCACCACACCATTTCCTAAATTGGCTTAGACGTAAGCGAAACCAAGCCGTTACCTGTGGATACTCGCAGGCGTCAGTTCCGTACCCAGAAGTTGCAACTGCTATCGAAGTACGGTAAAGGACTGGCGACGCTTGGGGCCAAAGCGAAACACGGCAAAGTGCTCGTCCAGTGAGGCGACACGATCGATGCCTAATCGCCGCATCACTGCAAAGCTGGTGCGGTCGACGATGGAGAAATCCTGGTCTTGCCACAAAACACCGATATCCCAGGCTGCCTCCAAATCTGCAGGACCGACCGCCTCGAGGGTTGCTATGCCGCTTCGTAGCCCTTCCCAAAAACGCTCTGCAGCTTTGCGTTCCAATCTGTGATGAAGCAAGGTCCAGGTCTCGATGAGAACGTGATCGGTGGTTACCAGCGCTTCGCCAGATTTGAGAATATCCTTCGCCGGAGAGTTACTCCGATCGGAAGCATCGGCTGCGGCATACCATACCGAAGTATCGACAAAGAGGCTCATTGAAGAAGATCAGCGATGCTTTTTGCGGGAGAACTGAAAGGCCTCCGCAAGGTACTTATCTTTTTCTTTCCCGATATCGGAACCGCCCGATTTGCCCAAATCAAAGACACGCTCTATTTCGCCAGCGGCTTGGGGACCGGCGAGATCACGCGCAACAACGCGGCGTACGTATTCGGCGAGTGATACGCCGAGATCGCTCGCTCGCCTCCGCGCGCGCTTCTGCATCTCGGTTTCGAGTGTAATCTGTGTTCGTGACATCATGATGGCAACATCATAGCACATCAAGACTAGATCGATTTCGCGATCGCAGCGCCTTCACCATCTCGTGACTCTGTGAATCCGCGGAACGTTGTTTCCAGTCGCGCCAAAATGCGCAATGCCGTAATGTCTGGCCATTTCGCCGGCAGCGCTTAACTGGTGGGATGGTTGAGCGTTGCCAAGCTTCAATCAAGTAAGCAAATATTTGCCGATTCTTCCACGCGTTCCCCTTGCTTACTTCGGGTTGCTTTGGTTCACAAGCTTGGTTATATGGAATTCGGTTACTTTCAGCTTGGTATCAGCTTCCACCAGGCTCATTTTCAGATCCAGATAGGCGTCCAACTCGCCCAAATCGTGCAGCGATGCCGGGTTTGGCAGGGCCTGAAACTCCTGTTTGAATTCAGTCTCTCCTTCCTGCAGAGCGGGCAGAATCACATTGGAGATTTCCGCAAGCTGGTCGGAATTCGGCGGCTGCTGTTGCTCGGCAAGACTGGAAAAAAGCTGCTCCGCCTCGAAAATGGCGCTTTGTGTGGGACCTTCGATGTCAGCGGTTTGGAGCACCTGGGTTGCAACCGGCGCGAGGTCGGGGAACTGAGACGCTCTCATCGCCGACTCTCGGACCTTTTCCACATCGGGAATTAGCAGAGCGATCAAAACCGCGATGATGGCAATCACTACCAGCAGTTCTATCAAGGTGAAGCCGGCCGCGCGGCGCGGCATGGTCAGAGTTGTTTTGTGGTGTTTCATATGCGTTGGCATTCCTTTCCCATGCAATGCTTGGCTTACTAATAAACCGTTGTAAGTGGTTTATGGTTCTTGACTAGATAGGCGTAAATGGCGGGCGGGAACTCTCATGCGCCGGGCCTTTTTTTTGAAAAGGTGGATGGATAAAGGCGGTATTGTCCCAGTCAACCGCCCCACTCATCGAGGGCACGATGAATGGGGCGGGCCGAAAAACCGCAGCAAGATGATGTTACTTCTCTCTCGAGTCGCATCGAGATTGCGCGGTGTCTCGGGCGCTCAGCTAGCACACGCTTTGATTGCCACAAACGTTATTCTTCATGGATGTGCCTGCATTATTGGCGACAGCGGTGCCATTGCCCGAAAATGTGTTGGATCCGAAGCCGCTTACTCCCCCTCCGAACAGTCCCACGTTGTTTTTGAAAAGGAAGTTGTTAGTAACGTGGATGTCATTTCCGGAGATGCCGGTATTGAAGCCAGTAACCGTATTACCAGACACCAGGCCACCGTCCGGAAGGTCTATCCCATTCTGTGTTGTATCGGGTGAGGTAGAAACGACGGTGCAGTCGGTTATCGATGCGATTCCTCCTAGCGAAATTCCAAATCCGGTGCTCACCGTAACCGAAACGTTTCGGATGGTCGTCGCTCCGAAGATCTGTATGCCGGCCAAACCGATAACTTGGCCGTTCATCAGCATAAAGCCTGGGTGAAAGACGAAAAAACCGTTCACGACGTTATCAACGGCGATTCCCGCTGGATCATTAATTGTGAACCCATTGAGATCCAAAGTTACATTATCGGCATCAACCTCGATTGCATCAGCGCTGGTAGTGACCACCAGGTTTCCCGATAACTTATAACTTCCCGGTTGCGTGATGTGGTACGGAAATCCGCCGGCGCCCATGACCGTGGCTTGGTTGATGAGCACGACTCCGTCGACCGCGAAGGCCGAAACGGAGAGCAGGACTGCGAACGAGATCAGACGAAGTAGTACTTTGATGGACATTGCGTAGTCTCCTTGAACTTAAGCTGCTAGCTGCTGTTACTGGCTGCCAGCTAAAACCTGTAAACTTCAGCACTCGGCATTCAAAACTCGACATCAAGCACCTGGCACTCAGCAGGTCCGACAAGAAATCCCGTGTGGAGAATCCGGCCGAGGGCGGCCGCGCTCCTTTACAGCTTCCGTTTCCGGAACCATAGTCCGGCGATTCCCGATCCGAGCAGCGCCAGCGTTCCCGGTTCGGGAGTTGCGGCGATAGTGCCTGTGTAGGAATAGCTGGAAACTTCGCCGAAGATGTTGGTCACGCCATCGTCTTCGAGCAGTTCCATGGACGGCGACAGACTCGGCTGGTCGTGCGCGGCGATGCCAGGAGAGTTGATTCCCGGAGCCACGACCTGGAAGATCAAATCGAGCTGATTGCCCTGGTCGCAGGCGGAACCCGTGTTTAAACATCCCAGCAGGGAAAACAGATCGAGGCCGCCCGATTCGCTGATGGTCAGGCTCTCTGAAGTAAAAGCGCTTTCACTTACGCCGGCAGTCGCGTCGTTGAAGATCAGGCTGGCTCCGGTGAGCGCATTGTAGGTTCCCGGCGCAGTGATGGAGCCGTCAAAGTTCAAGGCGATCGAGAACGGGTCGCCCTCGAGAATATTGTTGAGGCCGGGATTGTTGACTGCCGGCTCGGTGGGGTCCTGCGGCTGCGAGATCGCGCCTGTCACGGTGACGGTGTCGGCGCGCAGCATTGCCGCTCCGACTAAAAGTAAGAAGACTAACCAGCGAAGATTACGAAGCATACTTCCTCCGTGAAAGAAAGGATCTTGTAGTTACCAACAAACAAGTGTCAGCCCCAGGCGTAAACACTTGCATTCCTCTAAATCGAGCCATTCGTTCGAACGCGCAATGATCATTTACATAAACGGGGGATAAACGATTGAAGCTACTTACGACATGAAATGCTTGCAGATGTGCTGCAATCGATTTCATTAGTTACGCATCCGCCGCTACCCGCAGCGGGTTTCGCGATTGCTCAACTGGTGGGGTGGTTGAGCGATGCCAAGCTTCAATCAAGTGAACAGCGGGTAGTTTCCAGTTTTTTTACATCTTTCCCTCTTGCTTACCTTGCACCAGTCTGTCCAAGAGTCTTCGATATGGAGCTAGTTGGGGATCAAGTAACCGGAGATGGAATAGTTACAAACTGAACCGTTGGACTGTGTGGATCCGCTCACCTGCGAACCAGGGTCGGCATAGATGCGCACCAGAAATGATCCGAGGTAGAAACCCAAGCCGTTGGCATCTGACCCCTCGAAATTGGCGCCCAGTAGGTAACCGACATTTGCGCCTCCCGCGACGGTTGAAACAATACTTCGAAAGATTGGAGTGATTGGCGTTGGGACCCCCTTGCACTCTACTGTAATGAACTCAATGGTGAGCCGCTGGTCAGCAGGAACGGTAAACGTGCTCTCATTCCCACTTAGAGAAAACTGAACTGGATGACGGGCAGGATTGTCAGCATCGGTTGTAGTAACGCTTCCGCTGACTGGCAAGGGCGTATTTGCGATCACCACTGGTTTTTCCGATGGGTCAGCCTGTGATTGCGGCGAACTGACGGTAACTGCCACCATGATGCCAACCAAAGCCAGCAGTGGCAGAGCGTGTTTGCGAATGCTGTTCATAATTTTTCGAAGCTCCTTGTGTTGCTGTTTTTCAAGAACTCACAGGTCTCGGACTACCCGCGCGCTGCAGGGGCGGTGCTGAATTGCCGCCGATCGGTCGACACCTTATTTCGGAGTGGTCTTGTCCACAAGCTTTTCGATATGGAACTCGGCCACTTCTAGTTTGGTGTCGGCTTCCACCAGGCTCATCTTCAGATCGAGATAGGCTTCCAGCTCTCCCATGTCATGCAGCGATGCCGGATTGGGCAGGGCGTGAAATTCCTGCTGAAATTCAGTCTCCCCTTCCTGCAGGGCAGGCAGGATCGAGTTGGAAATCTCAGCAAGCTGGTCAGAGTTGGGCGGCTGCTGCTGCTCAGCAAGAGCAGAAAACAGCTGGTCGGCCTCGAAGAGAGCGCTCTGCGTGGGACCTTCTATGTCAGCGGTTTGCAGCACTTGGGTTGCAACCGGCGCCAAGCTGGGGAATTGTGACGCTTTCGTCGCCGCGTCCCGCACTTTTTGCACGGCGGGAGTCAACAGCGCGATCAAGACGGCAATGATGGCAATCACTACCAGCAGTTCTATTAAGGTGAAACCGGTCTCGCGACGCCCCGGCTTGGTTAGAGTTGTTGCTACCGGTTTGCTACGCATCTCACTATCCTCCATTTTTGATTTAGCTAAAAAAATCGTCCTCTGATGTCTGGCTTCGTGCTACGACAGGCGGTAGCAGCACCGGCATTCTGATCGGGCGAAGTGTTTTGCTCTTGATCGCCAGTTTTAGAACCCATCGTTGCGACCTAATAAGTGATCAGAATGTAGCCGTCGGTTCCGGCAGCTCCTCCCGCGCCACCAGACGCTCCTTGTTGGGGAATTGAGCCCACTGACGGTATTCCGCCGAGACCAGCCGTAACTCCCTGCGAATTCGTGGTGCATGATTGTCCGTTTCCGCCGTTTCGGCCGACGCCGTTGGCAGAAGTGGTGCCGATGCCGCCCACGCCACCGGAACCACATCCGAAGGCGAAGCCGTTTTCAAAAAGAGGGCCTCCGCCACCGCCTCCTGCAGCCTTCGCCAGGGGATTCGATGAGCTGTCGGTTATCTCCGAAGGGCCACCATCGTCGCCAGGAGTTCCAGAACTAGTGCATGGCGGAAGGCAAAATGATCCATCGCTGCCTGCGGCCCCGCCTGCGCCGACAACAATGTTGTATGTGGCCTCGGGTGTCACAGCGACAACCGCGCGGCTGTAGGCTCCAGCCCCGCCACCGCTTCCAACGGCAACGCCGGGTCCTCCGCCGGGTGCTTCGAGGGATCCGCCGCCGCCACCGCCTCCACCCCACATTTCAATCAAGAGATGAGTCACACCGGCGGGGACAGTAAAGCTGCTACTGGCGGTGAATTCCTGGATGCCGCTGAACCCTCCACCTCCAGAACCGGCAGGACCAGATGGACCTTGGGGTCCGATAAGTCCGATCGGCCCTTGCGGTCCCGGAGGACCAACGATGCTGGCGCCGGGGAGTCCCGGTGGGCCTTGTGGGCCGACTGGTCCAGCTGGACCTTGCGCTCCGACAGCGCCGACCGGACCTGTGGCTCCCGGCGCTCCGGTAGCTCCCGCTGGACCTTGCGGTCCTTGCGGACCCGGCGGTCCCTGCGCCCCCGCCGGGCCGTTCAGCTCGATCTCCAACTCAGGGATGTTGCCGGTGAGTAAACTTTCTTTCGAATCGAAGGAGAAGTTGCCTGCTGAACTGGCCAGGGCCACGCCGTTATTGGCCACGCTGCCGTCGAGCCAGCTTTGGGCTAGTGCGGTGATATCAATCAGCAGGAATTGATTGCGGCTCGCGCTGGTGACGGCGATCGGAAGGTTTCCCGTCGCGGAAGCGCCGGGTACCGGCGCCGGCGTGTTAAATGTGACCGAGTTCTCGTTCCAACTGTCGTTGACCTGGAAGACATCGAAGCTGCCGCTTTTTGCCACGTCATCCACGTAGAGACGCAGAGTTGCTTTGCTGACGGTGGTTCCGGTCGGGATGCCGGAGAGATCGAAGCGAATGTAAGCAGTCTCCCGCGGGCTAACCGCCAGAGCGATGTCGGGACCGAAATTGACGTTTGGTGCGGCCTTACTGACGAAGGTGTCGCCGCTGGGTGGCGCCTGGGCCAGCGCTGCCGACGTAAAGAACAAACTTCCCAAGAACGCGAATACAAACCAAACGCTTTCGTATCGCCGGGCCAGTTTCCATGCAGAAAGAGGCATTGCCGTTCTCCTCCGTTCCCTCGTTTATGCTTTTGACCGGTACTTCTTTGGAGCTCTTGTCCACCAACTTCTCGTTTGGATTTCGGCCGCCTTGAGCTTCCGGTTCTTGCCTATATAGGCGTAAGCCGCTAGCCAGAACTCTCATCCCGGCCCATTTTTTTTGCGATTGTTTACTTGAGGTCGCGGAAGTATGGCTATAATTCCCCGAATTTCTCGAAGTAGAGGCTGGCTGGCATTGGGAGGGGTATGCGGCCGTTACCCGCAGAGGAGGTCAGCACATTGCTTCAGGCCTGGAGCAATGGCGACCAAGTTGCGCTGGAGAAGCTCACTCCCATTGTCTATGACGAACTGCGTCGCCTGGCCCGTCACTACCTGAAAGGCGAGCGCAGCGCCCTTACCCTGCAAACCACCGCCCTGGTCAACGAAGCGTATCTGCGACTGGTCAACTACAAGAAAATGCGCTTTGAAAATCGCGCGCATTTCTTCGCGGTGTCGGCGCAATTGATGCGGCGGATACTGGTGGACCACGCGCGCAAGCGCAATTTGAAGCGCGGCGGGGGAATTCAGCACGTCACCATGGAAGAGACCTGCGTCATCGGAGCCGGACGAGGGCCGGACTTGCTGGCCTTGGATGAAGCAATGCGGGACCTCGCCCGCTTCGACGAGCGCAAAGCCCGAGTGGTCGAATTGCGCTTTTTCGGCGGTCTGAGCGTGGAAGAAACCGCCGAGGTGCTGAAAGTTTCTGCAGTCACGGTCATGCGGGATTGGAGCACTGCCCGCGCCTGGTTGTATCGCGAGATGAGCGGAGGCGTGTCGGCGCAGGAGGCAGGCAACGCAGACTGATTGGCATCATGAACACAGAGCGATGGAAAATCGTAGATGACTTGCTGCAGGCGGCTCTCGAAGTTGCGCCAGAGCGCCGCGGCGAATTCCTGGAGAAAGCCTGTTCTGGCGATGCCGATTTGTTTGCTGAGATCAAGTCGCTTTTGACTTTCGATCGGAGAGCTGGAGATTTCTTGCGAGAGAGCGCAGTGGAGATGGCTGCTCGAAGCGTCGCAAACGAAATGGAAGCTCCGCCGGCCGAGTCGCTGGTCGGTCAAGTTATCTCTCACTACCGCGTGCTCAAGATGATCGGCAGCGGAGGCATGGGCAGTGTCTGGCTCGCGGAGCGCTGTGATGGCCGATTCGAGCGTAAAGTCGCGATCAAGTTCATCCATCTCGCCCTGGCCGGGCCTGCCAGTAGCGAACGATTCAAACGTGAAGGCAGAATTCTTGGGAAACTCGCGCATCCTCAAATTGCCGAATTGATCGATGGGGGAGTAACGGATAAAGAAGAACCGTACCTCGTCTTAGAGTATGTCGAGGGAGTACCTATTACCGAGTACTGCGATGAGCATCGGCTCGACATTGACTCGCGTGTCTGGCTCTTTCTCGACGCGGTCGCGGCGGTAGCCCACGCGCATGCCAATCTCGTCGTACATCGCGACATCAAGCCTTCGAACGTCCTGGTGAGCAATGACGGTCAGGTGAAACTTCTGGACTTTGGCATTGCCAAGCTGCTATCGGCCAGCGAGACGGACTCGCCTACTCTGCTTACTTTGGATGCAGGCGCTGTTCTAACCCCAAAGTTTGCCGCTCCGGAACAGATCACTCAAGGCACAATTACGACCGGTACTGACATTTACGCGCTGGGTGTCCTGTTGTATGTGCTTTTGACCGGCCGGCATCCTGCGGGGCCAGGTCCGCACTCGCCTGCGGAACTGGTCAAAGCCGTGCTCGAAACAGAGCCGCCGCACGCATCGGCAAATATAACAACCGAAGCGGCCGAAAAACGCGGCGCCACTCCAGAGAAGCTCTCCCGCCAACTTCGCGGTGATTTAGATACGATTCTCGGGAAAGCTCTGAAGAAGAAGCCAGCCGAGCGGTACAACTCGGTGAGCGCCTTCGCAGACGACCTGCGTGGCTATCTCAAGCACGAGCCAATTAGCGCTCGACCCGACACGCTGGCTTATCGAACCACCCGGTTTGTGCGCCGCAACTTTGCGCTGGTAAGCCTTGTCGCGTTGGCAGTCGCATTCGTGATCGCCAGTCTCTCAACCGGACTTTACCTGGCAAATCGCGAGCGCAAGATCGCTGAACAGCGATTCGCTGAAGTGCGAGAACTGGCCAACAAGTTCATCGACCTCGATAACAAGATCAGAGGCATTCCCGGCACCACTGAACTCCGAATGCAGATGGTGACTGACTCTTTGCAATATCTCAGTTCGCTAAGCACTCAAACTCACATCGAAAAGGACTTGGCCCTGGAAATTGCGTATGCCTACGTGCGCGTCGCACACGCTCAAGGAGATCCCACGTCTCCCAATTTGGGACAATTCATGGAGGCGGGAGCCAGTCTGAATAATGCGGAGAGGTTCGTCGACCCCGTGCTAGCGCAGGATCCAAAGAACCGGCGGGCATTATTTATTGCCACCACCATCGGGCATGATCGCATGGCGCTAGCCGACACTCTGGGCCAACGCGCGGAAGAGGTTACGCAAGCCCGGAAAACTGCTTCTTTGATTGAACGATTTATGAGCCTGGGGCCCGCCAGTCCGTCGGACGCTTATAGCATGGCGTACTTTTATGGGAACGTCGCAGACGTTTTTATGGAAGGGAGAAACATGGAGGATGCCGTGCGCAGTGCTCAGCGCGGCATAGAGATCTCGTCATCCGACCCCGGTGCGCACAGAGCGGAGCCCAACCTGCGCTACGCCCTGGCGTACTCCTTGTTTGAAATGGGCAATTTCGATCTCGCGCTGAAAACAGTGAATCAGGCGATTGCCGGGCAAGAAACGCTAGCCGCTAGTGGGCACGCCGCATCGCGGGTGAACTTGGCGGACGCTCTCTGCCTGAAGGGTGAAATCCTGGGCAGAGTGGATGCTGAGCCGAGCCTGGGCAGGCCCAACGAAGCTCTGCCGGACTTGCAGCGGGCGCTGGATATTGCCGAGGACCTTTCCAGGAAAGATGCCTCGGACTACTTGGGCCGGCACAACGTAGCTGTCTTCGGATTTGAGGTCGGCAATACTCTTCGACATAGCGCTCCGAAAAAGGCCTTGGCCGTCTATGACCACGGGCTAACGCGCATCCGGGAGGCAAAAAGCAACGCCGGCACACAGCGAGACGAGGCAGAGTTACTGGTTGGCTCCTCCTATCCGCTCCGCTGGACCGGGCAGAAGGTAGAGGCCAAGCAACGCATCGAGAGAGCTCTGGAACTTTTGCATGAGGCCGGCCGATATCCGACCGACAAGATTGAACCGATGAACGCTGTCTACGATGCTCTGCGCGCCCAGGCGGATGACTACGCGGAAACCGGCGATAGGGCAAAAGCTATTGCAGCGTATCGACAACTCCTCGACAAGATGGTGGCGTGGAAGCCTGATGTGCAGAATGATCTCCGAGACGCAACATGTCTCTCGCGTACATGGAGTGCCTTGGCTGATCTCCTATACCACACCGGCCAAATCGATGAAGCAAGGCAGTTCGAAGCGCAACGTACAGAACTCTGGAAGCACTGGGAAAGTAAGCTCTCGATGGGCCAATTCCTGCTTCGTCAGTCACTAGATCAAATACAGCCACCTGGCACTTCCCCGCCAAAGGCGCCGTCCGTTTAATGCAGGTCTACAAGCCTTCGGCGATGAGACCTCTGCCTTTTGACCTAACGGGAACAGCCTGAGCCTGTCCACCTTTTCCCGGATGAACAAAGTCAGTACCGTTAGCGGTGCAAATGTTTGGGGTTCGCCGGGGATTGCTCGCGATCTAGCTTGGCAAAGATCATCCCACTTCATCCTCTCGTGATAATCTCCAACAATCGCGGAAGAACAACAATATAAATCGAGATCAATGGGACATTTGCCCAGGGAGGAATATGCAATCAGGCATGCAAACTGCACCGGTGCAACAAACGCCAAGAAGATGGGTGTTGTGGACAGGACGTGTGGTTAGCGCCATACCTGTTGTTTTCATGTTGATGGGCTTTGCTACTGCTCTGCTGCAACCAAGTGCAGCGGCCGCCGGGATGGCACAGTTCGGGTACGCGCCGGATCGCATGCCGATCGTTCTCACTCTGGAATCGCTGGCAATCCTGTTTTATCTAATTCCACAAACGGCCGTGTTTGGCGCCGTTTTCATGACCGCCTATTTCGGAGGCGCAGTCGCCACGCACGTGCGCATCCATGATCCGGGATGGCCTCTGGCGGTAATCGGCGGAGTATGCGCCTGGATCGGCCTTTATCTACGCGAAGAACGCCTGCGCCCTCTGGTTCCGCTGCGCCGGTTGCGGTAATCGCTGTCAGAAACCGGCAATGCGCCGTCCCAAAGCCGGCATCCGGGTACCCCGTTGCTGCGTTCGCCGTCTCGAGCAATTGAAGCGAAAACATCTCTTCGAGGTCTTTCGCTACTACTTAGTCATACCGGGGCCCCTCCAGATTCTCATTGGCGAAGACGAAATTGGGGCGAACCGTCTTTGTGTAACATCCGCGGGACAAGCGGGTATTCAGGCCTCCTCTTCAATTTCAGCTGCATCTCGGATTAGCAAGAACTCCAAATGGTTCGGGACCCCCTGGCTCGCTGCTTGCGGAGTATCACTCTAAAGAGGGCCAATTCACCATGCGAACACGCACTCTGCTCGCAATCCTGCTCTGCGCAGCATTTTCGGGCGCACTGCTCGCTCAAACCACTACCCCGGGCACTCCGGGAACTTTCATGGAAGATATTCAGCGTCCCACCAGCAACGGCGCGACGGCGGACCGAGTGGGCGATGTAACCGTGAATATCAATAACGGGACTGCTGGCGATTCGCGCATTAATCTGACGTCAGCAGGCATTACTCCAGGCCTTCCGCCGCACACCACTTACTCGGTAAAGTTTTGCATCCTGGCTTCGAATCCGGTACAGTGCCACGCGGTCACGACCATCACCACCGACGCCAGCGGCAACGCGCAAAAGAATTTCACATTTCCCAGGCTGGGAAATTATGTTGGAGTGTTTTTCTTCTCCCGCAGCGGTCACACCAATGAACTGGTCAGTGCCGTCCAGCAGGACAGCGGAGATTCCTTCTACAACGCTCACCTGCAGCGTGTTCGCAGTTTGAACTTCAGCTCGACCAACAAGAGTATCGGCCCCCAGGGAAACGATCCCCTGAAAGATGGCACCGTCGTTCATCACGACTTTATGTTCTTCCGGGTCACACTCGCGGGCGCCAAACCTGCAACTACTTACAGCGTGAGGTGGTGCGAGTTCGGCTTCTCCGGAACCCCGAGTACGGGCTGTCCGTTTCTCGGCCAATTCAACACAGATCAGAATGGGAATGGCAGCACCGACGTGGAATTCAGCAGCAGCACCGATCGTCACTCAACGTTTCAGGAAGGTGCCTTCCTGATTCGTCATCTGAACACCCAAGGTGGCGCTACGGAATTCCTCAGCGGATTTGTCGTGAAACGCTGATGGATTGCCGCAAACTGGCATTCTGGAACTCGACAAGGCGGGCCGTCAGGCCCGCCAGTCGAGAGCCAGGAGCAACAGCTTTATGAAGAACACTCGTAAACGGAAGCCTCTGGCGGTGGGAGCCATTGCGCGTCTCGTGGAGAATGGCAAAAATGGCTCGCCTTTTTTCACGAACTCAGGCCGCATGATGGGGCCAGTTCAGAGTGGACGTGAATTTTGCCTCGCCAATGCTCGAAGAGTTGGCCTTTACCTGGCAACCCAGGATCCCGCTGCCAAGCGGCGATAGCCTGCCAACCGCTTAGGGTGAAACAACGACCTGAGAGGCGAGCTAGTGCGGATGTTGTTCTGGGTGCTGTGTGCCGCCATGTTGCGGCGGTGGAGCATGCTCACCTTGCATTTCGGCGCCATGCTCGTGTTCTTCTTCGGCTTCCTGAAACACTTTCGGCGCCCCGAGGCTGCCTTTGGCCGGCAAATGGCGAATGAATCGAACCATTGCCCAGGCTTCGTCGTCGCTGATGATGCCTTTCCATCCCGGCATTCCGCTGAAGCGAATGCCATTGTCAATAACCCACTTCAACTGACCGTCAGTATATTTTTGCACGCGCGCTGACGCTAAGTTAGCGACCGGCGGCGAGAGCCTGCTAACAATCGGCACCCCTGTGCCTTGACCATCAAGGCCGTGGCAAATCTCGCAGTGGTGCTGGAAGTGATCAGCGCCCTCTTTGACCGTATCGGAAGTGTCGGGGAGGGGATCCTTCGCGTCTTTATCGCCGACTCGCCAGTATTTGACCCGACTCATAATGCTCTTTTCGAGGCTGCCCGGCTTTCCAGCCGACCAATCCATGGTACCGATCACAATAAATCCGGCAACAATCACGATGACGATTGCGATGAGAATGGTAACGAGCCAGCGCATGGTGTTCTCCATCTACCAGTTTGTAATTTTGACTGAGTGAACGCCTGGAGACCCAGGCTGATTTTCAGGACTCTGCTGTTCGGCGTAGGAACCTGGAACCAGCCGATTCAACAGTTCGGATTGCGAGAATTGATCAAAGTTGTAGCAGGTGATTCGAACCGTTTTGGGAATGTGGCAGAACTCAGGCAAATTTTGCGCCTATTCCAAACTAACCACCGTAAGAACTGGGCCGTCGGCACCTCCAGGCGAGGAGACTCGTCAGCCCAGCTAAATCGCCCGACTAACTTGCCCGGCGCAGCTCTGGTGCGCTGCGTGTGGCTGGTCTGCCAGAGAGTGAGTTGGGTGCGTCGAGATTGGCGCCAGAATCAACTCCTACTCCGAGTCTATCCACCAGTTCTCCGCCAAGCCATCCAGCCACCAATGCGATCAAAACCGCGATAAAAGAAAGGACAAACGCTCCATTGCCCGGATTGTCCGGGGCGCCCTCCCGGATCGCCCAGCTCCCAATAAACAGCAGGACCACCAGCAGATTCAAGCCGCCATGCCACAGGCCTATGCCCTTTGCGCGAGTACCCGACGGAATGGCGAGCCAATCTATCAGCCCGAACACTGCAGCCAGCAGTCCTCCTATGATTCCAGCCGAGATCATCCAGAAGGAGATGCGAAACCACTCAACATCCCCTTGCACCAAGCCAACTATGTCGAACGCCACCGAGGTCGCCAATAGCCCAAGGGGAAACACGATCAGCATAGGGTGAATAGGATGGCCCAGAAGTTTCGCTTTACTTTGCATAGTTCCTCCACGCTCAGTTATCACACCGACGGCGTAGCAACTCCTCTCTGCGATGGCGGTGTCTCTGTCCGGGTTGCCACATTTTCGGGGCGGTCAAGACACAGGAATCCGCATTGATGCGAAACCAACTCTGAGTTGTGCAGGCCGCCACCGCGAAAACTGAGTTATTGGCAGCTATCTTTGATCATTTTCAGTCTGGCGACTCGAATGTCACCCACTTCCTTGTTGCCTGCTTCTTTTGCTTCCGTACCTTTGGCTTCATGTTCCTCGCGTTCCGGCCTCATAGTTCCGGTGACCGAAACTTGATGTCCAACGTGCTTGGAAAGATCGACCTTGCTGCTGCGAAGGCCATACATCTTGCCATTGTCAGTGATGGAGTACTCGTTAGCTTCATCGCCCTTTTGCAGACAGCCAGTAACCGTTTTCATATGCATGCTCATCTTCTTGCTCTTGGTTGCAGCCGTGTTCTGCTGCGCCTGGGGAACGGCATAGAGAAGAACAGCAAAGAAAAACACAACGCTTGTAGAGATCATCCTTAGACGCATTGAAACCCTCCTGAACTTCGTCTCCTGCTTACGCTTCATTGTCGACACTCGTAAGCAGGACGTTCAACTTACGCCAATATGCAAAGGATGATGGCATGTCCCATCTGATGAGTTGTCATGCCGTCTTCTGCCAAAAGCTCAGCTTTTGACATCGAACGAAGAACTCGATTGCATGCGCATCGTGGCGCATTACGGCGCGTTACAGTGAATCCGCTACAAAGGCTTCACTTCCAAGTGCCACATTCGAAACAGGAGCGCGGCCGCCAGGTTTTGATTTTCCCAAATTGAGAAAGCGTAAAGTCAAACTCCCGCGGGCGGCTGCCGTGCTCCTGCAGAACGGCTAATGGACTGTTCGTCAGTTCTGACCTTTAGCGATTTGGCTCGACCTTCTTGACGATGCTTTCGGTTTTTGGCCGGGCTTCAACTAGAATCACGAAGTTTGTATGGACGCTGGTTCGAAACATCTCAATCACAGCATGGACTCGCTTGCCCGGGCGATCCGTGCGGCCCAGGTCGTAGTTCCTTGTGCGGATCTTCAGGCAACCATGGACTTCTTTGTTGAGCGCCTGGGGTTCCGTCTTGACGTTATCTTCCCCGCCGATGCTCCAACGACTGCCGTGATCTCGGGCCATGGAACCGCATTGCGACTGGAACTTGCGAACGACAATGCCGCTCCTGCAAAACTCCGAATGCTCTACGATCCGGCGGTGCTAGTCCCGGGTACACCTCGGGAATTTCAGGCGCCAAACGGGATGAAGATTGAGTTTGTCGACGCGAATCCTGTCATCGCAGTTCCAGAAGGGAGGCAGGAGTTTGTGATCAACCGGCTTGGCGGGTCGGATGCCTGGGGTACCGGCCGCGCGACCATGCAGTATCGCGATCTCATTCCCAGTCGCCTGGGCGGCCGTTTTGTGGCCTCCCATATCCGTATACCCCAGGGCGGCCCGGTGCCGGACTACGTCCACTACCATCGAATCCGCTTTCAGATGATCTTCTGCAAGGCAGGATGGGTGAAGGTGGTCTATGAAGACCAGGGCCAGCCGTTCGTGATGCGGGCCGGCGATTGCGTATTGCAACCGCCTGAGATTCGTCATCAGGTTCTCGAAGCCTCGCCCGGGCTGGAGGTCATCGAAATTGGCTGCCCAGCGGTGCACGAAACGTTTGCGGACCACGATCTGCGTCTGCCAAACGAGAAAGTTGATCCTGGCCGGCTCTTCAACGGCCAACGATTTCTACGCCACATCGCTAACCAGGCGAAGTTGTCGCCGTGGCGAATCGACGGCTTCGAAGCGCGCGATACTGGCATTGCGATGGCGACGAATGGATTGGCGGATGTCCGTCTGG
This sequence comes from Terriglobales bacterium, assembly GCA_025980765.1. Lineage (GTDB taxonomy): Bacteria > Acidobacteriota > Terriglobia > Terriglobales > Acidobacteriaceae > Gp1-AA112. Next base: position 19,727 of record JAICXB010000004.1, read on the forward strand.
TTCGAAGCTCAGGCGCGCATTCTGGAAGAATCATCCACCATGGTGAATTGATGTTCTGGTTCGTTCTGCGTGGCGAATTTTCTCTGCATAGCAAGACTCTCGGCGCGCATCAGTTGCGCGAGAACGAGAGCTGCGTGCTTCCCGCTGGTGTTGAGTTCGAGCTAAATGCAAAAGCGGGAGCTGAACTCCTCGAAGTAGCCTTACCTGCAGTTTCAACCTCTTAATGCAAGGCGCTGTTCTTTCCTATTGCTGAACCGCACATGCATGCCTGCTCCCCGCTCCCACGAATTCGCCGGGGCGAACGCGGGAACGGGGTACCCATGGCCGGGCCTACTCAGGGTTGGACGATCACCTTCCCCACCATTCCCAAATTGTCATGCAGAACGCAGATGTACGGATATACGCCGGCATGCGTGAACGTGATGCGGAAGCGGGTTGGGCTTATCGGCGCCTGCGGCAGTCCGGTGCGCTCTTGCGGCGCGGGCGCGATGAAGCCGGAATGCACGCTGTCGGCAGGAGAATTGATGATGGCGTGAAGGGCGCCATCTTCATCCACCGTGACATTGGAAGAAGGCGGGATGGGATTCTGTGGCTCCGTGCCAAACGTCACCGTATGCGGGGTTGACGGATCGAAATTGGTCCATTCGACGGTTTGACCGGCATGGATGCGAATCACCGGATCCATGAATCGCATCACGGATGTCGAGTCTGATCCGCCCCCGGTTGCGGAGATTATCCCCATACCGGTGACAACCTCGCGCGTTGCGTTTGAATTCGCGGGAAACATGTCGTCGAGATCGAGGTCATGGTGGCCTTTCCCCTCATGTTCATCGTCGCCGCGGACGCTGAGCAGCAGGCTTGCTTGCTTCGCCGCTTCGCCATCGTAGAACTTCTGAGTGTAAGGAAGGCGCTCGCCGGGCGTGAGAACGTGAATCACTCCGGCCATGTCAGGATGAAACAGGCAGGAGACCTTGTAATTTCCCACAGCGGGAAAATTGATGGTGAAGTTTTGTCCCTGGGCCAGAGGAGGGGTGCTAACGCAAGTCGAGCCGTCGAAGCTTACCCCGCTGGGCGAAAACCCCGGGCACCCCGTCTGGAAATCGGGACGAACCTGATTGGCAACGAGAAAAGTTACGGTGTGGGGCTCGCCGGTTGGTACCGTCCAGGTGATGCTGTCGCCGGCATGAATCCACATTTCATTGGGCAAAAAGGCGAGAGCTTGTCTTGCCATGTCCTTGCTCTGAGATCCGGCGGTGGCATGCCAGGTTTGTTGCGCGCAGAGAGCTGCGGGAAAAGCGAGAACCGCGAGACCGAGGAAGGAAGTAGCGAAGCAAGTAACGAGGGAACGGCAAACGGATTGGAGCAACTTCATGGGCCCACCTTTGAAGGAATTTTTCTTTCGAACGCGCTAGCAATGTTCGGCGAGGCGGACTCCGCCCGGCAATGCATTCCAGTTGAAATCTGGATGAATTCCAGGTGAACGCGCAGCTATCTGAAAAATAAAGAGTTCTCGTCCAGCGATTCAACTTCCAGCAGAATCCTTGCTAAACTGAATTCATCCACTTGGGCCCATGCAGGAAGCGGCATTCAAATATCAGTTCCGCAATTTTGAGATCGATGCCTGCACGAAAGAACTGCGGAAAAACGACATCCGTCTGAAGATCCACGGGCAGCCGCTCGATGTCCTGCTTATGCTTCTCGAACGCACCGGAGAGGTTGTCACACGCGAGGAAATTCGCCAGAAGCTATGGCCCCGCGACACATTCGTTGACTTCGAACATGGCATCAACACGGCGATCAAGAAGCTGCGCCAGGCGCTCTGCGATTCTGCTTACAAACCCAAGTACATCGAGACGTTGCCGCGGGTCGGCTATCGTTTTGTGGCAGAAGTATTTCGTGTGCCTACCGGAAAACTTATGGTCGTCGTGCTCCCGTTCGAGAACCTGAGCGGCGATGCATCGCAGGAGTATTTCAGCGATGGACTCACCGAGCAGACAATCACCGATCTGAGCAGCATCGCTTCCGGTCGTATGGGCGTGATCGCGCGCACGTCGGCGATGATTTACAAAGGCACTCGAAAGAGCATTGTGGACATCTGTCGCGAGCTCGACGTGCAGTATGCGTTGGAGGGTAGCGTGCGTCGCGACGGCAGCCGCATCCGAATAAGCGTCCAGCTCATTTGCGCCAATGACCAGACGCACCTCTGGGCGCAAAATTTCGACCGCGAGCTTGTGGATGTTCTCACGGTGCAGGAAGAACTGGGGCGCGCAATCGCCGAACATGTGCGTGTGAAATTGGCGCCGCAGAAACGCGCGCAAGCAGCATGCGCTGCACCGCTAAACTTCGACTCTTATGACGCTTACCTCCGCGGCCGGTACTACCTGAATCGCCTGACCCCGCCAAACACTCAACGCGCGATTGAATTCTTTACCCAGGCGACACAGATCGATCCCCGCTGCGCAGTTGCTTATGGCGCTCTGGCGGAGTCGTATGTAGTCCTGCCGATCACGGGCGACGCGCCATCCGGAGAAGCCATTGCGAAAGCCAAGGGGGCGGCGCGACAGGCGCTGGCCATCGATCCCAATCTTGCCGAAGCGCACACTGCCATCGGCTTTGCGCAGTTTTGGCATGACTGGGATTGGACCGGCTCAGAAGTGAGCTACCGGCGCGCGATCGCGCTCAACGCGAATTATTCCTGGGCGCGTTACCGCTATGCGCATTTGCTTTCGAACACCGGCCGGCACGAAGAGGCAATGGTGCAAAACGAAATCGCCCACAAGCTCGATCCCTTCTCGCTCATCATTAACACCATGTGCGGCCAGTTCCGATATCAAGCTGGCCAATTCAGCCAGGCTTTAGCCCCACTGACGAAATGCATCGAACTTGATCCGCCGGATTTTTGGGTGGCGCATCTGAATCTCTCGAAAGTTCACGCCGCCATGGGAAATTATCCTGAAGCTTTGGCCGAAGCGCGGAGGGCCGAAGCCTTCTGCGACGGAGGAAGCACCGAGCCGCTGTCCCTGATCGGCCACGCGCTCGCTGTGCTGGGCCGTCGCGCAGAAGCTGAGGTGATTCTCGAGGAACTCTTCGCGAGAGCCGTAAAGCGATATGTGCCACCGTACAATATCGCCCTGATCTATCAAGGTCTGGAGGAACATGAACTAGCGCTCGAATGGCTGGAGCGCGCATACCGCGATCGCGACGTGCATATGGTCTTCCTGAACGTCGAGCCCAAGTGGGAGCCGCTTCGCAGCCATCCCCAATTCATGACCGTGCTGCAGCGATGCGGCCTCGCCCATCGGACTGTGGCGGCGCCGCACCAGCTATCTGCCTGAAACGCACCAGGTAGCTGCCCTCTAAAACTTCAGGTTTGGCGGTGCTTCGACGGAGCTGGGAATACCGCAGCTGCTGCTTCAGGAATACGCTGGCTCGAGCGCAGGTACTGCAGCAGCATCGCCACCGAACGGTCCCAAACCAACCACTCGTGATCTCCGGGAAATTCCTCGTATTCGTACTTGATTCCAACCAGACGCATCAGGTCTGCCATTTGCAAATCGTCGGAACGCAATCTGTCCGCAGTTCCACAGGTGAGCATGAAGTATGGCAGGTCTTTGGCAGCGGCTTTCGCGGCGAGCGGATAGAGATTATTCGCCGCCTGGGCAGCAGTTCCCGCAGCGCCGAAAGCAAGACTCACGGTTTGAAGTGGGCGATTCGTTTCAGCGGTGAGCGCTGCGGCACTGAATGCGCCAACAACGGAGAATCGCTGCGGATGCTTGAGGCCCATCTTCAACGCTCCGTATCCGCCCATCGACAGGCCGGCGATGAAGCGATCATCGCGCGACGCATTCACGCGGTAATGCGATTCAATCTCGCGGATGAGATCGGTGGCGATGTAATCCTCATATCGATTACGCGGATCGGCGGCGGAGTTCGTGTACCAGGAATCATCGCCTTCCGGCATAACTATGATCAGCTTCAGCGCGCTCGCATAGGTGGCGAGCTTCGTTTTGGCCAGCCAGTCATTCTCATCTCCGAACAGGCCATGCAGAAGATACAGGACGGCATATTTTTCCTGTGAGGAATTGTAGTTTGCCGGCAGCAGGACGCAGTAGGCCATCTCGCGATCGAGCGCAGCGCTGTGAAAAGTGTCGTGATCGGCGCACACCGGCGCAGGATGCGGGTGCGCATTCGGCTCCTTCGGCTTCGCTGCGGGCGATGAAGCTTGCGCTGCGGCGAGCTGAAGGCTTGCGAACAGTACGAACGCGAGACAACTATGGCGCCAGATTTTCCGTTTCATGGAGGTCACAACGAATCTTCGGCGTCTCTTTTTGGCACCCAATGGAGATCGCTCCGAGCAGACAGCAAGAGATTACTTACAGAGGTTCTTTCTGGAAACCACGCTGCACCTCCAGATCGAGTTGGCCGAGTATCCTATCCACGGAAAGGGTTAAATTCAAGATGTTGCGCCAATCCAGGTGAGCGAAGAGGAGGGCTGGTTACAAACGCAGTGCGCGCGCTATGGCCACCAGCAACTGAGTTGGTCCGGCGGCCTTGGAGACCAGACCGTCCACGTGCGTAGCGTTTGAAATATCTTCCTTGCCGGAGATCAGCAGGACCGGAACCTTTGGCTTTAGCGCCTTCATTTCTGCCGCGATGGCCGTTCCCAGTTCGCCGCGCAAATGGTGGTCGCTCAATACCAGATCCACGTGTTGCGCCTTGAGCAGCATTAGCGCCTCGCTCCCGGAAGTCGCGCTCACAACCGTATATCCGGATTTTTCCAGCACCGCCTTGCGCAGGAACAGCGCTTGGGGCTTGTCCTCTACGCAGAGGATCACCGGAGATTTCTTTGGAGAGGGTGTCACAGAACATTCACTTCCGATGCTCGGCGCGGGAGCATTAGGGAAAGTGTACACCTCAGCGAAGCAACTTCAATGGCCGGTTTGTGACTGCTCGGTACGACTTGGATGCGCTCAGCGATGGAAAGAGAAAAGCTAAACGGGAGTAATCGGAGCGACTCCCATCTCGCGTACCCTATTTTACTGCCTGGACTTTGCCTATACCGACGATCTTCGCGTCGGTGCGGAATTTCTTGTAATCGCGGAATGTCTGCTCTTCATTCACTCTGAAGGTCTTGAGGAGGGCGAGGCGCACATCGACTTTAAAGTCGAGCTGGCGGGGGAGCCACACCTCATCATTCACTCGCGTCTGCTCGATCATGAAGTGGGAACCGCGATGGAAGCGAGCCAAAAAACCTCCCCACGAAACCGTGTCCAGACACTCGACATCCAGTTTCGCCAACTGCAGGTCTGCCTTATCGATCCACATGCGGCCGTGAAACTTAGGAAGATAGTTCGCGTATTTCATATGCGGAACAAAGCCGGGACGCGGTTCGGCCTGTATCGCCCAGGTCTCGCGCCCTCCCACCAGTTCGCTGCCTAGCAGGGTGAAGTTGTAAGCATCGGCAATCTCACGTTCAAACTGGCGTCCTTCCTCACGGTCTTTCGCTTCTTTTTTTGCGCGCTTCTCGCGATCTTTGTTGGATTCTTTCTCGCGTTTGTCGATGGTTTTCTGGATCTTCTCTTCCTCTTTCGCGGAGTCCTTAGCGGAGAGCGGCTTGTCGTTTTTCTCAATCAGGCGTTGCACGGAGTCACCGTAAATGTTCAGGACCTCATAGGTCTTCGTCTCCACCGACTTCGTCTGCCCGTTGCCATCCAGAGTGTTCTCGACGTCGCGTTCGGTGTAGGTGTAGTCCCGTTGCTTCTTGTCGTTTTCAATATCGTTGGCGGCCACTTTCTGGATTAGGTCTTTGATCTGGTCCTGGCTGAGCAATCCCGGAACCTCCGGCAACGACGGGCTGGCGGTCTTCGCAGCATCCGATAAGCGCGGGGCCGATGCTCCGAGAGGCTCTGACGCAGGGGTGTTTTGAGCGAAGATCAGGGACGCAGCGCAAAGAAAAAGAATCGAAAAAATCGTTTGCCATCTCCACATAATTCTTGATAAGTGCATGACAGGTTTTCAGGCTCCCAAGTTCGGAATAGCTCTGAATCCTAGACTGCCAACCTTATCCAAAATTAGCGAGCTATGTAAGACCTTTACCCATTGTTATTTGTTGACCTGAATCACAAGGAATTCATGATTCTTCTCACCATTAAAAATCTTTGCCCTGGCTCGAAGCGGCCACAAGTGATCCCAGGCCAATCCCACAGCGTCGGCTGCGATTGTGACCGGCGGTAACGCGACTCGCTAGGCTCCTGCGCGGTTTATGGTCGATATAAGTTTTCGAACCGCGCCTTGAATTTGTTCCACGGGCACGTTTCCGAATCCCAAAATGAATCCCTGGCGCCCGGGCCTGCGTAGATATGAAGACGAGAGCGGCACCAACCAAAGGTTCTGCCGCGCTGCTTCGTCCGCGATCGCCTGGTCGTCAATGCCTTTCAAAGTAATCGACAGGTTCATGCCGGCATCGCCTCCCGTGATCTCGGCAGCCGGGCCAAGCTCATCGCGAATCGCGCGGACCATGGCTCTCGATCGTTCTCCGTATAGGATGCGCATTCTACGCAGATGACGAGAAAAATGACCTTCGTGGATGAAGTCGGCCAGGACCGATTGAGAGAAGACGGGCGGATTGAGGTCGATAGCGACCCGGGCGGCTCGGAATCGCGCTACCAGGTCTTGCGGGATGACCAGATAGCCCAGCCGCAATGAGGGGAAGAGAACTTTGCTGAACGTGCCTATATAGATGACGCGCGCATTGGCATCGAGACCCTGCAGAGAGGCAATGGGCATGCTCTCGTACCTGTACTCGCTGTCATAGTCATCCTCCAGAATCCAGGAACCGGAGCTTTCCGCCCACTGCAACAATTGCAGCCGACGCGAGGCACTCATGGTCACGCCCAGCGGATGCTGGTGCGACGGCGTAACCAGGGCTGCCCGGGCGCTCCGGCCTATTTTGATTCCCGCGGCAACGTTCAGTCCTTCTCCATCGACCGGCACTGGAAGAATCTGACAACCGTGAAAGGCAAAAACGCTGCGGGCAAGGCTGTATCCAGGTTCCTCCATCCATACTGAGTCGCCGCGGTCGAGCAAAACGCGAGTGGCGATCTCCAGTCCCTGCTGCGAGCCACTAACGATCATGATCTGCTCGGGCTCGCAGCGCACCCCACGCGCTGTACGCAGGTAAGTAGCAATCGCCCCACAAAGCTCGCTCAGTCCCATGGGATTGCCATAATTGAGTGAATTCATCGACGCTCTTCGGCAATGCCGCACAACCAGGCTATTCCATATTTGGAACGGAAATTGATCGACGGCGATTTGATTCACGCTGAAGGCGCCGGGCCCGCGGCGCAGCGGACTTTCGCCCAACGGCAGAGCTTCAGATTGCTTTGACAGTCGCCGTACGCCCCGATGATTGGGGAACGCCGCCCCAGTTCGCGAGGGCCGGACCGCCACCATCTGGTCAGGCAATGACGCGGAAACGATAGTACCGGCGCCGACCCTTGTCTCGAAATATCCCTCAGCCTGAAGCTGCGCGTAAGCGTTCAAAATGGGAATACGAGAAATGCCAAGGTCCGAAGCGAGCAGGCGGGTCGAAGGAACACGATCGCCAGCGCGAAGGCTGTGTCCCACGATTGCCCCGCGATAGGCATCGTAGATCTGCCGGTGCAGCGGCTTCCTCAGAGCTCTGTCAATGGCGATAAGCGGCGATATGCCGGAGGCCACCTTTTTCATATACAAAAGCTATTGGTCATATGAGATGTCGGTCAAGTGGCTATTGCTGCAGACCACTTGTGACGCTACCCTACAACGTTGTAAGCAGGAACGCCCAAGTCGCATTCGATTTCATGTGCCAAGAAGCTTGTTTCAGGAGAAGCGTGAAGTCGTTTCGACAATCGAGGTAATGCCATCATGAGTTCCGTTACGATTCCCACTCAGCAGCCCCCGATCCGGAGCTTCTCCGATATCACTGGTCAAGCCATTGAAGCTCCGAATCAAACGCAACGCCGGAATGCGAAGCGGCGTGCAGATAACAACCAGCAATGCGCCAGCTCTGTAGAAGATTCCACCGAGGAGTTGCTTAGCCTTGCCGGAGAAGAGCGCGCCGCGCGAAGTGCAGCTTCAGTCGATGCGGCGTCGCAGCCGAGACCAGTTCGGCGGTTTCCATCGCGGATCGCAATCAGATCGCAGCGCACGATTTCCTTCGTCGATGCGCGAGAGATCACGTCTGTGGAAGCCCAAGCCAACTATGTGGTCATTCGCCACAAATCTTCGGACCTCATGGTGAGAGAATCTATCTCGAAAATGGCGGAGAAGCTCAAGCCCTACGGTCTGGTACGAATCCATCGCTCATGTCTGGTGAACACCGCCCTGGTCGAAGAAATTAAGCCATTGAACACAGGGGAGTATCTCTTGCGAGTGCGCGAGGGAAAGAGCTACATCGTATCTCGAAGGTATAAGGATAACTTGCGCCTGTTGGCAGATGTGTGGTGTGGCGTTCGCACAGGATTATTGAAGTGAATAAGTACTGCAACATCTAAAACGGAACTGATTGTGCTGACCTTAAATCTTACAAATAAAGAGGTGAGCCACGGGCAGTTTCTGTGGCGTAGCCGGTCCTTCCGATGCGAGCAGCTAGTGATTACCAGCTAGTTGCGTGAATTTACCCAAGTCGATGTTCCCGCCGGAGACGATCGCCGCAATGTTGCCAGAGCCGGCGCGGCCGGACAGCGCGGCGGCGACCGCGCAGGCAGATGCTCCTTCTATGATCACGCGATTGCGTTCGGCCACGACTTTCATGGCTTGAGCGGCCTCGTTCAGAGTCACAACAAGAGAAGCGTCGAGGAGCTTGCGCGCATGTTCAAACATGCTTGGGAACACCGTTTTGCTGCCGATACCATCGACAAACGAAGGCCTATATTCGACCATGCGCGGCTCTCCTGCCGCGAGAGACGCAGCCAGCGGAGCGGCAGTTTCGATCTCGGCGGCGTAGATGCGTACCCGCGGAGCCACTAGGCGCAGAACTGCAGCCATGCCGCACGACAGACCCCCACCGCCCCAGGGGATCACCACAGCCTCGAGGTCTGGCAAATCTTCCAGCAGCTCCAGCGCGATTGTGGAATTGCCTGCCATCACATGTGGATCATCGAAGGCATGAATAAAGGTTGCATCCACGCCAGGGTAAGAGCGGGTTTCAAAGGTGCGCCACCATTCCGCAAATGGGACTTTGATTACGCGCCCGCCCATCCGCTCCACCGCGAGAATCTTTGTGGCCGGAGCAGTTTCGGGAGCGACGATCGTCGCCTGAATGCCCAGGCGGCGCGCGCAAAACGCGACCCCCTGCGCCATGTTGCCGGCTGAGGCAGTCAGGACTCCGCGGTCGAGCTGTCCGCGCGGCGTCAGCGCCATCACATTCGCTGCTCCGCGAATCTTGAACGAGCCAATCGGCTGCAGGTTCTCAAGCTTCAGATACAAATCGGCGGGCGCATCGGTATTGCAGCGGACCAGCGGAGTGCGAAAGGCGATTTTGGATATGTTACGACGCGCTTCTTCAGCTTGAGCGAGCGAGATGGGCATGCGCTGAATCTTAAACCCTGTAAATAGTTCTTGGAACACGGGACACGTGGGGCATGCACCCAAAGCCCGCATCGAAGCTGGGGTGGTGATCAGGCGCTCTCTTTGGCCGCTGAAATAAAAATGCATCAGCCGGCGGTCGCGCAACATCTTGGGTCTGTACCAAAGCTTCATTTTCCCCGAAGAGGGAATGCTTCTCTTTTCCCATGGAGTCACTGCCAGGAATGCTGAAAAAAGTGAAGCCTCGAATGACGAAGGACCGGACCGATCACGGGATTCCAGGCTGTATAGCAAAACCCAAAAAGCAATTTTTCAGGAGGAGATATGTCGACAATGAGAGCGGCGGCAGCACCAAATGTGACGCCTATGAAGGTGGCGCAGGTTTCCAAACCCGGAGCAGACTTCGAGATCGTTGAACGGGAGATTCCCACACCGGGTGCGGGACAGGTGCGCATTAAGGTGCAGGCCTGTGGCATCTGTCACAGCGACGCGCTCACGAAGGAGGGCGAATGGCCGGGAATTCAGTATCCGCGCGTTCCAGGTCATGAAGTGGCGGGCGTTCTCGATGAAGTGGGCGACGGTGTTTCCGCGTGGAAAAAAGGCCAGCGTGTGGGTGTGGGCTGGCACGGCGGTCAGGACAACACGTGTCGCGAGTGCCGGCGGGGTGATTTTGGCAATTGCCGCAATCTGCAAATTCCCGGCATCAGCTACGACGGTGGATATCAGCAGTACATGGTAGCTCCCGTGGAAGCGCTGGTAGCGATACCAAATAGTTTGAGTGACGTCGAAGCAGCGCCGCTGCTTTGCGCTGGAATCACTACTTACAATGCGCTGCGGCACAGCGGCGCGCTTCCCGGCGACCTGGTCGCGGTGCAAGGGATCGGCGGTCTCGGCCATCTTGGAGTCCAATTTGGGAACAAGTTTGGCTATAAGATCGCAGCGATTGGGCGCGGACCCGAAAATGCCGCGCTGGCAAAAAAGCTGGGAGCCAGCGTGTACATCGATAGCAAAGCGACGAATGCAGCCGAGGAATTACAAAAGCTGGGCGGCGCGCGGGTAATTTTGGCCACCGCGCCAAGCTCGAAAGCAATGTCGGAGCTGATCGACGGTCTCGCTCCTAATGGCAAGCTCGTCGTGATCGGAGCTGCGTTCGATCCAATTGAGGTCACACCCATACAACTCATCAATGGAAGTCGAACAATTCAAGGCTGGGCTTCGGGAACGCCGGCCGACTCCGAAGACACGTTGCGTTTCGCCGAATTGTCCGGCGTACGTCCCATGATAGAAACCTATCCGCTGGAGAAAGCAGGCGAGGCGTACGCACGAATGATGAGTGGGAAAGCAGAATTCCGCGTCGTCTTGACGATGTAACGCCAGTTGCGTTATCAGAGGACCGTCCCTCGCACGCTTCCAGCGCACGTCGTGGTACGTGCTCGGCGCGCGAGGATCAGCACGCGGGATTACATGCTCGGTGATCCCGCCCCTGCTCTTTAAGATCAAGGCGGAACATCGAACTTCCATGGCAGGTTCACACAGATGAGACTCGTCTCGCCCAATCTGGGATTGCCCCGTGAAATTATGTGGCACGGCACGAAGGTCGCGACTGCGATCTTCAAGCGGCCCACCAGCGGTAGAGTGGCCTTGCGGAAGCTCAATCTTGACGGTGATCGGCAGGCGGACCTCACCGTCCACGGTGGTGAATACAAGGCGGTTTACTGTTACTCGCTTACCCATTATGAGTATTGGAGAGCGGAGCTTCCCGGCCTGGAGTTGCCATTGGGGATCTTCGGGGAGAATTTCACGATCGACGATTTCTCTGAAGACCCAATCCATATTGGCGACCGCTTTTCCGTGGGTTCTGCTGAGGTCACAGTAACGCAGCCTCGCATGCCTTGTTACAAACTCGCAGTGAGGTTTCAGAGGAACGACATGGTCAAGCGATTCCTCGCAAGCAGGCGAACCGGTTTCTATCTCGCAGTGGAACGCGAGGGCGAAGTCGGAGCGGGCGACGGGATCACGCTTTGCAGCAGAACCGATAACAGTATTCCGGTTTCCGAAATTACACGACTCTATGTGGCGAAAACATACAACGACTTCGATGTGGCTTCCATTCAAAACGCGGTTCACCTTGCCGCTTTGCCGGAGAGCTGGAAATCGCATTTTCGCGAGCGGATTCAAATGGCGCGTGTTTGAGATGCGCGCCGGTGCGGACCTCAGTCGCGCATTGTTATAATTCAAAATCATCGCCAGATTGCGACGCATTCAACCTTGCCGTCGCCAATCACCGAATGGCCAGGTAGCTCAGATGGTAGAGCGCAGCCCTGAAAAGGCTGGCGTCGGCGGTTCGATTCCGTCCCTGGCCACCATCGTAAACCTTACCCGCAAGGCTTTACTTATCGGTATTGAAGATGTCGGCCACGGCTTTCCATTTGCCATTCTGCTTCTTCCAAACAACCACGTACTTGCCGGGACTGATGCTGGGAGCACCGTCGGGGCCGTTCATTGTCAATTCAAAGGTGCCAACCTCGTATGCCATGTCGCGGCTTTTTGCGACTGCAATTTTCACCGGGGCAAAGCGGAGATGAAAGCCGGGGCTTTGGAAAAGGTGATGCCAGAGTTGGCGGATATTCTCTCTCCCCTCCGCTTTGGGAGCATTGAACGGCAGCACAGTAGCATCATCCGCATAGAACGTGAGGGTTTTTTCGAGGTTCTTCTGTTCGACCGCCTCTGACCAATGCTTGTCAGAATTGCGAATAGCCGCTGTGTCATCGCTGCTCGCTGGGTTCTGAGCCAAAGCGAACGACAACGTGAAGACAAACGCGACTATCATACTTTTCGAGAGTTTCATTTGCGCGCTCCAGTACTCCGGAGAAGGCGTCAGACTACAACTCCACCGGAGAGCGGTCAAATCGTCAGGCTCGATTCTGGACGAAGAATCTTATGAAGACCGAATGTGCGGGTTGGCGTCCACCTGATTCCTTCGCAACCAGCGCGCAACCTCCGTGTCAAAGCGGAAATGAAGCTGGACTTCCGATTCGTCCAGCACTCGCCAAGTGCCTTCATTGACGCGAAATTCGACCATACCGTCACGCAGGCGGTAGTCATTAGACACGCCACCGCTGAAGAACAGACGAAGCGTCTGATGATAAGGCATTAGAGAGATTTAGCTCGGCCAGAGTACTGGAAAAGATGCAGAGCTCATGGAAGATGGTTGTAAGCGGCAGAGGAAAGATTCAGGCGCAGCACCGTTCATCTGAGTCGGGGGGTTTGTTTTCAGTTCTTCGATTCGATTCTAGCCATTGCTTAGGAACGTGCTGGGTCGCATTTTCGCTGCTCCGAACTCGCATTGCTATTTTCGAGCGTCGTTCGAATAAGGAATCATCGGGTCGCGATCGAGGGTGGAGCAGCGTTCGAAGCCATGAAGGCCTTTACCTTGGCCATGGTTTCCCGCACTTCAGACGAATCGGGCCCCTGTGGAACCAGCGTCAGGAAAGCCTGTAGCTCCGTCACAGCATCGTTGTAGTTCTTCAAAGCGAGCAGGGCGTGAGCCCGGACGAGATGGATCGGCGCGTAGTCGCGCGGAATCTCCTGTTGTGCACGAGCGAGCTGCTCCAGCGCATGCTGATACTCGGCTTTGCCAATGTACGACTTGGCCATTTCAAAGTGGGCCTGCCAGGCTTCGGGAGCGAGAGTGATGGCACGATCGCAAGCGCGTAGCGCCTCATCAAATCTAGCTAGCTGATTCAATGCTGCGCCCGTTGCGGTGTATGCCATGGCATAACCAGGGTCGGAGTGAATGGCCTTGTCCAATTCGTCAATGGCACTCTTGGTGTCATTTTTGTCCAGCGCCATAACAGCCTGAAGCGTGAGCGCCGGGGCATAGCTGGGGTAAATTTGAAGGGCTTTGCTAAGGTACTTGCTCACGTCTTCCAATTTGTTCTTCGCCAGCGCAGCTTCCGCCTTGTGAAATGCCTGCCGCGCCTTTTCGGGAACTCTATATTCAGCCACTGACACTGTCGCCGTTCCGTCCGCTTGCTGGACATTGGTCCCGGCCGTATTCAAACGCAACGTGATTGAGGCATTCATCTCGCCCGCAGGAACGCGCTCGCGCGTCTCCGCCATTCCATGAAGGGCTACCACCTCATAGTTGGTCATAGGAAGCGCGGAGAACTCAAAAGACCCGTCGCTCCTGGTGTAACCTGAAGCCATAGCCGTACCGGTTTGCAAATCTCGAACTTCGATCCTTGCTTCCCCTATCGGAGTTCCTTGTGGGGTCACAACCGAGCCGCTGATCACAACGCCGCCCATGCCGTTGCTCATGCTCGTGCGCGGACCCATCCCAGAGTTCTGGGCAATACCGCAAATAGTAAAGAAGGATGAGAAAACGAGAACTGCTGCCAAACGACCTTTCATTGAGCCCAATACCTCTTGGAGTTCCTGCACGTAATCTGGGAATACCTGCTGTGCTGTTCAGTGAGAATGAAGCCGGAGCGGGACAAGTTGGCCAATCTTGAGCGCTCGCGGATGAAATATATATTCTGGTGACAGGCAACTACACTGAGTTGCCAGGATCGATTTTCTGCAAATGAGTGAGATTGTTATAACTCCCGCACGCAATGTTGCCGGTTCCATTCGATTGCCAGGCGACAAAAGTATTTCCCACCGCTACGCGATGTTGGCGGCACTGGCCGAGGGAACCACTCGATTGCAAAACTTCTCTACTGGGGCAGATTGTGCAAGCACGCTGCAATGCCTGCGGGCCGTGGGTGTTAGCGCGGCGCAAGAAAATGGGAGTCTCCTTATCAACGGCTGCGATGGCAAATTTACCGCCCCGTCCGCGGCGCTGGATTGCGGGAATTCCGGCTCTACTATGCGCATGCTCTCGGGCATCCTGGCGAGCCAGCCGTTTGCCTGTGAGCTGCTTGGAGACGAATCTCTTTCCCGGCGACCAATGCGAAGGATTATCGAGCCGCTATTACAAATGGGCGCCAACATCGATTCGCGGGATGGGCAGGCCCCTCTGCGAATCACTGGTCGCAAACTCCGAGGAATCGAGTTCCGTCCTAAAGCCGCCAGCGCACAAGTCAAAACCTGCGTGCTGTTCGCCGGCCTCTCGGCGGCCGGCGAGACCGTCGTCGAGGAAAAACTCCGCACCCGCGATCATGGCGAGTTGGCGCTGTGTGCCTTTGGCGCACAAATCGAGCGTCAGCGAAATCGCGTAAGCATCCGCGGAGGACAACGCTTGAAAGCTATCGAGGCGACTATTCCGGGCGATATCTCGTCAGCCGCATTTTTTCTGTGTGCGGCGGCGCTTTTTCCCAGAAGCAATTTGATCATCGACTCAGTGTTGCTGAACCCCACCCGGGCCGTGTTGCTCGACGTGCTGATCGCCTTGGGAGTCCAAATCAACGTACTGCAGGTGGACGAACAGCACGGAGAACTTGTCGGAACGATCAAGATCCAGGGAGGACAACTCGGCGGCTTGAAAATCTCAGGTGGACAAGCGGCTGCCCTGATTGATGAGATCCCGGTCTTGGCCGCAGTTGCTCCCTACACTCGCGATGGTATTGAAGTGAGAGACGCTCGGGAACTGCGGGTCAAAGAGTCCGATCGCCTCTCCACTGTAACCAGGAATCTGCGGGCCATGGGCGCGGAGGTCACCGAATTCGACGATGGATTAAGAGTTCCAGGAGGCCAGAGCCTGCATGGGGCGGAAATCGATTCTGAGCATGACCACCGCATTGCAATGGCTTTCACCGTGGCTGCGCTGCGCGCCGAAGGTGACACCCTCATTCGCGGCGCCGACGCCGCGCGGGTCTCTTTTCCCGGCTTTTATCAGACGCTGGACACAGTTGTAGAGCGCTAGCGGCTCTGTTCAGCAGCTCTCGATTTTCCAAGTACGGCGGTCAACCCCCGGAGGGTCGCGGCCATCCTACGTGTATCAACAGCAAACGCGCCTGCTGTGTAACCCAAATTTTCGGCCTTTGCAGGCCGTCCGCACACTTCGTTGAGCAGGCACCACATCCACAAAATCAGAGGGAGGAAAGTAATGAAAAACCTGTATAGGCTTGGAATGGTTCTAGCAATGAGTGCTGGATTTGCACTGGCACAGGGCACACAGTCTCCGGCAACAACACCGAAGACATTCCCCGACCAGACATCAACCCCGGCGGCCACTCAGAATCCGGATCAAAACCCGACTGCTGCGCAGCCGCAGAGTTCGGACCAGACTCCGTCTTCGAGCAGCCAGGCTCCGACTAGCCCTTCGAGCGCGCAACCAGCTAGTCCCCAGAGCCCGGATATGACTTCGCCGAGCTCCACCTCTTCTAACCCTTCAGCCACGCAGAGCACGACCCCGTCAACCAGCGATCAAAGTGCAAACCCAAATAGCAGCGCAGCTCCGTCAACCAGCCAAAGCACAACTCAGTCAACCACGACCACTACGACGACCCCGTCTTCAAGCCAGCAGAGCACGAATCCCAGCAGCAGCGCCACTCCATCGACCAGCGGCAGCGCAAGCCAAAGCACGATGCCGCAGAGCGATACTGGAGCGAACGCTGCCGGTAGCTCTGACATGCAGAGTAAGATTCAAGCTGCATTCCAGCAGGATCCGGCCCTGGCGAACGTAACCGTGAGCGCAACTGGAAACACCGTTGAACTCTCCGGTACGGCAGCTAGCAAGAAGGACAAGAAGAAGGCCGAGAAATTGGCGAAGGAAAATGCCAACGGCGCCAAGGTTGTAGATAACATCCAGGTTGGCGGCGGCAGCAACTCAACGACTCCGCAACACTAAAACAATTCGCAAGGACTTAACTCAGGCGGCCGAAAAGGCCGCCTCTTTTTATGAGAGCACAACCGGAATCGATGATCTACGTTCTTCTATCCTGGACCGACAGCAACGAAATTGGGAGTTTGACGCGGGCAGCTCGCGCCCATACAGGTGGAATCCACTTGTGGGGCTTTCAACGGACGATTTCCATTGCTGTCGAGTAGTTCGGTATCGTTGCTGGTGAGAATCACAGAAAGATCTTGCGATCCGCTGTTAGCGGTGATGACCTTGGCGCTCTCGGCGTCGGACGCAATCGAGACTGGAGCTATTCCGATGGGAATGGTTTTTGAGACCGTGAGGCTGGAGTTGTTGATTACGCTCACATTGTTGGAACCCTGGTTTGCTACGTAGCTGCGAGTGCCGTCTGCCAAAGCCGTCACTGAAACCGGATTGGAACCAACTGTCACATTGGTGACGCTCAGATAATTGGGCGAAATGGGATCGGCATTGATGATGCTCACCGAATTCGATCCGGAATTCGTCACCAGTACGCGCTGCAACTGAGAATCGAAAAACGCAAAGTTTGGAGAGCTTCCTACCGTCACCGGATTGCCGGCGTTGGCTACAGGACTATCGGTCGTCGCATCGATGGCTGTCACGGTTCCCGAGCCTTTGTTGACGACATACACGCGCGAGCTGTCTGATGAAGCGACGGCCCATGCCGGCGCGGTTCCGACCGGGATAGTTGCAAAAACCGTGTTGTCCCGCGTGGAGATTGATGTTACCGAGTTGCTGCCCTGGTTTACCGCATACACCTTGGTACCATTCGCCAGGCCAGTTAGACTGACTGGAGCGCTTCCGACCGGTATTTCCGCACTCAGCGCGAGCGGAGAACCCGTCAGTACACCCACCACACCACGTCCTGATTCCGCAACGTATACGTTTCCGTTCACGTCTGCCAATGACACCGGAGCAGCGCCGGAAGGCAAAGCAGTTGTCTGTTGTCCGCTGATTGCCAGTAGAGATGGAAGAAAACTGGTGACGCTGTCGCTGCCTTGATCGGCGACGATGACACGCGTGGCCTCAGCCAATGCAAACACGGGGTTGCTGCCGACGGGAGTAACAGCGGAAATGGTGTCGCCAGAAACGTCAACATCAGTCGCGGAACCCTGCCCTGAAGGTGCACTCGAGGTGAAGACCGCCATACGGAACGTCTGGGGATCGGGCGTGACTGTTGGAATAGGGCTAGCTACGGGGCGAAACGTGTCCCCGCATCCACACAATACTAAGAGCAGCGCCCCTGTTGTGGCCATTCTGGCCAGACTCGAAAACTTCATTCACTCTCCCGAAAGACGCAATAAGCGATTGGCGATAAGCGATAGGCCGCAAACGGAGTCTGGTCCAGCCTACTACCTATGGCTTATTGCATATCGCTTACTGCCGATTGCCATTTGCCTTTCCCTGATTGTAAATAGACGGTGAGATGACGCGCTATATCTGTGACTGGCTCGCCATGGGATAGGTGGGCGAAAGCTCACGCAACCGGGCCAGCGTTTCCGGAACCAGCAACAAAGCCAAGTTTATGTCGTCTTCCGAATTGTGCTTACCCAGACTAAAGCGAATGCTGGCACGTGCTCGTTCTGACGGCAGGCCCATCGCCGTGAGCACATGTGAGGGCTCAATCGCGCCAGAAGAACAAGCGGCGCCCGTCGAAACAGCGAGTCCTTTCAGATCGAGTGCAATCACCATGGCTTCGCCTTCAATGTGATCGAAGTAAATGTTGGAGGTGTTGGGAACGCGCGGAGCCCCACCACTATTCACTCCACAGGCATCGACCCGCGAGAGAATGCCTTGCTCGAAGCGGTCTCGCATCGTTCGAATGCGCTCGACGCTTCCGTCTTCAAAGCCGCGCAGCGCGATTTCAGCAGCCTGACCCAAGCCAACGATGGCGGGCAAGTTCTCCGTGCCGGCCCGGCGCTGGCGCTCGTGATTTCCGCCGTACAGCATCGCTTCCAGCAGCGTGCCGCGGCGAACGTAGAGGGCTCCGGTTCCCTGGGGTCCGTGAAATTTGTGTCCCGAAATGGACAGCAGATCGCAGCCGATTGCCTTTACGTCGAGCGGAACCTTGCCCGCTGCCTGCACTGCATCACTGTGGAAGTACACGTCTGCCTCAGCCGCGATGCGCCCAATCTCTTCTACCGCTTCGAGGACGCCAGTTTCATTGTTGGCTGTCATGATGCTGATGAGCTTTGTGTTCGGACGCAGCGCGTCGCGCACATCATCGGGATCGACCCGGGCATCGCTGTCCACCGGCAGATAACTGACCGCGCAGCCGCGTTTTTCCATCTGCTTCGCCGCGTTCAGCACCGCATGATGCTCAATCTGGCTGGTAATGATGTGGTCGCCGGGTTGCGCCAAGCCGAAGATGGCAAGATTGTCGGCTTCGGTTCCGCCGCTGGTAAAAACGATCTCCGCCGCGCGGCATCCCAGCAACCGCGCCACTGATTCCCTGGCCCGTTCCACCGCCGCACGCGCATGCTGCCCATGGTGGTGAATCGATGATGCGTTCCCAAACTCTTCGAGATAGTAGGGCCGCATCGCGTCCAGCACTTGCGGAAGCACAGGGGTGGTGGCGTTGCTGTCGAGGTAAACCCGGCGCATGGATCTATTTTAGAGCGGCGCCGGCGGATTCTGTGGGCAATTCAGCGCCGCTCGATAGGAATGTACTTATTGGGGTACGCGGGGCCAATGTACTCCGCTCGCGGGCGGATCAGGCGATTGTCATCCAGTTGCTCGATCACATGCGCCGCCCATCCCGCAACCCGGGACAATGCGAAGACCGGAGTGAAGAGATCGACGTCGAGTCCCAAAGTGGTATAGGTGGAAGCCGAGTAGAAGTCCACATTCGCATTCAGCTTCTTTTCCGCATTGATGTACTTCTCGATGCTGCGCGACATCTCGAACCATTTGCCCTTTCCGCTGGAGCGGCCCAGATCTTCCGACATCTTCCGCAGGTGCGTCGCGCGTGGATCTTCGGTGGTGTAAACGCGATGTCCGAAGCCAGAAATTTTCTTTTTGTCCGCCAGCATCTTCTTCACGTGCTCCACCGGATTTTCCCCAGCTTTATCTATGGCAAAGAGCATCCGCATCACCGCTTCGTTCGCGCCGCCGTGCAGCGGCCCTTTGAGGGCGCCAATCGCGCTGGTGATCGCGGAGTGCATGTCGGAAAGCGTGGCCGCGGTCACGCGCGCGGCAAACGTCGAGGCATTCAGTTCGTGATCGGCATGCAAGATCAGCGCGATGTCCAACGCCTTCTCCGCAGTCTTGGAAGGTTTTTCGCCGGTGAGCTGCAGCAGGAAATTGGCCGCATGGGAGAGCGACGAATCCGCTTCCACGATCTTCCGGCCTTTGCGAATGCGGTCGTACATGGCTACGATCATCGCGATCTGCGAAGTGAGCGCGTACGACTTGCGCAGATTGGAATCGTGATCGACCGCCCTCTCGTCAGGATCGAAGAACGACAGCGCGGAAACCGTGGTGCGCAGGACCTCCATCGGCGTCGCTGACCTTGGAAATTTCTGCATCATCTCGACAATGGCGGGATTTATGCTGCGCGATTCACTCAAGCGGCTGCGAAAATGCTCCAGCTCTTCCCGTTTTGGGAGCTGTCCGAACCACAGCAGATAGCAGACTTCCTCGAACGTGGAGTGGTCCGCAAGCTCATGAATGTCAATGCCGCGATAGGCGAGAATCCCCTCGTCCCCGTCGATGTAACAAATCGATGAATTGGCGGCTACGACTCCTTCGAGTCCTTTAGTAGCTGGTGTGGTAGACATTTTTTGACCCTCTGGACCGCTCCTCCCGCAGTTTTGCGCCCAGTCACATACAGAGCCACTCACAACGGAAAGAGCAACCTTCTTTTATATCCGAAAACTCTTCGCAGCAGCAACCGCCTGACACGCGATTGGTGCGCTAATCATAGCGTTCATACGCAATCTGTTTCCGGTCCCAACCGAGTTCCTCTTTCAACATCTTGCGCGTGGCGGAGACCATCAGGTTGAGCCCGCAGATATACGCGTCCATGCTCGCTCCCCGGTCCGCACGCGACTCCACGATCGCCCGCACCTGCTCCTGAACATATCCCCGTGCGCCCTTCCAATCTTCAGGAGCGCGGCTAAGAGTCACGATGTAGTGAAAGTTCGGGAAGTCGTGTGCAATCAGCGAGAAGTAATCGCCATAGTAAATTTGCGGCGCATGCCTGGTTCCGTACACCAGGTAGACTTCCCTACCCTCATTGCGGCTCCGCTCGGCGAATAGCCACTGCACAAATCCGCGAATCGGCGCAATGCCGGTGCCGGTAGCCACCAGAATCGAATCGCGAAACGGATTTTTCGGCACGAACAAGCCATGCGGCCCGTGCAGATGTACCGTATCCCCCTCTTTCATGTCGCACAAGAAATTGGAAAAGTATCCGTCCTGCACACGATTAAGGCAGATGTCGATCTCATTTTTTCGCGGCGCGGAAGCGATTGAATAAGCGCGAGTGATGCTCTTACCCTCCCGGGGCACAACCATCGACACAAATTGACCGGGAAGGAACTCGAAGCGATCAAGATCCTCGATAGAAAACACCAGATGCTTCGTTTGCGCAGCAAGGGAAAGCGTTTTCTCGTGGATCAGTCGCGCGGTGTGCAGAGGTCGTTCGAGCACGGGAATTCAAATTTCGCAATCGGGTATTTGGTAATCGGATAATTGAAAACCAACTTCAGGCAATTACCAAATTACCCGATTACACAATTACTCAATTCCAGGCGGCCTAGCGGAGACTCAGCAGCAAGCTCCCCAGTCCCACCACTGCGTTTTCGCGCTTCAAGTGCTTGCCCAGAAAGCGCAGCGTGCGGGTGAGCGCATCCATTTGTGCCATGCCGTGAAAGCTGTGTCCCTGCCCAGGATAGGTCTTGATCTCGTACTTCGAGCCCAATCGCTTCAGCAGTTTTTCTACTTCGTGAGCTTCAGCCACCGGCACCACCGGATCCGCTTCACCGTGCAGCAACAGGGTCGGGGGCATCCGCTTGCTTATGGCGATGATCTCCGGTGGCATGCCACCCATCAGGCTCACCACGGCCGCAACGCGCTGGTCCTGCGAAGCGACGGAGAGGGAGAGAAACCCGCCCAGAGAGACCCCCATCAGTCCAATTGCCCCGGCATCGGCCTTGGGATGCCGCTCGGCAAAGCTGATTCCGTCGACTATCACGGTCATCCATCTCTCAAAATGAGTGCGAATTCCCGAAAACGTGGCATACGAGGTCCCCGTGGCATCGAAATAATGAATAAAAAAGAAGACGACGTAGCCCAAATTCGCCAGTTGCTGCGCGTATCCACCAATAAACGAACTCATCGGCCCCGAAGAGCCATGGATGACCAGCAGTGCCGGAAACTGTCCAGCCCGATGCGACTCGTAGACCACAACCTCAATATCCTTGGCGCCGGATTTGTAAGAAACCATTGTCTATTGGACGCTCGTCCGCCCGGCCAGGACACAGAAACTGCGGCGCCCAACTCTCCATTCCCTGAGAACAGGGAAGAAATACAGGGAAAAGACCCCAATCCTCGTGAATGCTCGTTTTCCGCCCAAAAATCGCAATTTTCGTCAAACGCTGAGGAAAGGAACAGGGAAAAAACAGGCAAGCTGTCGATAAGTGCCTCAGACCCTTATCAACACTGCATCGAACTGCAATCGAAAAAAGGATTCAGAAAATTAACAGGCAAGGAACAGGGACAATTTGTTTTCACAGCCCTGCCAAGCTCAGGCCAGTGGCTCGTACAGAAGCGGGAAAAATTGCCCTTCTACCTTCTCGCCGGGTCGGATTACGGGTATGCCTTGTAGCAGCGGGTCGCTGCTTGCCGAACGCACACCATCCTTCATGACGTTAATGACTGTCGCTCGGCGGGAACGATCGGAATGGTTGGCGAATGATCCATGCACCAGGCGCGGATGGTGGAATGAGGCTTCGCCTTTTTTCAATTCGACCGCGACCGGGTGTTGGAACTCACGCCGCTGTTCCTCGTTCAGAACTGCGTTGATGGCTGTCATGTCGCCTGCCAGCCCGGTAATGGGTAGATCGGGCCAGCGATGGCTACCGGAAATGTAGTGCAAACATCCGTTCTCGCGGTTCGAATCGTCAAGTCCGATCCAGCAGGTGAGATGGGCAAGCGGTTGAGTTCGCGTCCAGTAGGAATAGTCCTGATGCCAGGCGACCACTCCTCCGTGATGCGCCGGCTTGCAGAAGAGCTGGTCGTGCCACAAGCGGACGGCTCCGCCTAAAAGCTGCGCTGCCGGCACCATACACGCTGGATGCCAGAGCAGGTCATGAAAACCAGTCGTGACTCGCCATGCGCCGAGAGCATGGAAGAGCACGTGATTGGGGTTCTTCGATTCGTTGGAGTTGTACTCGTAAAACAACTCTCGATCTTCAGCTTGCGCGTCCTGTAGCCTGGCCAGTTCTTGTCTCAGCGCCTCCACCTGCTCATCGGACAAAATAGCGATTCCGCTTAAGTACCCATGCTCGTGAAAAAACTCAATCTGTTCCCGACGAAGCCTGTACCGAGCAGCAGCGCGTGGATTCAACTCAGGGAAAAGCGATCCTATTGGACGATGATAAATTGAGAGATCGTGTGCCATAGGTATTAGGGTGGCGCATCCTTTCCCCATTTTGCTTGCCGTACCAAGAAGTGGAATGGATAACCTAAAGACGCAGAGTGATTTGTAAGTTGTTGATCCTTGATTGACGAGATTCTATCTCCGAGAGGCTCTCAGACTATCTCGTTTTCGTCGTTCGCTTTTGGTCCTACTCGGACCTGAGCACCTGCGCAGGGGAAACGCGTTGTGGGCGCGACTGGCCGGGATTGTGGCGACGCTATGGAAGGATTGCGACAAGCACGAAGAAACGCGGTAGAGTCTTGCACACAGCCGCTATGAATCAGACCTTCCGGACAGGAGGCGGCGCATGCTCATCAACCACAGCTCATTAAACTCCGGCAATTCCTAAGAAAAAGACTACGGCGTGGAGATGGGGCCGTAGTCGTTGGACGAGCATCTCTGGATGCCGCGCTCGATGGCGGTGCCTTCCTCGTAGTCGTTCCAGGTTTCTATCAGAAGGTATGGAATCGGGTGATCGGGACTCATGTTGTGACGAAATTCAGCCATGGTGTCCTGAAATGTGCGGCCGCAACGCTGGCTGATTTTCCGATGGCTCCCCCACGAAGCCCGCGAATCATCGAAGCCCGGCCAAACTCCAGCGATGATCAATTTGTTGGGATGCTGGGTCTCCATCTTGTGATAAAAGTCATCGAGATAACTCTTTCCCCAGTTGCTTCCGTCAGGCGCCCAGCCCTTCTCGCCGGGATTTACCCATGCATAAAAACCATCGAAATCTCGTGCATAGGCAGTGTTGCTGTAGCGCAGGATAAGTACCGGCTGGGTTTCCCATTGGTTAAGGTGCTGGCGCACGGCGTCCCAGTTTGTGCGTTTGCTGCGGGGCCACACGAATACCACAGGACGGCCGTTGAAACGCAGGTACGCATCGCCATTGGCTGCATCTGGACCGAAGTAGCGATTATGGGCGTAATCCAACGCGACGATCGCATCCTGCGTTGAACTCTCTGGCTCGCCTTCGGGCTCGTCATACATCAATGCGGTCTTGAAGTTTTCGCGCGCGGCGATGCCCTGAAGCATGGCATAGGTATGATCAAAGTCGAGCCGACGCTTGTCGTACCAGTCGACGACGAATCCGGCAATGCCGAAATCCTTGGCCTGCCGAACCTGCTTCTCCAGCACGCCCGGGTCTTGAGCGGAATAGCCCACGTTGATGTGGTCGGAGGAGCCAAACCACGGCTGATAGACTGCCAGCACCGTGGCATCCTGATCGCCAACACTGGGCAGACTTCTGCTCAGTGTCTTGTGCACACCATTCTGACTGCACCCGGCGAGCAGCGCCAGCATGGCCGACAGTACGAACGCTTGAAGAAAACGCAAAGGCAAACTCCAAATTCACATAGTGAGGTGAACCGTTTCGAAAACGGCGTTTCCAGCGAAAGGCGTTTCAAGCAGCCAGTGAACAGAATTTGAAACGCCCTTCCTGAAACGATGTTATTGAAACGTGTCACCTGAAACGCTGTTATGCATTACGCGGCTTTTCTTACATTGGCTGCTGCCGGCGACATCGCCGGGAAAGCATCCGGGCGGCCCACACTCGAATAAATGAAGCCGGCTTTCACCATCTTCTCCGGGCGATATAGGTTGCGACCATCGATGATTACCGGATATCGCAATTCTTCGCGCAGGCGTTTCAAATCGAGATTGGCAAACTCCTCCCAGTCGGTCAGGATGAGCACGGCGTCCGCGCGACGCGCTGCGTCGTACGCATCCTCGGCAAAGCGCACCGTGGAATCCGTGAACACTTCCTTCGCCCGATCCATTCCCGCCGGATCGTAAGCGGAAATGCGGCATCCATCGCGCAACAATGATTCGATGATGCTGATGGCGGGCGATTCGCGAATATCGTCGGTGCCGCCCTTAAAGGCCAGTCCGAGGACCGCGAGGTTCTTACCCTTTAAGTTCCACAGAGCACGACGCACCTTGCGCAGGAACCGTTTGCGCTGGCTGTTGTTGATGCTGCGTACCTCTTCCAGCAGACGGAAGTCGTAGCCATTCTCGGCGGCCACCGCCTGGAACGCAGAAACGTCTTTGGGAAAGCAGGAGCCGCCGTAGCCAATACCGGGACGGAGGAAACGCTGCCCAATTCGGGAATCGCTGCCGACGCCTTCGGTGACCTGCTCGATGTCGGCGCCAACTTGCTCGCACACGTTGGCGACCGCGTTTACGAACGAAATCTTGAGCGCCAGGAAGGCATTGGAAGCGTGCTTGATCAGCTCCGCGCTTTTGGCGCTCGTGAGTATCAATCGAGGCGGGATCTTGGCATTGCTGGGCTGTGGAATCGCGAGGTTGTCGTCATAGTACTGGCCCGAAGTCAGCGGAAAATAAATTTGCTGAAGCAGTTGGGCGGCGCGGGGAGTGTCGGCCCCGACTACGATGCGGTCCGGATACAGGAAATCGCAAACCGCGGTTCCTTCGCGCAGGAATTCCGGATTCGAGACGACATCGAACATTTCCTGAGGAGCGCCGTTGAGCACCATAGCGCGGCGCACCCACTCGTTGGTGTACACCGGCACAGTGCTCTTCTCGACTACAACCTTGTATTCGTCAATGGCACTGGCAATTTCGCAGGCGACCTGCTCGACATACGAGAGGTCGGCTTCTCCATCCGTGGTCGGCGGTGTTCCTACCGCGATGAACACCGCATTGGATGCGCGCACTGCCGCCGGCAAATCGCGCGTAAACGAAAGCCGCCGGCCGCTGTGCTTGCTGATTAACTCCGGAAGGAATTCCTCGTGAATGGGAACAATGCCGCTTTCAAGTGCGGCGAGTTTACGCTCGTCATTGTCCACCAGAATGACGTCGTGTCCAATTTCAGCAAAGCAGGCACCCGCTACCAGCCCTACGTACCCGGATCCTACAACTGCAATACGCATGTCTTCCCCGATTGTCTGGATTTGTGCCGCAGCCCATCTTTCACTTCGTCAGAGCTGCTGTGCACCTTTGTGTTGATGCCCTTGGCGGCAACGTGAGTTGCCATTCGAGATGGGAAGGCGCGCGCCACGCCGCGCCATCACTCTGCAATTGCAACCGGGCCGCGCGCAGCTGCGACGATCCGGTCCTTGTTCGCGCACCAGTTCCATGCAGTGCGCACGATATTGTCCAAATCGCGCTGCGCACGCCAATCAAGCACCTTGTAGGTACGACCGGGATCGGCGACTAGAACCGGCGGATCTCCCGGTCGTCGCGGCGCAACCCGCACCGGAACTTTCCGACCAGTTACTTCCTCGATGCAGTTGATTACTTCGCGCACCGAATAGCCACGTCCGGTACCCAGGTTGAGTGCGGTGCTCTCTCCCCCGCGCTGCAGATAATCCAATGCCTTGACATGACCGTCCGCGAGGTCGCTGACGTGAATGTAATCGCGAATGCAGGTGCCGTCGGGTGTGGGGTAATCGTCGCCGAAGACTTGCAGCGCATTGCGTTGCCCCAGAATGGCTTCAAGGGCCGCAGGGATCAGGCGCGCCTCGCGTTTATGAATTTCGCCCAGCTCGCCGCTTTCGTCCGCGCCGGCGGCATTGAAATAGCGCAGCGCCGCGGATCGGACGCCATACGCGCGATCGTAAGCCTTCAACGCGTGCTCGAAGAAGAGCTTGGAGGCCCCATAGGGATTCACCGGGTTCTGGATGGTCTGATCCGAAATGGGAATTTCCTCGGGAATGCCATAAGTAGCGCAGGTGGAGGAGAAGACAATGTTGCGCACTCCGGCGTCGAGTGCAGCATTTAACATGCAAAGACTGCCCTCGACATTGTTGTCAAAATATTTGCGCGGCTCGGCCACGGATTCGCCGACGTACGCGTGCGCGGCAAAGTGCAGGGCTGCATCACGGCCGCGCATGGCCTCGAGCAGCCTCTGGCGATCGCGAATGTCGGCGACAATCAACTCGAAACCCGTTGCGAACTGAGCGTATCCAGTGGACAGATTGTCATAGATCGTGACGTCGTGTCCGCCTCGCGCGAGCGCCCGAGCCGTATGACTGCCTACGTAACCCGCCCCGCCTAACACCAGTACCCGCATTTTTTCTTCTCCTAGTACTAATAGCTCAAGCAGAGTCTCTCCTGCTTGGATGTCTTGCCAACGTGTAGTGTTGGCGCGAGTTATTTCGGGCTAAGCAGTGGCTCTTAAGACCAAAGTATCAGTCGCGTCCAGAGTTCCTTAGGGGATTCAGTGGAATTGCTGTGGAGAACCTCTCCTGTAGTCTCAATCGAGTTCGGCGGACAGCCGTGCAGCTCATAGAAAACAAAGGAGAGTAGATGCTGATTAAATTTAAATTTGTGATGGGGATTTTGCTGCTTTGCAATATGGCTGCCTTCGCCGGTGTCACCATAACCGCTCCGAAAAGCGGTGCCACACTTGGACCTAGCGTGCAGTTCATCGCTTCCGCCACCTCGGATGCAGGCAAACCAATCAGTTCGATGATCATTTACGTCGACAACAAAGCCGATTACACGACGTACTCGAAGTCGTTGAACAAGACTCTCTCCCTTAGCTCAGGATCACACACTGCAGTCATCAAATCGTGGGACAGCGCTGGCCACGTTTACTCCAACAGCGTGAGCTTCAAGGTGAGCGGCAGCTACACTCCGCCAACTGGTGGCGGCAATACTATCACCGCCATTCAGGCAATGCCGAGTTGGGGATCCTGCTCAGATTGCGCAGGGAAGGGTGGGAATGGACCCATTGCTCCGTACTCCATGACTGAACATCAGAGCTCGCCATCAATGACCGGCAACTCGACTCGATTCTGGATTGGCGGCACCACTCCATACTCCGACGCGCTGTGGTGGAAAGGGGTACCTGCGTCTCCCAGCGCGCACCACTTCACCTACGATCTCTACTTTTACATTCAGAACCCAAGTGCCTCCGAGGCCCTTGAGTTCGATCTGAATGTTGCATACAACGGCCGCTACTACGTGTTTGGAAACCAATGCAATCCCAAGTCGAGCCATACCTGGGACGTGTATGACGCCCCCGATGGTCATTGGGTTTCTACTGGCGTGGGTTGTCCAACTTTTCCCGCGTACAAGTGGAACCATGTATCAATCGCTATGGAGAGAACAGCGGATAGCCGGCTGCATTACGTCTCCATTACGTACAACGGGGTAACTCATTACATCAACCGCTACATTGCCTCGCGGGCAAGCAGCTCCGGTAATTGGGTGAGCGTTGACTTCCAAATGGACGGCGACTCTAAGCAGACCGACTACTCGGTGTGGCTGGACAAAGTGAACCTCAGCTACTACTGAGGTCCTTGCAGCGAAATCACGTACGGTTCCCTCAGGCTGCTGAGGGAACCGGAAGTCCGGATGGAGTTTCGGCGGCAGGTTCTCCGACCGAGACCACGGCGTTGACCCGATCTGCAACCGGACGAAAGTCATCGATTTGTAGCACCGAGTGCGCGGGCACACGATACACATCGTCGATCACGAACAACGGACGGTGGCGAACTTCGTCGTAAATTCTCCCTATGTATTCGCCCATGAAGCCGAGGCAAGTCAATTGCAGGCCCGAGACGAAAAGCAGCCCGGTCAGTCCAGCCGCGTAGCCGATCCAACCCGAGCCCTTCAATACACCCGACAACCCGCCAATCATCAACGCGACCGCGATCGCCAGCGTGATCGATAGCAACGCGCCGCCACTCACCAGCGCCAGCCGCAATGGCTTGTAGCTGAAGCTGTATATCGCATCGAAAGCGTAGCGGATCAGTTTCCTCCAGGTGTATTTTGGAATGCCGGCATTGCGAGCGAGTCGATCATAGAAGATCGTTTCGCTATGAAAGCCGACGAATGTCTTGAGGCCGGGAATATACCGGTTCTTTTCCGGCAGGGCGTTGATCTGGTCGGCAACTTTGCGATCGATCAAGCCAAAAATTCCAGAGTTCATGGGGATCGGATAATCCGCGATCTTCCCCAACACCTTATAGAACACCGGATAAAGCCACGCTTTGATTCCCTTGTCCTGACGAGTACGCCGCTCCGCCAGTACGATTTGCGCGCCACCTCTCCATGCCTCCAGCATCCTGGGGATGACTGAGGGATGGTCCTGCAGGTCGCCGTCCATGGTGACCACCGCGTCGCCCTTGGCAATGCTCAGTCCGGCGGTGATTGCGCCCTGATGCCCCCAATTGCGAGACAGATTCACGACCACAACATGAGGGTCATGGGCCTGATACTGCAGCAGCAAAGAAAGCGATTGGTCGCGGCTACCGTCATTTACGTAGACCACTTCCCATTCTTCACCGGTGGCGTTCATCGCCTCCTGCATGGCCGTATGCAATGCAATAACATTCTCTTCTTCGTTATAAACTGGAACGACAACAGAGATCATGGACGACATCCCTCGAATTGGTCTGAGCAGCTCGATTCTGAGCCTTGATTCAAATGCCTCCGGATCTTTTCGTCCGGGGTCACTGCAGCAGTTCTGATATTTGAAATGGATGCTGGATTCTTACTCGTGTGTTGCCAGTTCAGTAACTATTAACTCTTCCATTATCAGAGCGCGGCGAGCAACCCAATTCACCGGCTTCTGAAAAGGAGCCAGTTAATGACTCCGCCCATGGATTGCTAAAGAATGAGGTTGGAGAGGGTGCGGGTCCGCCTGTCTTCCTCAAGCCCGGTGGCACGCCGCCTTTATCCTCAGTTGGCAAAAAGGTTAGCGGTTCTGTTGGGAATTCCCTTCGATAGAGCCGTCTTAGAAGTTTGGGACAGACTGTAAGACCCGTACGAACCAGCGGTCCTGGCCCGGAGTCATGAGCACAACATATTTTTCATGGATGGTCTGGCTATGAATAAGTTTT
Source organism: Terriglobales bacterium (assembly GCA_025980765.1). Taxonomy (GTDB): domain Bacteria; phylum Acidobacteriota; class Terriglobia; order Terriglobales; family Acidobacteriaceae; genus Gp1-AA112. The sequence goes on from JAICXB010000004.1 coordinate 49,575, forward strand.
CCGGAATCCAGCACCTGCAACTCGACTTCGGCGTTGTCGTGCAGCAGCAAAGCCGCTCCATCCGTTGGATAGTAGACAGCCTGCAGGTGATGTGACTTGTCCTGATACCGGACTCTCACGTTGGTCCGGCGTTCGTCTTGTATCTTTTGTGTCAGCTTGTCGTGGGCAACCCCGACCCAATACTGATTCAGGCCGGAAGCATCACCAGACTCGAGCGCGGCTTCCATGGTCTGCCACGCCTGCGCGTAATCGCGTTGCACGGATTGCTGCACGGTGTCTTCAACCTCGCGCGGACCAGCGCCGCTGACGTTGAGCTGAATGTCCGATGCCGGCACTGAAGCCGATGCAGGAAAAACCAGCGCAAAACAAAATGTCGCGGCAAGCATTGCCGGAAAACAAAATTTCATCCTGCCACTCATTGATTCGCCTTTAGACGCACTTCGTTTCCCAAAGCCACGCCCGACGCCGCGGAGATCGTGACTTCGCCTTGAGCCGGCAAGGTGGCCCGCGCAATTCCCTTTTTGACATTCGCGTCCACGGTACTGCGTCCTTGAGCATCATTCTCGGTAAACGTCACTACCGTACCGTCGGGAACCAGATTGCCGGAGCAGTCTTTCACCGGATCGGTTTCCACTTGTACGCCCTTCGGTTGCATTTGTGCGTGTATACGCAGGGCACACGGCTCATCGGCAACCACTCGAACTACTCGGGTTGCATTCACGTCCTCCGAGCTCGCCTGAAACTGCACCGCTCCTTCACGTTGGGGGGAGTCCAGAGCTATCGACGCCACTCCGTTCTTGCTGACCGTCTGTTTCTGGATCGATGCCTTTTCCTTCTCCGTCAATTTGAAGATGACTGGAATCGGGTCTGTCACCAGGTTGTTGTCGGGATCGAACGCGTAGACTGAGCCCCGGATGCCATTGCGCTGCGACACCGGAGCACGCGAGGGATGGGCGACGAAGCTGAGATGCGCGGGCTTTGCAGCGACTACAAAGAAGCTTTTCGCAACATTGCCTTCTCCGGATTCGAGAATCACTTCATATCGACCAGCACCGGCCACATCATCCTCATCGAGCGTAATCGGCTGCCCGAGTTGGACCTTGTGCTTCACAACGGCGCTAGGACCAACGATCACCGCGGTCGCCTCGCCCGATCCCGACGTCGCCAGCGACAGCTTGCTTCCAGCCTTTGCCTGTTCAGGCACGGTAACATCGGCGGCGAATGCCGTCCCTGCTGCCATCACCACGCAGCAAGCCAGTGAGACGAAGCTACTTCTCATTGATCGATTCTCCGCGTGAGATAGTAGTTCGCGATCACCCGGTAATTATCGACATTGGCCGGCAAATCGCGGCGCAGCTCAATGCTGATCGGCACCGGAATTCCCGGGAGCAACGCATGCGGAACATAAGCGTCGCTGACCCATATCAGCTTTCCGTTGCTATCGTACGTGGTGAGGATCACGTGTGGAATGTTAATGACCCGTCCGCCTTCGTCGACTAAGTCGGCGGTCAGCACGTGCTGGCCAGTGTTGTTGGTTGTGACCTTCTGGTTGGTTACGCCGATATTCGGGTCAGCCGATGCGGAAATCAGCAACTGCCCAGTGCGCATTTTGATGTCTTTGACCTTCTTCAAAGGCACGCCGGGAAAATCGATGCGGAAGGGAGAGATGGCCTTCGGCAGCAGCACGTGATTGATCTTGTCGAAGCTGCTCTCGTCATCCAGCACTTTGCCGCCTTCACCCAGCAGTGTCGCTTCCACTGAGACAAAGGCCGGCACCGTGTCCTGATTCTCGATTTCACCGAGCACCACCGCCGAGCCGTTGTACTCGGTTGCGTTCATGGCAATGATGCGGACTCGCGGGGCATCAACATCGGAGGTGCCCCAGTCGTCCTGCGGACCACGTCGGATCACGTCCCACTGCAGAAAGGTAAGCGGAATTACCTGCGGAGGAACGCGGCGAGCTTCGGTCTGTGGCCACTCGATGCGCCAGTCGCCATTGTCTTTGACTGCCTTGACCTCGCGCGTTTCATGGAATGTTCCCACCGCGGTAGACCAGGTCAGCGCCGCACGAACCATTGCATCGTTATCGCTCTGGTGCAGTACAGTCGTGTCGGCCGACTGCAGGTTGGCATAGGTAAGCAGGTCTTCGTGATCGCCGGTTGCGTCGAAGACAAATTGCTGGCGATCGACGGCCGATTTATTTGACAGCAGCCCATAGGCAGCATCGAAGTTACGCGACTCAATATCTGCCATGAATTGCTGAACGACTCCGTTGGGACTGTTGGCGCGAGTTGTGGTCCCAGTTCTGTCAAGCACCAATCCCGCAGCCAGTGCGGAGAATGTCAAGACCGCGAAAACGACGCCCATTCCGAAACCGCGTCCGCTCGATGGAGCCGAACGGGCTCTGGCCAAATCAGCTTCGCGGGCCGACGAAGCGGCCAGTGACGAGTACTGCTTCTCCGGCAAGATGATCAGGAGAATGATGGCCAGAATGCTGCTGCCAATCGGCAAAATGCCCCAGAGGATTCCCTGCATTCTGGTGGGAATCGCCTGCGGGTCAACGATGATCGGCTTCGCCGGAGGTACATCGTCCTTGGACCACAGCGTGACCATGCCGTTGTCGAATTCCTCCGTGGGACGCCATCCGGCGAACGAAAGCAGGGGCTCATACCAGCGCTCGCGCACGAATACGAAGCGCACTCCGTATTCGTCGGCATGCTTGAGAATCGCCAATAACGCATCCATGCCGGAGGTGCCAAAATATTTGGCGCTGTTTAACTGTGCCCCGCCATACTTGGTCAATTCCGGGAGCAGGCGGGCGGAGTTGTAGTCGCCGTCCACCGTTCCCGCTTTAGCATAGGTGTTCACCTCCGACATCTGCGGACCGAAGCCCAGACAGATATAGCGGTATTGGCTGTGGTTCTCGCGATTCAAGAAGTCGATCACCGGCTGCACATTGAAGGGATCGGGAGTGGCCGGATGGAAAGTTGTCCAGGAGACAGCCAATCCACAGGTCAATGCTGCCGCGGCGAACATCCAGGCCATGGCCGGGCGACGATAACGATCAATCAGTTTTTCCGCGATGAGTCCCACAATAGGCAGCGCCATCGCGCAGGAAAGGACAGTAAAGCGCTCGTAAGTCAGGACCTCCCATACCCGGCCCAGGATCCATTTGGGCAGAGGAGTGGTTCCGCCGAGGCTGAGAATGAACATCCCCCAGAAGCCAACGAACAGCGGACGCAATCTGCGGCGCGTTGCCCCGTAATAGAAAATCCAGGGTAATGCCAGAATGATCGCCCCATATGGAATGATGAAGTAGTTCATCATCCATTCCGGATGCAGCAGAAAATTCAGACGGCTGGGATGAGGGATTGGCGTCTGCTTCACCGGATTATGAAGCACCGCCACAAAGAAGGGATAAAGCACGATCCCTACCGCAATGGCAATCAATACTGCAAACACCACCGCCCTTCCAATGACAGCACCGCTGGAAGCGTGTTCTTCGGTGTGGTCGTCGCGGGCGTCCATAACTGCCAGCCAGATCACCGGAATCGCAATAAACGCCGAACCGAAGATCAGGGTGACGTGATGGGCTGCGGCCGCGGCTGCTCCAAGCACCAATCCCTTCAGCAAAGAGCGAAAGCTTCCGAAGCGAATCCAGTTATAAAGAAACGGCAAGGCCAGTAAGTAGAGCGGCGCCGCGGCGGTGGTCGAGAGTTGCCCTGCCTGATACACCAAGAATGCCAACGCCCCGATGAACACCGATCCCAGCGCGGCATAGCTGGCCGCGCGCTCATTTACCCACAATTTGGCGTAGCGGTACACCCCAACCGGCAACAGCAAGATGAAGATGAACTGCACCAGCAGATACGCCAGGTTCAATCCCATAACATGCGAAAAAAGCGCCGTCCATTGCTGCGGTAACGGGGGATACATGGTCTGGGAAAAGCCCGCATACCATTTCGTATTCCACGGATTGAACCAGTGCTGGGCATAATGCGCGGCGAAAAAGATGTGGTAATGCGCGTCATACGAATTCAGCGGCGTTTCCATCAACATCAGCGGGAAATGCACCGCGACGGCGATCAGCAGGATGGCGATAAGCGGGATCGGTCGCATGCCTCCCGTGACCGGCAATGGGACGACCGGCGCTTCCGTACGGGACTCTGGGTGAATTTGCAGAATATGAGACACGCCCATACGATTCGTGAACTGCTGAATAGAGTTGCTTCTGAGGAAAACCTGCGGCGGAGATCCTGGACCAGAGTTCAACCGTAGCTTACCGACTAGCAACCAGCCCGCCCCCAAGCTCTTCAGATTCCACCGGTTTCCGGCCATACCGCCCGATATATTGATACCGGTGGCTCACCTTCCTCCTGTTTTCCAATGGGTTCTGCTTGCGATCGTAGCTTTTGTAGCAGCGACGATTGCCGCAATTTCCGGCTTTGGCGGAGCCGCCGTACTGCTGCCCGCGCTGGTTGCCCTCTTCGGCATGCGCGAGGCAATTCCCATTTTGACTGTGGCCCAGCTCATCGGAAACGGATCTCGCGTGTGGTTCAATCGCCGCGAACTCAACTGGTCAGTTGTTGGCTGGTTCACGATTGGCGCGGTGCCCCTCGGCCTGGTCGGCGGATATGTCTTTGCCACCGCTCCGCTAGCCGCACTCACGCGACTGTTAGGTGTCTTCCTCCTGTTCACGGTGGTGTGGAGACATCTGCGCAAGCACAAGCCGGGTCGTCCTCCACTGCAAAGCTTTGCTGCAATAGGCGCCGGCGCCACTTTTCTTTCGGCGTTGCTGGGCAGTGTAGGTCCCATAATGGCTCCTTTCTTTCTGGCGTACGGATTGCTTAAGGGCGCTTATATCGGGACTGAAGCAATGTCCACCGTCGTCATGCACATTACGAAGCTAGTCGCATACCGCCAGACAGCAGTGCTTACGTTCTCCGCGGTTGCAGTGGGACTCGCCCTGGGACCGATCATGGTCCTGGGATCCTTCGTGGGAAAAAAGGTAGTGGATCGGCTGTCGGAACGGGTGTTCGTGTTCATTATCGATGCTGTCCTGATCGTCGCCGGGTTGATATTCATGGTCCGCGCTTAACGTTCCCTCCGACGGCTTTTGCCACCTGACATCGGTTGAAACTCCGGGTTCGCGGTTACCTAGGTCATTCCTTTTTCGGGTCAAGTTGTTATAGCTTGAGAGCCGATCCATGAACATCCTCGAAAAGATACCCACCGTGCTTTCGGTTGGGGTGCTGGTCGTCATCTTCGGCTGCCTCAAGCGCCACGCTCGATCGGCGCGGCTGCACCTCTGGATGATCGGCTGGTGCATGGTGTTTCTCCATTTCATCGTGCTGGTGTTCGAGCCCTCCGTGGGAGCTGTCAGTCCGGTGTTGCTTGCCATCGATGGTGGCGCGCTGCAGGCTTCGGCGGCGATGTTTCTGGCCGCAGTGGCCACCAAAGTTGAAACTAGCCTCAAGCGTCAACTGGTTCTCGTTTTTGCCGGAGTGCCCGCGATTGCTTTCATCGTGCTCGACTCCTTTGATCTGCGAGCGCGTTGGCCTTTCGTTCTGTGCCTCCTGGCATCTCTGGCTGCCGGAGTGCTGCTCTCGATTTCCGAAGAGCAAAGGCCCTCCGTCTCCAGCATCTGGGTTGGCGCGTTCTGCCTTGCCGTTGGAATCTGGGCCATTCGCGGCGCGCTGCATGGCTCGCATGAAGAAGGCGCCACTGCACTCTTAGGCATCGGTTTCGCTCTTCCTGGCTTCCTGCTGTGTCGTAACCATTGGCGGGACACTCCGGGAATGTTCACCATTGCCGGCGGATTCTTCGCCTGGGGCGCAATCTTCCCGATTGCCATGATGATGGAGCATCTGTTCCCAAAAGTGAACGTACCCGCCGAGCTGTGGAATGTGCCCAAGCTCTTTGTCGCGTTTGGCATGATCCTTGCCATCGTCGAAGACAAGTCGGAATCCATCGCCAAGCTGCAGCAAAAAGAGCATTCACTCAACTGCCAGATGGAACGCTTCTCCGCGATTACCTCGCGTCTGCTCGGCGGCGCTTCGGTCGATTCCTTATGCGAAGAGATCGCCATTGCTATTACCGAGGTCAGCAACTTTCAGGTCGCCGCCATTAGCCTCGACAATGCCGGCCACGATCTTCGCGTCGCGGGAGCCAGCGGCCTTACTCCCGAAGCTCTGCTTGAGTTACGGCAAAAGTGCGAGCACTGGAGCATCCAGGACATACAGGATTTCTGCCGGCACGGGCGCCGCATTGGCCAGAGCTCGTTCCTGCTGTCTAATGAAGAAGCGGCAAAATACGCTCCGGTAAAAAGCCGGCGCCAGTACGATGAGAACCCATATTGGTCCACGGGCGACGAGCTGCTGATCCCGCTCTGCTCCGCGCGCGGCGTCTTTCTGGGTTGCATTGCTCTCGACGATCCCCGGCGCGTAGAAGAGGTAAACGAGCGCGAATTGGCGCGCATTGAGCTGTTGGCTGCGGATTTGGCGGTGGCGCTGGAATTGAAGTCGCTGCATGCACAACTCGTCCGTTCAGAAAAACTGGCTGCTCTGGGCCAACTGGTCGCAGGTGTGGCCCACGAATTAAATAATCCTTTGACCGTCGTCATGGGCTTCGGCGAACTCCTGCTGGAGGAAGTTCCGGCAGAAAGCTCCCGCGACCGGCTGAACAAACTGGTCAACGAGGCGCGAAGGATGAAGCGAATCGTCGACAATCTGCTGCGCTTCTCTCGGCAGAACACGGTTGACCGGCAGCCGGTGTCGCTCGCCCCAGTTCTGCAGGACGTCCTCGCGCTGCGCGAATATCACGCCAAAGCGCTGAACGTAGACATCGCAGTGGAACTCGATTCCTCCATGCGCCTGCTGGTCGATGAAGATGAAATCAAGCAGATCCTGCTGAATCTCCTCAACAATGCCATCGATGCGGTCGAGCTTGCGCGAGAAACCAAGAGCATTGTCGTGCGAGCGTACCGAAACGGGAACCGAGGCGTGATCGAGGTGGACGACAGCGGTCCGGGTTTCGCCGACCTGAACAAAGCAATGGACCCCTTCTATACGACCAAGGGAGTTGGCCATGGCACCGGCCTTGGCCTGAGCATCTGCTATGGAATCATCAAAGAGCACGGCGGCGACATTCGCCTGCACAATCTCGAACTGCACGGCGCCCGCGTCTCCATCGAACTGCCGCTGGCCGATGAACAGGATTGCGCCGCCGCTGCTGCGGCCTTCGCCGGCGCCTAGTTTCAAAACGAGAACATCACCTGCAAATCGATCAGGCGGTTGGCCGATTGTGTGTTGAACGGCCCTCCTGCCAGCGCCTGGAACGTCCCAAAGTTGGAATTCAGAACTCCGACCGGCGGCGCCAGGTTCTGGTGATTGAAGATGTTCCTGCCAGATGCGCTGAACGTCAGGTTATAGCGGTGGCCGGTGTTCTCTCCGAAGCCGCCGTGGCCGAATCCTCCTCCGCCGAAGCCACCAAAGCCGTGATGATGATCGCCACCGCCGCCTCGCCGGCCGGAGGCCGTACTCTCCAGCCGCGGTCCGATGCCAAATGTCTTGCTGACTCTCATATTGACAGTGAATACCGACGGACCAGTGCCAAAATTAACCGGAATCGGGGTATAGGGTTGGCCCGGCGCAGGCACAAAAAAGCAATCGGAATTGGTGATCGATAATGTCGAACATCCCGGCGCTCCGAGCGCCAGTCCGGGACGAGCGTTGAAGATCGACGTGCCCAGAAGGTTCTCGGGCACAGTGATGTCGTAGGGACGGCCGGAGCTGGCAACGATAAATGGGCTCAGCCGGAAACCGAAAGGCGCTGCGACGGAGCCGCCAACAAAAAGCCGGTTACGCACCGCAAATGCCGACCGGCCATAGTCCGCACTGGGATCGTACGGATTGGTAGGAAAGCTGCCCGCGCCCGCAGTATCGCTGTTCGCATAGTTCAGGGTGTAATAACCAAAGAGCGACAGCCTCGATCCGTAGCGCAAATTGAAATTCGCGATCAACTGGTTCTGCTTGAAGATTCCTTCCGATTGGTACTGATAGATATTCCCAATATTGCACCCGAGCGGGCACACCGGCGCGGCGGGAAACGTCCCCGGCAGCGGCGCGTTGATGTTGTCGGTGAACAGCTGGTGCAGCCCGCGTGAGTTCAGGTATGTTAGCGACAAGGTCGCATTCTTGAACAACTGCCGCTCCAGGCCAACCGCTGTTTGCATGACGTAGGGGGCGCGAAGGCGCGGGGATATCTGATAAACCGTGCTTGGCGCCAGCGCGCCGGAGAATTGGTTGAATGACGTGGGCACGTTGTCCTGCGAGAAGGGCGGGGCTTCGATGATGAACTGCTGCTGCGTGGCGCCGTTCAGCCGATCGGCTTGCAACACCAGGCTTTGCGGAAAGCGGTCATAAAAGATTCCGTAGCCGGCGCGCAGTACCGTTTTGGGCGATCCCTTGCCGCCGAGTCCCCAGGCAAAGCCGATGCGCGGAGCAAAATCCGCATGGTCATTGATCTCGGTCTGAGTTTCGTAGCGCAACCCGTAGCTGACGGTCATATTGGGCCGCAGCTTCCAATCGTCTTCCGCATACAATCCGGCATCGACATAGGTATTCGAGATCAGCGGGCTGCCTGTGGTGACGGAGAACTGGTTGGGCGTGCGATTTATGAACGCAGCCAGAGACGGATAGGTAAATGTTCCGTTGAAGTTTTGCGTGCTCTGATTCGACACTCCGCGAATGCGCAAGCGCCCGCCGAAACGCATGAAGTGGTTTCCTGAAGAAACCGACGTATAGTTCTGGAACTCGGAGTTGTGCTCGATGTTGATCAAATGGCCGCCAGGATTTCCCCCTTCAGCGAAGACACCCAACACTGAAACCTCCGGCTGCGTGCTCAGCGGAGTCTGATCGTCGCGCTCGCGGCGAAACTGAAAGCGCGTTTCGTTTACCACTCTGGGACCGAGCACCTGGGTATCGCTCACCTGGATCGTGTGCTCGACATCCCCGGAGTTGTAACCCAGCGATGGCAAACTGATTTGGTTCTGACTCTGGCCCACGCCTTCGTTCTGGCGCTGATCGTCGAAGAATTGATAGCGCAAGGTAAGCGTATTGGTCGCGCCGAGCTGGTAATCGATGCGCGGGCTCAGGTTGGTTCGCGTGCGGGGATTCGCGACCGATTGATTTGCGCATTCCGGCAGCGAGGCGAATGCAGCGTCGCAGTGCGGGTCGATGACCGCGACGTTGCCGATATTTCTCCGCTGCGCATCAAAAAAGAATGACGCCTTCTTGCTGAGCGGGCCGCCGATATTGCCGTCAAACAGTTCCGTCTGATATCCCGGCTCGTTGGCTAGAAATGGGTTATTCGAGTTGAAAATCGAGTTGTTGTCGCTGAACAAAAACTGCCCGTGAAATTTGTCGGTGCCAGGCTTGGTGAGGATCTCGATTCGCCCGTAGCCAAGCTTGTCGTACTCCGCCGAGAACGGATTCTGGTTGATGCGGATCTCGCGGATGGCCGATTTGGGTGGAAGTTGTCCAGCGGTAAAGCCGTCGATATAAATCTGGCCGCCATTGGGACCGGCAGACGGGCCGGCCAAAGCTTCCAGCTCCGATTGAAGCTCATCGGGATCGTCCGATAGAGCTTCCAGGTCCTTGCCCTTGATGGTGATCGAGTTGGCATTGTTTGCCGCAGCCACATCGAGCGTGGGCGCTTGTCCGCCCTCCACCTGCACCTGCTGCTGCACCACCTCTACCTCGAGGGGAAGATCGAGCGTCTGCACCCGGCCGGCAGTGATCACCACGTTCTCGCGTGAGGCCGGAGCAAAGCCTTTCGCCGCCACGCCAACACTGTACTGCCCCGGAGCCAGGCCCTTGATCGTGTATTGCCCCTGCGCATCGGTGGTCACGGTCTGCGGCTGACCGGTCGCTGACTTCGCAGTGACACTGGCCCCAGGAATGACCGCGCCGGAAGGATCTGAAACTTTTCCGCGAAGCGTGCCTGTGGTGGTTTGTGCGGAAGCCAGGTTCGCGGATACTGCAAAAGCAAAAATGGCGACCAGGCTCAAAACTGGCTTAGATAATTTCACTTTGAATTTGCTTTCCAAAATAAGTTCGTGCCTGAAGCAAAGTAGGATTCTTCAGCCGCGAATCTTGCATCCGGCAATTTCCTCCAACCCATCTGGAGATCCTTCGCCCGCCCGGGGCTTTCCGGATGACACAACACAACAAAAGAGCCTCATAGGTTCGCGCGCTGCGAACCCTTTCCCTACTGGCTGGCATCGCCTTCTCCTCCGCCGCCCATGCTCCAGCCAGACAGCAAATTGGCCGCGGTGGTTTTATTTGGCGCTGCCGTCAGGATCGGTTCCACACCGCTCAGCAGCGTCAGGGCGGTCGGCTCCGACCCAGAATCGCCTGCTGTGGTCACCATCATCACGGCCTCACCTTTCTGCAGGTCGGAGATAGTGGCGGGCGGCATGCGCCGGATTAGTTGCTGAAAGTCCGGAGGACCGCCCGGCCGTCTGTTCCCGGCTGCGGCTTCATGGCCGACAGTTGAGTTAGAGGGAGCGCCTGCCTCATTAACTTGCGCACCGCCGCCGGCTCCCGCCTGTCCTCGCCGCAGAAACATGGCGATGCGCTGGGCCATTTCCTCCGGCAATTTCCGCATTTGCGAATCGGGGGCAAGCTTCACGGTCACCGGCTTCTTACTGGCGAGATCCATGACGGTTACGCTGTTTTGCGCCGGATCCACGGCGGTCACCATGCCAGCAACGTTGCGAAACGACCCGGAGATTACAGCATCGGCGGTCAGTTCCTGTCCGTCCGCACTGCGCGCGCCGCGAGCCCGCAACTGATCACCAGGCCGGATGTCGTTCAGGTTTCCCTTTTTGGCGTCGCTGAACTTCACGGAGTCGGGCGCATAGCGCAGGAACTCGGTGGTGGGAGAAGTGTGAACGCTCACCGTCTGATTCATCCCCGACGCGACAACGATCGTGCCTACGGCCAGATCCACCGAACGTACAATTCCGCCCAGACCGTGACGCTGCCACTCCTGCAGCTCCTGTTGTTGCCTCTGAGCAACGTCGGTCCTCTTCATCACCAGGACGGATGTTGCCGTAATCTGGCTGCCCGCGCTAGTGCCGCGCACCAGCGCGCGGTCACCCACCTGCAAATCCTGGAGGTGGATCGGAGTGGCGCTCTTCAGGTCCTTCTGTCCGGGCGCTATGCGCAACACCCGCGTGTTTGCGTCGACCACGATTGTGAGTTGCGACCCGGCATCGGTCTTCAGCGTGATGCTGTTTGCCCCGACGGCGGTTATGGTTCCAATCGAAGGCTTTGCCGTCTCCTGGGCCGAGAGAACACAGCCGCACGTCAGGCAAAGCGCGAGGCACACGCGAACCGGCCAGGTAAGTTTGCTAAGAGCCAACGTCAAGAACGCTCCTGAGGTGAAAGAACTTAACCTTCTATTTTAGTGTTGCGCCGCTATGCCTCGCGTTGCACTCGTGGCAAAACTTGTGAGGGCGGAGTAAAGATTTGTAACTTGCTGCCAGCGTCAAGTCGCTCAAAGCCTGAGGCCTGAACAACGGACGGTTAGAAATGCGGCAGGCCTGTCGTTGTAGAACTTCAAGGAGTGCGCTTACGAGAGAAGGCGGGGCACGCAACGTCAGTGCAGAGTTCTTTGCCCCAGCAGAAATAGCTCAAACAAGAAAACGCTTCTTTGAGCACTCGAACGTTATCCTCCTTAACTATTCCTGCTTATCTCGCTAAAAACAGACATCTTTATCCGGCAGGTCACCATCTCCCGCTCCGGCGATACCCAGACATTTCCGCAGGGTTACCCAGAGATATTCACGGGGTTACGCCGAATTTTCCTCAGCGTTACCCCAAATTTCGTCGGGGTTAGCCTGCCGGTTTACTTGCTTTCGCGGCTTTGGCTGCTCGAAGTGGCGCGATCGGAGCGCCGAATCGGCGATCCGGACGGCGCGCAGCAGCAGCGCAGCATGTTGCGGCTCAATCGATCCGGCGACGATCCGCTCCATGATCTGTTTCAACGTCAGTTGCAGGCTCTCGCGATCCTCCAGCACCTCAACTTTCATTCTCGGATGATCGTCAGTTTCAAGGGCGCGGCCATGGAAGACGCAGAAGTGGCGATTGCCCAATGCCGGGGCACGACAGGGTTCACCGTTGGACTTCAACTGGCTGCACCTGGGCGCCTGGTTTGCCAGCTTCAGCAAACCGAGCCTGACCCCGCGCTGATCAAGCTGCTTGAGCTTCTCTTCGAGGTCCATCCGGTCTTGTATCAGGTCAATACGTTCGCCCAACTGTTCAGGTGTGAGAGCTTGCAGTCCCTCGAGAGTGGATGGAATGAGCTCTACTCCTGGATCGGGTTGCCAGGAATCAATTTCCTCGTGCAATTGCTTCAGCACCGATCCTAGTTCATCCCCAGTCAACTCCGTTAAGCGCTTTCCACCCGTCAGCGCCGAGATCGTTCGCATCTGATGTTCTCCTTTTCTTCGCCTAGGAGACTGGAAGCCATGCTACCCGACTGGGGCAGTTTGTCAAGTGGAGAACTATAAGGAGTGCGGCCGACCGCGGCAAGATGTTGATTGGGAATCTTTTTTGGCTGGCAAACGCAAGAATCTGGCGGGGATCCGCGCTCCCATGGCTTTTAGAGGGTGCTGCTATTTCACGGTGACGCGATTGGCTATGGATTGATACTCGGATTCGGAGATGGCGCCCTTGGCTACTGCATCGTGGGCGGTGCGGTACGGTCGATCAGCAATGATCGCGTCCGCCTGCTGGTCGGTAACGCCCGCCAGCGACTTCAATTGAGATTTGTCGGCCGTGTTGAGATCCACCCGAGAGTTGCTCTGCAAGCCCTGCTTGACGCCTTGTGCAGCAGCGGTCAAATCCGTGCGCGCCTGTGCGGCGCCTTTCTTTACCTGTTCGGTGGCTTTCTGGCTTTCCTGCCGGATCGCATTGGGATCGTTGGAGCAGGCGATGGAGGCAAGGGCAATGCCTAGAATGCTCAGAAAAATAAGGCTTCGCATGACGTCTGAAAGTGGGAAGCCCGAAAATTCAGAATAGTTGCATGCGCAAACGGGCATACAGGCGGGCATTGACTGCATCTGTTCAGGCTACCCGCTCATGAAACATCTGTTCTGGATAGGATTGGTGATTGCGCTGCTGGGCCTGGCTGCATTTTTCGTCGAAGTTCCGCAGCCGCCACGGCAATCCTTGAATACCGGCAGCATCTCCGTCGGAGCTAACAGCTCGCAACGCCGGGAAATCTCCCCGTGGGTGGGCGGCGTGCTAGTTATCGGCGGCTTGGCCATGATGGTTGGCGGCTGCCGCGAGCACAAAGGCTGAGGAAACAACAGGCGATAGGCAATAGGCAATCTAAGCGATAGCAACATTGGATAGCCGTTTCTGGCTTACTGCGTGTTGCTTACCGCTTATTTTCACTGCGACTGGATCGCAATCCCGCTCTGCTCCAGGCGATCGCGATAAATTGCGTTCTTTGCCGGGACTTCCGCCACAGCATCGACGTGCACGGTGTAATTTCCCAATGGCAGGCTGCTTTCGAATGCAAGATCCGGGCTGTCAGTTTGCCGCAACAGATTGAGATGTTCGTAGCGCAAAGCAAAGGCTTTCCCGAATCCGTTCACCGCGACAACGATCACGGTCATATCGAAATCATCTTTGCTGCCGTTGCTGACGCGCACCGCTCCGGTAATATCTGCGCCGGTAACCCGCGGTCGCGCTGTCCATTGCACCGACAGGGGAGAATTCTGGCTGGTAGGAAGCAGTTTGCGGTAGATCAGCGGCGGGTCGGAGGAGTCCTGCACCTCGACCAGCGCTGAGAAGGCCTTCTGCGATTGAGGCGTTCCCGAAATGACACCAGTTTGGGCGTCGAGCTTGAGGTCGGGAGGAAGCGGTTGCGAGAGCACGGTCCAGTGATACGGAGGCACTCCGCCCGTTGCCTTTAACTGAAATTGGTACGGCTTTCGCGCTTGCGGCGAAGGCAAATTCGTGGTCTGAATCTGCAGCGGTGCGTTGACCGGATTCGATTGCGCCATCCCGAGTGGAAGCAGGAAGAAAAAGATGGCGACGGTCGATGTACCCCACATGCGCACACTATAAACCACCAAACGTGTGGCCCAGACGCCCTCACCTCTGATCTCCTTGTGTTTAACAGCTCGGAGACCGATTCCACCACTCTCTACTCATCTCGTAATGTCTTCACCGGCTCGATTCTGCTGGCGCGGTATGCGGGAATTACGCTGGCGAGCAGACCGACTCCGGCGAGCACGATCGACACACTCGCGAAGGTGGCAGCGTCGCGAGCGTTCACTCCATACAGCAGGCTGGAGAGCACGTGGCCGAGGGCCAGAGCGCCGGCGAGGCCGATGCCCAGACCGATGAGCGTCGGCTTCATGCCTTCTACGACAATCAGCCGCAGCACGTCGCCAATCTGCGCGCCCAAGGCCATGCGAATGCCGATTTCGCGAACGCGACGGCGAACGCTGTAGGCCAGCACGCTGTAAATTCCAATCGCGGCAAGTAGCAACGCCAGCCCGGCGAACGACGCCAGCAGCAGCATGTTGAAGCGCTGTTGCGCCAGCGAGTCGGAGGTCAACTGGTCCATGGTGGCGATCGACTGTATGGGAATGTCAGGATTGAGCTTGTGCACAGCTTCAGTTAGTCCCGAAATGGCATTCGTCGGGGCCATGCTGGTGCGCGCCACCAGCGTCAATCCAAAGGAGCGCCATCCTCCCAAAGCGGGGACGGAAAGCTGGTTTAGCGCCTCATACAGCGTGGGTACCGGATCGCGATCGTTGAGGCCATTCAACTTTACGTCGCGGAGTATGCCGACCACCTCCCGTACTTTATCGGGAGCAAACGTCATGGTCAGGCGTTTGCCCAGCGCGTCTTCATTGGGCCAGAACTTCTTGGCCAGAGATTCGCTAATCAGGATCGCGCCCTGACTGGAGGCATTATCCGATTCGCGGAGCAGTCGTCCGCGCAAGAGCGGTATGTGCATTGTCTCTACGTAACCGGGACTAATCAGGCGAACGTCAACTTCGGGCTGCTCGGCCATCGGCACCACCGGACGGCCCTCGATGGCAATCGGCTGATGGGAGCCGTCGGGGTTCAAAGGGAGATCATCGATTACGCCTGCCGTCTGGACTCCGGGCACACTGCGTGCGCCTTGCAGCGCCTGGTCGAAGAAGGCAATTTGCGCTTCCGGATTTGGGAATTGTCCCTGGGGAACGCGAACCTCCATGGTAATGACGTTATGCGGATCGAAACCGGGATCGACGCTGTGCAGCTTCCAAAGGGTGCGAATCATCAGACCGGCGCCGATCATCAGCATGAGCGAGAGCGCAACCTCGGAGATGACCAATACGTTGCGCGTCCTGCCGTGGCCTGCATCGGCGTCGGTGCGGTTGAGACCCTGCTTCAAGGCATCGTTGATGTTGGCACGGCTGGAGCGCAGGGCCGGCAGTAACCCCGCCAGCAATCCAGTGATGATCGAGATCAGGAGCGTGAATGCGAGCACAGTGCCGTTCAGTCCGATGTCAGCGGCGCGCGGCAACTGGGACGCGACCATGTGCACGATGGTCTTGATGCCGGCATCAGCGACCAGCAAGCCCAGCGCGCCGCCGACCAGGGCCAGCAGCATGGTCTCTGCCATGAGCTGCCGCAGTACTCTGGCCCGGCTCGCTCCCAAAGCGGAACGGATGGCGATCTCCTTGCTGCGCGAGAGCACGCGGGCAAGCACGAGGTTGGCGATGTTGGCGCAGGCAATGAGCAGGACGAATGCCACTGCGCCGAGTAATACCAGCAATGCCGGACGAATGTCGCCGACGACGTCCTCGCGCATGGGAAGCACGATGGCTCCCCAGCCTTTGTTGTCTACCGGATAAGCATCGGCGAGGCGACGAGAGATGGTGTCCATCTCCGCCTGAGCCCGCTGGATGGTGACGCCTGGCTTCAGCCGCGCAACGGTGCCGAAATGATGCTCGCCGCGCACCGCCCACTCGGCATCGGTGAGTCCCAGCGGCAGATAAATCTGCGTGGCCGAATCTGCATTGGTCGAAACGGGAAAGTCGAAGCTCGCGGGCATCACGCCGATCACGGTAAACGCCGTTCCATTCAGCTCGATTGTCTTACCTACGATCTGGGGATCGGAGGCGAACTGGGCTTTCCAGAAGTTGTGGCTAAGAACTACGACCTCGTCCTTGCCAGGTTGGTCCTCGTCGGCAGTGAAACCGCGGCCCAGTTCGGGCGGAATCTGCAAAACCGAAAACACATTGGCGGAGGCGCGAGTCACGTTCAGCGACTTGGGTAAGCCATGACCGGTCAGGTTGAAGCTGCCGCCGGTGTAGAGTGCGATCCCTTGGAACACATCATTTTCCCGCGCCCAATCGCGGTAATTGCCGGCGGAAACGGCGAAGGCTTTCATGCCCGGAAACTGCTGCGGCGGGGGAACGTGCCACACATCCATGAGAGTATCGGGATTGGGAAACGGCAAAGACTTCAGCAGGACGGTATTGACTACACTGAAAATCGCAGTGTTGGCGCCAATGCCGAGTGCCAGAACGAGGGTGGCAGCGAGGGCGAAGCCCGGAGTCTTGCGCAAGGTACGCGCAGCGTACTGGAGGTCTTGAACTAGTGTTTGCATGTTCCCTTCTGTATTGCTCCTGTTGGCAAAGCTTTGTCCACAACGTCCATCTAGTCCAAGTCGTCCACAGAAGTTGACGTTATGGACTGCATGGACGTGATGGCCCCGGCGGCTTCCTCATTCTTCTCGCAACAACTCCATCGGATGAATCGACAGTGCGCGTCTGGCCGGCAAGAACGCTGAAGCCAATCCTGCCAGGGCCATGGTTACGGCGACCGCCACGATCACCACCGGATCGTTCGCCGATGCCTGATAGACAATGCTGGCCAGCAATTTGGTAGCGGCAAATCCCAGCAAAAGTCCGGCGCAGGACCCGGCGAGCAGCAAAACGAATGTGCGTCCCAGCGCCGCGCGCAAAACCTCTCTGGACTGTGCGCCAAGAGCCATGCGAATTCCCAACTCGCGAAGGCGTTTGCTCACTGTGTAAGAAGCCAGGCCGAAGATGCCGGTAACGGCGAGCATCATCGCCAGCGCGCCAAAGATGCCGAGTGCGATAGTCGCTGCGCGGGCCGGCAGCAGCATCAGTCCAAGCGCATCCTGCCAACTGCTGATGCTGAAGACGGGAATGCTGGCATCTACTTTCGCAATCGCCTGCCGGATCGCGGGAATCATCTCAGTGGAACTCAAACGCGAGCGCACCACCAGCACCGTCGACGTGTTCGAGCTCTGCGCGATGGGGAAAAACACGGCCGCATCGGGATCTTCGGTGAGCGTCTGATATTTTCCATCGGGAACGATGCCGACGATCTCAATGAGATTGTCGCCGCGAATAAAGCGCTTACCCACAGCCTGGGTACTGCCAGTCAGCTTGCGCGCGAAGGTTTCATTGACAATCGCAACCTTCGGCGCCTTGTCGTTGTCGGCAAGCGTAATGTCTCTGCCCGCAAGCAGCGGCGCGCCGATAGCGGCGAAGTATCCCGGAGAGATCTGGTAAAAGGTGGAATTCAACTTCTGCGTGGACGCGCGAAAGTCTTTTGTGCCCTCGGCAAAGATGCTGGTGTTGGACTGATCCAGGCTCAGCGGCACGGAGTTGCCATAAGCCGCCGCTGTCACTCCGGGAAGTTTTGCGACCTGTTCGAGCAGGCGCTGTTGCACCGCTCCCGCTTCGGTACTGTTGTAGTTAGCGAGTTGAAGATCGAATGTGGCCAGAGTGACGCCGTCAGGATTGAAGCCCAGCGGCAACTGAAACGTCTTTGCCAGGCCACGCAGAGAGACGAACGATGCTGTAACCAGCAGGCAGCAGAGGGCGATCTGGATCGCTAGCAGCGCATCGCGCAGCGCCCATCGCCGTCCCAAAACCGGAGACAGAGTACCGCCTCGCAGCGCCTGATTGGGATCGGCATTCCAGATTTGCCGGGCAGGCACTGCGCCGAAGATCAATCCTGTGGCCAGCGCGGCAGCGAATGCGAAAAGGTAAACGGCCCAGCTTGGACGTACGAGAAGCTGAATCGGAATATCGGTCGGTGGATGCCACTGCGTCAGCGCATTGAGCAGAATGTTGCCCAGCAGCAGAGCCAGCACTCCGCCCATAAGAGAAACGACGGTTGCTTCGGTGAGCAATTGCCGAAAGATGCGCGGGCGCGTCGAGCCAATCGCCATGCGAATGGCCAACTCGCGCGAGCGGTCTGAGGCGCGCGCCGCAAACAGTCCGCCAAGATTGGCGCAGGAGGCGAGCAGGACCAGCGCAGCCAGCAGCATCAATCCGAACATGAACCCACGCAAGGGTCCACCGAGAGAGTCGCCCAAAAATCCCGGCTTGCTCAACCGGAAGCTGAGATGCTCGTCGGTACCGGGATACTCGCGCGCCAGTTGGGCGGCGATGCTGTTGAGGTTCGCCTCCGCTTCCTTTGGCGTAACGCCGGGCTTCAGCCGGCCTGCGACCCAAGCGTTCTGGTCACTGCGGTACTGAACCCAGTTATAGCCCTCGATGTCTTTCACGTTCGTGATCGGCACCCATACTTCCGGCCAATAGAAGCGCTCGACACCGTTGAAGTTTCTGGGCGCTACCGCAATCACGGTGTAGGGATGTTTATTCAGCCGGATAACTTTGTTGACGATGTTGGAGTCGCTGCCGAAACGATCTTTCCAGCAGTTGTAGCTCAGCACCACAAACGGGCTGGCGCCCGGGGCTCCCTCATCGCTCGAGTGAAAGAAGTTTCCCAAAAGCGGCTTCACCCCCAGCATGTCGAAATAATTGCCGCTGGTCTCGTATCCCCAGACTGGATGAGCGCCGTCGGGAGCCTCTAATCCGATTCGCGCGACGCGATACATGGCGAGAGCGGAAAAGACGGAGTTGCGCTCGCGTACATCACGGTAGTCCGGGTAAGACATGCTGAGGTCCTGCGCCGCCCGATGCTGTAGCGTGTACACCTGTTCGGGATGGGGGACATCGAGTGGCCGAAGCAGCAACGCATTTAATACTCCGAACACCACAACATTAGCGCCGATGCCTAGGGCCAGTGTGACCGTGGCAACAGCAGTGAATCCTGGCGATTTGCGCAGTTGGCGAAGAGCGTAGCGAACATCCTGAATCAGGCTTTGCATAACCATCCAGAGCGCAGCTTTTGAACACCGGCACAAGCAGAACCGCAGTTCTCTGGCCACCTGTGAGAACGGCTAAGAGCGTGCGGAAACGAGACTTACCTGCAGATACGCAGGTCCAAGGGTGGGGGTTCCTGTCCAAATCGAGAATGAGTGTTCAGAAGCGAACAGCAAGCCTGGGTAAACGCGTCGGGCACGAAGGCTAGAAATAGGTTCTCGGAGAACTCATTGATTTCTTTGTGACCTGCTGTTTTCAGCCTTCGCGACCTTCGTATTAACCCCGTTCTCTATTACCTGAAGATGCTGGCGGTCGCGACGATCCCCTCTTCCAGAAATCCACCACGTACAAACAGGGCGAGTGCTTTGCGTATATCACTCTCGAAATTGGAACGGCGATCTCGCAGCACCGCGGGCGAGGTATGAGAGAACGAGAGCGCGCGGGAGACGAGGTCATCGATTGTGACTTGCTGATTGTGGAGCACATTTACCTCATCACTGCGGCGGAATCGCGAGCGGGCAAACCAGGCGTCGGCTCTGTCGGAATTCGGAGGACAGAAGCGGCCATGGGTCTTCACACGATAGCTGCGAATGATCCGCTCGTACTCCGCTAACCACGGCATTGACTTCGAAGTATCCGATCCGCAAACCAGAACTGAACCTTCAGCCGCGACTACGCGTTCCAGCGCGACAGGGGCCCGTTCCGGATCCATCCAGTGGATCGCGCGTCCGATGGTTACGACCTGAAATGTTCCCAGGCTCTCATTTAGCTCTTCGGCGCGGGTTTGCAGGAATTGCATGTGGACTGCACTCCGCTCGGCGGATTCGCGGGCAATAGCCAGCATCTCCGGTTCGGGATCGACGCCGACACAAGCTGCCACGAACGGAGCAAATCCAATAGCCAACTGCGCCGGCCCGCAGCCAAGGTCGAGCAGCCTCTCGTTTCCATTTAGTCCCAACCGCTCTGCAACTGCAATGAAAAATGCTTTCGGATAAGGCTCGCGATACTGCAGGTAAAACGGGATCGTCGAGAGAAAAGGCCTGGATTCCATGTCTCAATCCTAACGGTTCGCGAATCCCTGAGGCTTCGCGAATCGCGCATGCGCTCTCCTTAGCTAACACCTAGCAGCCAGCAGCTTTTCCTATTGACATTCGATATGTCGCTCACTTAACCTCCAGCAGAACGTCTATAGGAGCGAATGAGCGTGGCGCAAGAACAAACCACTCTGTTGCAGGGGACATTGGACCTGCTGATCCTGAAGTCGCTGGCCCTGGAAGAGATGCACGGACTTGGCGTGGCCCGGCGTGTGGAGCAGATCACCGGCGGGACTTTTCAGGTGAAGCCAGGATCGCTGTTTCCATCGCTGCACCGGATGGAAGAAGAGGGCTGGCTGAGTTCGAGCTGGGGCGAATCAGAAAACAATCGCAAAGCCAAGTACTACAAGCTCACCAAGACCGGCCGGCGACAACTCGAGACCGAAACGGAACGCTGGCAAAAGATCGCTCTGGCGATTGGTCAGGCCCTGGCAACGTAGAGTACCGCCCGCGGTAGCGGGTGGATCAATCTCGGAATCACCCATCCGCTACCGCGGATGATATTGAGGTGAGATCATGCCTTCCGCAAGCCGAATCCGCAGCTTCTTTCGCAACCTGCTGCACCGCCAAGCCGTCGAGCAACAACTGGACTCCGAATTTATTTCCTGCCTGGAGATGCTGCGGAGGGAGAAGATTGCCACCGGAATGTCGCCGGAGGAGGCCGGCCGCGTCGCGCGCATCGAACTTGGCGGCGAGGACCAGGTGAAGGAGAAGGTGCGCGAGGTTCGCGCCGGAGCATGGCTGCAAACGGTTCTTCAGGACCTGCATTTCGGTCTGCGCATGATTCGCCACAATCCCGGGTTCTCCGCGCTCGTTGTGCTTACCCTGGCGTTGGGAATTGGCGCCAACACGGCCATTTTCAGCGTTGTCTATGGAGTGCTGCTGCGCCCGCTCCCCTATGCCCGCGGCGCCGACCTGGTGGTGCTGCATCAATACGCGCACAAGCTCAACCTCAACGATGTTCCCTTTTCGGTCAAGGAACTCGAAGACTATCGCCAAAATCACACACTGGACGGCATCGTCGAATATCACAGCATGTCGTTCCTGCTGCTCGGCCAGGACAGCGCCGAGCGCGTCCAGACTGGCGTAGTTTCGAACAATTTCTTCACTGTTCTGGGGGTGAAGCCTCTGCTGGGCCGCGCCTTCTTGCCCAGCGATGAAATGCCAAATGCCGACGCCGTGCTGATGCTCAGCTATGACTACTGGCAACGCCATCTCGGCGGCGATCGCAATATTGTGGGCAGAGTTTTTCACATGAATGATCGCCCGCACACCGTAATCGGCGTGCTCCCGCCGATTCCACAGTATCCGGACGAGAATGACGTTTACATGCCCACTACTGGCTGTCCTACTCGCTCCTCGAAGGCGTTCATCGCGAACCGTGACTCGCGCATGATGTCCGCCTTTGGGCGCCTGAAGCCCGGGGTCAAGCTGGCGACTGCCCAAGCTGACCTTTCCACGATCGCACTGCAACTCGAGCAGGCGTATCCAAAGACGTATCCCAAAGATTATGGCTACGGGTTGCTGGCTTCGCCGTTGCGGCAGGACTTGACTCGGCGTGCACGCGCCACCTTGCTTGTGCTGCTGGGCGCGGCCGGTTTCGTGCTGCTGATCGCTTGCGCGAACGTCGCCAATCTGATGCTGGCGCGTGTTCTGAAACGGGAACGGGAGCTGGCCATCCGCAATGCGCTCGGAGCCAGCAAAGCTCGCCTGGTGCGGCAACTGCTGACGGAGACTGTGCTTTTGTCGCTGGCCGGTGGAGGCTTGGGATTGTTCGTGGCTCCCTGGGCCATGCAGTTGCTGGTGAAGTTTGCCGCGCGCTTTACTACCCGCGCCGCCGAAGTAAGACTCGATTCCCACGTGCTGATCTTTACCTTCCTGATTTCCGTGATTTCCGGGGTGCTCTTCGGCATCGCTCCGGCATTTTCTTCCACCCACCAGCTCAATGACGCGCTGAAACAAGCGGGAAATCAGAGCTCGACCAGCCGCGGCGGACAGCGACTGCGCGCCAGCCTTGTGGTGGCGCAGGTCATGGTCTCGTTCATGCTCTTGATCGGGGCGGGCCTGATGATGCGCAGCATTTTCACGCTGGAGAGCGTCGATCCTGGCTTCCGCGCGGATCGAGTGCTGACCATGCGCCTCAGCCCAAATTTCACGCGCTACAACGACAACAAGAAAGCCACCGCGCTGATGCAGGAGGTTCTCCGGCGGGTGAATGCGCTGGGCGGAGTGGAGTCGGCGGCAATCGCCTCGAGTTTCCCCTTCAACCCGGGTGGAATTGTCAGCGGTCCAAATCAGAATCTTGTCCAGGTGCAGGGGCATTCAGAATCGGGCGACGCGGGAGCCATGGTGGACACCATGAACGCGGGTCCGGGCTACTTCGAGACTTTGCGGCAGCCGCTGATTGCGGGCAGAACCTTCAGCGATCATGACGACGACAAAGCGCCCACGGTTGCCATCATCAACCAAACCATGGCGGCCCATCGTTTTCCCAACGAGGATCCGATTGGCAAGCGCATCAGCTTTGATAAAGGCGAGAACTGGATCCAGATCGTCGGCATCATCGGCGATGCTCATGAATATGGCCTGGCAAAAACGCCAGAGGACAGCGTGTATCTACCGGCTTATCAGGCCGGATTTGGAAGCCGCCTGGTGATGCGCACTGCCGTAGATCCGCTCAGCATCGCAGGCACGGTGCGCTCGACGGTCCACTCCATTGACCCACAAATCGCCATCGACCAGGTGAACTCGATCGAACGCCTGCAGCAGGAATCGGTCGCCTCCCCGCGCACAACCACCATCCTGCTCAGTATTTTTGCCCTGCTGGCGCTGGCCATCAGCGCCACCGGCATCGCCGGTGTGATGGCGCTGTCGATCAGCCAGCGCTCGCATGAATTGGGCATTCGCATGGCTCTCGGCCAGTCGCGGCGGTCGATCGTGCAGATGCTGCTGCATCAGGGGCTCTCCCTTGCCGCCGCTGGAACCATTTTGGGAATTGTCGGCGCGCTGGCCCTCGGACGCCTGCTGGCGTCGCTGCTGTTCCACACCAGCGCCAGCGATGGTATGACGTTTGTGGCGGTGTCGCTGGTCTTCCTCTCCGTGGCCGGAGTCGCGTGCCTGCTGCCGGCGCGCCGCATAACACTGATCGATCCCTCAAGCGCGCTGCGGCAGGAATAGCAATACCAATCCTCGGCTTTTTCGTGGTCAATTCGATTCAGGGCAGACGGCATGGGATGCCGTCTGCCTTACTCTTCTCTCATTTTTCGGTGGTAGGATGTCAGTGGTATGAAAGAGAAGACTTCTATCACACTCTCCGCGGATTTGTTGGCCAAAATAGATCGTTCAATAGGAACAAAAATCTCCCGTTCCGCCTTTATCGAACTTGTACTTCGCCGGCATTTCCTAAATCGCAATCGTGCCCGGCTTCATGCTCGGGACCTGGAATTGATTAATGCCGCCGCCGATCGTCTGAACGCGGAAGTGGCAGATGTTTTAACTTACCAGGCGCAGGACGAGTAAAAGCCGCTGCATCGGAGGAAATTAAGGTTGAAGCGAGGCGACCTATATCGAGTGTTTCGGCCGGGAGGAGATGTCAAACGGCAACGAGTGTTCGCAATCGTGAGCCGGCAAGCGCTCATCGATTCTCGCTTCTCGACATTGATCTGCGCCCCGGTATTCAGCACTGCAGAGGGGCTGTCCACGCAATTACCGGTTGGGATTGACGAAGGTCTAAAGCACTTGAGTTGGATTACCTGCGACAATCTTGTCAGTATCCGTAAATCCGAGCTCACCAACTACGTTGGTTCTCTTTCGCGAACGAAACTCGATCAATTGAATCATGCTCTCAGAATTGCGCTTGACGTGTCGTGAGGCACGGACGGGCCCTTCTTCGGCATTACGAGATCCAGGACCATCTTTCGCGGAGCAAAATTCTGGCCGCAATGTCTATCGATGCTACGCGGCGCGATCTGCTCCGCGATTCCCTGCTGGCCGGCGCAGCGGTTGCCATCGGCGGAATTCCGCTTTTTGCCCAACACGCAGTTCGCCAGGGCTGAATCAAAACTCACGAAGAACGGCGGAGGACAGGTGATCTCTTTGCTCGAGCCGGTAAACCAGCGTGAGCAGCCTCAATCGGAACCTTCGGCGAGTCTCCGGTGCGGTGCTCTCTGATCTGGAAACGTAAGAACTCGTGAATCGCGGCGAGCGCTTTGGGATCGCGAGATGAGATCACAACCTCGCCCCCATTTGCAATTTCGGCATATTGGTAGCGAATCGAGTTCTTCATGCGTTTCATTACCTCCGTGCCGGGAGGCGTCTGGTCGTGTACCAACATGGGAACCTGAAAATCACCCTGGGAGAAGGCGTGGGCAATATGCGCGAGATGCATTCGGACGGAAGCACGACTGCTCTCATCGTTTGGGTCATTGGCTTCCACTCGAATGACGCCTCCATTCCGATTCAGCAGAAAATGATGAGTGGTCTTTGTGTGCTCGAAGCCCATGGCCTTATCGCCGCGTGAATCTACATCGTGAGCATGGGAATCGGGAGTGGATTGCGCTAAAGCAGCCATTGCCAGCAGCATCAGCAGCGGGAGCATTGCCGTAATTTTCATAGGGTGATTCCTCTGCTGGCTTTCTGAAGCCAGTCTCGTTCAGCATAGAGGCTGGAATATATTCGAGAGTCAACGCACTTTTTCGAATGCTTCCTGAGGTTCGTGCTAACCTCCGGGACACTGCATGTCAGAAAACGATCCACGCCACAGCACCCTGAGGTCGGGCCAACTGGCGAATTTGGCCGGAGTGAGTGCCGACACGCTGCGCTACTACGAGCGTTGCGGTCTGCTGCCGAGGGCGCGCCGCTCCGCCTCTGGATATCGGCAATTTGGTCACGAGGCGCTGCTGCGTGTTCGCCTGATCCGCTCGGCGCTGTCGATTGGATTCACCGTAGAGGAGTTGGGGCGAATCCTTAAAGCTCGAGACAGTGGAGCAGCCCCTTGCTGCCAGGTCCGAGATCTCGCGCAGCAGAAGCTCACAATGCTTGAGCAGAGGATTCGAGAGCTTACAGCCATGCGCGACCAACTTCAGGCAACTCTGGACAACTGGAACGACGTTCTGCGAAAAACCAAGAACGGCCAGAAAGCCGGGCTGCTGGAATCATTCGCCATCAGCCATCCTGAAAGCGGCGGCACACCTTCGCCACTACTGTCGCCACCTTTACGCCAGAAGTTCTCGAAACTTCGCCGCGATTTTCAGCAATAAGCAAACACGACATCGTACTCTCGCCATCTGAAATTGTGAGCCTTGGTGACGAGGAGCAATATGGCGAAAAAGAAAACTGCGATGGCGAATCCGGCGCGCTTAATGCCAATCGATGACGAGAAGAAAGTGCAGGTCATTATCGAAACGCCGAAGGGCAGCCGGAACAAATATGCCTTCGATCCTGAGCAGCGCGTGTTCTGCTTGAAAAAGGTCCTGCCGGAAGGCATGGTGTTTCCACACGATTTCGGATTCATTCCGTCTACTGAGGCCGAGGACGGAGACCCGCTCGATGTGTTGATCCTGATGGACCAGCCGGCATTCCCGGGATGTCTGGTGCACGCCAGACTGATCGGCGTGATTGAGGGAGAACAGACAGAAGACGGCAAGTCGGAACGCAATGACCGCCTGCTGGCCGTCTCCGAAACCAGCCATACTCATTCCGACATCAAGTCGATTTCCGACCTGAATAAGTCTTTGCTGGACGAGATTGAGAAGTTCTTTGTCAATTATCACGCGAATGATGGCGCCAAGTTTAAAGTGCTGGCTTGCAAAGGCCCCGACGCCGCCACCAAGTGCTTCAAGAATTCGCGCATCGGACGCTCGGCCGCATAAGAACACGGGGCGACAGGAGTGCGCCCCCCTCGCCGGATTCTTTGTTGTTGGACCTTAAAATTCCTCTGAGGGCGGCCGTTCTCCTACCGCTTGGCAAGCCCTTGCC
Source organism: Terriglobales bacterium (assembly GCA_025980765.1). Taxonomy (GTDB): domain Bacteria; phylum Acidobacteriota; class Terriglobia; order Terriglobales; family Acidobacteriaceae; genus Gp1-AA112. The sequence continues at coordinate 75,873 of JAICXB010000004.1, forward strand.
CGAATTATTTTCTTCTCTATTGCTAACCCATAGGTCCGTTTCCAGTCTAGTATGGGAAACCAATATGGCAGACAAAAGCGAAGTATGGCAGGGGACACTGGCGCTGATGGTGCTGCGGACCCTGAAAACCATGGGGCCGCTCCACGGCTACGGCATTGCCCGACGCATCGAGCAGACCAGCGGCGATGCTTTGGCGGTCAATTACGGAACACTCTATCCCGCGCTGCTGAAGCTGGAGCAGGAAGGATACATTGCGGCCGAATGGGGAGTCTCCGACAACAATCGCCGCGCCCGCTACTATCGCCTCACGCGCGCCGGACGCAAGCAACTGGAACGCGAGCAGCGCGGCTGGGAGCAGATGAGTGCGATTCTCGCGCGCTTCCTGACGCCTGAGAAAGGCAGCATATGAGACGGCTGCGCGCGCTGCTGCTGCGGTGGACGAGTCTGTTCACTCGTGAACGTCGCGACTACGAATTTTCCGATGAGCTGGAGAGCCATCTTGCCCTCCACATGGAAGACAACCTGCGCTCCGGCATGAATGCGGAGGAGGCGCGCAGGCAAGCCCTGATCAAATTGGGCGGCATCGAGCAAACCCGCGAGCGCTATCGCGAGCAAAGTGGTCTGCCGCTGCTGGAAACGCTATTGCAAGACCTGCGCTTCGGCGCGCGCATGCTGCGCAAAAATCCGGGATTCGCCGCGATCGCTGTGCTTACGCTCGCCCTCGGCATTGGCGCGAACACGGCGGTATTCAGCGTAGTGGACACGGTGCTGTTGCGTCCACTTCCCTATCGCGATCCGCAGCAGCTCGTGCTTGTTACCGAGAGCATGCCGCTGCAGCAAGGAACCGAAATGGGAACCGCTGCGGCGGAATATCTCGACTATCGCGACCGCAACCGTTCTTTCTCGCAGATCGCAGGATATGAGAGCGACGGCTTCAACCTGACCGGAAGCGGAACCCCGCTGCGGGTGAACGCGGCGCTGCTTACTCCGTCCGCGTTCCCCCTGCTGGGGGTTTCTCCCATTCTGGGACGCACATTCACGGACGACGAGGGCCGCGCTGGCGCTGACCACGTCGTGGTCCTCTCCTACGGCTTATGGCAGCGGGAGTACGGCGGAAATCCGCGCGTGCTGGGCACGAATATCAAGCTCGACGAAAAGTCTTATACCGTGCTCGGCGTAATGCCCGCTTCATTTCAGTTTCCCTTCGATGGGAATGCGTTAGGGGCTGCGCCATCTGACCGGGCCGATCTTTGGGTCCCGCTGACCTTCACTCCGGAGCAGATCCAGGACCGCATTGCCGAGTTCCCCGTCGGTCTAGTCGGACGGCTGAAGCCTGGAGTGACCAAAGCCCAGGCGCAGGAGGACTTGAACAGCGTAGCCGCGGGTTTCATGAAGCAATACCCACAATCCTATTCCGGCAATCTTCTGGTCGCGCCTCATGCGGTTCTGTACTCCGCGCGCTCTGTGGCGAAGATGCGCACGCTGGTGCTGCTGCTGATGGCGGCCGTAGGCTGCGTGCTGCTCATCGCCTGCGCCAATGTTGCCAATCTATTGCTGGCGCGAGCCACGCACCGCGCCCGTGAGATGGCCATTCGCGGCGCGATCGGGGCTACCCGCGCCCGCATCTTTCGCCAGTGTCTGATCGAGAGCGGATTGCTTGCCACCCTGGGCGCCGGCTGCGGGATAGCGCTCGCTCTGGCCCTGATCCGAGCGCTGCGTCATTTTGGTCCGGCCGATCTTCCCCGCCTGCAGGAAGTGACCATGCATCCTCTCGCGCTGTGGTTCACTTTGGGAATTTCGCTGCTCACCAGCGTCCTGTTTGGAGTCATTCCTGCGTGGAGGCTCTCGCAAATCTCTCCCCAGGCCTGCCTGAGAGAAACAGCGCAGGGACCGGCACGGAGCAGCCATCGGCTGCAAAACCGGGTTGCCATTGGCGAGATCGCGCTGGCGTTAGCGCTGCTGATCGGCAGCAGCCTGCTGCTGAAAAGCTTTGTGCGCGTGCTCGACGTGCCTTTCGGCTTCGATCCCAACGGCGCCGTCGTGGTACGCACGCTATTCGATCGCCCGCGTTATCCCGATCCGGTCAAGCGCGAAGCCGTGCAAAAGGAATTGCTCGGCCGCTTGTCCCAGATGCCGGGCGTGACCGCCGTGGCCGCGGCCAGTCATCTGCCCCTGAGCGATGAGCGGGAAATCGGGTTCCAACTCGAACATGCTGCGGCCAATGATTTTCATTGGGCACAGAACTCGCTGGTGAGCCCGGGATATTTCCATGCCATGGGGATTTCGCTCATCCAGGGACGCGATTTCAAGTACCAGGACAATCGCCAGACCCCGCCGGTCGCCATCATCAACGAGACCTTTGCCCGGCAGTACTTTCCAAAGGGGGATGCCATCGGACAACGTTTTAACTGGGGAGGCCGGGCGTTGTTCACCATTATCGGAGTTGCCGCCGATGTGCACATCTCCGCGCTGGATGCAGATCCCATGCCCATGATCTACGACTCGATGTTCCAAGTGGAGAGCGGGGCCAGCAGTCGCACGGCTTTCATCTTGCGCGTGCCCCAGCTCAATCGCAGCGCGCAGCAGGAGATCGTCAGCGCGGTGCGACAGCAGGTTTGGTCCGTGGATAAAGACCTCCCGGTTTACAACGCCACTACTTTGGAGACCCTGGTATCGGAGTCCCTCGCACGACGAAGATTTACGACCCTGCTGATGGCAGAGTTTGCGGCGACCGCTCTGCTACTGGCGGCAATAGGACTTTTCGGAGTGATCTCGTATCTGGTTTCGGAACGGAATCGCGAACTGGCGGTGCGCATGGCGTTGGGCGCAGACCGTCACCGCATTCTCTGGATGGTTCTGAGGCACGCTGCCAGCATGGCGCTGGCCGGCTGCGGGATTGGGCTAGCGCTCTTCGCGATAGGCAGCCGCCTGCTCAAAGGCGCGCTGTACGACACCAGCGCGCTGGACCCGCTCACGTTGTTGGCGGCGCCTCTGATCCTGATTGGAATAGCTTTACTTGCAGCCTACTGGCCGGCACGCCGCGCTATGCGTTCCGATCCAATGCATGCGCTGCGCTACGAGTAATGCGTGTCGGCGCGAAAATCAAAATCAAATGCCATACCACGGATTTCACGGATAGGCACGGATTCCACGGGTAAGAGGATATCCGTGCGATCCGTGAACATCTGTGCGATCCGTGGTATAGCTTTTGACTTTCACTTCGAGGCGATTCGGGCTTTGCCAAAGTCCTTGCGCACTGCAGACAGGAATTGTTCTGAGCCCGCGGGCGCGCGCACGCTGCCATTCAGAATATTGCGGAAATTAATATCGCGGCCGTAGAAGGAGCGAGTGTCGCCGGCATTCTGCTCAAACCAACTGCCCTTCAACGAGATTCCCCCAAACAGTCCGCGCGATCGCGAATAGGTGAGCACTTCGGAGTGCATGGTGATGTTGGTATCGGCCGACGCAGTGCGCCCGACCGGTCCGGCGGATGCAGAGGCATCGGCGCCGAGCTTCACTTTGTGGGCCAGCAACGACTCGGCGCCTTTGTCATTCATGAATAACGCCACCACATCCACGGCCTCGCCCCCGATTTGCAGTCCGAAGCTGCCTCCGCCGAGGCGATAGAACGCCGGCGCGCTCCAACCTCGGTTGGTGCGGCAGGTGACCACGCCTTGTCCGTACTCGCCGCCCAGGCCTAATCCCGCCTTCATCATGGTCGGTATAACGGCAACACACCGCGCGTGGGCGAGGATGTCCTGGGGAATTCCCTTGTCCGGAGCGCTGGTAATTTCATTGATGATGGTGGCGGATTTGTCGAGCCGCTGCTGCAGCTTGGCGCGATCACCTTCGTCTTTGGCAAACGCGATCGTGGCGAAGAGCAACGTAGCGGAAAGCAGAGTTGCCATTTTCCTGGTCAACGGGCGGTTCTCCTGAATTCAAAAGTAGATTTCTTTCGCCATCATATATCGCATGACGGTCGAGACAATCCACAGATTAAGAACAGGATTGCTTCGTCGTGCCAGGAGGGTGGCACTGTCATGAAGAACGCCAACCTTTCGATTACTGCACAGGTTACCTTAGTTTGCTCTCCCCTGCCGGATTCGGGGCAGTGGATGTTGGCCGTTTATGTGATCAAACATCAGGGGACGCCAAGTGCAGCAAACAAAGCCCATGGCCGAAAGCCGAGAGCCGAGAACCAACAACACACCAAAGTGCTAGGCCGGTCTCCTGCGCCAGCCACTCCCTTAGTTATCTAATCTTCGGGCTTCTGCCGGTATGTAATTACGGAGGAATCAGGCCATCTCCCCAAGGAGGCGCCTGGCGAAAGAAGCCTCACATGACGCAGTTGAACAAAACCGCTGTAACCGGCCTGGAGAGTGGGCCGGTAGGAGTGCTCCCTCCACCATCGCGTTCCGGGTCCGTTTCGCCTGTCGCCGGACGCGGACGCCATTCGACGCGCATCTCCGTTTCTCTGCCGGTGATGGTACAGGACCACCTGGGCACGCGAGAACAAGCGCTCACGCATTCCGTGACCAGCCGGGGAGCCATCCTGCTGCTGAAGAGCAACGTGCATGTTGCCCAGACGATCACCGTACAAAATCTGAGGAACAAGAAATCTGCCGAATGCCATGTGATCGGCGTCGAGAACATGGTCAACCACCTGCACAAGGTGGAAGTCGAATTCACGTCCACCCAAACTGATTTTTGGCCGGTGCAGTTTCCCCAGGAGCGGGAACAGGAGCATTCTCCCGAGATGGGAAACGGCCACAGCCACATCGACAGAGGCAACATTGCTGAGCTCAGCCCTGAACAAGCGAGTACCTCCGGCAGACGTGAAGAAGTCGCTACAGACTCACATCAGATCAGTTCCGATCCCCCGCCGGCGAATTCGAGCGAGGAACCGCCGATCGTGCAGGACAGCGACATCGCATTGGTGCTGGCAGCGCCCATCAAACCGGGGTCGGCATCGGCAGAGCCTTTCCACGTCAGGAGTTTTTCATCTTCCGCCGCCAGCATGGACAGCGTGGCCCAATTTCGAGCGGCTACCCGCTCAGCCTCGCGCAGAAAACAGCAGATTCGCAGCATCTCCTTCGTCGTGTCATTAGCAGTGGCAGTGTCCGCAGTGCTGGCTGGCAGAACAATGCTTCGCCATCACCCACTGCACCTGATGCGGAGTTCGAGTATGGAGGTTCCTGAGACAGTTTCCGCAAACACCAATACGCAACCGGCGGCGGAGGCTACCGATGCGCCCGCCGTCCCCAGTTCCGTAGAGACTCCGCAGATCGTTCCGCAGCCCTCCGATGCTGCTGCAACAATTTTGACGGCCAGCAGTGGTGGAGAGCAGATCACCCTGCCACCAATGCCTTCTTCCGGAGCTCCCGCTGAGATCGCGGTGCGGCACGGCTCCACGCTGCCGAAACCGGCGTTGGCCGAAGATGAACCGATCGCCCTGCCCCTCAGGGCTGCGAATGAAAACAAAGCGGGCGCGGAAATCAACCAGGTGCTCGCCCGGGCTCCGCACACGAATGCGGTGTTAGCGCCGAGGCCTGTGCTCCGGCCTGCCCGACTGCTTTCGACCGTGCGACCTGAATATCCGGCCACCGCACGCCAATATCGCGTCGAAGGCGAAGTCATTATGACCGTGGAAATTGAGCCCTCGGGTGCTGTGGCCGAGGTGAAGGTCGTCTCAGGCCCGCCAATGCTCCGCATCGCCGCCACCAGCGCCGTGCGCCAATGGAAGTACCAGCCAGCAACCTACGGCGACAAACCAGTCTCAAGCAGTGTGACCGCAAAGCTGGATTTCCACTTGCGGTAACCGGGGGTTAACACTAAGTACACAATGGGTTTGAAGGTCACGCGGACCATTCAAGAAAAACAATCATTTTGATTTCTCCGTGTCCTCTGCCTTAAAACTTCGTGACCTTCGTGTTAACCCCGGCGATGTTCTTTCCCATCAGCAATCCGTCCAGGCCTCCGGGATAGTATCTGCGCAGCGTCTTCAGCACGGAGAAGCCGTGTTTTTTGTAGAACGCCAGCGCCGGGCGATTGTTGACGGCAACCTCCAGCAGGATCGCGCGGCAGCTCAGGGCGCGAAAGCGGTCCTGTAACGCTTCTATGAGGGAGGTTGCCAGCCCGGTGCGGCGTGCTTCTGGGCTGACGTCCAGGGTCACGATATGGCCGGAGCCACGGGGCGTAACGTCGCCCAGGATGAAGCCCAGCAGCTCCTGGCCTTCACACAAGAGCAGACAGATGGCCGCCTTGGCCCGCAGATAGTGGGCAAGCTCCGGACGCGAGTAGGCGATAGCTTCGGGAAAGCAGCGCTGATCAAGTTGGAAAAGATCTTCGAAATCCGACGGACGATACTCGCGCAGCTCGGGCATGGAAGGAATCGGGCGATTTCGCGATCGGGTGATCGGGCCATTTTGAAATCATGAAATCATAAATCACGAAATCCAAAATTTATTGATCAGCTTGGTTTGCCCGTCGTGATGAACGGAAGCTTCTTGGGATCGGCGACTCGCACTTTGCCGCCGTTGGCGAGCACATAGGGCGCGCCAGTCGGATCCAGTGGTACGCCGCGCAGGGCCCCCACGCCGATCAATTCCCGCCAGGAGGTGGGATTGCGTCCAAATCTGGCGCGGAATTCCATCACGATTCTTTCCAATTGGGGAACTTCTTCATCCACTGTCAGGCAGGCGAGGTGCAGCTCGGCGTTCTCCTTCAGCCGCTTGTCGGTGGCATCATCGAGAATGTTCTGCCACATATAGCGGGCGGTTTCCAGGCTGCCGGCATCGGTGAGCATCTTTGCCGCCATGATCCCCATCCAGGCATACGCCTGGGTCTTTTTTGCGCCTTCTTCGAAGGTTTTGGCGGCAGCGGCATAGTCATGCTGCCCCAGATACTGGATGAATCCCAAGGTGGCATAAAGGTGCGATGCTTGGGGATTATTGCGAATCCCCTTCTGTACCAGCGAAATGGCCGCTTCCGTATCGCCGGCGCCGGACGGCGGGGGTTGCTGCAGGAAGGTGGCGCCATACTCGTAGGCGATCTCCAGGTTGGGATCCAGAGTTGTGGTGATGTCGAGCAGCGGCGCCAGAGCGCGGTATTCCATGGAATCTCTGTGGCGTTTGCCGCCGAAATATTGCACCGCTCGCATCCAGTAAATGTCGGCCAACAAGCCCGAATAGCCCAGACTGGCTCGCTTCACGAATTGCGGCGAGGGAAGAAACAGCACATCTTCCATTGGCGAGAGCGGATACCTGGCCTGGATTCGGCCCAGCACAAAAATGCTTCCAGCCAGGCATGCGAGCAGCAGGCAGGAGAGCAGGATAGTGGTTCTGCGGCTCATTTCAGGTTCCTGCGAGCGAAGATCAGCGCGGCGCCGCAGACGGTGACCAGCACGTACAACAGCGAATAGGCGGTGTTGTAGCCGACCAGTCCAGCGGGAATGAATTGATCGTGCGAAACCCGCGTAATCACGTTCAGCGATGCCAAATTGGGAATGATGTAGGAAATCACAGTAGCCAGCCACTTCTCCGGGCCGTGCGTCATCTCCGCGAATGTCCGCAGATCGGCGGAAAATGTGCCCGCCACAAACATTCCCAATGCGTACAAAGCGGAGAGCAACGGCGATGAAAAAGAGGAAAATAGAAGCGCCAGCCCGATGACGACGAAGAATTCCAGCAGCAGGAAATAAATCGCGACGAGAATGTTGGCATCGGCGCGGGTGAAAGTGTGCGCTACGAAAAACAGCGCAAGATAAAACCCGGCGGCCATGGCCAGAGTGTTGACTGCCAGCGTGCCCGCAAGCCCAACATACTTGCCGGCAACGAATTCGCCACGTCCCACGGGACGCGCCAATACGGGATAGAGGGTGCGCTTTTCGATCTCCTTCGAAACCAGACTGATACCTACAAAAATTGAGATCAAGACGCCAAAAACGGAAATCGCCGTGAGACTGAGATTCACCAGCAGGATGCGCTGCACCCCGATGGAAATCTGACCCAGAAGAGGCGCGCTCGCCACCAGCAACAGGGCAAAGAAGATCAGGTTATACAGCACACGATCGCGGACCGCTTCGCGAAAGGTATTAAATGCGATTGCGGAAATGCGCTCTTTCACTGCCGTACCTCCACTGCCGTGCCTCCTCAAACCTTATGCTCTGCCATTCTGAACGGCTTCTTTTGCGCGAAGGATCTTCTGCCATGTATGGCACTGAATTCTCGCTGCGTGGCTCTTCGGCCACCCGAGATCGGCAGCATTGGCCGAGGACTCAACGACAACATTTCCATCCGACGCATCTCGCGAGATCCTTCGCACAAAAGAGGCGCTTCAGGATGACAGCTCCGCAGGATGCCGAGTTTCTTACGGATGAATGCCGGACGGAGCTATTGAGAATCTGTTTATAAACGCCAAACTACAACTAACGGGCGCTGGCACAATTCATTGCGCACGGTCTCATCCCCGCGTCTCCACTGTTTCCGGCTCGCGCAGCTTTTCCATGAAGTATTCTTCCAAAGACCCGCCCACGGCATTCACCGAAACCAGGCGCACTCTTTTCGCCTTCAGGATGTCCAGAGCGTCCTGCAAGCGCTTCTCATCCATGGTGGCCTGGACGCTTTCGCCCGCCAGATGGCAGTGCGCCCCCAGGGCTTCAATGGCCCCGATAGCAGATGGACCATGCCAGACAACTTCGAAGCGGCTGCGACTCTGCGACACCAACTCGGTAACAGCGCCCACGCCTCGCAGTTCGCCGCGATGCAGCACTGAAACTCGATCGCACAGAGCCTCGGCGTCAGAAAGAATGTGGGTCGAGAAAAAGATCGTCTTCCCCTCTTCACGCAAAGACTGGATGAACTCGCGAATCTCCCGTCGCCCCAGCGGATCGAGGCCCGACATGGGCTCATCGAGGAAAACGACTTCTGGGTCGTGCAGCACGGCTTGTGCGATTCCCACGCGCTGCAACATGCCTTTGGAGAACCTGCGCAGTTGAACCGACCCACTTTGGGCCAAGCCCACCCGCTCGAGCAGCCTGGGGATGCGCGCGCGACGCTCCGCCGCAGAAACTCCCGAGAGCGTTCCGTAGTAGTCCAATAGTTCGTTAGGAGTGAGGTAATCGTAGAAGTACGGCTGCTCGGGCAGGAAACCGGTCCGCTTGCGTACCGCGGGATCGCGCCAATCTTTTCCCAGAATACGGGCGGAGCCCGCAGTCGGAAAAATGAGTCCCATCAGGATTTTCAGGGTGGTGGTTTTTCCCGCGCCATTGGGGCCGAGGAATCCGAATACCTCGCCGGTCTGGACCTCAAGATTCAGGTCCTTGAGGCCAATCTTCTCTCGTTTGCGCCAAAACCCGACTGTGTAGATTTTTTCTAAACCCAGGATCTCGATTGCTGCCATGATTCTGATTTTTCCAAACAGTTATCACAACCGAAAAACGTCCGCAAGTAGTAACTGATGGGAGGTGGATCGTTCGCCGGTGCTCGCTGGTCCACGATTTTGAAACTGTCACGATAGAAGTCACAGAGAGCATAGAGGAAACCCTATCATTCTGGATTCCTCTGTGTTCCTCCGTGTCCTCTGGGGTAAGGACTTTCGTTCCAAACTGGAAAGGAGACCGAGCTTGCGCTCGGTCTCCCTCTGGCTGATACCCTCCCCCAGGTATTTCGCCAACTTTAAAAAAATCCTCTTAGATTGCAGGGCTAGCTGCGGTAGCCTGAGCCGGACCCTGAACAGCGCGAATCACGCCTGTCTGATCAGAGAAGAAAGTGCGGTTGCCAGTTTGCCCTTGGCTTGCCGGAAACGAAGTCAGCGCAAAGTCTATGTTGGTACCACCCGCGGCGGCTGGAGTCGGAACATAAGCGAAAGTGTATCCACTCTTCGGCGTGGCTGCGGCAAAAGCGGCTGCCAAAGCGGGATCAATGTAGCAGGTGGCGGTTGCCAGCGGGGGATTGCAAGGCGGCGCACCGCCCAAATCTGTGCCGGCAGCCGAGAAGCCGATCGGAGTTCCGGCAGCAGTCTGCCATCCGGCAGCATTGTAAGAAATTTCCGCGGTAACGAGGGTGCGCATCGAAGCCACGGCCGAAGCTTCGTTAGCCGAGATGCGAGCGCGCAGCAGGTTGGGAATGGCGATAGCCGCGATGATCAGGATGATCGCGACCACGATCAGAAGTTCAATCAACGAGAAACCTTTTTGCTTTTTCATGGTGCTCCTTGTGAGTGACTTCTCTGCCACTCCGTATATTTTCAAGGCTCAGTCTCGCCTTGTTGCCTGTAGTAATCGCAGGTTGGGTACCACTCTGGGGTCGGTTTAACAGCAATTTAGCATTCCTTTTACATTCAAGTACTTACGAGCATTATTATTTCCAGGGTGCAGGGCGCTACTCGTTGGAACGGCAGGTGGATGACAAATTGTGTCAAAGATATCGACGATTTCCGTCAATGGGTTAATCCCGGTGCGGATGGAAAGTGCCCCGGCAGCAGAACCCGTTGAGGCGCAGCGGGTGCTGTTTCTACCACTTGCCCAGAACTGTGGTAAATCGAACGTCTGCCGCTATCGCAGAGGGCTCCGCTAAGGCGCGGGAGAGGGTGCCTAACGAGCGTGCCCGCATCCACGGACAAAAAAGACCGGACTTGCGTCCGGTCTCCCTTTGGCTGATACCCTCCCCCAGGTACTTCGCCAACTACAAAATCCAGTTATTGCTAGAGCGCAGGGCTAGTCGCGTCTGCTTTTGCCGGCCCTTGGATGGCCCGGATCACGCCGCTCTGATCGGCAAAGAAAGTCCGGTTGCCAGTTTGCCCCTGGCTTGCTGGAACGGCAGTCAGCTTGAAATCAACGTTGGTACCACCGCCGCCGGCTCCCTGAACGGGAACATATGTGAAAATGTATCCACTCTTTGGCGTAGCGCCGAAAGCCGCAGCCAGGGAAGGATCAATCAAACAGGTCGAGGTAGCTGTCGGAACCGCGCACGGTGGCACGCCGCCTAGATCCGAGCCGTTAACGGAAAAGCCGATGGGAATACCGCCCACCTGCCATCCCGCAGCATTGTAGGCAATTTCCGCGCTGACAATGGTGCGCATCGACGCCGCTGCCGAGGCTTCGTTGGCCGAGATGCGGGCGCGCATCAGGTTCGGAATAGCAATGGCTGCGATAATCAGAATGATCGCCACCACGATCAAAAGTTCGATCAGTGAAAAGCCTTTTTGTTTCTTCATAGTGGTACTCCTCGAGCGGCTGTATAAGTCCCATCTCTGGAGGTGTCGATCAGCCCAATGCTCGTATATGTTGCAGATTGCTGGCCAGCTGCATGAAAATCCCTAAGATCCTGCCAGAAAATACGCTAACAGCTAATCTTTCAGGGGATTAGACACCAGATGTGAGGACAGCAGGCGAGTTTGTTACCAGCTTCCAATATTAGCTCAACCTGACAAAAACTGTCAAAATGATGCGCCGATAGGGCATCTCCACCGTTCCTTAATCCCCCTGGGTTCTCCAATGAATTTAGTCACAAGTGCTGAACGAGATACATAGCAGAACTTGCAGTCGATCAGAATGGCCGCAATTTACAAGTGGCGAACCACCCACAATTTATTAAGACAGACATCGGAATTCCGAGCTAGTGGAAGCCAGAAAATTCCCTGTTCGTTTCCTGCTAATTAAAAAAAGCTACTAGCTTTTTTGCTCCTAGGTACTAACAAACCAACGACTTAGATCGAAAACCTGGGTTTCCCTGCTCCTTTCCTGTTCCTTCCCTCAGCTCTGATTGAAATTTGCGATTTCCGGGCAGAATTCGACGGTTTTCGGGACGAGGACGAAATTTTTCCCGGTATTTTTCCCTGTTCTCAGGGAAGCGGACTGCAGTGGGGCGCGAGGCTCTGCCAACCTCATAATGTCAGGAGTTGCCCTACTCTCCGCAACAACTAACAAACTAATTGTTCCTGGCTGATCTTCAGGCCGTCTAGATTGCCTAAAACGGTGACAGCGATTTTGTCTTGTTGGAAGAGCTGGTTGGCCATTTCGCGGAGCTGTTCGGCGGTGACGCTTTCGATGCGCTCGATAATCTCGTCGAGAGAGAAGAAGCGGTCGAAGTACATTTCCTGCCGGGCGAGGTTTGACATGCGGGCGGTCGAGGATTCCAGGCTCAGCATGAGATTTCCTTTCAGCTGAGCTTTGGCGCGATGCAACTCCTCGTCGGCGACGACGTCGGATTTAATGCTGCGGAATTCCCCCACCACCGACTCCACTACTTTTGGCGCCCATTCCACCGATGTCCCGGCGCAAACCGACAAGCAACCGGTATCGCGATAGGCATTCAAATCGCTGTAGATCGCATAACAGAGGCCCTGGTTTTCGCGGATATTCTGGAACAACCTTGAACTCATTCCCCCGCCCAGCAGCGTGTTCAGCACGTACGCCACGTAACGGCGCTCGTCGGAAATATGCGGCGAAGGAACGCCCATGCATATCTGCACCTGCTCCAGCGCTTTCTTATTTCTGGTAACAACTTTGGCGAAGGTTTGCGGAGCCACCTGCTTGAATCCATTTTGTTTGGGCTGGAGCTGAGAGAATTTCGCCTTCACCAAGTCCACGAAATGCTCATGATTCAGGCTGCCGGCGGCGGCAACAATCATGTTTCCCGGATAGAAAAAGTGCGAGTAGTAGTCGACGAGCATTTGCTGCTCGAATTTGCGCACTGTCTCTTTGGTGCCGAGAATGGGCTTCCCCAGCGGATGGTCTCTCCAGAAATTCTGCGTGAAAATTTCGTGGACGAGATAATCGGGGCTGTCCTCGTCCATCTTGATCTCTTCAAGGATCACTCCGCGCTCGCGGACGATGTCTTTGCTGGCAAAAACCGGATTCAGCACCAGGTCGCTGAGGATATCCATCACCACCGGCAAGTTTTCGTCGAGCACTTTTACGTTGAAGCAGATGCATTCCTTGGCAGTGAAAGCGTCCATATTGCCGCCGATGGAATCCATCTGGCGTGCAATGTCCTGGGCAGATCGGCTGGTTGTGCCCTTGAACAGCATGTGCTCAACGAAATGGGAGATGCCGTTGCGCTCGGCTTCTTCATGCCGGGAGCCGGTCTTGATCCAGATTCCAATCGATGCCGACCGGATCTGCTGCATCTCCTCGGTCAAAATGGTGAGGCCATTGGGCAGCACTTCCCGACGCACGTTTCTCAGCTCTTGTACCATCTAATCTCTTGAGTCCCTCGGTTATGAATCCTGTATTGTAAATCCCGATTTGTTGCGGAGTGACCGCAGCGAAGTGCAGCCAGAACCGGCTGCAAGATAAGCTGCCTATTAGATGTACTAAGATGCCCCCACAGACTGAACTATTAAGCCTTTCAACTCAGGAACTTAGCGAGATTGTTGAAAACCTGGGGCAGCCCGCCTATCGCGCCCGGCAAGTGGCGGATGCCATCTTCCGCCAGCGCCGGGATTCCCTGGATTTGGCTCCGAACCTCCCTGCCGCCTTCAAATCGCAACTGGCCGAACAAGGTCTGGCAGTCGGTCTCCCCAGGATTGAACGGAAGTTCGTATCAGCCGATGGGACCGTCCGCTATCTGGTAGGCTTCGCCGACGGCCAGTCGGTAGAAACCGTCTGGATGCCAGAGGGCGATCTTGGCGAAGCCGGTGACGGCAGCGAAGCCGGCACGGAGGAGATCAAAGCCCTTGGCTCACAGATACAGAGAAACAGCTCCAATTTCGTGATTTCGCGATCTGGTGATTTCGCGATTTCAAATCACCCGATCACCCGGTCACGAAATCACCCGATTTCCTCCGCTGTGAAGAGAACCCGCCCCCGCGCCACCATCTGTGTTTCCAGTCAGGTAGGCTGTGCGGTGAATTGCCAATTCTGTCTTACTGCGCTGCTTGGCCAGAAACGCAACCTCACCCCCGGCGAGATCGTGGGACAGGTGCTGCTCGTCTTGCGGGACCATTCGGTTGATCTTGAGCGCGAGCGCATGAACCTCGTCTTTATGGGACAGGGCGAGCCCTTCCTCAACTATGACAACTTCATCAAGGCAGTGCGCCTGCTGGTCGAGGAGGTGCGCTTTCCCGAATCGCGCATGACGGTTTCCACTGCGGGAATCGTGCCGCGCATCGCAGATCTGGGCCATGAGGCAATCCGTCCGAAATTGGCAATTTCATTGAATGCGCCCAACGATGAGATTCGCGAGCGCATTATGCCCATCACCCGCAAGTGGAATATTGACGCTCTGCTCGAGGCGGCGCGCGCATTTCCGTTGCGTCCGCGCGAACGGCTGACATTCGAATATGTTTTGCTGGGCGGAGTAAACGATGCCGTCGAACATGCCAGCGAAATTGCCGCCCGTGTGCGCGAAATTCGCTGCAAATTTAACCTGATCGCCTGGAATCCAGGACCAGATGTTCCCTTCACCATGCCCGCTCAGGAGAGCGTGCTGAGTTTCCAGCAAACATTGATCGAAGCCGGAGTGCCGGCGTTCGTCCGCCGCCCCCGGGGCCGCGATATTTTCGCCGCCTGCGGACAGTTAAAACGCACTGTGGCTTAGAAAAACACCAGCACGCGAAATTCGGCGCCGCTGCGCCAGGGACGCCGTCAAGCTAGCGCACCTTCACCTTGGGTTCGACCGACATTCCCGGTCGAAGCAGATGGTCGTTATTCTGGCCAGGATCGAGCACGATGCGTACGGGAATGCGCTGCACCACCTTCACATAGTTTCCCGTCGCGTTCTCCGGAGGAAACAGACTGAAGCGGGCGCCGCTGGCGCCGCCAATGTCGAGTACCTTGCCTTTGTAGCTGCGATGGAAAGCATCGACTGAAACTTCCACCGGTTGCCCCCTCTTCATGTGCTGCAACTGCGTCTCTTTGAAATTTGCAGTGATCCAAATGTTGTCAATGTCGACAAGCGACAACAATGCCTGGCCGGGTTGAACGTACTGCCCGACTTCGGCGGTGCGGTGGCCTACAATCCCGTGGATCGGAGAGGTTATTTTCGTGTACTGCAGATTCAGCCGCGCCTGTTCCAGTTCGGCTTTGTTCTTGGCCGCAGTGGATTGCGCGGAGTTCGCCCGCGCCTCGGTCACTCGAACCTGTCGCGGACCGGTGCCGGCGTTGCGCAAATTCGCCTGTGCCTGGCTTAACTTTGCTTCAGCCTGAGTGATGCCCTCTTGCGCTGCGATTACGTTATCGTGCGCGCTCGTCACTTCTGCCTGGGCGCTTTGAGCTGCCGCAACTGCAGCATC
Organism: Terriglobales bacterium; assembly: GCA_025980765.1. Taxonomy (GTDB): domain Bacteria; phylum Acidobacteriota; class Terriglobia; order Terriglobales; family Acidobacteriaceae; genus Gp1-AA112. The sequence goes on from JAICXB010000004.1 coordinate 91,107, forward strand.
GTACTGCTGCTTTGAGATAACGTCGCGCTCCACCAGGGGCTTGTAACGCTGCACGTCATTTTGCGCCTTCACGTTGTTGGCGATTGCCGCCTGTTCCTTGGCGCGCGCGGCGTCGAGATTTTTTTGCGCTGCCGAAATCGCAGCTTTCATGTTGTTTACATCTGCAGTAGCCGACTCCAATTGAGATTGCGTGGCAATATTGGCGATGGGTACGTTGAGATTCGCGGCTGCGGCTGTGGCCGCCGAATCGGCATAATCGGCTTCTGCGCGCGCGAGCGCAACTTCATAATCGCGCGGATCAATCTCGACCAGGAGCTGTCCGGGCTGGACCTCCTGATTGTCGTCCACATATACCTTGCTGATATAGCCGGAGACTCGAGAACCGATCTGGCTGATGTGGCCATCGACCTGGGCATCATCGGTGCCTTCATATTGGCGCGCGTGCAGCCACCAGAGCAAGGCGGCAATGGCGAGCACCACTACCACGAACGGAATGACCTTTTTGAGACGGCTCTTGCGGCGAGCGGTGCGGGCAGCAGCTTCCTGTTCCTCATGCGACTGCTCCTGCTCGTTCTGCTCTCGACTTTCAGCGTTGTCCTGCTCAGCCACGAGCTGCTGACTGTTTCGTTCCCGCTGGAGCTGCTGTCGCTGTTGCCCGTCGGACGAGGAGGAAGGCTTCTCATCCACGATTGCTTCGGTAGGCCGATCTTGCGTGGTGGCCATTATTTTCCCCCCAAATAGCTTGCGGCGTTCTGCTGCGCTTCACCCAGGGCACGTGCCAGGCTGAGCTTAGCTAAATTATGAATGTACAGGGTGGACACATATTGATCTTGCGCGCTCACCAGTGAGCCTTGCGCCTGCACGACCTCAAGATTATCCGTGACCCCTGCAGAGAAGCGGTCACGCGCCTCCGAGAGTTCTTCCTGCGCTAGTTTCACACTGGAATCGGCGAGTTGCACCTGCTCCGCAGCCGCATTTACATCCAGCATGGCCGAGCGCACTTCGGCGCCGATTCGTCCTTCGAGGTCGGAAAGCTGGTCTTTGCTTTGTTTGAGGTTGGCTTGGGCCTGTTCGATGTCCCCACGAATACGGCCTTCGTCAAATACGGGAACCTGGATTCCGGCGGCGGCGACAAAGGTCCCATGCGAGTTTCCCGGACTGATCCCAATATCGCCATAGTTGCCGCTGAATGCCAGGCTGGGCAAACGCTCGAAGTGGGCTGCTCGCGCGCTGAGTTCGGCCGCGTGGACTTGCGCTTGGGCCTGCTTGTAATCGAGGCGCGATTGCAACGCGTCGTGCAAAGCTTCTGCTTCGGTCATTGCAGGGGCGGGAATGTACTGCAAGGTGTCGGCTAAGTCATATTGCTGCTCCAGCGGCAATCCGATCGTCCGCGCCAGCGCGATTTTCGCCTTGGCAAAATTGTTCCGGGCGACTACCAGATCCTGCTTTCGTGCCTGCAACTCGACAGCCGCACGCAAGCCATCGATCTTGGCCGTTACTCCCGCCTGGTGAAGTTGCTCGGCCTGATTCACCAGAGCCTGCGCGGTTGCCACCTGAGCCTCCGCATTCCGCACATTGGCTGCCGACGTGAGCACCTGAAGATACGTATTGCTCACCGAATACACCACCAATTCCAGCGCATTGCGATAGGAGAAACGCGCTGCTTTCAGATTTTCTACGGCTGACTTGATGCTCTCGTAGCTGGAGAGCCCCAGATCGTCAGTGAGGAAGGCGCGCGCATCGAAGTTCGAGAAGGGTCCGATGATGGTCGGGACTCCGGGAAAGCGAATTCCCTGAGCGGCGAGATTGATCTGCTGTTCGCTTTCTCCGACCCGCGCCGTCAGGTCAGGAAGCAAGCCCTGCAACGCCCGCCAACGCTGCGCTTGCGCGCTGGTGATGCCCTGCTCCGTCAACAGCGCTCCCAGGTTTTGTTTCAAACCACGATCGATTGCATTTCTCAGTGTGAGCTTCAGCACCTGGGTGGTAGCTTTGCCGGATATCACGCTGCCGCTAAACACGTCTGCGCCGGAGGTAACCGATTGCGATTGCGCCGCGGAGCTGTTGGAAATATTGTTAGGCAGAATGGAAGTCGAGCTCTGATTCGAGGAACCCTGGCTCTGCGGAGACGTAGGCGTCGGCTGCTGCGTCCCAAATTGAGCCATCGCTGCAGTTGCGATGAGTAGAAGACAGACCAAACAAACGGCTCTAAGAACTTGCACAATAGAACCGCATCCTTTCATTCGTCCTCCAAGACTAAATGGGATTGCGTCGTGCCCGGCACGAATTCGCAAGATAGATATCAGCCGAAGCGGCCGCGAACACCCTTAGTCCGACCAGAATGTGCCGATCAGGACGCGGGCGATCCTTCCCGGCGGATATTGGGAAGTCCTCTTCGATACGAAACGTTGGATTCATCTGTGACGAACGGGGATTCACATAAGCAGGTAAAACTTACTTAACAGACTTCAGTTCGATGGATACATCATTAGGCAGCATCTCCCTCGAAATCGCACGAATGTTGACACCCCAAGAGTGCGCTGCCTAAAACGTTTCCCAAATTAGGTTTTCGGAGTGTAACCAGTCGCGCTTTTTCCCTTTTATCTGTCTGCTTCCCTGAGAACAGGGAAAAATACCGGGGAATTTTGCCGGCGGTCGCGTGAATTCTCAAATTTCGCCCAAAATTCGCGGTTTTCGCATTTTGCTGAGGAAACGAACAGGATTAGAGCAGGGAACCCACTGAAGTACGTATAAGGCACTCTGAATCTGAGGCTTACTGAGGATTCCCCGAAAATTCAAGAAAATAACAGGAAACGAACAGGAAAAGCTCGATGATTTCCACAACGCGAGAGGTTGGAAACGTGCACAGGCACTTCGAAGCGAGCAACCTGACCTATCGCGTTACCAAACTCCCTTGTCGCTGCCGGTAATTCGGTAAGCGACTGCAGCCACGGATGCCAGCGGCGGAAGCAGGCTCAGGCGGAAGGTTCCGGGAACGTCTCCGCTGAAGGCCGCGTGGGTGATCTGGTATGTGTAAAGAGCAGCTCCATGCGGCATAACCGGGAGGCGCAGGAACTGGGCCTTGGGCTTCACCTGCTCTCCACCAAAGCGCGCGTCGGAGTGGACCCATTCCGGCATATTCAGCGGCGTGCCGCGGTAGCGTTTTAGGTGATCCGAAACGATATTCAGATAGGTCGCGACTCCCGGCCAGATCCCTGCAGCCATCGTCGCCCTCTTTAGTTCTTCAAAATTGAGCTCTCCGGATTCGGCAATCGCCGCCGAGTTCAGAATGTCGCAAACGCGGAAGTAGAAGTGGCGATACATGCGTTGCAGCGTGGCCACCACAATCCGCTCTTCTGGCGCGGGCACATAGTAAGTTTTGTCTTCAGTAACTTTCATCATGCGGCGGCTGACGAAGCGGCGAGCGAGCCCAGTATGCTCTCCGGTCTGCCCCAAGCGCTGTACATGGATTTCGACTGATTCTTTCAGGCCGGGAACGGCGAAATTCCATTTTCCCGCCAGACGGTCGCCCCAGGAACGCGGCTCGATGCGCGCGTTCAGTTTGCCCGTCATCACCTTCATCACCGATCGCTCATCCGCTGTGGTGTACAGATCGAGATCGCTGCCGATGTCGGGATAATGATCGAGTGACTTCATCACTGTCGTCGGACAGTTTCCTTTTTCCAACTCCTCACAGATCGCCTGCAGATAGACCAGAGCGGTCGATACCCGGGTATGCTCTTTTTCTAATTCCGCTAAAGCCCAATTGGCGACCTCCGCGTTCGCTTTGCGGTTCGCATAGTCGCGAACCACATTCAATCCCCGCACCACCACGTGGTGGGAATCGGCGAGCGACACAAAGTCCGCGCGCTCCTCAGGTGTGAGCGACGCCACGAGCTCATAGGCACTGTCGGCGCCGGCGGCATTGAGGGTGAGTTGAAAAAGAGCGTCAATGTATTCGTCTTCGCGTTTCAGGGGGGTCGCCATCGATAAGGGGTCCTCGGCCAGATTGAATAGTTCCGTAACATAGGATGTGTGCTGCTGCCGAGTGGTTGTTAGGAGAGCTGCTAAGCTTCTAAGCTGCTAAGCTTCTTAGCTCCCGACTGAACTACATTCGGCGATAACCGGACCGTTTTTGCTTGGAAGCTTAGCGGCTTAGGAGCTTAGCAGCTTGTCATACCGAGACCTGCGCGATTGGATTTCCGCCCTGGAGAGCGCCGGGGAACTGAAGCGCATCCGCACCGCAGTGGATCCCATTCTGGAAGTAACTGAGATTGCCGACCGCACCTCTAAAGCCGGCCGCAAGGGATCGTTGCCCAATCTGACTCCCGGTGGACCGGCTCTCTTATTCGAGAACCTCACCGGACATCCCGGCTCCAGGCTGCTGATCAACCAGTTTGGCTCCGAGCGTCGCATGAAGATGGGTTTGGGCGTGGATGCGCTCGACGACATTGCCGAGCGCATTCGCGAGCTGCTGAACATGAAGTCGCCTGAGGGGTTCATGGGCAAGCTGAAGATGCTTCCCATGCTCGCTGACATGGGCAAGCTGTTTCCCAAAACGGTTCCGACGGGTCCCTGTAAAGAGGTGATCAAGCGAACTGGTTTTTCTCTTTTGGATTTTCCCATTCTGAAATGCTGGCCGCAGGATGGCGGACGCTTCATCACCTTGCCCTGCGTGATCACCCGCGATCCGCGCAGCGGCAAGCGCAATGTCGGCATGTATCGCATGCAAGTCTATGACGAGCGCACCACCGGCATGCACTGGCAACGGCAGAAGGTCGCCGCCGAGCACTACCGCGAGCGCCTGCGCATGGGGGCAGCGCAGGCGGCGGCAGGAGCACGAGGCGCGGCAGTTGACATCATGGCGCGCAGCTCTGGCGGCAGCATGCTGGCCGAGGGAAACCGGCCCGGGGGAAAAATGGAAGTCGCGGTTGCGATCGGCACCGATCCGGCGCTGACCTTCTCCGCGATTGTGCCAGCTCCGCCCGAAGTCGAAGAGTTCATCATTGCCGGATTCCTGCGGCAACAGCCGGTCGAACTGGTCAAATGCGAGACTGTCGATCTGGAAGTCCCGGCCAATGCCGAAATCGTGCTCGAGGGCTACGTGCAGCTGGATGAACTCCGTCCGGAAGGTCCGTTCGGAGATCACACAGGTTTCTACACGCTGCAGGACGACTATCCTGTCTTCCACATCACCTGCATCACCCATCGCAAGGACCCGATTTACGCTACTACCATTGTGGGTAAGCCTCCAATGGAGGACGGCTGGATGGGTAAGGCCGTCGAACGCATTTTTCTGCCGATGATGCGGCTCACAATTCCCGAGATCGTCGATGTGAACCTGCCGGTGGAGGGCATTTTCCACAATCTGATGCTGGTGTCGATTCGCAAGTCTTATCCCGGACAGGCGCGCAAGGTGATGCACGCCATCTGGTCGCTGGGCCAGGCCATGTTCACGAAATGCATCGTGGTCGTCGATGAGGACGTGAATGTCCAGGACATCGCGGAGGTCACTCTAAAAGCCCTAAACCATATTGATCCAGAGCGCGATATCCAGTTCACGCTCGGCCCCATCGATTCACTCGATCATGCCTCTCGTCTGCCGAACTACGGCTCCAAAATGGGAATCGACGCCACCCGCAAATGGTCCACTGAAGGCTTCCAGCGCCCCTGGCCGGATGAAATCACCATGGACCCGGCGGTGAAGGCGATCGTGGACAAGAAATGGAAAAACCTTGGCATCGATTAGGAAAACCAACAGCTCGAACGGATAAGACGGATGTTACGGATCGGACGGATTCTTAGAAGATGAAATATCAGGAGTTGACCGAAAAATTGATTGGTATCTTCTACGAGGTCTACAACGAACTTGGATTCGGGTTTCTCGAGAGCGTGTACGAAAAAGCGTACAGGATGATTCTCGCAGAGCAGGGGATTCGCTTTGAGCAGCAGCCGGCGATGTCAGTTCGCTTTCATGGCATTGAGATAGGCGAGTTCCGGGCCGACATCATTGTTGAGTCACTGGTCATTCTCGAATTCAAAGCGGCCCGCGCCATCGAGAATTCGCACGAACGGCAGTTATATAACTACTTACGAGCGACTGACCTTGAAGTTGGCTTGCTGTTCAATTTCGGCCCTCGACCTCTATTCCGTCGCCTGATTCTGGAAAATGATCGCAAAGCGGCCAAAGCTGCCGCTGCCGGATTCCCACCATACTAAAATCCGTTCGATCCGTGCCATCCGTCTCATCCGTTCGAGCATTTGGTTTTCTGTCCAATTGCGAACACAGGAAAGCGAGTTCGAACACGGACAAGCGGCTGTTACAACTCTCGTTCCAGCCTAAGGCATTGCGATAGAGAGATTTGCCCAGTTAGAACCATTCGGCCAGAAAATTGCGCTAACGAAAAAGCATGTAGGATGTCTACTACAAATACGTAGGCACTCTACGGCCTTTGAAATCATGAAATCTCAATACCAGAACCGCATTGAACTGTTGCAGGGGACGCTCGATCTGCTGATTCTGCAGACGCTGCTGTGGGGGCCGCAGCACGGCTACGGTATCAGCCAGGTGATTCGCACCCAATCGGGCGAGGTGCTGCAGGTGGACACGGGCTCTTTATATCCCGCACTCCATCGCCTGGAAAAACAAAAGTGGATCAAGTCTGAGTGGAAGCTGACGGAGAAGAATCAGGAAGCAAAGTTCTACCAACTCACCGCGGCAGGACGAAAGCAGCTAGCGGAAGAGCGCTCGCGCTGGGAGCAGCTGTCGGATGCGATTGGCGCTGTACTGAAGAATCCGGTCATCGGGTGATCGGGCCATCGGATCATCGGGTGAAGTGAAAACCCCCCGGGAACTGGGGTCAGATCACCCGATGGCCCGACCACCCGATCAGCCGATCGCTCGGCTTGGGGAGTTATAAATGTCGATCTTCCATCGCAGCCAGCATGACCGCGACCTCGACGCGGAAGTCCAAAGTCATCTGCAGATGGCTGCTCAGGACCGGTTAGAGCGCGGAGAACCGGCGCATGACGCTCGCGACGCCGCGCTGCGCGAATTCGGCAACGTTAGTTTGGTGAAGGAAGCCACCCGCGAGATATGGGGCGGCTCGACCACCGAGCGGCTACTGCAGGATCTGCGCTTCGGCGCCCGAACCCTGCGCAAAACTCCTGGATTCACTCTGGTCGCAGTTCTCTCCCTGGCGCTCGGTATTGGCGGCAATGCCACCGTATTTAGCTGGGTTCAGGCGGTGCTGCTACATCCTCTGGCCGGCGTCTCGCAGTCCGACCGCCTGGTCGCCATCGAATCCGTCATGCCCGACGGCGAGTACCACACCAGCTCCTATCCCGATTACAAAGACTTTCGCGATCAGAGCCATGCCTTTTCGGGAATGGTCGGCGTAGAGCTAGTCAACACCGATCTTCGCCTTCAGAATGAAACTCATTTCCAACGTGATTGGGGAGAAATCGTCACCGAGAATTTCTTCGACGTGCTCGGAGTGCACGCTGCACTGGGAAGGATGTTTGGACCTGCCGACGCTCATGGCCTGAATTCCGATCCGCTCGTCGTGCTCAGCTACGGCTTCTGGCAGCGGCGCTTTGCTGGGGATCCGACGGTGATCGGCAAGACCATCGAGATGGACCGTCACTCATTTACGGTGATCGGCATAGCGCCGCGCGGGTTCACCGGCGCGATTGTCGGCATTGCCGCTGAATACTGGGTGCCGATGATGATGCAGCCGGCAGCGCTGCCGGGCGAGAGCATGGAAGAGCGCTCGCCCACGTTCATTCACATCATCGGGAGGTTGAAGCCGGACGCTTCCTTACAGCAGGCTTCATCCGAGCTGCACACCATCTCCGCCCGGCTGCAAAGTCAGTATCCCGCGAACAGCAAGAACGTCGGCGTTTATGTTTGCCCGTTATGGGAAGCGCACTATGGCCTGCAGGCTTTTCTTCTGCCGGTGCTGAGCTTTCTCATGATTGTCGTTGCGCTGGTGCTCCTGATTGCCTGCGCGAATGTCGCCAACTTGCTGCTGGCGCGCGCTACGGTGCGCGAGCGCGAGATCGCGGTGCGAGCAGCGCTGGGCGCCAGCCGCTCGCGACTCGTGCGGCAGCTTTTGTCTGAGAGCCTGCTGCTGGCGCTGCTGGGTGGAGGCCTCGGAATTCTGCTTGCCTACAGCGCGACTAACTGGCTGATGTTCTTTCTACCTCCCGCGCATCTCCCCATCGGACTTCCACTGGGAATCGATGGCCGCATCGTTGCATTCACGGTTGTTCTCACCGTGCTCACCGCATTTGTCTTTGGGCTCGCGCCGGCGCTGCAGACTTCCCGTCCCAATATGAACCGCGCACTGCAGGAGGGCGGGCGGACGGCCTCGGCCAGCGCCGGCCGGCGGCGCCTGCGCAATCTGCTGGTCGTCTCTGAGACCGTGCTCGCGGTAATGCTGCTGGTCGGAGCAGGATTGCTGGTGCGCAGCTTTCGCGCGGCGGAAGCCTCGAGTCCGGGCTTCAATCCCAGCAACGTGCTGCTCACCGCGATGGACCTGCGCGGCAACGGGTATACCGGCGCGCAAGCGGCCGCCTTTTATGACCGTTTGATTCAGCAACTGCGCACCGTGCCCGGCGTGCAAGCGGCGAGCCTGGAGCGCTGGGTACCAATGTGGTTCACGGGTCGAGGCTACACCCGGCCGACGATCGAAGGCTATACCTTCCGCCGCGAGGAAGACCGTGCTATCGACTACAACGTCGTGGGCCAGGAATATTTCTCGACGATGGAGATTCCGTTGCTGCGCGGGCGTGACTTCAGCCAGCGCGACAGTCGCGATTCGCAACTGGTCTGCATTGTTAACGAGAGCATGGCCAAGCGCTTCTGGCCGGGGCAGGACCCGATCGGCCATCGCCTGAACAGTTGGGACCGCTGGTGGACGGTTGTCGGCGTGGTGAAAGACATCAAGTACCACAGCATGAACGAGCGCCCAGAATCGTTCCTGTACTTTCCGTTTTCGCAGGACACCTCCGGCACGGACGCCAACATCCTGGTTCGGACTGCTGGCGATCCCATGCAGTTGCTCAGCGCGGTGCGCGCGCAGGTGCATGCGATCGATGCCGGCGCGACGATCATCGATTCCGACGATCTCAGCGGATTGCTCTCGGTCTCGCTATTCACATACCGCGTGGCCGCAACGTTATCGTCCATTTTGGGACTGCTCGGCCTGCTGCTTGCTTCCATCGGACTTTACGGAGTGCTCTCGTATTCCGTCAGCCAGCGGCGGCAGGAGATTGGAATTCGCATGGCGCTGGGCGCCAACCGCAAAGATGTTCTGCGCCTGGTGGTGAGCGCTGGCTTGAAGCTGACCTTATTGGGAATTGCTGCGGGAATATTTGCTGCGCTTATTTTCAGCACCGCACTGCGCAGTTTGCTTTTCGGGGTGCGCTCGACCGATCCGGCGACGCTGGTGGCAGTGGCGGTGCTGCTGTTGTGCGTCGGCCTGATCGCGTGTTATCTGCCGGCTAGGCGCGCGATGGCGGTGGATCCCATTGTGGCGCTACGGCACGAGTAGCAAGTAGCTGCTGGCTATTAGCTGCCGGCTGCTTCGCGAAGCAACAGCAACATCCCGCACGGATGAGGCGGATGTTACGGATCGTAGGGATATTCCTTGAATTGTTTTGTCGTGTTGCCAGCAGCCAGTAGCTAGCAGCGAGGAGCTAACGGTGGACTCTCGCAAGAATGAAGATCTCGAAGCGGAAATTCAGAGTCATTTGCAGATGGCCGCGCAGGACAAGGTCGCAGCCGGCCAGTCGCCGCGCGATGCCCGCGACGCCACCTTGCGCGAATTCGGGAACGTGGGCATGGTGAAGGAAGTCACGCGAGAAATGTGGCCCGGAACTTCGCTGGAATCGTTTCTGCAGGACATCCGCTACGGATTGCGCACCCTGATCAAAACGCCAGGTTTTGCCGTAGTCGCGATTCTCACGCTGGCTTTAGGTATCGGCGCCAATACTGCAGTCTTCTCCGTTGTGAATGGAGTGCTGTTAAACCCGCTGCCGTTTCGGGATGCCGACCGCCTTGTCGTGCTGTTTCATGACAAGGCTAACTTTCCCGAGGGATCGATTTCCTATCCCAACTTCCTTGACTGGCAACGGGACAACCAAAGCTTCGAAGCCATGGCCGCTTATCGGCAGAACGGATTCAGCATCACTGGTGCAGGCGAGCCGGAGAACGTTCACGGGCAGAGAATCTCGTCAACATTCTTTCCCGTTCTCGGCGTGAATCCCGTTCTGGGACGAAACTTTTCGGCCGACGAGGACCGGCTCGGCGCAAATCCAACCGTCATGATCTCTGAAGGATTGTGGAAGCGGAAGTTTGGTTCCGATCCGGCAATTATCGGTAGACGCCTGATAGTCGAAGGCGTGGGGCGCACTATCGTCGGCGTGATTCCCGCCGGCTTTCGTCTTCGGATCTCGAATTTCCGCACCGGAGACGTTTACCTGCCGATTGGGGAAGACACCGAGCCGCAATTTAGGGAACGCAGCTCAGCCTGGGGCATGGATGCGATCGGGCTTTTGAAGCGCGGGGTCACGCTGGAGCAGGCGCGCCAGGATATGGCACGTGTAAACCGCGGGCTTGCGGCGGCATATCCCGATGTCGACGCAGGCATCAAGTCCAGGATCGTCCCACTGAAAGAGCACATGGTAGGCGAGCTTCGCCCGGTGCTGCTGGTTCTGCTCGGGGCAGTGGCTTTCGTTCTGTTGATCTCCTGCGTGAATGTGGCGAATCTGCTGCTGGCGCGCTCCAACTCCCGGCAACGCGAGTTCGCGATTCGGGTGGCCCTGGGCGCCGCGCAGCAGCGCATCGTGCGCCAATTGCTGACGGAAAGCATTCTGCTCGCGCTGGTAGGTGGAGTTCTTGGCTTGATTCTGGCGAAATGGGGCACAGCCGCCGCTCTGGCAGCCGTGCCGCGGTCGCTGCCGCGGGCCGAGAATATCGGTCTGGACTTTCATGTTCTGCTTTATACGTTCGGAATTTCGCTGGTTGCTGGAATTGTCTTTGGACTAGTGCCGGCGCTGAAGACTTCGCATTCCCATATTGGGTCCACTCTCAAGGAGAGTGGCCGCAACCTCGCCGGCACGCGCGGACGCGCTCAGGGCGCCTTCGTCGTCGCCGAGATGGCGCTGGCACTGGTGCTGCTTACGGGCGCCGGTCTGATGATCCGCACCCTGTTCCATTTGTGGGAGGTCGATCCCGGTTTCAATCCTCACGACATTCTGACGTTCAACGTCTCCCCATCATCGTCGCTGGCGAGCAAGAGCCCGGATGCGATCCGCGCCGCTTATCGCGAAATGCACGCGGCCATACGCTCGGTGCCTGGAGTGGAGGCGGCCTCTTTCAATTGGGGCGCTCATCCCATGGAGGGAGATGCGGAAGAGAGTTTCTGGGTGCAAGGGCAGCCGAAGCCTGCACGTCGAGCCGACTTGCCATATGCGCTGCAGTATGTGGTTCAGCCGGAGTACCTGGAGTTGATGCAAACTCCTCTGAAAAGTGGACGATTTCTCCGTCCCGACGATAACGACCACAGCCAATTTGTGGTGGTGATCGACGAAGATTTTGCCGCGCAATATTTTCCCGGAAAGAACCCGATTGGGCAGCACCTCGTCAATGAGCAAACCGGCGGCCGGGAGCGGGTTGAGGAAATCGTCGGTGTGGCCGGGCATGTGAAGCAGTTTGGGTTGGATCAGGACGCAATCAACACCTTGCATGCCCAAATCTACGAATCATTCTTTCAGCAGGAAGACGACCTGATGCGGCGCGTCGCGAAAGGGACCGATGTTTTCGTGCGCACCCGGGCGGGCATCGATCCAACATCGGTTTTTCCGGCTATTCAGCATGCTCTGAATCGGGTTGACGCCGGCATGGTGGTCTTCGGTCCGGAAAACATGGACCAGACCGTCGCCGATTCCATCGCACAGAAGCGCTTCTCCATGACCCTGCTTGCGGTCTTTGCCGCACTCGCTTTGCTGCTGGCCAGCATTGGCATCTACGGCGTGCTCTCCTATCTCGTTGGACAGCGCACGCAGGAGATCGGTGTCCGCATGGCTCTGGGCGCACAACGCTCCGACGTTCTGCGATTGATCATGAATGACGGCGCGCGCATGGCGCTCCTCGGCATCGGCATTGGGGTTGTCGTCGCACTGGGACTCACGCATTTAATGACGAGCATGCTCTTCGGCGTGCGCCCGACGGATCCGCTGACGTTTGCCGCAGTGACGCTGGTCCTCGGATGGATCGCGCTTCTTGCCTGCTACGTGCCGGCGCATCGCGCGATGCGTGTCGATCCCACGGTGGCGCTGCGGTATGAGTAGCTGCTGGCTGCTAGCTACTAGCTGCTAGGAAACAAAAAAGCAACATCCCGCACGGATGCGGTGGATGGAGCGGATCGCACGGATTTGCGTTCAAGCGTGGTTTTTTGGTGTTGCATGGCTAGCAGCTAGCGGCCAGGAGCTAATAATGGACTCTCGCAAAAACGACGATCTCGACGCCGAAATCCAAAGTCATCTGCGAATGGCGGCGCAGGACAAGCTCGCAGCCGGGCAATCGCCGCGCGATGCCCGCGATGCCGCGCTGCGTGAGTTCGGCAATGTTGGCGTGGTGAAAGAGGTTACGCGCGGAATGTGGAGCTGGGCCTCGCTGGAATCGTTTCTGCAGGACATTCGTTACGGATTGCGCACGCTGATCAGAACGCCTGGCTTTGCCGCTGTCGCTATTCTCACCCTGGCTCTCGGTATCGGAGCCAACACGGCTGTCTTTTCCGTCGTCAATGGAGTGCTCCTAAACCCGCTTCCGTTTCGGAACGCCGACCGCCTCATGGTGCTGTTTCATGAGAGACCGAACTTTTCCGAAGGATCGGTCTCCTATCTCAACTTCCTCGACTGGCAACGCGAAAACCACAGTTTCGAAGCGATGGCGGCGTACGGAAGCAACCCATTCAGCATCACTGGCGTGGGCGAGCCGGAGAACGTTCATGGGCAGATGATCTCGTCTACGTTCTTTCCCATTTTCGGAATCAATCCTCTCCTCGGGAGAAACTTCTCCGCCGACGAAGACCAGCTCGGCGCGAATCCAACCCTGATGATCTCCGAAGGACTATGGAAGCGGAAGTTCGGATCGGATCCGGGAATTATCGGCAAAAGGCTGATCGTCAATGCGGTGGGGCGCACCATTGTTGGCGTAATTCCCGCCGGTTTTCGCCTGCGGATCTGGAACTTCCACCCCGGCGACATCTACGTGCCGATCGGTGAATTCAGCGATCCGCGATTTCGGGAACGCTCCTGGGCTTCGGGCCAGGATGCTGTTGGGCTGTTGAAGCGCGGGGTCACGCTGGAGCAGGCGCGCCAGGACATGGCGCGCGTGAACCGCGGACTCGCGGCCGCCTACCCCGATGCGGATGCAGGCATCAAGGCCAGGGTCGTCCCGCTCAAAGAACACATCGTGGGCGAGCTTCGCCCGGTGCTGCTGGTGCTTCTCGGGGCAGTGGCCTTCGTGCTGTTGATCTCTTGCGTGAACGTCGCCAATCTGCTGCTGGCGCGCTCCAACTCTCGGCATCGCGAGTTCGCGATTCGCATTGCGCTGGGCGCAGGACAGCATAGGATTGTGCGCCAACTGCTTACCGAAAGCGTTTTGCTGGCGCTGGTAGGTGGAGTCCTCGGCATAATTCTGGCGAAGTGGGGGACAGCAGCGGCAATCGCAGCGGTGCCGCGATCGTTGCCACGCGCCGAGGGTATCGGGCTGGACTTTCATGTCCTGCTCTATACGTTCGGAATCTCGGTGATTGCGGGAATTGTCTTCGGTCTGGCGCCGGCGTGGAAGACCTCTCATTCGCAAATTGAGTCCACCCTCAAGAAGGCGGGGCGGACTTTTGCCGGCGCGCGCGGACGCGCTCAGGGAGCCTTTGTCATCGCTGAGATGGCGCTCGCCTTGGTGCTGCTTATCGGCTCAGGCCTGATGATCCGCACGCTGTTCCACTTGTGGAGAGTCGATCCCGGCTTCAATCCTCACAACATCCTCACCTTCGAGATCTCCCCATCACCATCGCTGACGACGGAGAGCCCAGATGCGATTCGCGCTGCCTTTCGCCAGTTCCACGCGACCATTCGCTCTGTGCCCGGAGTGGAGGTGGCCTCCTTCGACTGGGGCGCGCATCCCATGCAGAGCGATTCGGAACAGAGTTTCTGGGTGCAGGGCCAGGCCAAACCTGAACATAGCGTCGACTTGCCCATGGCGCTCGCATACGTGATCGAGCCGGAGTACCTGCCGGTGATGCGGATTCCACTTAAGAGCGGGCGCTTTCTCAACCCGAATGACAGCGACCACAGTCCATTCGTGGTCGTGATCGACGAAGATTTTGCCGCGCAATATTTTCCCGGAAAGAACCCGATTGGCCAGCACATTGTGACTACGCGCCTCGAAGAGATCGTCGGGGTCGTCGGACATGTGAATCAGTTCGGGCTCGACCAGGACGCGGTCAACCCGTTGCATGCGCAAGTATACGAATCCATATATCAGCAGGGAGACGAGGTGATGCCAGGCATTGCGCGTGTGGCCGACGTCTTCGTGCGCACTCGGCCGGGCATCGATTCGGCTTCTGTTTTTCCGGCAATTCACCACGCATTGAATCGGGTTGACGCCGGCATGGTGGTCTTCGATCCGGAAAACATGGACCAGACCGTCGCCGATTCGATCGCGCAGAAGCGCTTCTCCATGACCCTACTTGGGGTCTTTGCCGCACTCGCGTTGCTGCTGGCGAGCATCGGCATTTATGACGTGCTGTCGTACCTCGTGGGACAGCGCACGCAGGAGATTGGTGTCCGCATGGCTCTGGGCGCACAACGCGCTGACGTCCTGCGCCTGATCATGAACGACGGCGCGCGCATGGCGCTGCTGGGGATCGGCGTTGGCATTGTTGCTGCGTTGGGACTCACGCATTTGATGACGAGCATGCTCTTCGGCGTGCGCCCAACAGATCCGCTGACGTTTGGCGCGGTGACAATTGTTCTGGCAGTGATTGCGCTTCTGGCCTGCTATGTGCCGGCACACCGCGCCATGCGTGTCGATCCCACGGTGGCGTTGCGGTACGAATAAGCTGCTGGCTGCTCGCTGCTGGCCGTTATCCAACGGCCAAAAGCAATGCAGCGAAAGGATAGCCATGGATGGAACGGTTTGCATTGCTGTTGCTCTGACTAGCACCCAGGAGCCAGCAGCCAGGAGCTAATAATGGACTCTCGCAAAAACGACGATCTCGAAGCAGAAATTCAGAGCCATTTGCGCATGGCGGCGCAGGACAAGCTCGCGGCCGGCCAGTCGCCGCGTGATGCTCGCGACGCCACGCTGCGCGAGTTCGGCAATATTAGCCTGGTGAAGGAGGTCACGCGCGGTATGTGGAAAGGCGCTTCGCTGGAATCGTTTCTGCAGGACATCCGCTACGGCTTGCGCACGCTGCTGAAGACACCGGGCTTCGCAGTTGTTGCCATTCTCACGCTGGCCCTCGGCATTGGCGCGAACACGGCGATTTTCTCGGTGGTAAACGCAGTCGTGCTGAATCCGCTGCCGTATCCCCAGCCGGACCGGTTGGTCGCGCTGTTTCAAAAGTATAGCGAGTTCCCAAAAGGGTCCATTTCCTATCCCAATTTTCTCGACTGGCAGCGGATGAACAAGAGCTTCACGGCCATGGCAGCCTACCGCAATAGCGGGTACAGCCTTTATGGCCGTGGCGAGCCCGAACGACTCCATGGAGAGATGATCTCGGCCGGCTTCTTTGATGTGCTCGGCGTAAAGCCGCTTCTGGGGCGCGCTTTCGCTGCGGACGAGGATCAGATCGGCGCCAATCCTGTGGTGATGATTTCGGAACGGCTATGGCGCAGGAAGTTCGGCGGCGATCCCAATGTTGTCGGACAGCGGGCGATCCTCGACGATGTGGGGCGCACGATCGTCGGAGTGGTCCCCGACAACTTCCATCTGAAGATTAAGAATTTTCAGAACTACATGCTCAATGATATCTACACGCCCGTCGGCGAATTTGGCGACAAGCGCTTTCGCGACCGCGGATCTGCATGGGGAATGAACGCCATCGGCAGATTAAGGCCAGGGGTGAGCTATGAGCAGGCACGGCAGGACCTGGATCGCGTCTCGCGCGAACTGGGGGCGGAGTATCCGGATGTAGACAACGGCATCGGCATCACCATGGTTCCAATGCGGGAAGAAATTGTGGGCGAGGTTCGTCCTGTTCTCTTGCTCTTGCTTGGTGCTGTCGGTTTTGTATTGCTGATCGCATGCGTGAATGTCGCCAACCTGCTGTTGGCGCGGTCTACATCGCGCCGCCGCGAGTTCGCGGTGCGGCTTGCACTCGGAGCTTCGCAATTGCGCATCATCCGCCAATTGCTTACCGAAAGCATTCTTCTTGGACTAACAGGAGGTCTGCTTGGGCTTCTGCTGGCTAAATGGGGAACGGGAGTGGCGCTGGCGTTTGTTCCGCAGAGTTTGCCGCGCTCCGAGGAAATCGGACTGGACACTCACGTGCTGCTTTTCACCCTCGGCATCTCCGTGCTCTCCGGCATTGTCTTTGGGCTCGCGCCGGCATGGAAGACCTCGGTCTCGAATGTAGGAACCACGTTGAAGGAGAGCGGCCGCTCGTTTGCAGGCCAGCGCTCGCGCATGCAAAAGACGTTTGTAGTCGCTGAAACTGCGCTCTCACTCGTGCTGCTCATTGGCGCTGGCCTCATGTTGCGCACGCTTGCCTCGCTCTGGCGCAGCGATCCCGGATTTAATCCGCATAACGTCATCCTCTTTAGCACCGCGGCACACGAAAGCCTGACGCAACAATCGCCCGCGGCCGTCCGGGCGTATTACCGGCGCATGCACGACCAGATCGCGAGAACTCCCGGCGTGGAGAGCTCCTCGTTTGAGGGTGGCGCGACCCTGATGCAGGATGATAGCGAGAACTATCTCTGGATTGTGGGCACGCCGAAGCCGGCGCATACCTCCGACCTGCCTCTGTTCCTGGTTCATTCGGTGGAACCCGGATACTTGAAAACGCTGCAGGTCCCGTTGAGGAGCGGGCGGTTTTTCACCGATCAGGACAACGAACGTACCCAGCCGGTGGCGGTGATCGACGAAAGCCTCGCCGAGAAATACTTTGCCGGGCGCGACCCC
Organism: Terriglobales bacterium; assembly: GCA_025980765.1. Classification (GTDB taxonomy): domain Bacteria; phylum Acidobacteriota; class Terriglobia; order Terriglobales; family Acidobacteriaceae; genus Gp1-AA112. Next base: position 108,304 of record JAICXB010000004.1, read on the forward strand.
ATCGGAGAATATCTCGCCCATCCCGGCACGGGCCCGGACCAGCAACCACCGGCGCAGATCGTCGGGGTTGTCGGCCACGTGAATCAATGGGGATTGGGCCAGGACGGCCCGGAAGCATTACGCAATGAGGTCTATTTCCCATTTTGGCAGCGTGACGACAAATCAATGGTGGCAAACTCGCGTTTCAACACCGTGTATGTGCGTACCAGCCCGTTGGGCACGCCGAGCATTGCAACCCTCCGCCAGCGGCTGCTGCAATTCGACAGCGGCCTGGTCGTATACGACTCCGAAACTCTGGACAAAGTCGTAGCCGCGTCAGTCGCATCCAAACGCTTCACCATGATGTTGTTGGGCGCGTTCGCCGCAATCGCTCTGCTGCTGGCCAGCATCGGCATCTATGGTGTGCTGTCGTATCTGGTTGGACAGCGTACGCAGGAGATCGGTGTGCGCATGGCACTGGGCGCGCAACGCTCTGACGTCCTGCGCCTGATCATGAGCGACGGTGTCCGCATGACGCTGCTGGGCATAGGCATTGGGATTGCCGCCGCGCTGGGACTCACGCACTTAATGAGGAGCATGCTCTTCGGCGTGCGTCCGACGGATCCGCTGACGTTTGGCGCGGTGACGATTGTTCTGGCAGTGATTGCACTCCTGGCCTGCTACGTGCCAGCGCATCGCGCGATGCGAGTCGATCCGACGGTGGCGCTGCGGTACGAGTAGGTGCTGGGTAGTTCTTTCTGAACGAAGTGAGGAATCTCTGATCGCATAGTCATTGGCCTGGTAGAGATTCCTCGCTGCGCTCGGAATGATAGATCTCTTCGTCCCAGGAAACCCGCGACTCGAATCGACTGCCTGAAATTTTCATAATCGAGTGTGCACGCCGTTCGTCTAACCCGCGAGGGATTCCCATGCTCCAGCACTTCCGGCTCGCGATTCGGCTTTTGCGCAAGAACCTCAGCTTCACCCTGATTGCTGTCACTACCCTGGCGCTGGGCATCGGCGCTACGACGGCGGTCTTCACTCTGGTCGATGCGGTACTGCTGCGGCCACTGGCTTATCAAAATCCATCGCAGCTTGTGTCCATCAGCGCCAGCGAGCGTAGCGGGGGCGGAGGACAGACCGCCTTTTCTGTCCTCGAACTCGATGACCTGCGCGCGCAGAGCGATCTCTTCGAGCAGGTGTCGGCGGTGTGGCCGGTGAGCGCCAATGTGACCGGCGGCAGCCATCCTGAGCGTATCGAACTGCTCGCTGCCAGCCCGAGCTATTTCTCGATTCTGGGAGTGGCTCCCGAACTGGGACGGGTATTCGGCCCGCAGGATCAGGCCGACGGCTTTGCCGAAGCGGCAGTTATCAGCGATGCCGCCTGGCATCGACTTTTCGGAGCGGATCCGAAAGTGCTGGGCCGCCGAGTGTACCTCGACAGTGATGCTTATACGGTCGTGGGAGTGATGCCTCCGGGATTCCGTCATCCCGGCAAAACCGTGTCCGGCGACGTGGACATCTGGGGCACTGCTGGCTTCAAGGCCGATCCGTTCCCGCATCCGCCGCAGCGTTCGCAGCGATTTATCCCGGGCGCGATGGCCCGGTTGAAGCCGGGCATCAGCACGGCTGTGGCGCAGCAGCGCATCAATAATCTGGTCGAGCAGCTTCGGCAGCAATATCCTGCGAACTATCCTGCCGCATCGGGTTGGACGCTCACTCTCACTCCGCTCGAGGAAGTTGTAGTCGGCAACACGCGTTCGCTGCTTTGGATTCTGCTCGCGGCAGTCGCCGCGATCCTGCTCATCGCTTGCATCAATGTCGCCAACCTGCTGCTCTCGCGTGCGTCAGTGCGCGAGCGCGAAATCGCAGTGCGCCTGGCACTCGGCGCCAGTCGCCGCGATCTGCTGCAACAGTTACTGGCTGAATCGCTGATGCTTTCAATTGTTGCCACGGTCGCTGGAGCGCTGCTGGGATGGGGAATGCTGCGCGCGATCATCGCAATTGCTGGGACGAAGCTTCCGAGAATCCAGGAGGTCAGCCTGAATTCGCACGTCCTGGGCTTCGTCATTGTGCTCGCCATTGTGACGGCAGTGCTGTTCGGTCTCTTTCCCGCGTTGCAAAGCTCGTCTCCATCGCTGGTGTCTACCCTTGGGGGAGGAGAGCGCTCGGGCGGAGCCAATCGTCATCAGAATCGTATGCGCGAAGGTCTGGTCGTGGCCGAAGTGGGAACGTCGCTGGTGCTGCTTGCAGCCGCCGGCCTGTTGGGCCGAACGCTCTGGCGGCTGCTCGATTCCGATCCAGGCTTCAACCCAGCGCAGGTCGAGGTGGCGCGCGTGTGGTTGCCGGTTCCGAATAACCCCAACGCTGATCGCTACAGAAAGAGAGAAGTTCATGTCGCGCTGACAAGAGAAGTTCTCCGCCGCGTAAATGCGTTAACTGGAGTTCAGGAAGCGGCGATCACCAGCATTCTGCCGCTGACGGCGGATGGATTTCTCGGCAACGTGAACATTGAAGGTCGTACCACTGACATCAGCAATGCGCCGCTGCTGCCGGTTATCTCTGTCAGCCCAACCTATTTTCACGTGCTGCGTACGCCATTGATCGCGGGACGCTTTTTCTCAAAAAGCGACGATTCCAACAGCCAGGACGTGGTGATCGTCGACCAGGCAGCCGTGCGGCAGTTCTGGCCGAATGAAAATCCGATCGGACGACGCGTCGGTTTTACCTTCGGCGTTCCCAAACCGCGCTGGTTCACAGTAGTGGGAGTAGTCGGAAATGTGCGGCAGAACGGACTGGATTCCGCTGCGACGCCGCATCTCTTCTTCTCGCTTTTCCAAGGGGCGCCCAGGACACTCAGCGTCGTTGCTCGCGTGAACGGCAGCAGTAGAGACAATATCCGAATGGCTCAACTTGGTGAACAGATCAAGCACGAAGTACAGGCCGTCGATCCCGATTTGCCTGTTTTCGGCATTGAGCCGATGTCAGACCTGGTTAGCGCCTCGCTTACTCGGCGGCGCTTCTCAGCGGAGGTGATTGGCACGTTTTCCATGCTCGCACTGCTGCTGGCGGCCATCGGCGTTTACGGAGTCATCGCATTCTGGGTGGCGCAGCGCACGCGTGAGATCGGCATTCGCATGGCATTGGGAGCTCAGCGCGAAGACGTTTTGCGGCTGGTCCTCGGTCGCGGCGTGCGGCTGACCCTCGCCGGAGTCGTGTTCGGGCTCCTCGCCGCTTTTGGTGCTGGACCGCTGCTACGTTCGCAATTGTATGGAATTTCCATTATTGATCCGCTGGTCTTTGCGACGGTGCCCGCGGTGCTGTTGCTGGTGGCACTCTTTGCCGGCTACGTGCCAGCGCGGCGTGCGATGAAGTTAGATCCGGTAGTGGCACTGCGGTGCGAGTAGCTGACCTTGGCAAGGTATGGCTACGGTTGATTTGGGGAAGTTGCTTCCCTCTCGAACAACTCTCGCCGTGCATGGCGCTACGGCAGCATGCCGCATCTTTAAGGCGAAATGGAGAAACTCTTGTATCCACGGGTTGGGACCAGCCCTCCGCTCGCCATCCACTATCCGCCGCCCAATGTTAATCCTCGCCATTTCAGCGAGTTGCATTGACTATACCTGTTCCTCCCGGTAGTTTTGAAATTGGGTAAGTGTTTCGCGAATATACTTAGACTCAGGCAATGACTCCCCCTACTGAACCGAAGACGGTCCTGCTATTGAAGCCGCGCGGATTCTGCGCCGGCGTGGTGCGCGCCATTGACATCGTGCGCATCGCGCTCGAAACCTTTGGCGCTCCAATCTATGTCCGCAAGGAAATCGTTCACAACCGCTACGTGGTGGACGATCTCGCCGCCAAAGGCGCAATTTTCGTCGACAGCGTGGAAGATGTCCCGGAGAACGCGCGAGTCATCTACAGCGCTCATGGGGTCGCGCCCGAAGTTCGCGAGGCCAGCCGGCAGCGCAATCTCAAGGTCATTGACGCGACCTGTCCGCTAGTGACCAAGGTCCATGTCGAAGCCATCAAGTTCGCCAAGCAGGGCCATTCGCTGATACTGGTCGGACATCGCGATCACGATGAGATCATTGGCACTCTGGGCGAAGCTCCGAACGTAACGCAAGTCGTCAGCAATCCCAAAGAGGTGGACAACCTTACTGTTCCCGATCCGGAACGAGTTGCTTATCTCACCCAGACGACACTGTCGCTCGATGAGGCCAAAGACATCATCGAAGCCCTTAAACGCAAGTTCCCCAACATCCACGGACCGCACGCGCAGGACATCTGCTACGCCACCGAGAACCGTCAAATAGCAGTAAAGAACGTTACTCCCGAGGCTGATCTGCTGCTGGTGGTCGGTTCGGAAAACAGTTCGAATTCCAACCGTCTGGTGGAAGTTGCAACCCGGCTGGAGACGCCTGCGTATCTGATCGAGAACTTCCGCTCCATCCGGCCCGAGTGGCTGGAAGAAGTGAAGACCTTGGCGCTCACCGCGGGCGCTTCCGCCCCGGAGTGTCTGGTGGAAGAGGTGGTTGATTATCTTGCGAAGGAGGGCTTTACGCGCGTGCAGGAAGTCGAAGTAATGGCCGAGAATGTCCGGTTCGGCCTTCCGCCAGAGATCGTGGCCGCGATCCAGGCCGCGCCTTCGACGGCTGCTCTCGCAGAATAAATATGGACGAAATCCCCCGTCGCCCCGTCCAGCTTGTATTTGGCAAAATCGATGACATTGGTAGCCGCGTAGCTGCGGCCATCGATGGCGCGCGCCGCTTCCTCTTCACCAGTCAAGACGCGAAAGGCTACTGGTGCGGTGAGCTCGAAGCTGACACCACCCTCGAATCCGATTACATCCTGCTGCATACTCTGCTTGGCACCGGTAACGCCGAACGACTGCAAAAAGCGGCGCGAGAGATCGCTCGCCATCAAAACGAGGATGGCGGATGGCCCATATACCGAGGGGGGCCTTCCAACATAAGCGCCACCGTGAAGGCCTATTTTGCCCTCAAGCTCACCGGATACAAACCCGACAATCCCATTTTGGCACGGGCACGCGAGCGCATCGCAAAGCTCGGCGGGGTCACCGCAGTCAACACCTTCACCAAGATCTATCTCTGCTTCCTCGGGCAATACGATTACGACGCCGTTCCCGCGATTCCGCCCGAAATCGTGCTTTTCCCGAAATGGTTCTGGTTCAACATCTACGAGATTTCCTCGTGGTCGCGCGGCATTCTGGTCCCGCTCTCGATTGCCTATGCCAAGAAGCCCTTCAAAAAGATCCCCGATGAAATGGGCATCGACGAGCTTTTCCCCGAAGGCCGGCACAAGACCAATCTCCACCTCAAATGGAGCGACCATGTGGTGAGCTGGCGCAATTTCTTCCTCGTGCTCAATCACATCACGCACTGGTTTGAGCGCGTGCACGTGCGTCCGCTGCGTTCTCTGGCGCTTAAGGCCGCCAAAGAGTGGATGCTGGAGCGTTTCGAGATGAGCGATGGCCTGGCAGCGATTTATCCCGCCATCGTCAATTCCATCATCGCGCTGCGCTGCCTGGGCTACTCGGTCGACGATCCCCAGTTCATCCGCGCTATGGATGAATTCGAGTCGCTCGGCATCGAGGAAGAAGATACGTTCCGCATGCTGCCTTGCAAATCCCCAGTCTGGGACACCGCCTATGCGCTGTTCGCACTCGGCGAAAGTGGAGTGCCGGCCACCGATGCGCGCATGGTCGCCGCCGGAGATTGGATGTTGCAGAAGCAGGTCACACACAAAGGCGACTGGGCCGTGAAGGTGAAGGATACAGCGCCGGCGGGTTGGTATTTCGAGTTCAACAATGAGTTTTATCCCGATGTAGACGACTCGGCCATGGTGATGCTGGGACTCAGCAAAATTCAGCACTCCAACGAGCGATATCACTACGAATCGGTGCAGCGAGCGATCACCTGGATTTTTTCTATGCAGTGCAAGGACGGCGGGTGGGCGTCGTTCGACAAAGACAACGATAAAATGGTCTTCGAGCACATACCCTTTGCCGACCACAACGCCATGCTCGATCCGCCAACCGTGGATATCACCGGCCGGGTGCTCGAATGTCTTGCCGCTTACGGATACACGCAGGAAGACAAGCGGGTGCGCCGCGCCATTAGCTTCATTCGCAAGAACCAGGAAACGGACGGTTCATGGTTCGGCCGCTGGGGTGTGAATTACGTCTACGGCACCATGCAGGTACTGCGTGGCCTGGAAGCCATGGGTGTGGACAATCACGAGCCTTGCATTCAGCAGGCCGCTGAATGGATCCGCATGTATCAAAACACCGACGGAGGATGGGGCGAGAGCTGTCTCTCGTACGACGATCCCAGCGCGAAGGGGATTGGACCCAGCACGCCTTCGCAAACAGCGTGGGCCATTATGGGATTGCTGGCCGCTGGAGACACACGCAGTGACGCGGTCGCACGCGGCATCGCATGGCTGCTGCGCACCCAGCGCAAAGATGGGGGATGGGACGAGCCTGAATACACCGGCACCGGCTTCCCCCGAGTGTTCTACCTGGCTTATCACCTGTATCGCGTATATTTCCCTCTGATCGCCCTGGCAGAATATGGGAAGGTGTGCGCCGGAGAACCAAACTAGGCTTAGGAGATCAATGCCCCGACCAATTTCACAAATGTGGACGGTTTCCACTTACGTCCTTAAACAGAAGCTGAAAGGACGAAAGCGGTACCCGCTTGTCCTGATGCTGGAGCCGCTCTTCCGTTGCAATCTGGCATGCGCGGGCTGCGGGAAAATTCAGTATCCGCCACACATCCTGAAGCAACAGCTCACGCCGGAAGAATGCTTCCGCGCAGTCGAAGAATGCGGAGCGCCGGTAATCAGCATTCCGGGCGGCGAACCGCTTATGCATCCGCAGATTGCGGAAATTGTGGCCGGACTGGTCGCGCGCAAAAAGTACATTTATCTCTGCACCAACGCGCTGCTCCTCGCGGAAAAGCTCGATCTGTTCACTCCCAGCAAGTACCTCACATTTTCAGTCCACGTGGACGGCCAACGTGAGCACCACGATTTTTCCGTCTGCCGCGAGGGCGGCTACGAGGTCGCGATCGGCGGAATCCGCGAAGCCATTCAGCGCGGTTTCCGGGTCACCACCAATACCACGCTCTTCGATGGCGCCGATCCCAACAGCGTGCGCGCGCACTTCGACGAGATGATGGAACTGGGCGTCGAGAGCATGATGCTGTCGCCCGGCTACTCCTACGACAAAGCTCCCGACCAAAAGCATTTTCTGGGACGCGCCCGCATTCGGCGCCTTTTCCGCGCAATTCTCTCAAATCGAAAGGCGAGTTGGCGCTTTAATCAGTCGCCGTTGTTTCTCGAGTTCCTCATGGGAAAGCAGCAGTACTCGTGCACTCCCTGGGGCATGCCTACATTCAACATCTTCGGCTGGCAGAAACCTTGCTACCTGCTGCAGGACGGATACGCAGATACCTTCAAGGAACTGCTCGATGAAACCGAATGGAACAACTATGGTACCGAATCGGGCAATCCACGCTGCGCCAACTGCATGGTACATAGCGGATATGAAGCTTCCGCTGTAAATCACACGTTCGGCTCCCTGCGCGGTTTTTGGAGCACCATCCGCGCTACCTTTGCTCGCTATGACGACGAGGGCGCGCTCAAGTTACTGAACGAGCCGGTGCGCCCGGTGCATGCTTTTAATCCCCTGGTGCAAATTGAAACTGAATCCAGCGAACTCGAGAGCAGCCGGGCATGAGCACAGCGGATCCGATCATCGACCAAACTCCCCTTTTGGGAAGCCCAGATAATCTGGAGGTAGCTCCAGGTACTTCGCACCAGCAGCTCGAAGGCTGGATCCCGCAACTTGCAAGCGAACAAGAAATTCGCCAGGCTTTGGAAAAAGCCTTTGACTATCGCGGTGACGTTACTATCACCCGCAAGACTGGCGATAAAGTTGAGGGTTACATTTTCGACCGCCGCAGCGGAAGCTCTCTCGTGGATTCCATCGTCCGTCTGATTCCCGCCGGTAAGCGCGAAAAAGTCGCTATTCCCTACTCCGATATCGCCGCCCTGAAGTTCAGCGACCGCGACCCCGCCGCCGGCAAGAGCTTCGAAGCCTGGGTGCGCAAATATTGGGAAAAACGCACGGCTGGCGAGAAAAACATCCAGATCGCCCCGGACGCTCTCGAATAGCCGAAAAGGCCATTGGCGTTCATGCTGGTGTAGTGGCGGACGCTACGCCTGCGTTGTTCGCGCATCTCGTCCCGCAAAATGCCCTGAGTTGCGCCGCCTATTTCGGTCCGCCTTCGTCAAATTGAGATGACGAAAGCTCTGTTGTCCTGCCTGCTCGTCTTTGTTTTCGCACCCCTTTGCTTGGCCCAGCAGCAACCTGCAACTTCGTCGCAAATTTCCGAATTACGGTGGTTCGTCGGACATTGGAATTGCGAAGGGAAGTTTGCTTCGGGCAAATCGATCTCCGCCAACGCAAGCTTTGAAGCTACTCTTGATGACCACTGGATTCTCTTCCGGCACGACGATAATCCGCCTTTCAACTACCACGCACTTTCGGAGTGGGGTTGGAGCGACAAGTCCCAGCAGTTTGTCTCTCTAATCCAGGACTCAGGAGGCGGAGCAAGGGCCTTCTACTCTTCCGGATGGACTGGCGCAAAACTCCGGTGGGAAGGCGGAGCCTTCAATCCCGACCAGGCGCATTCTGAGCGTTTCGAGTTTTCGAAACTCGATAACGACGCTTTCCAGGTGGCGTATTCGTATTTTAAAGATGGAAAGTGGATAAGCGTCGATGCGAGCAAATGTACTCGCGTCAACTTGAGTCCATCGAATCCAAATTAGTTCCCACGGACGAAAGAGATGCGTGCGTCTCTACCAGGGACTTGGGAAACCGTCATTCGCCTGTAATCCGATGCAGATCCACTTTCATAGCTTGCATGTCAAACCCGGAAGGCGCCTCCCCCCACTTCCCGCTGATCCAGTCGGGGCTCAGCACGGCATAGGCCTCGTCCATATAGGTTGCACAGAAATCAAAACTCATTGAGATCAGCGCGCCCCACGTCACTATGTAGAGTCGCTCCTGATCGTATCCCACAATGGGAACACAGTGCCCGTTGTGCAGATTGGGAGCGAACTCTCGATCGGCGTGCTTCGAAACTGTCCAGGGTACTTTCCGCGGATCGGGTGCATGTGCGATGTGGTCGGGGAGTGCCAGGCCCACATAGCAGTTGCCAAAAATCCATATTGCCTGCCTCACCTGCTCTAAGTTGCGCGGATCGAGCTGGGCAAAGCCGGCGACCTTGTGTTCGCTAATTCCGTGTCGGCGCCAGTGCTTGAGCACATCGAGCATGTGTGCGCCTGCTTCGAGGTTATCCCCGACGAAGTGACGATAGGCGGCCAGCACCTGTGCATCACTGGGTACGACCATTTCTCCGGTATCGGCCGTCCATTGCTGGATCATGTGTCCGGCGGCAGCGCAGGCGCATAGAGGGTACTTGTCATTCTGCATCATCGGCCAGGAAAGGACCGGCTTGGAGTAGTCGATTTTGGCCGGCGGGGCCCCTCGTTGCGCTGAGGTGTAATGGGCGAAACGAAGCGTCCTTGGATCGTGTTTCGGCGGATGTTTCCCGAGTTTTAGTGCCATTTGAGGAGAATTCCTGTGTCTAGCAACTGATTCTGAAGCGTTTAACTTCTTCAATGCAAGCTCCAAGCGGTTTTTACCAGCTGGTCACGGTAAAAGAGTTGTTTGGCAGACGCGTGCCGCCTGCTGACGCTCCACCGTTCATGCCCTTCGCTTACCCGCAGCTAGGGCGGACTTACGAAGGTATCGGTACATTTTGGTGTCACTTGTGCATCAACACCACAACTGCTTGCGAGCCGGATGATGTGAAACACAGCATCTGGCTGGAGACACGGTAGTACATGTACCAAAAACCGGGTAAAACCGGAAGAAAACCGGAAGAAACCGGGAACTCTGCCTTGACACACAGGGGACTAACCGGGGTATAACACGCCTACCTTACTTCCCTCGAGAAAGCTTGAGGAAGACACCTCCCCCATTTGGTCTTCCATGGGAAGCATGTTGCGGAAAGGCTAAGCATCTTTAGAAAGGCTGGACATCCATGGCCGCAGATTCGCGTGAAGTGATGAATATCCGCCAGGCTTCGCAGTACCTGGGCGTGAGTCCCGACACGCTTTACAAGTACGTCTATGACGAAAAGATCCCGGCCTTCAAGCTGGGCAACCGCTGGAAATTCAAAAAGACCATTCTCGACCACTGGATGGAGCAGAAGAGCTCGATCGGTGAAGGCAAACTCAGCAAAAAGAAACCGCGCGCCGCACGGGCAGCCGCGGGTGGCCAATAGCGGAGGCAGAGCATGTTTGGATTCGGAGCTACCAAATCGATTGTCGGACTGGACATAGGGTCCAGCAGCATCAAGGCAGTCGAACTCAAGAAAGTAAAAGGCCAGGTGCAGGTCGCACACCTCGGGGTCGAGCGGCTGGGATCGGACATCGTTGTGGACTCCATGATTGTCGATTCCGGTAGCGTCTCCAGCGCGATCTCCAAGCTGTTCACCGAGAACAAATTTGGCTCGAAGCTCGTAGCGACCGCTGTTTCCGGGCACTCGGTGATCGTGAAGAAGATCTCGATGCAGACGGTGCCCGAAGCTGAAGTGCCGGAGCTGCTGCAGGCCGAAGCCGCGCAATACATTCCTTTCGACATGAACGATGTGAACATCGACTACCAGGTACTCACCGAAGACGCGACCGAGCCGCAAATGGACGTCCTGCTCGCCGCGGTGAAGAAAGACAAGATCCTCAATTACACAAACGTCTTGTCATTGGCAGGCAAAGTCCCCGAAGTGGTGGACATCGACGCCTTCGCCCTGCAGAACTGCTACGAGTACAACTACGATCCGTCGCCAACCTCGACTGTCGCGCTGCTGAACATCGGCGCCAGCGTGATGAATATCAACATCGTGCGCGGCACCACTCCGTTGTTTACTCGTGACGTCAGTGTTGGCGGCAATCAGTACACCGACTCATTGCAGAAGGAACTCGACCTTAGCTTTGACGATGCCGAATCCTTGAAGCTGGGGGAGAAAGTCGGAACGGTGAGCCAAGACGCCAAGCTGCCAATCCTGCAGCAGGTGACGGAAATCATCGTGCTTGAAATTCAGAAGACCTTTGACTTCTTCCGCGCCACCGCCGCAGGACAGCACATCGAGAAAATTTACCTCGCCGGCGGATCGTCAGCCGTTCCCGGGCTGACCGAAGCGCTGCGCCAGGAGTTTTCGATGCCAGTGGAGACGCTGAATCCATTTCAGAAGATTCAGCCCGGACCGGAATCAGCCATGCTGGAAAAGAACGCGGGGCAGCTCGCGGTAGCCGTGGGCTTGGCCCTCAGGAGTTTTGAGACCTTATGATTCGCATCAATCTTCTCGGAAAACCAAAAGCTAAAGGAAAGCGCGCGGCATCTTCAGCCGCTGCGATGGAATTCGAAAACGGCAGCTCGCAGTCGGGCAATCTGATAGCGGCTGTGGTTGTGCTGGCCGTGGCGCTGGGGGCCATTTGGTGGTCTCAGAAGCAGCTCACTACTGAAGCCGGCAGAATTCAGACGCAAATGCAGCAGGCGCAGATGGAATCACAACGCCTGGCCCAGATCAAGATCAGATATACCGAACGGCAGAAGGTTCACGACGAGTACGAAGCCCATGTGAAGGTAATCGACTCGTTGCGCGCGAGCCAGTCGGGTCCGGTCGAGTTGCTCACCATGGTGAGCAGCACGGTCAATAGCACCGACGAGGTCTGGCTTGCCGGCCTGAACGATGGCGCCAGCAGCGTCAGCGTCGAGGGCGTCGCCCTGAGTACTAACGCAGTCGCAAACCTCATGACGAATCTGATGAAGACCGGCTACTTCAAATCGGTCGAAATCAATAACACATTCCAGGACGAGCAGGAAAAGAAGATTCAGGCGTTTAATTTCAGCCTCACCTGCGAAAAGCAGGGGGCCGCGCCTAAGAAATCCTAAGCGGAGCGATCATCATGGGCAAATTCAACGAACTTCCATTTCCAGCGAGAATCGGCGTCCTGCTCGTGATTGGAGCAGTGATCTTCGCCGGCGCCTGGTACGGCCCGGTCCCTGGACTTGCCGCCATGCGCACCGCCAATGACACCGCAGCGGCGAAACTTAAAGATAAGCAGGCGGAAAATGCGAAGCTGCGCCCATATGAAGGTCAACTGCGCGAATTGAATTCCCAGATTGACGCTCTGCAGCGGCAGATGGAACGCCAGCGAGAGATCGTTCCCGACGCCAAAGATGCCGACGATTTCATTCGCGACATGCAGAGCAACGCTCTGCAGGCAGGCGTGGAGATTCGCAGTTTCACCGCCAAGCCAGTCAATGCCAAGCAGTACTACAGCGAAGCACCCTTCGAAATGGAGATCGACGGACCGTACTTCGCTGTCCTGAACTTCTTCGAAAAAGTAGGGACCATGGAGCGCATCGTCAACATCGACGATCTTAAGATGAGCGGCATCGGCAGCAAAGTGGCGGCTCCCACCAAGCACAAGTACGACTATGCGCCGGGGGAAAGCGTGCTGGTGGCCTGCACCGCCAAAGCATTCTTCAGCCATGGCACTGGAGAGGCTGCCGCATCGGGTCCTGCAGCTCGACCGGGCGCCACTCCGGCGAAAAAATAACGGCAATTCACTAGAGCCAGAGGGAGCACATGAAAATCGCGACCACAATCTTGACCACGGCGTTGCTGGCTGGACTCAGCGCGGCACAAACGGCTCCGGCATCGCAAGTAGTGAAGCCGAATGCGCCCCAGACCAAAGTACAGACCGGACCTTCTTCACTGAAGAGTCCTTTCGTCCCCAAAAAGCCCACGAAGGCTGCTCCGGCGGCGAAAGCGCCACAACCTGCCATGAGGCCAGCAGCCAAGCCCGTTGTCGCGCAAAAGGTCACGCCAAAAAATGCACAGAAGGCCACAGCGAAGCCGGCCCAGAAACCCGTGCAGGCGGCCGCCAGCAAGCCGCATGTGCAGACCAAAGCCAAAGCGAAACCTCACGTCGCAGTCGTGAAACCAGTGGTAAAGCCTGCGGTAAAACCGGCTGAGACTACTCCCGTGCAAGCTCAACCTGTGGCTGCGAAGGCGAAGGTAAATCCTGGGAAGCGCGATCCTTTCATCAGTCCCATTGCTGCCGCGGCCTTGCGGGGTGGTCCTGCCAGCAATTGCACCACCGGCAAGCGCTGTCTGGTTGTCGATCAAATTGCTCTAAAAGGCATCGTGCAGATGAAGGAAGGCAACTTCGCGCTGGTGGAAAACGCTGCCAAACGTCCGTATGTCTTGCGCGAGAACGACTCGCTGTTCAACGGAACGGTAGTAAAGATCACCGGCGATTCTGTGATGTTCCGAGAAAACGGCAGCGACATACTCGGAAGGCCTACGACGAAAGAGGTTGTCAAGAAGGTTTCGGCCCCGGCGGTTTAACTCGCGAGGGAGCGATGGCTATGTAAGAGTGCTTCCACGTCCCTTCGCGGATTCGGGAGCCGAATCGGGTAAGCACACCCAACCGGAAGCGCGCGAAATCTGTGATTTGCGCTTCCCTCGAACAGGCAGTTTGCGGTACTCCGCTGGTGTAGGCGGATTGATTTTCGGGCCGAGTCCTGGGGAAGCAGTAGCAGTAGCTGTGACGGACAGGGATCGTCGTCACGGTAAGCGAAAATTCCAAAGCGGCATGGAAGTCGCAGTCGCGCAGGCTGGTTTTTTAGGCGCATCTTCCTTGGTCGCGCGCGTTCGGCAGCAATGCCGGGGTCGTGAGGAGAGACAAGATGAGGCTGAAGCAACTTCTGGGTGTCGGGCTTGCAGTGCTTCTTTTGAGCGCACTGGCCGCTGCCGATTCGCAACTTACCGAGATCGGCGTACAGGGCAAAGCCAATACGTCGACCGTCACCATTCGCGCGAACGGCTCACTGGTTCACAACGAGTACCGCCCGGCCGACAATCTGCTGCTGGTTGACTTCCCGGGTGTGAGCGTTGGCAAGCTCGACGCCGTCACTCACAACGTGAGTGTGCCGGGCGTGGCGTCATACCAGGTCCATTCGTACAAATCCGCCAACGGCTCCGATATTGCCCGCGTGGAACTCACGCTTGCGCCACACACCGCAGTCCACCTTACCGATGGCAGGAACACAGTTGAGGTGACCGTCAGCAGCGATGCCGCAGTAGCTTCCAATATTTCGAACGTTGCGGCGCCGGTCGCGGCTGCCCCAATCGCAACTGTTGCCAAAAAGAACACAAGGTCAGCGCCAGAGCTGAAGCCCGCTTCCCTGCCGCTGGTGTCCAGCACGGCGCGTCCGCTGATGGTGCGTGGAGTGAGTGTTGTTCGTGGTCGCGACGGCATGAACGTCGAGATTCGCGCCAATGGTTCGCTTACCCCCAGGATCTTGAAGCTGAAGAATCCGGACCGGCTGGTGATCGATCTGATCAACGCCATTCCTGAATCGCGTCCACATGAAATTCCCGTGCACGCCGCCGATGTCACTGACATACGCATGTCGCAATTTCAAGCCGCCCCGCCGACCACCCGCGTGGTCGTCGATCTGACCACTCCTCAGGATTACGACCTCAGCAACGCTCCTGGGATGCTGACCGTGAAGCTGCATTCTCTCGCTACCGTGCAGGACAACAATGCAGCGGTTGCGCTGGCCAGGAAAGACAGCGCGGAAAAGATGTCTTCTCCTGCTGTAATGGCCGCCACCACTCCCGCTCCTGAGCCCGTGAAAGCTGCGCCGAGCACGGCGACAACAGCAGCCAATTCCCAAAAAGATTTCGTCGTAGTTCAGCCTAGTTACCATGCAATCGCAGCAGACGCAAGACGCGACTTGTCGCCCGCGCAAACTCCCACGGAGCGAGCTGCGCAAGCGGCCCAGACGCTCGGCGCAATTCCTCCAGTGGAAATTCCGTTGAGCTCGATGCCGGTAGCCGCATCGATGAAGCCGGAAGCCATCAACGCTGCCATGGCGCAAGCTGCGCCGGCTCCGACCCAGTCGAACATGCAGGCCGTAACCGCCGCCAATTCCACCTCAGCCTGCAATACCGGCAGATACACCGGCGAGCCCATCTCGGTGAACCTGAAGGACGTCGATCTGAAAGATTTCTTCCGCCTCATACACGAGATCAGCGGACTGAATGTTGTGCTCGATCCCGGGGTTAACGGTTCTCTGACCATCGTCCTTGATGACGTGCCGTGGGACCAGGCCCTGGCCATCGTGCTGCAAAACAATTCCCTGCAGTGCCAGCTCAACGGCAATGTGCTGCGCATCGCGCTGCCGGACACGCTAAAGAAAGAGGCCGATGCCATTCGCACTACGCAGGAAGCGCAGGCGCTCGCGGTCGATCGCGTGACCGTTACGCGCTATCTCAGCTATGCCTCGTCGAAAGCGGTGGTGCCCACGCTGAAGGCGTTTCTCTCTAAGCGCGGCGACATCATCTCCGATGATCGCACCAATGCCGTCATCATCCAGGACATTCCCAGTGTCATTCCGGGAATCGATCGGCTGATCAAAGAGCTTGATCGTAAAACGCAAGAAGTAGAGATCGAAGCGCGGGTCGTGGCCGCCACCCGAACCTTTGCTCGCGATCTGGGCACGCAGTTCGGATTTGGCGTGGCCAATGGCAGCAGCGTGCTTGGTGGAGCTTCCGCGGTGGGTACTTCACCCGTCCAGGTCACCACCGGACCCAACGGGAAGCCACCAAACGGGCCAATACCCAACCGCCTGATCCAGGTTGGAACCGGACAGATCCCGCTGTTCAGCAATCTAGCCGCCGGACCCGGACCTACAAGTGGCTTGACGCTGCTCACGATGGGTCACAACTATCGGATTGACACCATTCTCACGGCTGCTGAGTCTCGCGGACTGTTGAAGATCCTCTCCCGCCCGCGGGTGGTCACGCAGAACAACATTCAAGCTCTGGTACGCCAGGGGGTGAGAATCCCGGTGGTCACGGCAGCCCAGCTTGGCGGACCTCCGACAACCTCCTACGTGGACGCTTTCCTGCGCCTGCAAGTGCAGCCGCAGATCACCGCCGAAGGCACCATCTTCCTGAACGTGGACGTGGAAAACACTACGCCTGACTTCTCCCAGCAGGTGCAGGGCAACCCCACTCTGATCACCCAGCAGGCCACGACGCAGGTATTGGTCGCGGATGGCGGAACAGTAGTGATCGGCGGCGTCATCCAGACCAACGACACCATCAACTATCAGCAAGTGCCGTTCCTGGGCAACATCCCAGTCTTCGGAAACCTGTTTAAGCGGAAGGCGGTCAGCACCTCAACCCAGGAGCTGATTTTCTTCATAACGCCGAGAATCGTTCAGACCTAAACCAGGGCCACAAACGGTTCCACCCGGGCCTCCGGAACATCCGGAGGCCCAAGTTGTTTCTGGGCGCCGGATTCTCCTTTTTGCTGGTATCCGGAGGCTGGGATCTGGAAGCCGATTTCCCTGAGAACAGGGAAAAAATACAGGGAATTTTCTTCTGCACGGCGAAAGCCGGCATAACTTCTAAGTTAATGCCTTTGGTTGCTAGTAGCCAGTAGCCAGCAGCTACTTTCAAAAGCTGAGGAAACGAACAGGATAGGAACAGGCAGGCTGTGATTTTCCGCCTAAGTCTTTGATTTAGTAGTAGCTAGTAGCCAGTAGCTAGAAGTTCCTCTCAATTAACAGGAAACGAACAGGAAAGAGAGAGATTTCCACACAATCTCTTGCGACCAGGTGCCCGACAACAATGCCCCGGTGCTGGCGCAGCTGGGGGGAATCATGCCTTGGAGGCCGCCTCACTCGATTCTCTTCACGAAATCCGGCGGGTGATAACTCAAAGCTCCCGGCTCCACAGAGTAGAACTGGCAATCATAATGAATCAATTAATGTTATGTAGCTTGCTAATATATTATTGTTTACAATCACACGTGCGACCTGCAGCCTGATCCAAATTGGGCCTTTCGCTTCCTATATTGGGAACAATCTGCTGTTAATGTTGATTAAGCTCACCTCTTTCTGCTTGGATTCTGCTCTTGAATCAGCTATCCTCGCCTCCCCCCCGTGACCGGCGAGCTGAGTATGGCTCCAGCCGCTCGAATACTTATTTCAAGAGGATAAAAGATGATCAGCAGATGCGCAGTTGTGGCCGTGGCAGCCCCGTTATTATTGCTCGGATTAGTGGCGAGCGCTCCAGCTCAGACCAGATTCAAATTTGATCCTGTGGTTCGCGCCGGCGATCCGGCGCCAGCTCCTCCTACTCTGGGCTCCATTCTTGAATTCTCTTCCAACCAACAAGGGGACGTCGCTGTCATCGGAGACGGCGGACTATTTATCAAAGCAAAGGACAAGATCACCGTAATAACCGCCCCCGGCGATCCGAGTCCTGTGGGCGGAGTCTTTTTGGACGAAACAATGCCACTGATCGATTCCCAGGATCGAGTTCTGTTCAGGGCCGATGTCACATCTTTCGACACCTCAGGCGGCTTGTTCCTGTTTTCAAATGGTCAGATTACACAGGTGCTTGCAGACGGCGTTGTCGCCTCGAATGGCCAGCCTGTAAGTCCACTTCCACTCGCCCAGAATGCATCCGGGGACGTCGTGGTAGCCGATGGATTTGCTGACGCGCTATATCTCTTCTCCAACGGTTCACTCACCCCCTTAGTGAGTGCTGGTCAGCCTGCGCCCGGTGGAGGAAACTTTGCTCTCTTTTTTAGTGCATCCCTTAACAACGCCGGCCAGGTGGCCTTTGAAGGCTTTCTGGATGACGGTGGAATAGGGATCTATCTGATCTCTGGAGGAGGTATTACCAAGATCATCGCCACAGGAGATCCGTTTGCGGATGGCGCCACATTTACCTTTCCCACCGCTCCCGCCATCAATGATTTCGGGCAGATTGCCTTTGGCGGCGGCGCCAACAATTCTGTGATCGACGATGGCTTATTCCTCTACTCCAACGGAGAACTTAAAATTCTGGTCACTTCAGGTACGAGCCTCCCAAGCGGAGACTTTACACAAATTCCCTTCGTCGTGACCCTGAATAATGCGGGGCAGATTGCATTTGTTTCCCCGATTGGACCAATAAGTGGAACTGGCGTGTTTCTATTCTCGCAAGGAGAACTTAGCGAATTGGAGGCAACCGGAGAGCAGGCCCCTGACGGCGACACCTTCACAAATAATGTCGAGTTAGGCGCCAGAATCAACGATTCCGGCCAGGTTATTTTCTTCGGTTCCGAAACACAGCGAGGCGCTACCTTATATAGTTCATTGAAAGGTCAGATCACTCCGCTGGTCGGCCAAGGCGACTTGATCCCAGCACAACCGCAGTTCGCTTTTCCGATAGCATCCGGCATTGGACGCAAGGACAGCGTCCTCATCTCCGATTCAACCTTTCCTGGTGGTACCGGCGCTTTCATCGCCCGCTCACCGCATCAGGTCGGCCTGGTGGCTAACATCGGCAAATCCATCGGAAGCGACGGGGTAATTGACTTCTTATCTGGATTTGCCATGAACCGAGAAAATCAGGTGGCGCTCAGTGTAGCGTCCTCAGGCACGAATAGCGCACTTCTTCTTGCCTCCGGCGCGACAACCACTGTGCTTGCAGACGACTCCAGCAGCATCAACCCTGATGGTTCGTCGGCGATCAACAATCTCGGAGGTGTGGCCTTCACCGGCTTTGTCCCGGCAACCGGGCAGAGCGGATTGTTCCTGGATTCAGGCGGTATCACAGCTCTGCTGGTGGATGCATCCGCCCCCCTGCCCACGGGCGGGTTCTTGAACATAACTAACCCTGCAGTGAACGATTTCGGGCAAGCAGTGTTTTTCTCACAGTTCTCTTTCCCAACTCCGAACGCCATTTACCTGGAGACCGCTGGACAAATCACGCCGTTGGCCCGCGATGGGGATCCCGCTCCCGGCGGCGGAACCTTCAGTATTCCCTTCGCCGAGCCCCGATTTGCTCCGGTAATCAACGATCAGGGACAAGTTGCATTTGCCACCTCTCTCAACGGAGTGTCAGGCGGCGGCATTTTCGGCGAGCATGCTATCTTCCTGCTGAGTCAAGGTGTTCTCAACAGGCTTGTTGGACCGGGTGATCCTTCTCCCGATGGAGGCACATTCGTGACTGCCGACTCCCCCAGCATGAATGCTTCGGGCGAAGTGGCGTTTTTTGCCCAAACCAGCGTCCCAACCTTCGGCATCTTCGTATACAGCAATGGAATCATCACCAACGTGGCCGCGGCTGGCGAGATCGTAGGCAAGGACGAATTCGGCCTCGTGGACATGCCGCAAATCAACGACGATGGTCATATCGCATTTACCGCGAATGTCTTCAACAGCAACAGCCTTGACGGCGAGAACGCCATTTTCGTTGCCAGCCCAAAACATGCAGGAGATGACAGCCCAACAGCTTCTCTTCCAGTTTCATCGGTGGCGCCTCCGCTCTCACCGCAACAGATGAAACAGCTCAGATCAACGAACCTCCGCCTCCTGACTCAACGTAATCGAAAGAAGGACAGCCGGAAAATCCAGAATGGATATGTGATTGCATCACACTGAATAGACAGATGAAAGGAGGTCATTCGTTTTCGAGTGGCCTCCCCTCAAAACCCTGTACAGCTATGACGCGCTCGGCAATCTTACCGGCGTCAATCAGCAGGGCTACGGCAGCGCGCCGCGCAATCGCGGCTTTGTCTATGACACGCTCTCGCGCCTGACCTCGGCCACCAATCCCGAATCGGGAACGATAACCTACGGGTACGATGTTGACAGCAATCTCACCAGCCAGACTGACGGGCGCGGATTGACCATTAACTATAGTCCCCCGGAGAGCCCGATCGACGCCTTGCACCGTGTGACCAAAAAAACATACTCCGACGGGTCCGCCCCACGACAGTTCTTTTACGATGGCTCCGATGGCAACAATCCCAGCAACGGCATTGGGCGGCTCACCTTCGAATCCAATGACGTGAACGCCGCGCACATGATCTCCTACGATCCCGTGGGGAGGATCATCTCGCAGAGGCTTTGCATTCCCAGTGATTGCAGCTATGGAGTCGCGGTGAGCGCCCAGTATGATAAGGCTGGGTACCTCACGTATCTCACATATCCAAGTGGCCGCGAGATCCACAATCAGTACAGTGCGGCCGGTCGATTGAAAGAGACTGATTTCTACAGCATGAACGGTGCCAGCGGGAATTCCCCTTACTACACCGTGCCGCAGACCACCGATCCGAACACTTGGGGATACGCTCCTCCGGGCATTCTGCAGCGCGGAGGCTATGGCAACGGGGTGCAGGAATACCACGGCTACAACAATCGTCTGCAGATGAACGCGATCTCGCAGTCATTGTCCGGAACCACGCTGTTTGGCAAAACCTACACCTACATGGACCCTTCGCGCGGAAACGGCAACAACGGCAACGTGATCGCCATTAACGACACCGTGAGCGCGACTCGCAATCAGAGCTTCGGCTATGACGATCTCAACCGACTGACCTTAGCTACCCAAGCCGATGGCGCGTTCAGCCAGACCTTCACCATCGATCCCTGGGGCAATACGCAGCAGAGCGGCACCTGGAACTTCACGCAACCCTTCGCGTCGAACAACCGCATTTCGACATATTCATACGACGGCGCAGGCGACGTGACTTACGACGGCTCCCACAATTATGTATTTGACGCGGAACACCGCATTGGCTGTATGGACCCCGTCACCGCAGGTACCTGCGCCAATGGCGCCGCTTCGACGTACACCTACGGCCCAGACGGCGAGCGCGTAAGGAAAGACACCGGCGGCAGCTTCACCGAATACATCCACTTCGCCGGTGAACCGATCGCCGAGAAGACGCCCAGCGGCTGGACTGACTATGTCTTCGCCGGCGGCGAACGCATCGCGCTGGCAACAGGCACGACAAGCGCAAGCACGCAGTACTACCACGCCGACCACCTCAGCAGCGAACGCATGATGACCAATGCTTCGGGCACGGTGATCTCCAATTGCTTGTTCGCTCCGTTCGGGCAGCAAGTGTCATGCTCGCCGGACAATCCTGCCAATCACTACAAGTTCACCGGCAAAGAACGGGACGGGGAATCCGGCCTGGATTACTTCGGGGCACGGTACGATTCTTCAACAATGGGGCGGTTCATGACGCCAGACCCGTTAGGCGGACATCTCGAAGACCCACAGACGCTGAACAAGTACTCC
>JAICXB010000031.1 GCA_025980765.1 Terriglobales bacterium
ATACCGGCGTGAAATATGGGTTGGAGCAGACCTGCAATGTCGATGCTGCCGGCCGCATGAGGAATGGCCTGCCCGAGTACGAGGGCAAGACAGTATTCCAGGCCAATCAGCCGATTATCGAGCTGCTGAAAAACCGGGGCGTGCTGATGGGCGAAGCGACAATCACGCACTCCTATCCGCATTGCTGGCGATGTCATCGGCCGGTGATCTTCCGCGCGACGGAGCAGTGGTTCATCGCCATGGAGACGCCGCTACAGGGTTCCACATTTCGGCAGCGAGCACTCGACGAAATCGAGAAGGTGAAGTGGGACCCGAGTTGGGGCAAAGATCGCATCTTCAACATGGTTGCCAGCCGGCCAGACTGGTGCATCTCGCGGCAGCGCGTTTGGGGTGTGCCGATTCCAATCTTCTTCTGCGAAGTTTGCGATCAGCCACTCAAATCGAAGGCCGCTGACGATGCAGTCGTCGCCCTCTTCGCGCACGAAGGCGCTGACGCTTGGTACACGCGAGAGGTCAATGAGATTCTTCCTGCCGATGTGCGCTGCCCCGACTGCGGCAAGCAAAATTTCAGGAAAGAATCTGACATCCTGGACGTGTGGTTTGAATCCGGTTCAAGCTGGGCCGCGGTGATCGGAGATGTGGTCGCAGACCTCTACACCGAAGGCGGCGACCAGCATCGCGGATGGTTCCAGTCTTCCCTCCTCTGTTCCGTGGGCTCGCGCAATCGTGCGCCTTATCGCATGTGCATGACCAGCGGCTGGACCCTCGATCCGCAAGGCCGCCCAATGTCGAAATCATTGGGCAATGTTGTTTCTCCCCTGGAGATCACTGAGAAACTCGGGGCGGAGATCGTTCGTCTCTGGGTCGCGTCCGTAGACTTTCGCGAAGACGTGCGCAGCTCTGACGAACTCATGCGCCGCGTTGCCGACGACTATCGCAAGATTCGCAATACTTTCCGCTACGTTTTGGGAAACCTCCACGGCTTCGATCCCGAGCGCGATCAGGTCACGTTCGAAGAGATGGAATCTCTCGACCGCTACATGATGCTGCGCCTCGCCGATCTGGTAACCGAGATTCGCCGCTGGTACGAAGAGTTCGCGTTTCATCGCATCTACCATCGCGTGCTGGAGTTCTGCACTGTCGATGTGAGCGCGGTGTATTTCGATGTACTGAAAGATCGCTTGTACACTTATGCTCCGGCGTGGCGCTCGCGCCGCTCCGGGCAGACGGCGATCTGGCGCATCGGACAGGCGCTGGTGCGCCTGCTCGCTCCCATCATGAGTTTTACTGCCGAAGAAGTATGGCAGCTTCTACCCGGCATCGGAGAAAAGCCGCAGAGCGTGCATCTCGCGCTGTTTCCCACCTGTGAAGAAGTCCTGGGCAACACTGAGCGTCCGGATGCAAGCGGAAAACCCTTTCCTGCTGAAACCGAGGGCACGCGCGCGGATTGGGACCGCCTCATGCAGGTTCGCGAAGAGGTCTTTAAAGCGCTTGAAGCCGCGCGCAAGGAGAAAGTAATTGGCAGCGGACTGGAAGCGAAGGTACTCGTCTCGGCTCCGGGTGAGTTGTACCCCTTATTGCTGCGCTATCGCGAAACTCTACGTTACCTGTTCATCGTCTCGCAGGTGGAACTGCAGGAAGCTGTTGCGCGTAATGGTGAAGGGACCGCTTTGAGAGTAGAAGTCAGCGCGGCTGAAGGGAGGAAATGCGAGCGCTGCTGGAATTACTCCACTCTGGTTGGCAGCGATCCCGCCTTCCCGACGGTGTGCGAGCGATGCAGCGCAGCGTTGAAGGATATTTCTAAGGAGCGGGAAAACGGCCATCACTAAATTTCACGTGACGTTGGCACGTCGCAAGCGTCAAAATGGAAGTAGTTATGAATTGTCATTCCTAACCCGCCACCGGGGCAGGAGTCTGCTGTTCGGTGCCACAGCGAAAAGCAGATCCCTCGCTGCGCTTCGGGATGAC
Source organism: Terriglobales bacterium (assembly GCA_025980765.1). Classification (GTDB taxonomy): domain Bacteria; phylum Acidobacteriota; class Terriglobia; order Terriglobales; family Acidobacteriaceae; genus Gp1-AA112. The sequence continues at coordinate 1,969 of JAICXB010000031.1, forward strand.
AACTTCAGGCTATTGCCGGTTGTAATCGACGAAATTGATACGGGAGAGGGCATTTAAGTTCGTAGTAGCAGTATGCGAGACGGGACCTTACGAAAATATGTGCTGCTGATCGCCGGGCTGGTGCTCGCGCTCGACCGGCTGACCAAATGGATTGTTGCCAGTAACATCCCGCTGTACGGCAACATCAACGTAATTCCTGGTTTCTTCAAGCTGACCCACGTGACCAATCGCGGCGCAGCTTTCGGTCTTTTCTCCGATTCGCCCTCAGAGTACAAAGTCATTTTCCTGATCTTCTTCTCCATGCTGGCGCTGGTAGTGGTTTCGGCCCTGCTGTGGAAACACACGGCCGGCTTGAACAGCACCGCGTTCGCGCTCTCGTTGATCCTGGGTGGCGCGCTGGGGAATCTGTGGGACCGCATCCTCTCCGGACACGTCGTTGATTTTCTCGAGTTCTATATCGGCCCGTATGTGTGGCCTGATTTCAACATCGCCGATAGTGCGATCGTGATAGGCGCCGCTATCCTAATGGTCGAAATCCTGTTCGCGCCCAAACCGCACAAAATCTACGAAGAGGTTCCCGGGCCGATCGCCGGGTCAGAAGCTTCGGAATAACTTCCCGCACGAACAAACTGCGACAGTGTATACGCAGGTTACGAAAACGGCACAAGTGAACGCTGGCTTAAAAAGGTGAGTTAAAGTGCCTGCAGACAACAATGAAATTTGCACTTTCATTCGCCGTGGTATTGCTGGCCGTTGGTCTGGGACTCCTGCTCCACAATCGTAAAAGAGAAATGATGTCGAACTCTAGAAAAGAGCTGACCTTCAGCAGCACTGACGGCTTCATCCAGTACATGGCTGAGCAAGCCGTTCGAGACGCACGCCAGGACGGAGTATCTCTCGATTACAGCGTCGACTCCATCGAACGTGCTGAGCGAGAATTAGGCAAACTGCACGACCAGTACACTGCTGATCCTTCGAGCATCAGCGCAAGAGGCCTCGCTTCGGCGTACGGAGCTTATGTTGGCGAAGTTATTCGAAAAACAGAACCGGGCACACGATGGGAACGCGACGATCCAGTGGCCGGCGAGAAAACGTATCCCCTGATCTGGGGAGCGGGTAATTCATATCCCATGGCATGGTGCTACCACCGGATTGTCAATGGTCCGGAAGACAATGTATGGGTCAAATATTCGGTGCTGAAAGAGAAGGCACATCGGTCTCAATAGTCGACCGGCATTATGGGTTCAGCACAATCTTTCCGAACTGCTCGCTTTTTTCCAGGCGCTCGTGGGCGGCGCGAGCTTCGCTGAGCGGGAAAGTGCGGTCTACCACTGGCTTCAGCTTGCCGGCGAAGATGTGCCGCAGGACTTGGTGCAGGTCCCCCATTGTTCCCATATAGGAACCCAGAAAAGAGAGTTGCCGGCTGAAGAGCACGCGCAGGTCAAACTTGGCCTCGGGCCCCGTGGTGGCGCCACAGGTCACCAGGGTTCCACCTGGACGCAATGAGCGCACGCTGTCCTCCCAAGTGGCAGTGCCGACGTGCTCAAAAACAATGTCCACGCCCGCTTTGGCCGTGATCTTTCGCACCTCATCGGCGATCTTCTGTTTGTAGTGGTTGATGGTGTGGTCGGCGCCCAGCTCCCGCGACTTCTCCAGCTTGGCCTCATCGCCGGCGGTGGCGATGACGTTTGCTCCCAGCATCTTGCAAATCTGGATCGCCGCAGAACCCACGCCAGATCCGCCGCCGAGCACCAACACGGTGTCGCCGGCTTTCAGATGGGAGCGGGCGACCAGCATGTGCCACGCAGTGAGAAACACCAGGGGAACGCTCGCTGCCTGATCGTAACCGAGGCCCTCGGGAATGGGGATGACGTTCACTTCGGGCACAGAAATAAATTCCGCATTGCCGCCGTCAGTCGCATATCCCAACACCGAGAATTCGCGGCAAAGGTTCTGCTCTCCGGATGTGCACTGGAAACACCGATTGCAGAATGTCATTGGCGCCAGCAGCACGCGAGCGCCGGCCTTCACGCCGGATACATAGTTGCCAACCTCGACCACGTCTCCGGCGATGTCGCTGCCGTTTATGTGCGGCAGCTTGATTCCCGGTAATCCTTTGCGGATCCAGAGGTCGAGATGATTGAGCGCGCACGCCCTCACCCGCACCAGCACCCGATCTTCCCGCGGTTTCACATCGGGAACATCTTCATACTTCAGGACCTCGGGCCCGCCGAATTCGTGGAATCGAATCGCTTTCATAAACCCTTTCACCACGGAGGCACGGAGAACACGGAGAAAGACGCTTCAGGTTTCAGGTTTCAGGTTTCAGGTTTCAGGTTTCGGCCATTGTCAACTACATTTCTCGAAACCAGAAGTCTGAAACTCGAAACGATTTTTCTCCGTGTCCTCCGTGTCTCCGTGGTTAAGCCGTCAACAGCCCAGTAGATACGCGAAGATCAAGGGTGCCACTATGGTTGCGTCGGACTCGATGATGAACTTTGGCGTGTCCTTGCCCAGCTTGCCCCAGGTGATCTTTTCATTGGGCACTGCGCCGGAATATGAGCCGTAACTCGTGGTCGAGTCGCTGATCTGGCAAAAATACGCCCATAATGGGACACTTTCGCGCTGCAGGTCCTGGTGCAACATGGGAACGACGCATATGGGGAAATCGCCGGCAATGCCGCCGCCGATCTGAAAAAATCCCAGCGGCGTCTTGCTGGTCACGTCGGTGTACCAGTCGGCTAGCAGCATCATGTACTCGATGCCGGTGCGGACGGTGTGAACATTCTTCACGTCGCCGGAAATGCAATGCCCGGCATACATGTTTCCCAGCGTAGCGTCTTCCCATCCTGGAACGAACATGGGCAGATTTTTCTGGGCGGCGGCAATGAGCCAGCTGTCTTTCGGATCGATTTGATAGGAAGCTTTGAGCTTTCCGCTTAGCAGAATCTTGTACATGAATTGATGGGGGAAAAAGCGCTCTCCGGCTTTGTCGGCCTTGACCCATTCCTCCAGCACTGCCGCCTCAATGCGTCGCATGGCTTCGTGCTCCGGAATGCAGGTGTCGGTCACGCGATTCATGTGACGGTTAAGGAGCGCTTCTTCCTCCGCGGGCGAAAGTTGCCGGTAATGGGGAACGCGCTCGTAATGATCGTGCGCCACCAGGTTAAACACGTCTTCTTCCAGATTGGCGCCGGTGCAGCAGATGCCGTGAACCTTGTCTTGCCGGATCATCTCCGCCAGCGACAGGCCAAGTTCGGCCGTACTCATCGCGCCGGCGATGGTCATAAACATCCGGCCGCCATCGTCGAGCAGCTTTTCGTAGGCTTTGGCCGCGTCCACCAGCGACGCTGAGTTGAAATGCCGGTAATGATGTTCAATGAAGCGGGAAATGGGTCCTTTAGGCAATGGTTGTCCTCGGTGCAGAAGTCGAACCTCTGAACATACCACCCAAGGCCGGGAATGGAAATGAGATTAGAATTGAGACGGATTCGACCGAAGCCCGCAATGGATATCTTCGAGGAAATTGTTGAACTGCGACGTGCCGGACGCCGGGGATCGCTGGCCACGATTGTGCATGCGCGCGGCTCGATTCCCTCTTTCGAATCGGCCAAGATGCTGGTGCGCGACGACGGCACCATCGCCGGCACGATCGGCGGCGGCTGCGTCGAGGCCGAGGTCTGGCAGGCAGCGCGCGAGGTGATGGAAGAAGAGAAGCCGCGCAATCTGACCTTCAATTTGAATCACGATCCCAAGTACGATTCCGGCCTGGTCTGCGGCGGCACGCTGGAGATCTATCTCGAGCCGATTCTGCCGGTACAAACGCTTTACATTTTTGGTGCGGGACATGTCGCTCATAACGTCTATCGAGCAGCGCGCATGACGGGCTTTGAAGTGGTGATCATTGACGATCGCGAGAGCTATGCCAATCGCGAGCGCTTCCCCGAGGCCAAAGATGTCTATGCCGAGGACTTCGAGCAAAGCCTCTCGCAGCTCGCTCCCAATCAGTCGTCCTACATCGTGATTGTCACGCGCGGACATCGCGACGACATGCGCGTGCTGCGCTGGGCAGTGGAGACGCCTGCACGATACATCGGCATGATTGGATCGCAGCGCAAGGTAATTACCACGTACCGGCAACTGGAAAGCGAGGGCACCGCGCCGGAGAAGCTGGCGCGAGTGTATGCGCCGGTTGGACTGGATATTGGCGCAATCACTCCCGAGGAAATCGCGATCGCCATCATGGCCGAGATCATTGCCATTCGCCGCTGCGCCGATTCGGTTCCCCATAAGCGCAGCCGCAAAGCTATGGAGATGCTGGAACAGCACTCCGGCGGCACGGAATAACTCCTCCTGCTATCGTAAAGACGTGCCTCGTTCACCTGCATTCGCCGGCGTGATCCTTGCCGCCGGCAACTCTTCCCGAATGGGGACAGATAAGGCCTTCCTTCGCTTTGGCGGCAAGACCTTTCTCGCCGGCGCCATTGAGATGCTGCAAAGCGCCTGCGATTTTGTGTTGGTCGTGGCCGGCGAAAACTCCGAGCTGCTGAAGCCAACAATTTACGAAAATTCGGCCTTCCTGGTGCGGAATCCCGAGCCGCAGCGCGGGCAATTCAGCTCGCTGCAGATCGGATTGCAGGCCGTGCTTGATCGCGGACGTGACGCGGCGTGCGTCACTCTCGTTGATCGTCCGCCGGCGCTGAGTAGTACCCTTCGCGACCTGCAGCAGGCCTTCCTGGCGTCTTCGCCTGAGCGGGTTTGGGCGGTGGTTCCGCAATACGACGAGCGCCACGGACATCCGGTAATCTTCGGACGCGAGATGATTGAGGTCTTCCTGCGAGCAGCGCCGACTGCCGTCGCGCGCGATGTCGAACACCAGCATCAGAACCAAATCGAATATGTGACGGTTGATGATGCTCGCGTCGCTGTGAACATCAATACTCCTGAGGATTATTCCGTCCTTTTGCAACACCACTCCCCGGCTGGTGGGGCGTGAACTCCATCACAATGAATTCTCTTGCTTACGGTTCGTTCGCGACTCCAGAAGAATTTGTCGAGTTCGTTTCCGACCTGGCCCCTAAGACAGCAGCTTTCGATTGCGACGGCACTCTGTGGTACGGCGATTCCGGCATGAAGTTTTTCTATTGGGAGATCGAACAAGGCTTGCTTCCCACCGAGGTGGCACAAGCGGCAATCGACCAATATGAGGAGTACCTCGCAGGACGGATAAGCGAGGACGATATATGCGCCGAGATGGTGCAAGTCCATCGTGGATTAAGACTGGACAAGGTGCTGAGTTATGCGGAGCGATTCGCGAAAAGCAACGTGATTCCGCAGTACTTTCCAGAAATGAAACGACTCGTAGCGGTGCTGCAGCATCAACATTGCGATATTTGGGCGGTTTCATCGACCAACAGTTGGGTGATTGAAGCCGCTGTACGGGAAATCGGTATCCCCGCAAATCGCGTGCTGGCGGTGCGGGCTGAAATCGAGAATGGAGTGATCACCGATCGTGTGGGTGAAATAACTTCCGGTGCTGGAAAAGCCCGTGCCCTGAAGCGCGCTCTCAATTCGCCGCCCGATATTGCTTTCGGGAACGCAATTTTCGATGTGGAAATGCTCGAACTCGCGCGCGAGCCGCTGGTCGTAAACCCTAGGGCCGATTTGCTGAAAATCGCTGCGGACAGAGGGTGGCGCGTTTACCAGCCCCAAATCGCGGCGATCACTTCTTCAACTGCCTGAGCGCGAGTTTAAGGCAATCGATTGCCAGATGACTGGCATGCATGCTCTCGTTGGGCAGGCCGCCCACAGCTTCGAGCACCTGTTCCCGACGGATCGCGGCGGCTTCGTCAACACTCTTCCCCAAAAGAAATTCTGTCAAGGCGGAGCCGCATGCGATAGCGGCAACGCATCCACGCACCTGGTATTTGACAGCAATAATCTTCTCCGCGCTGACTTGCAGCATCAGCTTCATGACGTCTCCGCAGGCAGGGTTCTCGCTTTGAACGCTCACATCGGGAGCATCCATCAGGCCGGAATTTCGAGGATGTTGGAAGTGATCGAGAAGCGCCGCCGCATACATATCAACCCCGGCCGTTATTCACGAGCAGAATATCGGTCTTAGGGAATTCATCCCCTTTGCACAGCAGCGGCTCACCCATGACTTTGGCCAGAGCGTAGGTCAGGCAGTCCCAAAATTCAATTTCGCAGGATGTCCTCCCTTCCCAAACTGCCGATATGCTTGTCTGGCGATTTGGGCCTGTTGGACAGTTACAGGAATCACCTGAATGCTGCCTCGATAGCAACCGATCCAGCTCTTTGCCGCCGCTTCGCCCTTCCGGCTCTCTATCACAATGGAAGTTTCCAGCAGAGTCGCCGCCGAAATGAAACGCTCGCTCGCGGCCTGAATGCAAACATCGAATCGATGTTGCTCTGGTTCATCCAACAGAACAGCAATCAATGCTGAGGTGTCGATCACCATCTCTAGCTTGGCAGTCCGCTTTCGTCGTAACCCAGTATTTCATCAGCCGAACGAGTGTCTAGGTCCGGAAGTGCTGCACATCTTTTCCCTATAGCATCCAATTCGTCGGCCAAAGATACACCATTGTTGTTTCCCTTGATTCTTTCGAGCCGTTCGCAAAGAGAGCGCTCGACGGCCTGGGCTGCACTCTCGCCCGTCTTCTCCGTCACCTTGCGAACCAGAGCTTCGATTTCCGGATTATCGATGTTAAGTGCCATGATGTAATTATAGATTCGTTGGGCAAGCATGCACGTCTTCTCTCAGCCTGGTGACTTTACCCCACAACGGGTCGTTTCGCTACAGCCGTCGGTCACGACGACTCTGGAGCGGCTGGGAGTGTTGGAGCGCCTGGTCGCATGCACGAAGTGGTGTGCCGATGTTTGCCCAGCGGTTAAGGGATTGGACGTCATCATCGTGGACGACTCCTGGACGGCGAAAGCGGAGCAAATTCTCGCTCTCAACCCAGACCTGGTGATCGCCTCCGTGCCTTATCAGGTCGAAGCAGTCGCCGAGATCCTCAAATCTGGAGCGAAGTTCCTGGGACTCGCCCCACACAGTCTGCGCGACATTTACGCCGATATCGCCGCCGTTGCCGGTTTGATGAATGAAACGAATCGCGGTCAATACTTGATTCGCGAAATGCAAATGGAGATTGAACGAGTGCGTTCGCGCAGCCGGCTGGCTGCGCACCGACCTCGAGTCTACTCCGAGGAGTGGGGCAAGCCGTTGATCCACTCTCAACCTTGGGTAGCGGAGATGGTAGAAGCGGCTGGCGGAACATTCGTTGGCCAGCCGGGCAAGCAGGTCGATGCCGATGTTGTCCGCGAGCTGGACCCGGAAATCATGATCGCGGCCTGGTGCGGAGCCGGTGATCGCGTCCCTCTGGAAAAAATCGTTGCGCAGCGCCGATGGGAGTCGGTGAGCGCGGTTCGAGCAGGAAAGGTCTATTGCATCAACGATGAATTTCTCAACACGCCGGGACCGACTCTGCTGAACGGCTTGCACGCGCTCGCAGCCGCAATCCGGGATGAGGAAGCTCCGGGGTTGCGCCGAATCCGAACCGCACTCCCGGTGAATCCATGAAGCAGGTGGTCGCAGCCGTGATTACCCGGAATGGGAAGGTGCTGATCTGCCAGCGCACGAAGGATCAACCCATGCCGCTCAAATGGGAGTTTCCCGGCGGCAAGATCGAAGCTGGCGAGGAGCAAACAGCGGCGCTGGCGCGCGAGCTCGACGAGGAGCTTGGGATTGCCGCCACCATCGGAGACAAGGTGACGACAGTCCAGCATCATTACAAGAAAGGCGGCGCGGTGGAACTGCATTTCTATCGCGTCCTGGAGTTTCGGGGTGAGTTGGACAATCGTATCTTCGCGCAGATTCGTTGGGTGGATCGCCGCAACCTTCCGCGCTTCGATTTTCTCGATGCCGACCGCGACTTCGTACGCCAGCTCGCCCGCGGCCACCTGCTGCGTGATTGAGTGGAAGCGACTCTATGCGGCAACCCTCGCAATCAGCTTGGCGCTCGCGAGTTCGGCAGCAGTTGCGCAATCGAATCAGCCACCGAACTCGCAACAATCCGAAGACAAAGCCGATGTGACCCAGCCAGAGACCGATCCGACCGTGTTTCCCCACTCGCAGACCTGGCCTTTCTTCATCGGCGGACAAATAAACTTCATCTTCCAGGCGCATCCCCCGTTTCATGCGAAGTATTCGGGACCGCAGAGCTTGAAGAACACCGGCGAGCACGCGCTTTCACGTGTTGCCACGCTGTACTTGGGCGTGCAAGCCACGCCAAATACTGAGTTGCTCCTCGACATCGAGGAGACTGGCGGACGCGGCATCAGCGATGCCTTCGGGCTAGCGGGTTTTACTAATCTTGATGTTGTCCGTAATCCCAGTTTGGGAGCGGCGCCCTATATTGCGCGTGCAATGTTGCACCAGATCGTGCCACTGAGCAGGACGATGCACGAGTCAGATCGCACTTTTCTTTCACTAGCTCCAAGTCTGCCCGAGCGTCGGCTGGAATTTCGCATCGGCAAACTCGGTGCGGCGGACTTCTTCGACGTCAACGACGTGGGCACCGACAGTCACCTGCAGTTCACCAATTGGACCATCGACAACAATGGCGGATACGACTATGCCGCCGACACCCGTGGCTATACCTATGGCGCAATGGCCGAATACCAATCGCCGCGATGGGGTGTCCGCTTCGGAGAATTGCTCATGCCCAAGGTTGCCAATGGCATCGAACTTGATTTCGACCTCCGCTGTGCGCGAGCGGAGAACCTGGAACTGGAATTCCGTCCTGCACTCCTGAAGGGCCGCAAGACATCGATCAAGCCGCTTGCCTATCTGAATCACGCCAATATGGGAAGTTATCGGCAGGCGATCAATGCCTTTCTCTCCGGCCAGGGTTCACGGCCGGACGTTACAGCATTCCGCCACCAGGGCACTCTCAAACAAGGCTTCGGACTTAACGTTCTGCAGGAACTGCCGGGCACGTTCCGTTACTACTTCCGCATTGGCTGGAATGAAGGCAAGCACGAATCCTTCGCCTACACTGAGGTGAACAATACCTTCTCAACTGGCCTTGATGTCTCGGGAATGCGCTGGGGGCGCAAGTACGATCGAGTCGGTATTGCGATGGCGACCAACGGACTGTCCCGAGATCATCGCGAATACCTTGCGCTCGGCGGCCTGGGTTTTCTGCTCGGCGATGGCGCCCTGAACTACGGACGCGAAAATATTCTCGAGAGCTACTACACGCTGCACACCTGGCGCGGTGTTTATCTGTCACCTCTCCTGCAATACGTCGCGAACCCCGGATACAACCGGGACCGCGGTCCGGTAATCGTGCCGGGAACCCGCTTGCACGTGGACTTCTAGCTAGCTTCTCCCATTCCCAAGCAAAGCCGCATTATGAATAAAACAACAGCGTAATCACCAGCGCGATTGCGAGCACGATCATTACGGCGCTGGTGCCCCAGGCGATTACGTTGGCAATGGTCGAGTTTCGATACTCGCCCATCAGATCGGGGCGGTTTACCAGCCGCAACATGAAGATTACGACGAACGGGATCAGCACTCCGTTCAGCACCTGCGAATACAAAATCACTTTAATCAGTGGCATCTGCGGAATCAGGACGAAGCCGGCGCCGCCGACAATGAGGAACGTGTAGAGCCAGTAAAAGACGGGTGCTTCGGAGAATTTCTTGTTAATGCCCGACTCCACTCCGAGTCCTTCACAGATGTTGTAGGCCGTAGCCAATGGCAGAATCGCCGCGGAGAGCAGGGCCGCGTTCACCAATCCCACCGCAAAGAGCAGGGATGCGAATTGGCCAACCAGCGGCCGCAGCGCAAGCGCGGCTTCGGCAGCATCGCCGATTTCATGTTGTCCAGTGACGTATAGAGTGGCCGCACAGGCGACCACGATAAAAAATGCGACTACATCGGTGATCACGCAGCCGATGATCACATCCCACTTGGAAAGCGCATATTCCTTCTTGCCGATTCCCTTCTCCACAATCGACGCCTGCAGGTAGAACTGCATCCATGGAGTAATCGTAGTTCCCACCAGTCCGATTAGAGCTATCAGGTATTCCGAACTTTTGTTCACAACCGGCACGAAGGTATCGCGCACTGCGGCGTGCCAGTCCGGATGCGCATACAGGGCCGAGGCCATATACGTGAAATAAATGAGGGAAAAGAAAATCAAAATCTTCTCGACTGGCCGGTACGTACCCTGGACAACTACGAACCAAACCAGCGCCGCGCCGATGGGAACAACGATGTATTTACTCGCGCCGAAAATTCCCATTCCGGAAGCCAAGCCGGCAAATTCGGCGGCAATATTGCCGAAATCAGCAATGCCCAGGATGAGCATGGTGAATACCGTCATGCGCAACCCGAATTCTTCGCGGATCAGATCTGAGAGCCCCTTCCCCGTGACCGCACCCATGCGCGCGGCCATTTCCTGCACGACGATGAGCGCGATGGTAGTGGGAATCAGGGTCCAGAGCAGCGCATAGCCGAACTTGGCGCCGGCTTGTGAATAGGTCAGAATCCCACCGGCATCGTTGTCCACGTTCGCGGTGATGAACCCGGGTCCGAAGACAGCAAAAAAAGCGAGCAGCCGGTAGCGCCACACTCGGGCGAGCGACAGTCTTCGCCGTCGATGTTGGATTTGCGTGTCCACAGGAAGCTGGCTTTCAGTGCGAATGTCGGGAATTCACTTCGCGAGCGCGAAGCCTGTTTAAGAGTACCATCCGCGATAGCGGATGGGTCTGCTGGGGACCTGCGATGAAACCCATCCGCTACCGCGGATGGTAACCGTTGCTGCCCCTTAGCTTTGTTCGCGCAGCAGCGTGATTACGTCGTCTGCGGTGATGATGCCCCGCAAGCGCTGCTGTTGATCTACGACAGCCAAGGTGTAGAGATTGTATTTGTCCATCAACTCTGCAACTTTGCTCTGCTTGGCGTGCTCGTGGACAAATACCAGCGGTTTGGCGGTCAACTCTGAAAGCGGGGTGTTGGGCGAGGCGAGCACGATGCGCTGCAGTGGCACCGAGCCAACCAGTTTGCCATCGGCATCGGTCAGATAGATAGTGGCCACGCTCTCGACGCCACCTTCGAAGCCTCGGAGCATGTCGATGGCCTGATTCGCAGGAGTCTCCGGCCGGGCTGCAAGATACTCGGTAGTCATCCGGCCGGCGGCAGTTTTCTCGCCGTGCTCGAGGAGTTCTTCCACTTCCTGGCGCTCCTCGGGTTCCATCTCGCCCAGGATCTCGTCGGAGGTATCACGAGGGAGCTGTTCCAGCAGATCGGCAGCTGCGTCCGGATCCATCTCTTCCACGATGTCAGCGGCGCGATCGGAATCGAGCGACTCCACGATGGAGATCTGGAGTTTCGGGGCAATCTCCTCCAGAGCCTCAGCGGCCACTTCTTCATCCAATGTTTCGAAAACGGCCTCGCGCTCCGCCGGGGCAAGGTCCTCGACGATGTCGGCAATGTCTGCGGGATGGAGTTGTGATAGCCGCTCGTGGCCGATGCGCAGCTTCACCCGTCGCGCAGGATCAGTCTCGATGAGATCGACGAACTCCCAGGGAATGACTTTGGGGCGTAGCTTCTGAACCAGTATCTCGAGCGCGTCAGAGGGCAACACGCCTTTCAGCAGTCGGCGCACGGCACCGCGCAGACCCACATCGACTTCTGAGATCTTGAGGCCCGTGCCGCCGTTTAACGCCTCGGGAGAAAGATCGACATCGTTCACGCGTACAACTTTGCGTCCGTTCACGTCGATAATCTGCTGGTCGAGCAAATCACGCTCCAGCAGAAAGAAATCTTCCAAGGTCACGCTCTCGGGCCATTCGGCCAACGGCAACGACGACCGCAACTGCTGGTCGGGGCCAATCTGGATCATGCTCGGCACCAGAAAGCGATCGCCGCCAGAGGTGTGAATCACAAGTCCCGAGATGCGGCTGGCATCCTCCTGCGGACGCAACGCAACCTCGCGCACCTTGCCCATCACCGCGCCGCTCGCGTCGGCAACGCGCGTTCCCAGCAGCCGGGACAAGGCCAGAGTGCTCATGCAGGCAGAATAACGCAGTTTCCCTCATCCAGGAGAGCCATGCCACCGGCGTGATAACTGGGATCGCCAGAGCCTCAAATCGGCTTCCGTTTGACATTTCTCTCACCTGACAGGCAAACTACGAGTTTCATTCCAGCGGGCGGGATTCGCACGCACTTTGCGCATCGGGGAATTTCTCGGCTCTTGAAGCAAACTTCATGACCATCGATCGGGTCTCATACACGCTGGACTCAACGCTCGACAGCGTCAACAAAGCGGAGCAGGCAGCCGAAGAAGCCGCCTGCAAAATACCGTTTGAAGATGAGGACTGTCATCGGATCGCTATGGCGGTTCGTGAAGCTGCCGTCAATGCAGTGCTGCACGGCAATGCCTACGATCCGAAAAAGAAAATGACGGTCTCTTTTGAGAACACCGGCGAAAGTTTGGTTATCAAGATTAGCGACCAGGGTCGCGGTCTCCGGGACGAAGATATTCCCGATCCCTTGGCGGAAGAGAACCTGCTGAAGCAGTCTGGGCGAGGGATTTTCCTGATTCGTTCTTTCATGGACGAAGTGCACTTCCGGCAACTGCAACCCGGAACCGAGATTACGCTGGTCAAACATATCGGCCACCCCTCAGGGTCGGCCGCGGAGGCATCAAAGTGACGATGAAAGCAAGCAATCGACGCGTGGATGGCGTCACCATTTTGGATCTAAGCGGACGCATCACTTTGGGCGAAGGCAGCGTAGTGCTCCGCGACCAGATCCGCGATCTGATCAGCAAGGGCGAGAAGAAAATTCTTCTCAATCTGGGTGACGTCACTTATATCGACAGCTCAGGCATTGGCGAGCTGGTCAGCGCATTCACCACGGTTCGCAATCAGGGCGGCGAACTCAAGCTGCTCAATTTGACCAAGAAGGTCCATGACCTGCTCCAGATCACCAAGCTCTATACGGTCTTTGACGTGAAGGACGACGAAACTTCGGCCATCAAAGCCTTCACAAAGTGAAACAGCCGAGTCCGTACCATCCGCGGTAGCGGATGAGTCAGTACCATCTGCGCTAGTGGATGGGTAAGATGGGAAACTACCGATCCGCTACCGCGGATGGTACTGACTATGCGCATTTCCCGCCTTGATCGCAATAGCGTCGACGAAAAGACTGCCGAGATTTTCGACCATTACCGGAAGGTTCGCGGCAATGTGCCGAACATGTTCCGCACCATGGCGCATCGTCCGGAGATCATGCGCTCCATGATTGCCCATTTCCGTGCGGTCATGGAAACCGGCACTGTTTCCGCAAAATTGAAAGAGTTGGTGATCGTGCGCACGTCACAGATCAACAACTGCGAGTATTGACTGGCCTCGCATACCGTCTTGGCAAGACGGCTGGGCTGGAGCGATGAGCAGATCGATCACCTGTCAGAATTCGAATCCCGCAGCGACTTCGACGAGCGCGAAAAGAGCGCTCTACGCCTGGCAGAGATCATGACGCGCAATCCACACTCCTTCGATGACGAGCACTGGAAGAATTTGCGTAGTCACTTTGATGAAGGCGAGGTCATCGAGCTGGTTGCGGCCATCGGTTTGTTCAACTACTTCAATCGCGTGAACGACCTTCTGAAGATGGAACCGACAAAATGAATCGGATCATCGGGTGATCGGGTCATCGAGTCAAGTTAAAACCGTCCGAAGGTGTTTAGTTTCATCTGCGGGGAATTGACCGGCTTCAGGGTTTTACTTCACCCGATCACCCGATGGCCCGATCACCCGATTGATTTTCAAAGATTCCCTTCCCGCATTGCTCGATCGCATCGCAGCGGCAATTGGTCTGAATCCTGCGCAGCAACCTGCGCATTACTTCGATCTGCTCGACCATGGCGTCGAGCTCTGCCAATTTTTTTTGCGACACTTTCTGCCAGCGCCTTGAGATCGGAGTGCCTTCACGAAATCCAAAAAACAGTTGCCGGATTTCCTCGAGCGTGAACCCGCTCTGTCGCGCGCGTTGAATCAGCGCGAGCCGGTACAGCACATTTTTGTCATAACGCCTTTGTCCACTGCTGCGCTCGGCGGGAGCGAGAATTCCGATTTGCTCGTAATAGCGAATCGCCGACGGCCGCAATCCAACCTGCCTCGCCACTTCTGAAATCAACATGCCTGACATGCGCACATCATAGGCGAACTGCCGGAGCCTAGTTCAAAGCCGAAACATTCCGGGCGGATCGTAGGTGCCGGCAGAGACGGGGCATGCCGCCTCTCCTCATTCCGGTTATCCAGATATCGCGCGTGAATTCGACGCCTCTAGTTTTCGGAACTCATCTCTTCCAGGCCGCCATTTGGGGGAGCGAACCAGAGTAAATTGTTCGACAGGAGCCGCGATGGGAAACGCCGCTACTGCGAAATCCAACATCACCGGAGTCGTGCCCTTGTTTGGCGTTTATCGTGAATCCCAGACCATCGGTATAGAACTTCAGCGAAGCATAAACGGCACACCGGAGCGCGCGTAGATCTTCAGACAGCCGCCATTCCCTCCATTTCGATCCGGCGCTAGCTCTCCGCTTACATTTCTTTACACTCACGAAAATCTGCACAACACCGGGACAAGGACAGGGTTTGATCTGGTTGAGTGGAGGAGCCATGAATCACATAAGAATCTCTGGAATGTTCGCGAAACTCAGCACTCATGCAATGAAGAGCTGCCGCTTGCTCGCACTGGGAATGGTTGCAATCTTTACATCCATGGCGCTGCAAGCTGCACAAGCCCAGAGTTCCGATACCTGGAAGAGCATAGCCATAATCGGCGGATCGACTGCCGCCGGCGCCTACATCGGGCACAAGGTGGCCGGACCAACAGGCGCATGGATCGGCGCGGGAGTCGGTGCAACTACCGGGTATGCGATTGACCGTCGCCGTCGCGCCAACGAGTACTACAACCAGTACGGCGATGGTGGCTACTACGGCAACAATGACGGCTATTATGGAAACGATGGTGGGTATTACGGGAACAACGGTGGGTACTATCGCGGACCTGGCGATGGCTATCCGTATCCTGCGGGATTCCAGAGTAACAAGTGCACCAGTCATCGCTGAAAGCGAGCTTTGCGCATTCACTACATTTAAAAAGCGGCTTCTGAGCAGGGAGCGCACTGGCGAAGTGCATCTGAGGAGGCACGGCACTCGCGAGTCGCGCCTAATCACAGAAGCCGTTTCCCTTTCTCGCGGGTGTTAGTTTTCGATAAAGACCCTTCCCGCTCGTCTTTCCGCTAATTCTTCCCTTCACGATCCAGTCATTAATTCTGTCGCGGATCGTGAAAGATCCGCGTATTCAATCGCTTCGATATGGAGTGAAAGCACAAGCATGCAGGCCTGGGTTCGTTTGCTTTGGTTCGCCGTGATTCTGCAATTTGCTCTGTCTGCCAGCGCGCATGGACAACAAAGCGCTGCAGGCGCTCAGGTTATTCATATTAGCGTCGACTTAGTCCAGCTTGACGCTCAAGTGCTGGAAAAGAAGACGGGCCGCCCTGTTGGCTCGCTGAACAAAGACGATTTCCAGCTCTACGAAGACGGAGTCCCGCAACAAATCACCCAATTGAGCCGCGACCAGCTTCCGCTATCCGTGGTGCTGCTGTTTGACCTTACGTGGAGCGTTCAGCCAGTGCTCAAGCCTTTGGCCTCCGGAGCCTTACAGGCGATGCAGCACCTCAAGCCGGAAGACGAAGTTGCGGTCATGGTTTACGCAGCAAAGGCGCAACTCTTGCAGGATTTCACCACCGACCGCGAGCAGGTGGTTACAGCAATTCAAAAAGCGAGTGAGATGGAAAGCGGCGATGCCGCGCTCTTCAATGAGGCCATCTTCCAAACGGCTGAGCAGTTGAGCAAAGCGAAGAATCCCAGGAGCAGAAAAGTAATTATATGGCTCACCGACAACGTGCCCAACATCCCTCCCGGTTCCGTACACAGCGAGAGGGACGCGTTCCAGAAGGTATTTGAAACGGGAACGGTAGTTTCCGCACTGGTGGAGCGTAGTGGCATTTCCGATTTTTTCACCGTGACCTTCAGCAAGAACCCTGCATTTGCTCCTTTCCGCATGCACAATCCTCCAGGGAACGTTTACAAATATGCCGAGCGAACCGGAGGAGAAGTAATGAAATCCAATAAAGATGAGATCAGCACCAAGCTGGCGCAATTGATTGACGAGATTCGCACGCGATTCACGCTCGGCTACTATCCTGCAGTCCAGCAGCCAAAAGGCAAGTTCTGCAAAATTAAACTTCGGATCAGACCAGAAACCGAAAAGCGCGAAGGCCGCATGATTGTGCGGACGAAACAGGGCTACTACAGATAAATAAGCACGGAGTTCTCACAAGCGCACCAAATGGGCAGGGCTCTCGGGACTTGCCCTCACCCGTGCTACTTCTTTTCCTCATCATTTGCCGTCAGCAAGCGTTGCATGCTGAAGGCAAATCGAAATTCAGAAACAACTTCAAACGGCAGGCCTGATAGCCGCCCCTGCTGAGCATGGTTACAAACGCGAGTGAATACCCCGCCATTCTTGTGGGTAACAGCTCATCATCGGGGTTAGACTCTCTGAAATGAAAACCATCGTCGTGGGCAATCCGCGTGTAAGTCAATGCCAAAAGCCGACTGGCTGGTTGGGCCTGTTCCACCTGTGGCGAATGAATTCGCGGCACTCCAACGTAACGGATTGGGGTTTAGCTCACATTTCTGTCGAAAAGCAGTACACAATTCTCGATGTGGGTTGTGGCGGCGGCAGGACAGTCAGCAAGTTGGCTGCGGCAGCTACTCAGGGAAAAGTGTACGGCGTTGATTTTTCCGAGGAAAGCGTCGCCGCAAGCAAGAGAAGCAATGCACGCTGGATCGAAGTCGGTCGAGTCGAGATTCGAAATGGCTCCGTTTCTCAGCTCCCATTTCCGGACGGCATGTTCGATGTGGTGACGGCGGTCGAAACCCATTTCTGGTGGCCGAATCTGCCGTCAGATTTGCGCGAAATCCTTAGAGTGCTGAAGCCGGGCGGCGAGCTCATCATCATCGCAGAAATCTATAAAGGCGCGAACACGACGATGGCAAGGCTTGCAGAAAAATATGTTTCAAAAACGGGAATGACCCTCTTGAGCGTCGATGAACACCGAAGCGTCTTGGCAAATGCCGGCTATTCGGATGTTCAGATTGTGGAGGAACGCGACAAAGGATGGATTTGTGGTGTGGGCAGAAAGCCCTGATTAGCGAGAACTTCGAATCACATAACAAACACGAGAAGTGTCCGGGTGATGATCTTCATGTGAGGTCGGTAAAGCTAGGCTGGACTCAACTGAGGTAACTCGAAATCTGTAGAGGCGGGTTATCAGGCCCGCCGTGTGAGCGCTATTTCTAACTGCGATTTTGCTTTCAGCACGCAGCGCGTGCTGAAAGCAACGGCCAAAAGAAAAACGACATCACGGACCTCGGGCGTGCCGGCCCTCCACTTCGAGCGTTGCTGAGAGCCGAATAGAACCACCCCAGCCGACGGCGGCTGTGCCAAACAAAACCCTTTTCCTACAATATCGGGACCTTTCATTCGTCTACATCCGTAGAACAACAGCGCAATGAAGCTTGGAGCGATGGCACTCGAAGAGGACCAGCGGATCTCCGAAGTGGTGGAGCAGGAGCAGTCCCGGCTGCGCAACTTCATTCGCCGGCGTGTGCCCGATCCCCGCGATGCTGAGGACATTCTGCAGGACGTCTTCTACGAGCTGGTGGAGGCTAACCGCCTGCTGATGCCGATCGAGCACGTCACCGGGTGGTTGTTTCGCGTGGCGCGGAATCGCATTGCGGATTTGTTCCGCAAGAAGAAACCGGAGAGCCTCAGCGATGGCGCCCTGGTGAATGAAGACGAAGAGCCGTTTTACATCGAGGACCTGCTGCCGTCGCCAGATGCCGGACCCGAGGCGCTTTACGTCCGCAACGTGCTTTTGAATGAGATCGAGCTGGCGCTCGACGAACTGCCTGAGGAACAGCGCGAGGCATTTGTCGCGCACGAGTTGGAAGGACGAAGTTTCAAGGAAATTTCGGCCGACACCGGCGTGAGCGTGAATACGCTGCTTTCGCGCAAACGCTACGCGATCCTGCATCTGCGCGAGCGGCTGCAACGAATCTACGAAGAGTTCAGGAAAAATTGAGGAACTGCATATGAGAAGGAAACGTATCCTGTGGATAGCTCCACTGGCAATTTTGGCCATTCTGACATTCATCGCCATCGGCGGTGAAGTTGTGATGCTTTTGTGGAACTGGCTGCTGCCGTCGCTTTTCGGCTGGCGCCACATTGGCTTCTGGCAGGGAGTTGGACTGCTGGCCCTCTGTCGAATCCTGTTCGGCGGATTCGGGCACCGCGGCTCGGTTCGATCCAGTCTCCGCCGGCGCATGGCCGAGCGCTGGGAGAACTTAACGCCAGAGGAACGCGAAACATTTCGTCAGGCCATGGCGAGGCGCTGTGGGTTCGGTTCCTCCAAAGCCGAAAGTACCGAATCATAAGAACGGCTGGCGCAAGAGACTGAATTCGATGTGTGCCGAACTGATGCGGCAAAATGTCCACAAACGCTAATAGTTCTGCAAGTTGACCGTCACAATTGAAGACGACTCGGAGGACAACATGTCAAAGGTTCTCAGATATTGCTTTCTTTTCGTCCTGGCAGGCTGCTTGCTTGCAGCGCAACCGTCAATGGCGGAAGAGGGAGTCAAAGGCCATCTTGTCGATGACAGCTGGTTGCAGAAAAATCTAAACAATCCCGACATCGTGATACTTGACGCATCGCCGGAGACCTACGCAAAGCAGCACATTCCCGGTGCAATAAGCGTCAATATCTATGACCTCTTCGCTTACGGCTTTGGCGGCATGCCCATCCCGAAGGCCGAAAAGATGTTCCAGTCCTGGGGAATCAGCCCCGGTAAGAAAGTCGTGATCTACGGCGCCGGCGGTGAAGAGCTCGCGCCGCGACTTTTCTTTGATCTCGACTATCATGGCGTCCCCGAGAGTGATCTCTTCATCCTCGATGGCGGGCTTACGAAGTGGCAAAAAGAGGGTCTTCCCGTAACCAATGTTGCCACGCCCGCCACAAAGGCTGGAACGTTCAAGGTCACAAAGCTGAATGAGGATCTGAGAGGACGGCTCCCGGAGGTGGTCACCGCATCCGGAGACACGGCTGACAATGCTCTAGTCGAGGGACTGGGGCCTGACTGGCATTTCGGAGAAGTCGCTCCCTTTGATCGCGCCGGGCACATTCCCAATGGAATTATGGCGCAGGGCTTCTACAACGAGGATAAGACGTTCAAATCGCCCGAAGAAATCAGAACGATGTTGGCATATCTGGGGATCAGGCCGGAACAGCAGATCTATACCTATTGCGGAGGCGGCGTCGCTGCCGCCATTCCGTTCTTCGCGATCAAGTTCATCGCCGATTATCCCAAAGTGAAACTTTTTCCGGAGTCCGAATTGGGATGGCTCTCCGACGAAAGAGAGTTGCCGTATTGGACCTATGATGAACCTTACCTGATGCGGGAGACTGGCTGGCTGCAGTTCTGGGCCGGCCAGATGATCAGGATGTACCTGGGCGCTCCCGTCAGCCTGGTGGACGTGCGCCCGGCTGCCGCCTTTAATCAGGCACACATCCCATTTTCCCTAAACATCCCTGCAGATGTGTTCAGAAGCAATCTCACGAACCCCGCCAGGCTCGCTGAAATTCTGGGTCCGGATGGCGTGAATGCGTCTGACGAAGCAGTGGTAATTTCCGGGGCGGGAATCACCAAAGAATCGGCCCTGGCCTTCGTAATGCTGGAGGAACTGGGACAGAAAAAGGTCTCGATGTTCACCGATTCGATGGACAAATGGACCCAGCTTGGCCAAAAGCTTACGGCCAAAGAGACGGTTGTGGGTCTCAAAAAGGGACAACACGACGTTTCCATAATTCCCACAGCCTACCCTGACAATTTCCGCAATGGAGTAGTGATTACCGACCCAAAAAGCACTCACGGACCATTCCCAAAAGTATTCATCGCCGCAGGCAAGGATGTGCCTGCAAAATCGGAAGACGGAAAAGTCGTTCACGTTCCATACACAGAGCTGCTCAACGCCGACGGCACACCAAAGGCGGCCAAAGACGTCTGGAACGTTCTGTCCAAAGCAGGAGTTCCAAGATACGCGGAGCTCGTTTGTTACTCCGACGATCCCGGGGAAGCCGCAGTCGATTACTTCATCCTGAAGCTGATGGGCTTCCCGGATGTGAAGGTGCTAGCGAGTTGACGAGCCACTGCGAGAGCTTCGAGGGCGAGTCGTGTTCATTCCCATCGGATTTGATCGAATGTCCTGCGCAAGCGCATTCCCTTTGCGGGATTGATCATCTCCACGAAGCTCACCCGGCCTTCAAGATGCGCGCGAAAATCAGGGTGAGCATTACGATTTTGGGTATGGATTCCGTGTCGGACACAGTTGGTGAGGATAGCCTTTAAACGATCGAATTCATTTCGAACAACATTCAGCCGCTGATTGGCTACCAAGCCCACTATCCGCTGCCGCACCCCCTGACGCATGATCCGCGTTTTGCGGTAATTCACGACAAAGCCCTCTTCCTGCAAAATTGCGGCCACATGGGCCGAAAATCGCTCCACACAACCTTCAAACTCTGCATCGCCGGAGAACGCAAGATCGTCGGCATAGCGGCTGTAGTTCGCGCCGGCGGACTTGGCCAAGCCAGCCAGTCGGCAATCTATTCGATACGAGCAAAGATTTGCGAGCGCCGGTGATGTAGGTGCGCCTTGCGGCAGATGAGGACGGGAGCATAGCTTGCGAGCTTCCCATATCTGAACTCGATTAAACATGGTATCGATCTGTTTCCAGACGTCGCCTGGCGTCGCATTTGTACAGATACCGGCTAGCAGGTCGGCGACCGATTCGGGGTAGCCGAGGGTACGAAAGAAAGCCTCGATCCGTGCTGCGCGAAAGGTGTTAAAAAAGTGTCGCAGGTCCATTCGCAGCAGGACCCGTCGACCGACATGGGAAGCGACATATGTTTTGATTGAGCGCCCCTTGACGAAGCCGTGCGTTGCTGGATGCACCGGTATTTTGTCCAGCATACCGGTGAGAATCCTCTGCTGCAGTTTTTTGAGGGCTTGCTTTGGCGCCTCAATCAGGCGCATGTTGTGCGAGTCTTTGGCCAGAATGCGGTAATGATAGTGTCTCAATTTGGGACGATTGTATTTGCACCCGAGACCTTTGAGATCGGCAAACCACTGCAGATAGCTCACATCTGTGCCTAGCCATTGGGCCAAAGCTGCCACCGATTCAATTTTCGGCACCTCCCAGTTGGCGCCTGCCGGGTTAGGCAGCATGCGCTGTGGCGATGTGACCCAATGCTCCACCGCTAAATGGGAGAAATGCTTCGAATATGCCCGCCTGAAGCCGATATCGGCGAGAAGGAATTGAATGACAAACTGCCGTCTTGGACGCGTTCGACCGGAAAATCTCGCGACGTATCTTCGGGCCAGCGGTCGGAGCCACCGCCATTGCTTGCCCAAGGTATGGGTGCAGCGTGCGACCACTGTTTCCACGGTAAGTTCGCCGGCGACGAGAGACTCTGCGAGCGCTTTCACGATTGGGAGGGAAGATGTTAGTGGGCGCGCAGCTGAAATCGGTTCGGCCTCATGAATGCGGCAGAACGCTCCAACCAGTCTGACTCTGCGTGAGCAGTGCTGCGATTCTCGCAGGGGAAGCTCATGCGACGAAATGCCAGTTATTCACGTTGCCCTGGGGTAACCCCAGAGAGGCCAAATCGAACCGAAGCTAGATTGAGCCAACTTGGAGCAGTCTGCCGCGAGTGAAATGATACCAGTTACGAGCGCGGTATCTTACACCCGCGCAACCATTCAATCGTCGCCACTGGGCCCTCTTATGCCTGCTCTGGCTGGATCGGCGGGGTGACGCATGGGACCGCGTCCTTTGAACCATAGCGAGCCGCCGTGCTCACGAAATTGTGATGGATGCACGGGATCGTCGCCGCCGGCGATGTCCTGCTTCTTCGCGTTGTCGCGGGCTTTGATTGCTGCCAGCACGCGGTCGGGCGTGAACGGGGCCTCCCGCAATCGGATCCCAGCGGCATCGGAAATCGCATTGGCGATCGCTGGAATGCACGCGGCCAGCGATCCTTCGCTGGCTTCTTTGGCTCCAAATGGGCCTTCGGGATCAACGCTCTCGACGATGTAGCTGACTACCTCCGGCGATTCCACCGCGGAAGGGGATTTATATTCCAGCAGGCCGGGATTCATCAGCAGGCCGTCTTTCCACACCATCTCTTCCTGCATGGCCTGTCCCAGGCCCATCCACACCGAGCCGATGACCTGGCCATCGACGGAAACGGGATTCAGGGCGCGTCCGCAATCGTGCGCTGCCCAGATCTTGTGGACCGTAACTTCCCCCGTTTCCTCATCGACGCTGACTTCCGCCACTTGCGCCGAATAGGAATACGCTGGCGATGGCCCAACACCAGCGCCCTTGTGCTTGCCACCGCGCGCTTCCTGCGGAGGCGCGTAAGAGCCGGTGCCGGTAAGTGCGCCACTGAAATCGATGGCCGCGACCACGGCCTCTTCGAACGACATGTGATCTTTCGGGCCTTCGTCCTTGCGCTTCTGTTGCACGGAGTGACGGAGAATCTGGCCTTCTACACGGCCCGAGACTGTGGGTTCTGCGGATGCTGGAGACGCAGCATGCGGCGTCTGTAATACGGGCCCGCGAGGAGTGTCTTTTGTTTCGAGAATTTCGGCTGCGCTTTGCTCGCCGGCAAAGGCGCGGGCCGGGGCGCCCGCAACCACATGTGCATCGGAACCCAGACCCGTTTTGCCGGTTCTCTTGCTTACGTGATCGTCGCGAATTATTACATCTTCGGGAGGGCAGGCCATTTTGCGGCAGGCGGCGGCTACGATCTTCTTCTTCACTTCTTGGGCTGCGCGCAGAGCGGCATTGCCGTTCATGAAGGTTACGCGGCTCGAATAGGAGCCGATGTCTACGGGAGTGAGATCGGTATCGGCGGCGACAACTTTTACCCGCTGCAAGGTGCAGCCGAGCACTTCAGCGACGATCTGCGCCACCATGGTGTCGGAGCCCTGGCCGATATCGGAGGCGCCGGTGTACACAATCACGCCCCCATCGCGGTCAATCTTGAGGTTCACCGTCGAGTGCGGCATATCTGACCGGATGATGGAGTTGGCCGCGCCGCTTACGTAATGGCTGCAGGCAATGCCGAGACCGCGTCCCCGGCCCAGCTTCCCTTTTCGGGACTTCCATTCCGACCCCTCATAAACCCTGTCAATGCATTCCGGCAGGCCGTAGCTCAGCACGCGTAAGCCATTGACAGTGATACTGGGCGGCTTCAGCAGGTTCACCCGGCGAATCTCGACTGGATCCATTTTGATTGCGCCAGCCAGCTCATCGAGCTGCGATTCGAAGGCGAAGCGGACGTTTACGGTGCCGTGTCCGCGCATGGCGCCGCAGGCAGGTTTGTTGGTCAGCACGCGATATCCGTCATAGCGGATATTGGGAATGTCGTATAACGCCCCCAGCAGAGCGCCCGAGTAGAGAATCGTGACCACGCCGTAGGAACAGTAAGCGCCGCCGTCCTGAACCACCCGAGCACGCACGGCGGTGATGCGTCCGTCGTTTTTGACTCCGGTCTTCAGGTCGATGATGGTGCGCGGGCGTCCGCGATGCGCCCAGAACACCTCTTCGCGGGTGTAGGCGATCTTCACCGGCGCTTTGGCTTTGCGGGCGGCGACGGCAGCGATAATCTCCAACGGGATGATCTCGCTTTTGCCGCCAAAGCCGCCGCCCACCAGCGGCTTGATCACGCGAATCTGCGCCATCGGCAGCTCCAGCACGATCGAAAGCTTGTGCTGCAGGTAATACGGCACCTGAGTCGAGGACCAAACGGTCAGGCGTCCCGGCTGCCCAGTTTGGGAATCAAGCTCGAAGCTGGCCAGCGTGGCATGCGGCTCCATCGCCGCGTGCGTTACTTCACCCGCCAGATATCGTCCTTCCAGAACGCAGTCCGCCTCGGCGAATCCCTTTTCAGGATCGCCGAAGACGTGGTGATAGTCCTTCTCGATATTGTTCGGACGCTCGGGATGAATGAAATCCGATTTGGCCTTCATCGATTCTTCCGGATCGAAGTATGCAGGCAGGGGCTCGTATTCAACGTCAATCAATTCCATCGCCTGCTCGGCAATGGACTCGGATTCAGCAACGACGCAGGCGACGTTGTCTCCCACATAGCGGACTTTATCCACGGCCAGCGCGGTCTCATCGTGTCCGACGGGAAGAATGCCGTACTTGTTGGGCGCATCCTGGCCGGTCACAACTGTGACAACTCCATCGAGCTTGAGCGCCCGGCTCGCATCGATTCGCGTTATGTTGGCATGTGGATATGGCGAATGCAGAATCTTGCCGATCAGCATTCCCGACAACGAGAGGTCGTCGGCATATTTGCCCACGCCGGTGGTCTTCCCCGCCGAATCGATCAGGGCGACTGGTTTGCCGATGATGGAGAACTCTGACATGTTTGCTTCTTCCCCTTGGGTGAACACGAAGGTCACGAAGGAAACAGATAAGGTCACGAAATAAAATGACCTTCAATTCTTCGTGCTTGGTGCTAACCCCTGGTCGCAGCAATTCCCTTCTGTTCCGCCTCAATTGCCGCTTTGATCGCCTGATACATCTGCGTGTAGCCGGTGCAGCGGCACAGGTTCCCGCTGAGCGCGCGGCGAATGTCGTCATCAGTGGGCTCGGGATTGCGCTCCAAGAGCGCTTTCACCGTCATCATGAACCCCGGGGTGCAGTATCCGCACTGCGATCCGCCCCAATCCCCGTATGCTTTCTGGATTGCGTTCATAGCGCCGTGCTCAGTGACACCTTCCACCGTCGTGATTTCGGGCGCGTTTCCTTCTTCGTCCATCGCGACGGATTCCGCCAACATGGTGCAGGAGAGCATGGGCGTGCCATCGATCAGGACGGTACACGCGCCGCAGGACGAGTCGTCGCAACCGCGCTTTGACCCGGTGAGCTCAAGATCCTGCCGCAAAGCGTCGAGCAGCAGCTTCGCCGGTTCAACGGCAATCTCGCGCGCGCGGCCGTTTACCCGCAGTTCTATGAGGGTCTTTTTCATGCAGAAGAGCTAATGATTTCAGTATATGGGAATGGTGGGATCAACGGTGCGCGACCAGCGATCGATTCCGCCCGCTACTGACTGCGTTTTTTCGTATCCCTGCTGCCGCAGCCAGGCAGTGACATTCAGTGAGCGCACCCCGCGATGGCAGATAACGACAATGTGCTCGTCGGGATCGAGTTCCTGGATGCGCGCGGGAATGTCCTGCATGGGGATGTGCAAAGTGTCGGGGATATGTGCCGCCTGATATTCCCAGGCATCACGGCAGTCCACAAAGGTGAACTGCGCTCCGGAATCGCGCAGCCGTTGTACTTCGGCGGGTTGGATTTCGTAGTCCATTGACAGAACCCGCTGTGTAGCAGCGGGTAGCTTAAATGATAGCCGACGCACCGCCTCTACCGCAGCGGGTTCGGATTTTTCCTGCAAGAACCGCGATTTCTGGTGTCTATTCAGAGTAGAAGGTATCTGTGTCTCGACTAACGCCTTCTGGAGAAGATTATGCGAAATCGACAATTCCCATTTCTGCTCGCCCTGCTCACCTGCGGCTTTCTGCATTCACCTGCGCAGCAAATGATCTCGGCGTCAACGCCGGCGAGCACCGCCGGACGGCTGCCGGTGCGCCATGTGGCTTTGTACAAGAATGGTGTTGGATACTTTCAGCACGATGGCCAAGTGCGCGGCGATCAGAAGGTGACGATCGCCTTTACCACCGCTCAACTGAACGACGTCTTAAAGTCACTTACAACTATCGACCTGGGCGGCGGTCACATCACCGGCGTGAGCTACAACTCGACTGCACCGCTGGGCCAGCGGCTGGACACGCTGCAGATCCCGCTGGGCGAAAAGACCACCACAGCCGAGTTCCTCGACGCTCTACGCGGTGCTCGCGTCGAAGTTCGCAATGGAACTGCCGCGCTGACTGGCAGGCTGTTGAGCGTGGAATCGGTCCCCACCGGACGCGAGAAGCCTGAGGCCGGCGATGCCGCGGAAAAATCTGAATCGCGGACGCAGACCCGCGTTTCCGTCATCACTGATTCCGGCGATCTGCGCAGCTTTTATCTCACGCCCGCCACCAGCGTGCGCCTGCTCGATCGAGAGTTGAACCAGGAGGTCGGGCACTATCTGGACCTGCTGAGCTCCACTCGCGCCGCCGACGTGCGCAAGATGACGATCTCCACCGAAGGCAGCGGCGAGCGCGAGCTCAGGGTCAGCTACATCAGCGAGGTGCCGGTGTGGAAGAGTACGTACCGCATCGTCATGCCCAGCACTCCCAATGCTAAACCGCTCCTGCAGGGCTGGGCGGTGGTGGACAACACTGTAGGCGAGGACTGGGACAACGTGCAGTTATCGCTGATCGCCGGCGCACCCCAGAGCTTTGTGCAGCAGATTTCGCAACCGTATTACGCACGTCGGCCCGAAGTCGGACTTCCCGAAATGGCGATGCTTACGCCGCAGACGCATGAACAAACTATGGAGCAATTTGCGCAGCTCGCATCGACATCGTCAAACGGACCACCGGCGGGTGTGGCCGGTGGTGTGCCAGGCGGCAGGATGGGAGGCGTTCTTGGCGGAATTACAGCAGGAGGTGCGATGAAGGTCGACCGTTTCGGCAGCGGGACTGGTGGAGGAGTTGGGGCAGGACGGGGAGCCGGCATCGGCGGCGGCGTCTTCCGCGCGGCCCAGAGCGTTGACGTTGAAAACTTAATGGAATCAGAGCAGACCACCGCAGGCACGCAGGATCTCGGCGATCTGTTCGAATACGACATCAAGCAGCCGGTCACCATCCACAAGAACCAGTCCGCGCTGGTTCCGATTCTGCAGGCACGTGTGGATGCGGAGAAGGTCACCTTGTGGCATCCGGGCGAATCACGTCCATTGCGGGCTCTATGGCTCAACAACTCCAGCGGGCTCACACTCGATGGCGGCAGCTTCAGCATTCAGGAAGGACAAACCTTCGCTGGCGAAGGGCTGATGGACGCGATCCGTCCCGGCGAGAAGCGGCTTATCTCCTACGCCGCCGATCCCGATGTTCAGATTCAATCCAAGGTCAAAGGCGAGGGCCAGCGCGTGAGCCGCGTGCGCATTTATCGTGGCGTGATGACCCACATCTCAGAGGAACGACAACACCAGATTTACATCGTGCGAAATCAGGACAAGGCGGCGCGTGCGGTGATCATCGAGCACCCGCAGCGCAAAGGATGGGAGCTGACCGGAGGCGCAAAGCCGGAGGAGACTTCGCCCTCAGCGTATCGCTTCCGTGTCAATGTCGGGCCACAGCAGACCGCGCAGCTTGAATTTGACGAGGTGCACTCCTATGGCGCGACTTATCAGCTCACCAATGTCACACCGGAGCAGATCGCGTTATTCGTCCGGGAAGGCAGCATTAATCCGAAGATCGAAAGCGCCCTCAAGCCGATCATTAAGCAGAAGGACGAAGTTGCCGAGTACGCCGAGCAGGTCACAAAACTCAACACCAAACTGACTGGCATCTTCGACGACCAGAAGCGGTTGCGCGAGAACCTGCAAGCTCTTAAGGGGAGTGCCGAGGAACGAACTCTGGCACAGCGCTACACGACCGAACTCAACCGGCAGGAGGACGAGCTTTCGGCTCTGCGCAAGCAGCGCGATGAAGCTCAGGAAAAGCACGAGTCTGCCCAAGCCCAATTGAATGACATGCTGGAGAAGCTGGAGCTGGAGGTGAAGCTGTAGAACCTGTTCTCCACGGTTTCCTGAGAACAGGGGGAAAATACAGGAAAAAATATGAGTACAGCGCCAGCTCTGCGTTTTCTGCCCAGAAATCGCAAAATCTGCCCGAAGCTGAGGAAAGGAACAGGAAAGGAGCAGGAAAGCTGCGATTTTTCTTCTAAGTATCTGAATTTTGTTGCAGCTAGCCAGCCAGCAGCTGGTAACTGGTCCAAATTAACAGGAAACGAACAGGAAAGGCGGGCTCGGTTGCTAGTTTTCCACAGCCCGGGTTATCAAAACGAAAACCCCGGCCCCGCGAAGCGGAACCGGGGATTTCTGCGAGGGCCCCGTGCCAGAGGTGCTAATTCACCTTTGCGGCTCGAGGAACTTCTTGGGAAATATCGATGCCTGCGTGGTGCTGTTGCTTTACCACGTACATGCGGCGATCGGCTTCGGCGAGCAGTTGCTCGGCGTCGCGTCCGTCGCGCGGATAGAACGCCGCGCCCACACTTAGCGAGATGATGTCCTCCCCGGTCACCTGGCGTCCCGCTTCCATGGCCAGTTGATTGAAGTAGTAGGTCTTCTCCAGGCTGGTTTCCGGAGTAAGTCCGGGAGCGACGATCACGAACTCGTCGCCGCCCATGCGGGCCACATAATCGTACTCGCGGCAGGAATCCTTCAGCTTCTGCGCAAAAGCGCGCAGCAGGCGATTGCCTTCGAGGTGTCCAAAGCGATCATTGACCTGCTTGAAGCCATCGAGATCGCAGACCAGCACAGTGAGCGCCTCTTCATGACGGCGGCAGCGCGACATCTCGCGATCCAGGTGCAGGAAGAGCGACCGCGCGTTCGGCAAGCCCGTGAGGTAATCGGTGGTGGCTGACGTTTCCGCCAAACGATACTTCAAAGCGTTCTCTATCGAGAGCCCGAGCTTGGAAGCGATCGCCAGCAAAATGCGCAGGTGATCGTTGGTGAAGGCATCTTTCTCGCTGTGATACAGCGAAAGAACGCCGAGCACGCCTTGCAGTCCTTCGAGCGGAACTGCCAGCGCCGAACGTAGGGTACTGAACTTGGTGTCGTCGGCCAAGTATCCGGGCTCGACCGACGGATTACCGTTGACGATGGCCTTGCGGTTCTGCGCCACCCATCCGGACAAGCCCTGGCCCATCGGTATCTGCAACGATGAGAACAGGCGGAAGTTGTCGCCGGTGACGAATTCCGGAACCAGGCGGTCGTCTTTCTTGCAGTAAATAGCAATCGAGTCGTAAGGAATCAGTCGCTTCAGGCGCACTGACAGCACCGACAATGTCTCGTCCAGAGAGAGCGAATTGCCGATGGTTTGGCTGAGCTCGAAGAGCATCTGCGCTTCCTGCCGGGCGCTGGCGATGGACGACAGGAATTCGACATGCTGGGTCTTGGCCACCGCGGCCTGCTGGAGCTTGCCTTCGTTGTGCTCGAGCCCGGCAGCAGGCACGCCCTTTTCGACCTTCACGTCGGTAGAAAGCTTGGCCAACGGGTGGTCCTGCCCCTGCGCTTTGCGTTCCAACTCCTGATAATGCTGTTTGAGTACAGTCACGACCTGCGGGTCAAAGCTGATGCCGGACTCCATCTCGACATGCCGCATGGCATCATCAAGCGGCAAAGCGCGACGATACTGGCGGTCAGAGGCCAGGGCGTCCAGGCAATCGACGGCTGCGAGAATGCGCGCCCCAATCGGAATTTCTTCCCCACGAAGGCCGAAGGGATATCCACTACCGTCCCAACGCTCGTGATGAGCGCGCACGATGGGCACCACCGGATACGGGAACTGCACGCGCTGCAGAATCTCCGCCCCTACGATGGGGTGGATCTTCATCTTCTCGAACTCTTCCGGCGTCAGTTTTCCCGGTTTGGAAATGATGTGCTCCGGGACGGCCAGCTTGCCGATATCGTGCAACAGCGAGGCCGCGCGCAGCGCTTCCAGTTCGTCAGACGAAACTTTCATCTTCTGCGCCACTTCAACCGCGTACACTCGGACGCGCTTCAGATGTTCGTGCGTAGTGTGGTCCTTGGCCTCAATGGCCAGCGCTAAGGCTTCAATGGTTCGCAAGTGCAGCGAAGCCATCTCCTCGACGTGGGTCTTTTCTTTCTCCAGACGCTCGAGGTACAGGCGATAAGAACGGTAGATCCAATACACCGCGGGGAAGGCCAGCAGCGATGTTTCCCATCCCGCATAGCGGTTGATAAGGTGTGCCAGTCCGGTAATAGCCGCCCCAAACAGATAATAGGGGAAGCACCAGAAGTAGCATTCCTTCCAGACTTTCTGGACCGACTTGTGCTCAGTGAGCGAAATTACGATGGCAATCGGGACCGTGTTGGCCAGAAAGTAAGTCGATGCCGCGGCAATCAGCGACAGCGGCAAGCTGTGTCCAAACGGCCCGTTGTCGACATACTGATAGGCGGCATAGGACGCGCCGATGGCAGCCGCATTGCCACCCAGATTGAAAATAAGATGGATGGGCTTGACGTTTCGCGACTTCCACAATGACTGCGTAAGGATTCCCGTGATGCCGATCAGCAGTGTTTCCGGAAGATTGAGTTCGACGATTCCCAGCAGGACGAAAAGAAAGTTGACCGACATCGTCCCATTCACGCCCGGCAGGCTGACTTTCAAGCCGGAAGCCACGGCGGCAATAAGAACGTACACCGCCAGCCGGATTAGGTCCTGGGAATGCCAGTGCAGCATCCCATAGGCAAAGACTGACGAACCTATGAGCGCCACCAAACTGATGAATACACCAGCCCTGAGTCGTTCGGTTTGCACCTTGGTACCCTCGCGACCTTCATGAGTGCAAGCGGACTACCAGCGCGCGCCATCGCCGAGTGCTAGCGTTTTCTTAGATTTGGCTGGATTTTCACCCTTCGGCGTACGTCACAAAATGAGACATCTTGTCTCACCCGGCGCCGTAGCGCGACAGGTTGTCTCCAAGAAGCTGCTGGCTTCCAGCTGCTGGCTGCTAGTCAAAACCCTAAAAAGCTGTGCAGCGTGGGTCCATGATGAGAATCGCAGGTGGCAGCGAAATGCGGAAAGAGAGATTGCAAAGCCAGCATCTAGTAGCTAGCAGCTACTAGGGCTTAACCATCGGCATTATCGGGCCAAGTACTGCTTTTTATTTGAGTTGCGGCCATCTACTCTGCTGGCCTACACTCCGCCCTTAGGAGAGGTGTGTCGTCGCAGCCGATGCCGAACCCGTGATTCTGGAGCTGCCTGGAGTCCAGGCGGTGTTTCGCAGCGAGCCCATGCGACGACTGTTTCAGATGGTCGAGCGGGTTGCGCATCACAATGCGGCCGTGCTGATCATCGGCGAAACCGGAACGGGCAAAGAGCTCATTGCGCGCGCAGTGCATCATCATTCGCTGCGCTGCGATCTGCCATGGATCGACGTCAACTGCGGCGCCCTTCCCGAGCACCTTGTTGAAAGCGAACTCTTCGGCTATGAGAAAGGCGCATTCAGCGGCGCCGATGGAGGAAAGCCCGGCTTTTTCGAGTTAGCGCACAAAGGTACGTTGTTTCTGGACGAAGTCGGAGAGCTCGAGTCCAAGCTGCAAGTGAAGCTGCTGCGCGTTCTCGACGGAGTGCCCTACTATCGCCTGGGTGGAACAAAGAAGGTTACAGTCGACGTCCGGCTGGTCGCGGCGACTAACAAGGAACTCGATCGTTCGGTACATGAAGGCAAGTTTCGCGGCGATCTTTACCATCGCTTATCGCAGTTCCAACTCCGCGTGCCGCCGCTGCGCGAGCGCAGGGAAGATATTGCCTTGCTTGCCGAGCACTTCCTCACCAGTATCCATCCCGGCGCGCACCTTTCGCCCGAAGCTGCGGCGAAGCTGGAAGCCTACCGCTGGCCGGGGAATGTGCGCGAACTGCGCAACGTGATCGTTCGCGCCGGCGCACTGTGCCATGAGCGCAAAATCTGTGTCTCCGACCTTCCGCCGGAGATCGCATACTATGAGCCACAAACGAGCAGCGCTGCGGCCGCTCCGCAACGGGCATCGAGTTTCCCCTCTCCGCCGCCTGCGAGCGGAGGAGAACTCCGCGACATCAAGAAACAACGCATTCTCGAAGCGCTGGCACGACACAACGGTCATCAAGGATTGGCGGCGGAAGAGTTGGGAATTTCCCGCCGGACGCTAAGCCGGCAGCTGAAACTCATGCGCGAGCAGGGAGAAGAATCGCCCGACAGCCTGGGCCAACTCAGCCATCGGCAGCAACACTATTTCCGCAGCATCGTGGAAGTGCCGGTCCAGGTAAGGACGCCGGACGGAGCAGAGTTCACCGCTCAATCATCGAACCTGAGCATAGGCGGAATTGCGCTGGCGGCATTTCCCGCCGAAGGCCAGCAGTCCGGAAATGTGCAACTGCGCTTCCTCCTGCCCGGCGCGCAAATGGAAATTACTACCCAGGCAATGGTCGCCTGGCGTACTCGCGACGGCCGCGCCGGCCTGCAATTCGCAGAAATGGAAGAGCGCGACGCGACCGAACTCAAACGCTGGATTCTCCAGCGGCAATTCGAAGAAGGCTGGACGGCGCTGAAGTAGGCAGTCGGCACTCAAAGTAATTACCTCGTGGCGCGAGCCGTCTAGTTGATTGTCATCCGAGGACGAGTAATCAACTCCGCGCAGCGGAGTTGATGGGGAGGACGAAGGACCTCTACAAATGCGTAGGTCCCCTGTGCAGATTGCGACTCTTCGGCCAACGATCGTGGTTGAGGAGCCCCGCAACCAGCTATTTTGTTGTTCCCATCGCAGGGGATCCTTCGGCCGCTACGCGGCACTCAGGAGACAGAGATCGGTTTGTCTATTCGCATTCCAATGCACGAATGTGGGTCAGGTTACTCACGGTCATTGACCGAAGGTAACTGCCCGCCTGCCTCTCCCGTATTGACCCGTGTACAGTTGGGGACTACCTTGTTAGTCGCTCCCGCTAGTTCCCCTCACTAGCCCTTCGTCTAACCCTTGTCAATCGTGTCCAATCCGCCGAAAGCGGGCTCGCTTCCCATTGTGTGCAGCCCTGCTCTGGCTGCGGTCATGAGCATGGCCGAGCGGGTGGCCCGCACCGGTGCTTCGATCCTCATCACCGGCGAGACCGGCAGCGGCAAGGAGATTGTCGCCCGCGCCATTCATCAGCAATCGTTGCGCTGCAGTAAGCCCTGGGTAGATGTGAACTGCGCTGCATTGCCTGAGCATCTGGTCGAGAGCGAGCTTTTTGGATACGAAAAAGGCGCGTTCAGCGGCGCGGATGCGCAGAAGCCGGGCTTCTTCGAACTCGCCGATGGGGGCACCATGTTCCTGGACGAAGTGGGCGAGCTCGAGCCTCGGACTCAGGTGAAGTTGCTGCGTGTATTGGACGGCGCGCCTTACTACCGCGTGGGAGGACAAAAGAAGGTTGCCGTCGATGTGAGAGTGATCGCGGCGACTAGTCGCGATCTGGAGAACTCCGTTACTCGCGGGAACTTTCGCAACGATCTGTACCATCGCTTGAATCAGGTGCACCTTCGGGTTCCGCCCTTGCGCGAGCGCAAGGAAGACATCATTCCCTTAGCCAACTTCTTTCTTCACGAGACCTATCCGCACATCAACTTTTCCGAAGAGGCCAAAGCCACGCTGCTGCAGTACTGCTGGAGTGGGAATGTCCGCGAATTGCGGAACGTGGTGCTCACTGCCGCGGTGTTCTGCCTGGGAGAAACCATCACCGTGCATGAGTTGCCGGCAAACATTCAGCAAGCGCGTCCCAGACCGGCTTCGCTGGCCTCTACCGAACCGCTGCAGAAAATGGAACAGGACCTGATCCTGGAAACGCTAAAAGGAACCGCAGGACACCAGCAGAAAGCTGCGCGCATCCTCGGCATCTCGCGCCGCACCCTCAGCCGCAAGCTGCGTGCCTATTCCCTTCACCGGTAAATGCCTCACCGGCCGAGTTACTTCCAGATGTCCCTCCACGCCAATAACGCTGGACTAGCACATGTCTGGCTGTCACTATTTGCAAGTAACAGCCATTTAAGCCTAGCGGAATGACATTGAAATTGTCATCCCGAAGCGAAGCGAGGGATCTGCTTTTGCGAATGCTCTCGAAACAGCAGATTCCTCGCGCCAAAAATCGCGCTCGGAATGACAATCACATGGGTCAACCACTCCCAAGCTGATGTCGGCGGAGCCTTGTGAATGACACTACGTGCCATCGGACGGCAGCTTATAACGATTGTTCTGGTCGCACTTTTTGGCGGCCTGCTCGGGGCTCTGCTCGTCCGCCTCGCGCCCGGTTTTGGAACTCACGACGAGGACCTCAGCACTCAGCTTAGCGCCGCAAGCCGGCAAGCGGTGCATGCTCAGGACGAAGCTGAACGCCATGTCTTCACGTACTACCTTCATTACCTCGGCGGACTTGTCCACGGCGATTTCGGCTACTCTCGGTCCCTGGATCGTCCCATTTCAGAACTGTTACGCGATCGCGCGCCGGAAACACTGCGGTCCATCGGGACCGGCGTTTGCGGCGGGTGGCTGTTGGGACTCGCGCTGGCCCTGCCGGCAACCTGGAAGCGCTCGCCCGCATACAGCACACTGGCGACGCTGATCACCGGCGTTTTTTTGTGCATTCCTTCGGCGGTGCTGGCGCTGCTTTTTTTGGTCGTCGGATCTCCAGGACGAATTGCGATTGCCCTGATCGTCTTTCCCAAAGTCTTTCGCTTTTCACGTAACCTGCTGCTCAAAACTTACGCGATGCCGCACATTTTGACGGCGAAGGCCAGAGGCCTGGGTGGACTGCGAATTTTGTGCTGGCACGTTTTCCCCAATCTTGCCGGACCGATGCTGGCCCTTGCAGGCGTGACGGTGAGCATGGCGTTGGGAGCGGCGATCCCGGTGGAAGTTGTTTGCGATTATCCCGGGATTGGCCAACTCGCATGGAAGGCCGCGCTGGCCCGCGACGTTCCCCTGCTCGTCAACCTCACACTGATCATTGCTGTGATAACGGTGGTTGCAAATTCCTTTGCTGACCTGCTGGCTCCAGCGGCCACTCGAGATCTGATATGAAACGAGTGCGCTGGATTGCAATCGGACTGCTGGGTTTGGTTTTTCTGGGCGCATTGGGAGCGAGCTTCATCGCGCCCGCTTCTTACGAAAAGCAATTTCGCGAGGACCCCGATCATCCGCCTTCACGGCAATATCCTCTGGGCACCGACGATCTTGGGCGCGATCGCCTTTCTCGGCTTCTTTACGGCATGCGCATCTCGCTGCTGCTCGCACCGGCTGCGGCCCTGATTGCGACTCTCCTCGCGGCCATTATCGGCGGGGCCGGCGCTTATGCCGGCGGAATGTGGGACCAGTTCACGCGCGCCTTCATCGATCTGTTTCTCAGCTTGCCTTGGCTCTTCCTATTGCTGACCGTACGCGCGGTGTTGCCGCTAAACATTCCCGCTGTCGCCTCGGTGGCGATCACGTTTGTATTGCTGGGAACGCTGGGTTGGGCAGCTTCGGCCCGCGTGGTTTCGGCGGCGGTGCGGGAAATGCGCAATTCTGAGTTCGTTCTCCAGGCGCGCGCGGCTGGATGCGGGCGCTGGCGTTTGCTCTTCGCTCATGTGCTTCCAAACGTGCGTCCCATCTTGCTGGCGCAATTCTGGATTTCGGTGCCGCTGTTCATATTGACCGAAGCCAATTTGGGAATGCTCGGACTGGGTGTTACTGAGCCTTTGCCGTCATGGGGAAATTTGCTGCGCGAGCTGGAAAATTATTCGGCTTTTGCCAGCAGCCCGTGGTTGTGGGCGCCGTTGGTTTCTTTATTTGTGGTGGTGAGTCTGTTTCAGTTTGCTTTGGGCGAGGGGGAGTACGCGTGATACGGCTTGCTCACGCAATTTACGGTCTACTTGTTTTTCTTTTGGCGCTCCCCCTTTGGTCGCAGAGCGGGGGAGAATTGCATTTCACTATCAAGTCGGATCCGAAAACCACGAACCCGCTGCTGGTGGAAGATGATTCTTCGGAGATCGTACGCTATCTCACCGGTGGGGTGCTGATCCGCGTCAATCGCAAAACCCAGGAGAACCAGCCCGAACTGGCGACCTCGTGGAAGGTCACCGAGAACGGACGCCGCATCACGTTCAAGCTTCGCCAGGGCATTCAGTTCTCCGACGGCTCGCCCTTCACGTCCGATGACGTGGTGGCCACCATCACGGCATTGATGGATCCGAAGCTGCATTCGTCCACCGGAGACGCATTCCGCGCAGGCTCAGGAAAAGTTCTGGCTCAAACGCAGGGGAAATATGCGGCGACAGTCCTGTTTCCGCAGCCGATCGCCGGACTCGAACGCCTGTTTGACCAGGTTGCCATTTCTCCGGCGCGCATGGCGGGAAAAGCTGACGCTAGCACCGTGCTGGGGCCATTCATGGTGACGGAGCAAAAGGCGGGCGAGTATGTTCTGCTCAGGCGCAACCCACATTATTGGAAGAAGGACAGCGCGGGTCATGCGCTTCCCTATCTCGACGCGGTGCGGCTGTACATTATGCAGAACCGGGACACGGAGCTGCTGCGCTTTCGTCGCGGCGACATTGACGTAATCAACAACCTGTCCCCGGATCTTTATGAGCAACTCCATGCCCAGGATGCGTCGGCTGCACGCGACCTCGGTCCGTCAGCAGAGTCGGAGGAACTTTGGTTTAATCAGGTCGCCAGGTCTCCCCTCCCCGAATATAAGAAGGCCTGGTTTCGTTCTGAGAATTTTCGGCGGGCGATCTCGATGTCCATCAATCGCGCGGATCTGGCCCGGGTAGCCTTTCGCGGACATGCAACGCCTTCTGTCGGACTGCTCAGTCCAGCCAACAAGTTTTGGTTCGATCAGTCGCTAAAACCTCAGGGTTACGACCCGAAAGGAGCGCTCGAACTGCTGCAACAGGACGGGTTTCATAAAGACGGCGAGGTGCTGAAGGACAAAGCCGGCAATGCGGTTGTATTTTCTCTGATTACCAATTCGGGAAACAAGCCCCGCGAACGAATGGGAAGCCTGATGCAGCAGGATCTGGCCCAGATTGGAATCAAGCTGAATTTCGTGCCGCTGGACTTTCCCTCGATTATCGAGCGCATTACCAGAACGTTTGACTATGAAGCCTGCATGCTGGGCCTGACGAATGTCGATCTCGATCCTGACGGACAGATGAACGTGTGGCTCAGCTCGTCGGACCTGCATCAATGGAACCCCGCGCAGAAGACGCCGGAGACTCCCTGGGAGAAGAACATTGACAAGCTGATGCATGCGCAGGCTTCCACCCTCGATCGCAACAAACGCAGGGCGGAGTTCGACAAGGTTCAGGAGATTGTAGCCGCGGAAAATCCGATGCTGTATCTGGTGGACAAGAATGCCCTAGTGGCGGTCTCATCGCGGGTCAAGGGCGCCGATCCGGTAGTGCTGACGCCGCAGACATTTTGGAATGTCGAGTATCTTTCCCTGAACAGGAACTGACGATGCAGGAAGCGCTTCTCTCGATCTCGATTTCAGCCGACTACTCCGGCAAACCCGGCGTGTTGCGCGATCTCCGGCTGGAAATGGCCCCCGGCGAAATTCTCGGGCTCGTTGGTGAGAGCGGCTCCGGAAAAAGTACGCTGGCGCTGTCCATTCTGCGACTGCTCGATCTCAAAGGCGGCAAAACTTCAGGGAGCGTTCGCCTGAATGGCCGCGAGCTGATGGAGCTAAGCGAAGCGGAAATGCGCGCCATTCGCGGACGCGACATTGGCCTGGTGCTGCAAAGTCCGATGTCGTCGCTGAATCCCGCGCTCAAGATCGGCACGCAAATGCATGAAGCCTGGCGCGCCCATCGTCCCGGCAGCCGCAAGGAATGCACGCCGCGATTTCTCGATCTGCTGCGCAGCCTCAACCTGGATGTGGATGAAAAATTCCTGAAGCGCAAGCCGGCGCAACTCAGCGTTGGGCAAGCGCAGCGCGTGCTTATCGCAATCGCAGTGTTGCACAAACCGCCGCTGCTGCTGGCCGACGAATGCACCAGCGCGCTGGATTTGATCACGCAGAAAGAAGTCTTGAATATTTTCAGGCAACTGAGCCAGGAGATGGGCACCGGCATTCTCTTCATCTCCCACGATCTCTTGGCGGTTTCCTCGCTATGCCACCGAATTGCGATTTTGCGCCACGGAGAACTGGTGGAGGTCGGGCCAACGCATGAGATCCTCAGCCGTCCAGTGCATCCTTACACGCGAGAATTGGTCAGTGCACTGCCAGTCTTAAACGCCTTGACGATTGACTCATCAATATGAGTCAACTAGACTCCTGACATGTCTAAGCGGCTGCAAGTTATTCTCCAGGATCCCGAATACCGCGATATTCAGCGGATAGCGCGTTCGCGACGAATGTCGATTGCGGAATGGGTGCGCCAGGCGCTCTCTCATGCCCGACGACAAGAACCCGGGGGGGATGTTTCCAAAAAACTCGCGGCCGTCCGCGCCGCTGCACGGCATAATTTTCCGACCGGCGATATTGACCAGATGCTGGGGGAAATCGAGAGCGGGTATAACTCCGGAATGAAGCCGTGACCTTCGTGGACTCCAATATCCCCATGTACCTTGTAGGGAGTGATCATCCGCACAAGGCTGACGCCCAGCGGCTGCTTGAAAGACTGATTAGCGAAGGCCAGCGTCTGGTCACTGACGCCGAGGCGCTGCAGGAAATTCTGCATCGCTACACCGCAGTCAACCGTCACGATTCAATTCAACCAGCCTTCGATGCCATGTTGGCCGTGGTCGATGAGGTGTTGACCATTGATAAAGCCACAGTACAGAAAGCCAAGGAAATCATTCTGGGCCGTCGTCGCATATCGGCACGCGACGCAGTACATCTTGCAGTTATGGGTCAGCACAAAATCGAGCGGATCTTGAGTTTTGATTCTGGTCTTGACGAGTTTCCTGGCATCACGCGCATCTCCTAAGCTACGAGTGTCTCATCCTATCTCCTGGCAAAATTGCGAGCGATTCGGATCCTCCGAAGAATTTCACTCGTTCTGCGCGCATTCTCATCTCCGCCGGCGAAGCCTCGGGCGAGAACTACGGCGCGATGCTGATTCCCGAATTGCGTAAGCTGCTCGGAGATGGCACGCAGTTTTTCGGAGTTGGTGGTGAGCGCATGCGGTCCGCCGGCTGCGAGATCGTCGTCGATTCGGCAAAAGTGGCGGCGGTCGGAATCACCGAGGTCATCAAGCATATCGCGACCATTTATCGCGAGTTCTTTCGCATGGTGTCTCGCGCGCGCGAGCGGCGTCCGGATCTCGCCATCCTGATCGACTGTCCTGACTTCAATTTGCGACTGGCGCAGAAGCTGCATGGGCTCGGTGTGCCGGTGGTTTACTTCGTGTCTCCCCAGCTCTGGGCGTGGAAGCAGAGGCGCATCCGGCGGGTGAAGAGCTTTGTCGACCGCATGCTGGTGATTTTCCCTTTCGAGGAACGCTACTACCGGGAACGCGGAGTAGCAGCGGAATACGTGGGGCATCCGTTGGCCGACCTCTCACTCCCCTCGGTTGCGCGTGAGAGCTTTGCGCAGGAGCACCGGCTGGACCCGGCGAAGCAGTGGATTGCTCTGCTCCCAGGAAGCCGCCGGAAGGAACTACTGCTTAATTTGCCAGTCATGCTCGAAGCTGCAAAGCAGCTCGATGAAGAATATGAATACCTGCTGCCGGTTGCTACCACGCTGTCGCCGGAGTGGGTTGCACAGCAAACTTCCGGCAGCCGCGTTCATCTGGTCGATGATGTTCGCGCCGCTCTCCTGCATTCGCGAGCTGCTGTGGTCGCCAGCGGCACCGCAACGGTGGAAGCGGGACTGATCGGAACACCCTTCGTAATCGTGTACCGCGTGAGCCGGCTCACTTATGAAATCGGGCGCCGCCTGGTGAAGGTGAAGAATTATGGGATGATCAACCTGATTGCAGAACGCGAGATCGTTCCAGAGCTGATCCAGAACGACTTCACCGCGGAAAATGTAGTCAGTCACTTGCGCCGATTAATCCCAGAGGGAAACGCCCGGGCGGAGATGCTGCACAACCTGCGGCAGGCAGGGGAGAAGTTGCACTCGGTCCCAACCTTCGCGGGCCGAACTGCCATTGAGCGCGCGGCCCAGGCTGCAGCCGAACTCGTCAGCAGGTAAACTATTTATGCGTCTCGTTCGTTATTAAAATAGAGATGAGAATTGCCGTTCCGGTGCGGGGCCCCCGCTTGACCTGTTCTCCACGTCGAGCCTGGCTTGTGAGAGCAATAAATCAGCATCTATCCTGGTTTCCCGTTGCATCCTAGAAAAGCGGCTACTCTGGAGCACGAATGAGTTTGATTGTTCGAATGCGCTGCCAGCGCATTCCTGAGTTTGTGGTTCGGCTGCTGCTTTGTGCAGCCTGCATTCTAGCCATCGCCGGCCCGGCCGCCGCGGCCGAGAAGCCCCGCATTCATGTTGAAGACTACGTTATCGATGCCGAGCTCGCGCCCAAAACTCATCATCTGACCGCCAAGGCCAAGGTGAAATTCACCGCGCTTGAGGACATCAGCACCGCGGTCTTTGAGCTCAACAATGCCTTGCGTGTGACTCGGGTCACAAACGAAGCAGGCAAGGCGCTGCAGACCGAGCGCGTGACCCAGGACTATACCGTCAGAGTGACTCTCCCAGAAGGGCTCTCGAAGGACCAGTCGCAGACCTTGACATTCGAATATGAGGGCACACTCGCCACCGGCGATGACAGTCCAGTCGAAGGATTGAAGCTCGCATACGTGGGCCCGGATACGTCGTACCTGCTCTATGCCAGCCGATGGTTTCCCATGGTCGGCTACGGCACCAACCG
Source organism: Terriglobales bacterium (assembly GCA_025980765.1). Classification (GTDB taxonomy): domain Bacteria; phylum Acidobacteriota; class Terriglobia; order Terriglobales; family Acidobacteriaceae; genus Gp1-AA112. The sequence continues at coordinate 42,782 of JAICXB010000031.1, forward strand.
ATTCACCGCCGCGATCAACGTGACGGTTCCGGCTTTCTTTGAAGTAATCGGCAGCGGCGCCAAGCCTGCTGCTACGCATGCCGCAGCGGGAGGAAACAAAACCTTCAGCTTTGAATGGCAGACGCCCAGCTTCCCGGGCACGATCATTGCCGGAACCTTTGTGCCGGCGAAGATCGGCAATATGAGCGTGTACTTCAAACCCAATCACAAGCAACTGGAACAGCTCTATTCCGAAACGGCTGAAAAAGAGATCGCGTTCTTCAGCAACCTGTACGGACCCTTGCCGTCAGTGAACATCAGCATTGTTGAATTGCCGGATGACACGGTGCCCTCCACTTCCGCGCCCCTCCTGACGGCGATCGCCGCGCGCGGCATCACGCAGAAAGTGAATTATCGCCTCCTGGCCAACAATCTGGCCCACCAATGGTGGGGGAATTCTGTGAGTCCGGCGAGCAAAGATGATTTCTGGATCACCGAAGGCGCAGCCCGCGACAGCGAAGTGCGCTACGTGCAGGATGCCGCCGGCGAAGCCGGCTTCGAAGAAGCTACTAAAGACATGGCGGTCGGCGCCCTCGCCTACGACAATATTCCCCTTTCGGGAGTGGGCAAGCTCGATCCGTTTTCGCCGGAGTTCCAGTCGCTGGTCACCGATAAGGGCGGCATGATCTTCCACATGCTGCGCTGGGAAGTTGGGGACGCGAACTTCGATCGCACGATGAAGTCCCTGGCCCAGCAGTACGCGGGCAAGCCCATCACCACCGATCAGTTCCGCGGGCTTACTGAGCAAATTTCCGGTCAGAAGCTGGGAGCGTTCTTCACCCAGTGGCTCGATGGCACCGGCGCGCCCGAGTTCAAGAACCAGTACACCGTCTATCGTTTGGGCAATAACAAGGGGTTCCGCATTGTGGGTCAGGTAAATCAGGACCTCGATCTGTTTCGCATGCCGCTGGAAATCCGCGTCGATACCGATGGCAAGAGCGAGATGAAGCGCATCGACGTTGCCGGGACGCAGTCCACCTACTCGGTGGAAACATTCGGCAAGCCGCGACGCATTGTCCTCGATCCTAACAATTGGGTACTGAAGAACTCACCCGAGCTGCGCGTTCGGGTCGCCATTCTTCGCGGACAGCAGCTCGCCGCTCAAGGTGATTTGAGCGAAGCATTGAAGGAATACCAGAAAGCGCTGGACGCCAACCACAACAGTTCTCTCGCCCACTACCGAATTGCCGAGGTGTTCTTCCTGCAGAAGAACTATCAATCTTCGGCGAACGCCTATCGCGAATCCCTCAATGGCGATGGCGAGCCCAAGTGGACTGAGGTCTGGAGCCACATTCAACTTGGCAAAATCTTCGATCTAACCGACCAGCGCGAACGCGCGACCAACGAGTACCGCCAGGCACTGCAGACCAACGACAATACGCAGGGAGCGCTGGACGAAGCGCGCCGCTATCTGAACACGCCATACAAGCGGCAGGAGAGCAGCGGACAGTGATGGGTTAGGTAAAACTCGAAGCTTCACTCGTAGCGCAGTGCTTCAATTGGATCCAGATTCGCCGCCTTCATGGCCGGCAGCATGCCGCTAACAATTCCCACAATGGACAAGATCGCGGTGGCGACAATCAGAGTCGTCGGATCGATGATCAACCTGATGTCGGCTGCCTCGGCGTTCTTCGCGATCGCGCTGTAGAGCGTGATGCGGCCCACACCAAAAGAAATCAGATACGCCAGCGCTATTCCCACAATGCCGCCGACGAAAGTTATCGTCAGCGCCTCGGCCAGGAACTGGAAGAGGATGTCTTTTTTGCGCGCGCCCAGCGCTTTCTCCACACCGATTTCACGCGTGCGCTGTGTCACCGACACCAGCATGATGTTCATCAGGCCGATTCCGCCGATGCCGAGCGTGAGCGCGCCGATGAAAGCCAGCAATACTTTAAGTCCCAGGGTGATGATCTCGAACTGCGTCACCTGCTGCATGGAGTTGAAAAGAAACACGGCGCGACGGTCTTTTACGTCGTATCCGTGCAGATGGGCCAATGCTCCGCGCACAGCCTCTTCCACGCCGTTGTAGTTGAAGGTGACGTAATCGAGCCAGATGCCGTCGATGTAGCGAATGTCTTTCAGATCGCCCATGCTGTTGAAGGGGATCAGGATTTGCCGGTTGGAGTCGTCCTGTCCGCCCTCCTGCATCTTCGTCGCGAGCACGCCGATCACTTCGAAGCTGATGCCGTCAATGCGAATTTTTTCGCCAAGCGCGTATTGTCCGGAAAAAAGTTTCGTTTTGGCTTCCGATCCGATCACCACCACGCGAGCATGCGTTTCGTTATCGCGCTCGTCGTAGAAGCGTCCCATATCGACCTTGTAATTGAGGATGCTCTGCACCGACGGATAATAGCCATTCACAGGAAAAGTAAACGTGCGGTTCCCATATTGAACGCTTTCATCCTTGGAAACCTGCGGGGTGATGTGCTTGACCAGGGGGACCGTGCTGGCAATGTAATCCACGTCTGCGAGCTGAAAACGGATCTGGGTCCCGGCCTTCGTGCCGCCCGCCTGCAGCGAGGTCCGATTTGGGAAAACTCCAATCACCTTCGCGCCCCAGTTCTGGAAGATGGCGTTGATCGCGCGTCCAAAGCCGGAGCCGTAGGCAAGCAGCAGCACCACCGTGGCAATGCCCCAGGCCATGCCCATCATGGTGAGAGCGGTGCGCCTGCGGTCGTGCCGCATGGCGCCGTAAGATTGGCTAAGCAGATCGCGGACCATGTGCTATTCCCTGCGCAGCGCTTCGACCGGCTGCAGCATCGCCGCCTTGCGCGCGGGATAGAGTCCCGCGACCAGGCCGGCGAGAGTGAGGCAGCCAATCGCCAGCGCCGCCGATGCAGGCACAAGTTTGGGGGTATCGAATCCGGGCGGTGAAGGCAGCGTGCCCAACGCGGCCATCAGTCCGGCGGCAGCCGCCATTCCAATCCCGCCACTGAACACAGTCAGCAAAATGCCTTCGAGAAAAAACTGCATCAGGATGCTGCGATTGGTTGCGCCCAAAGCTTTTCGCAGTCCAATTTCGCGGGTGCGCTCGGTCACAGATACCAGCATGATGTTAATGATTCCGATTGCCCCCAGCGCCAGCGTTACCACTCCCACGCTGCCGAGGAATCCATCCATCGCATCGAAGATCTTGCCCACCATATGCTCGCTCTGAATGGTGTCCCACTCTTCGAAGGCGTCCGCATTCTTCGCGTCGAATTGATGGTTGCGCGCAATGATCGCGTGCACATCCTGCTTTGCGAGATCATTGTCGTCGTGGGTGAGCGGCTGATAATTGATGGTGGAGATCGCGTCCGGCGTTTCTCCCACATTGGTCAGCGGGAAGTACTGGTGCATCGCTGAATACGGCACGTACACGCGATTGTTGGTGGAGTTGTTTTCATGCACTCCAATGGAACTGACAATGCCGACGATCTGAAAGCGCACGCCATTCAGCAACAGCGCAGCTCCAAGGGGAGATGTTCCCGGATACAGATTGCGGGCCATCTCGTCGCCAATCACGGCTACATTTCGTTTCTGGGTCTCGTCATCGTCATTCAACCAGCGGCCTTCGCCGATGGGAATATTTCGGATCTGGTTCAGGTTGGGCGTGGTACCGAAGACCTGTCCGTTGGCATTGGTGAAGTCGCTGACCGCGCGAATGTCGCTGCGGTTCAAAATGGGAGCGGCATTGCGCACGTGCCGGGCTTCACGCGCGACATCCTGATAGTCGCGGAAGGTCAGATAATACTGGCGCATTCCGGTGCCGCTGCCGGCGACTGCAGGCACCCGTCCTGACCAGATCATGATGATGTCCTGACCAAGGGTGGCCAACTGCTTCTGATTTCCCGTGCGGAATCCTTCACCCAACCCAACCAGCAGCAGCAGCGACCCGACTCCCCAGGCGATGCCGAACATCGTGAGAAACGACCGCAGCTTATGCGCCCACAAAGTGCGCAGAGTCTGGCTGAAGATGTCGAAGGCGATCTGCATGTTGTTCATGAATACGGGCCCGGCAGAGCCTCAGTTCCATCTAAAGGACTCCAACCGCAGAGGTCCCCCCGGAAGGAACCATCTTCAGCTAAAGACTGTTTAGGAGCAGGAATGTTAGTGGCCCAGGTTGGCTTCTGTAGTCCTTTGTTTGTCTTTGCTCTTTTGCGAGTCGGGATATTCGAAGACCCCGCGCCCCGATTTTCGTCCCAAACGCCCCGCCTTTACGTGCTGCACCAGCAGCGGAGCCGGGCGAAACTTCTCGCCCAAGGACTTGTGCAGGTATTTGAGGATGTGCAATCGGGTGTCGAGCCCCACCAGGTCGACGAGCTCAAACGGGCCCATGGGATGATTCAGGCCCAGCTTCAATGCTTTGTCGATGTCTTCCGCCGAGGCAATTCCCTCTTGCAGCATGTAAAACGCTTCATTGCCGATCATGGCATTGATGCGGCTGGTGATGAAGCCGGGCGATTCCCTGATCACAACTACTTCCTTGCCCATGCGCCGACCAACATCCGCCACCGCAGAAATCGTCTCCTGGTCGGTCTCAAGCGCGCGCACTACCTCCAGCAGCTTCATCTTGTGTACGGGGTTAAAGAAGTGCATGCCCACACATTTGCGCGGGCGATACGTGACCGAGGCAATCTCGGTAATGCTTAAGGACGAGGTATTAGAAGCGAGAATGGTCGCAGGCCGGCAAATCTTATCGAGCAGTGTGAAGATTTCGATCTTCGAATCCATCTCTTCGGGGACAGCTTCGATCACCAGATCGGCTTCCCTGGCTGCCTCCTCCACGGTCCCGGCGAATTCGATGCGCGAGAAAGCCGCTTCGGCCGCAGCCTTATCGAGCTTTCCCAATTCGACACCTTTGTCCAGATTGCCGCGAATTTCACTTTCTGCCCTGCGCAGGCTGGCCGGCAAAATGTCTTCGAGAATGGTGCGATATCCGCCTAAGGCGGACACGTGGGCGATTCCACGGCCCATGATGCCGGCTCCGATCACTGCAACCGTCTGGACTGAAGCCACCGCTAGCTTCCCTTCTCCAGCTTTTCGATCATTCCCATGTAGTTCGGATCGGCCTTGCGCATGTATTCGGCCAGTCGCTTGCGCTCTTCGTCGGTCATGAACGGAATGTTGGCGGCAATGCGGCGCAGCGTGGTGGAAATATCGTCAACATAATTCATCATGCGGATGGCTTCACCGGAAATGACCATAACTCTCCTTAAATTTCGATTTCGCCCGCTCGTGCAGACGAACTTCTATTTTGCGCATACGCTCGCGGTTTCGTCCAGCAGGCGAGAAAGTGTATTGGGAGTTTGGGCAACATCCCCTGTGAAACCACAGGCATCTATACTTCGCTCGCCGGAATCCGAAACGAGGCTGCCGCTCGCACGAAATCAGCAAGCGGGAGTATGATGTCAGCCCTCCCTGGCGGAGTGGGAGTAAGTCATGCCCAGCGCCTACGACGTTCAGCGTGTTGCCGAAGATACTGCCCGCAGAGCTCGGGCGGTCGAAGAAGAAGAACAGAAACGCCAACTGGGGAATCTTGCCTTCACGTCGCGATCATCCTGGTAGTGCTCTGCCTTCTCAGCCTGAAGTTTGCGGGATAGTCGGTGGTCCGTTCCACGGTAGGAGGGCCAACGTTGAAGGACCGTCGCCCGCCCTCGGGCGTCTTTCCAATCGGTGACGAGCCACTCAACGGCGGGGCGGCGAAACGCATTTCACGATGTACTCACGAGCATGTGTGCAAGTTTTGCAGAACCCGCTCGGCAAAACCAATGAACTCCCAAAGACCAGCCGCAAGCGTGCGGTCACACAGGTCTGGCTAAAGACGCCCGAGGGCGGGCGACGGTCCTTCAGGAGGATTGTTCAACAACTGCCTTCCTACGGCATCGGCGGCCCAGACTGCGGCTGCACTACCTGAGCTTGTGGAGCGTAGATCGGTTCTTCCGGAATCACAATCCAGCCCACCAGGTAAGCGATACAGCCCATTCCGCCGGTAAACAGCGCGACCACCAGCGTCAACAGCCGAATCAAGGTGACATCCACATCCAGATGCCGGGCCAAACCCATGCACACGCCGGCGACCTTGCGCCCTTCTCGCGCGCGCTCCAGCGGACGCCGTGCAACACGAGTCCCAAGCTGGCGACCACAGGCCGAGCAATACAGCGCATCATCCGGCATAGTGCGTCCGCAAAAATTGCAATACATACGACCCTCCTACGCAAAAGAAACGCAGATGAACCAACAAAAGTTCCAGTTCGTTAAATATGTCTCCTGAGGGCGCAAGCGCCCGAAGGACCTCGCAAGTGTGTCTGGAGCAGTACTGCGGAAGAATCATCGGGCGACACGCGTAAAAACAATTTTCAGCCCTACTGCAAGTGATACGGCTCCTTCAACAACCGGCGCGCGAGATCGGCTTGTGCCGAGGTATTGTCAGCTGCAATTACCTCTTCATACTCCCGCACTGCCTGGCCTCGGCGGCGCAGCAGATCGTCCATCTCTCCGGCTGCCAGCGCGGCGCGTTGGCGCAAGCTCAACTGTCCATCGGGCACGCTGCTGGTGAACTCATATTGGCTCAATGCGGCTTCGTAGTTTCGCTGCCCGCGCAGGCTTTCTGCCAGTCCGAAAGACGCGAACGCGACCTTGGCTCCGTTGTATTGTCCCGTTTTGGCGCCTGCCAGCAGCTTCGTGTAGCAGGAAACTGCTTCGGCGCCTTTGCCGCCATCCTTCAGCAGATTGCAGTGTTCAAGCGAAAAGAGAAAATTGCGCGGATATTGATCCACCAGCGTGGCCACCAGATCACTCGCTTCGCCGTAGCGGCCTTCACGACGCAGGAACAGCGCCAGCGCCACACGGGCGTCCGAGCTGGACTCGCCGCCTGCCCTGACTGCTTCCTCCAGGTATTCCAGTCCTTTTTTCTTGCTTCCGCCCAGACCCGCCATGCCCGCCAGCAGCTTCACCGGCAGCGGCAGACTGCCGACAACGTAGTTATGCGCCCCGACGATGGTCTTGGCGTCTGCGTAACCCGGATCGATTTGCAAGACCCGCTCGTGATCGCGACGCGCAGCTACGGCTCCGCGCAACGCCGCAATGAAGCTCTTGTCCACCAAGGCCACGTAAGTGGAATGCAGGCCGCGCGCGACTCCGCGCAGGTAGAGCGCATCCACGTCGTTCGCATTCTGCTTCAGGCGCGCATCGCACAGGCTCACCGCCTGCGCCGTAAGCTGGTCCACACGCCGCCGCACCGCCGGGTCGCCATTTGCTGCCTTTCCAGTCAGAAACCCATCATGGGAATACAGCGTCGTGTCCAGCAGGTTCAGCCGGTATAACTCGCGGAAGACCACCGCCTGCAGCAGATGGGTTGCTGCCAGCGGATCGTCGGGATGCGCCTTCTCCAGCCGCTCGAATATGGCGACCGCCTTGTCGTAATCGAGGTTATAGAAGTCATCAAGTGCCGACTTGATTAACGGGTCGCTGCGCGACTGGCGCACGTCTGTCCTGGTGATTTGATCGACGGCAAAAGCCCTCACCCGCGCACTGGTTGCGAGCATTACTAAACCGATACCGAGTGAAAACAGTAGACAGGCGGCCGGGCCGCGATGGGGGGAGCTAAGGACCGGGTAAGGCTTCATGGCAGGGTCATTCCGAAGTTTACCTGATGTCTCACGTACTCTGAAGCAGGTACAAAGAAGCTGCCCCCCGAATGACTGCGAGATACCACACATATGGAAAAGCCGTTGAAATCGGCAGATGATGTGTACAACGAAGCAGAAGCTGCCGCCGAACTCAGGATCTCCATTGAGAGGCTGCACACCTTGCTGGATCGCAAGGTATTCAACGAGGGCTCACCCCGACCCGGATCGCTCAGCTTCCAATCCAGCGATCTGCTGCTGCTGCGCTTCTGGCTGGAACAAGACCCGCCCAGAGTCATCCAGATGCCCGGACGCCGCATTCGCCGCGGCACCGGAACCGACGATTTCGAAACGCAAAGGTAAAACTTTC
>JAICXB010000021.1 GCA_025980765.1 Terriglobales bacterium
GCATCTTGCAGTGAAGAGAAAGACGGATCAATAAGGAGAACGCCGCAGATGCCGCAACGGAAAGAGACTACCCGCGGGACAGCCTCGTAGCCTCGTAGCCGCGAAGCTTCGCAGCTGCCTTCCGACTTTTGGGAAAAAGCTGGGGGAGTCGATAGCCGAAAGCCGGATAGGCGAAGGCAACGGCGGGACGGTCCTGTCCTGTTTTCGCAGCTTCGCAGCTACGCGGCTGCGAGGCTTCGCGGCTTGCTTTCCTGAGAACAGGGAATTTTGCTGGGAAATTTCCCCGCGGGCAGCGCAATCCGCATAACAGCAGAGTTAATCCCTTTGATTGCTAGTAGCTGGAAGCCAGCAACGAGCAGCTGGTCCCGTAAGCTGAGGAAACGAACAGGAAAGAACAGGAAAGAACCTGTTTTTCCTGTTAAGCCTTTTATTTGCTAGTAGCTAGCAGCCAGCAGCCAGAAGATTCAGGAAATTAACAGGATACGAACAGGAAAGCCGGTGCCCCGCCAAGTTTTCCACAAGCGGTGTTTACTGGCTTCGAAGACGCGAAGCTTCGGGGCTGCGGAGCCGAGGCCGACAGCCGACAGCCGACAGCCGAATGCCGAAAGCCGAGCGCAAGCTTCTCTAATCCGCCGCCACGAGCGCCTGCTGCTCCGCTGCTCTGGCCTCGAACTCATTGTGACTGACGGCCACCAGAAGCCGAACGCATTCTTTGCGGAAGCTGTTCCAGGCGTAGCCTCCTGCGCGCAACACCTGCCCGTGCTCCCGCCAGACCACCAGCAGAGTGGCAAGCTGGAAGCAGCGCCAAAACGCCAGTTCCAGCGACGGACGCGATCGCCGGCTGCTCTGCAGTCGTTTCAGGTTCTCAGCCTGGAAGCGCAAGTGGTCGGCTTCATCCTTGAGAATATTGGCGCAAATCAATTGCAACAGCGCCGACCCGGTCGCGCGCTCCAGCGCCGCGTAGTAGGGAACGGCGACAATCTCAGCCATCACCAGCACGCGCAGACAAAGTTCAAGTCCGGCAAACTTGCGCACCCGCCGGAAGACCCGATCCACCCAGTGTTGCTGAAGCAGCGCCACGCCCTCCCGCTGCAGAAAGCCTGCCAGATGGCGGCTGTGTCGCTGTTCCTCTTTGATGAACAGCTCCAACGATGGCAGGAAATTCGCATCCAGCGCAGCCAGCCGTGATGCGCGACCGCGCCGCATCAGCCCAGAAGCGTCAGAACCTTCACCCAGTTGAAACTGCTGGATCGATGCACTCACCAGCCGCCGCTCACTGTCAGTGAGGGCCAGCGGATGCGACCACGGCAGCAGCTCACGACTCGCAGTTCGAGAAGAGAAGAGGACAGCCCAATCGAGCGTTGTCATGATCGCTGTACTTTACATTGCAAAGTACATTACGTCAAGAATTGTGATCTTGAGAAGCTGTAGGGCATCCTTATCTTTATTGGTGGGAGTGCAGGGCCCTACTGCACCGGACATAGCGCCTCAAGGTCGCGAAACCGCGCTGGTTGAAGCATCTGGAATGCCTTCTGCGGGATTTTCAGATACGACCAGCGGACGCCTGTGAGTTGCGTTGCATTCTCGCACCAGCGAATTGCCGCCCGGCCTTTGTGACCGACATCTTCGTACTCCGCGCCTTTTGTCTCCAGAATCCAGCGAGTTTGTTTTTCATCCACTGCGACAAAGTCGGGATAGTAGGATCGCAGGTCCTGAGCGTAGCGCTCCAGCAGCGCCTTGCGGCTGCGTACCTTTTCGTACTCCCACAGAAAGATCAGAGTTTCAATCGCTTCCTGCTGCGAGCGGTGATACTTGAACGGGGTGCCGTTGGGTAGTTTGTGGTCGGTGTAAAACCAATGGTTCAGCAGTAGGCGCGTAGTATCGGTGATGCCTTTGTAGCCGCCGATAGCCCAGGCTTTTACTGCCTCCCGTAATGCCGGAACACAAGGCGCCGTGCGCAGACGTGGCGTAATGTCGAGCAGTTCAGTTTGATTTTCGGAAGAGACCTTCTTGCGGCGCGGCATTGTGATTAGTGTAGCTGGTTAGTATTGATTTTCTATTGTGATGTAATTTGGCGGCCGTAATCGGAAGAGTATCCCGAAGGCCAAAACCGGTTGCGAGCCAACGTTCAAAGGCCCGGAGGGCCGACGGTCAAACGTGAGCCCAGCCCGGCAGGGCTGGGAAATCGGGGCAATCAAAACCATTGCGAGCGCCGGAGGCGCGACACCAAAACGGGTTGAATTTGCAAACGCAACATGACAATCGCGTTTGGTGCCGCGCCTCCGGCGCTCCGAAAATTCCCATTCCATTCCGTTTCCCAGCCCTGCCGGGCTGGGCTGACGTTTGGCAATCGGCCCTCCGGGCCTTGGTGTATTGATATGCGACGTGTATTTGCCTCATCCGCCGTGCCATGATCATCGGAATTCTTTGTTGATTACTCGAGAGCACCCCGGTGGCGCCGGCTTCACCCGAACACATATTTCGGGTCATAGGCAACATTCGCCTCATCCAACATCGCGATGAATTCCTCCTCAAACGTCTTCTTACGATGATGCGCGCGCTGGTTGCGTATGTAAGCGATCACCTTATCGAGCTGCGGAGGACTCACGCTGAATGCGCCGTATCCCTCTTGCCAATTGAAATCAATGCCCTGCTGACTGATGAACCTGGAGGAATTCGCCTTGAAGGTATTGATCGCGCTGGCAAGCGCGATGGTGGGCGGTAGCAGAAACAAGAGATGGCTGTGATTCGGCATTCCTCCGCCCGCGATCAAAGGGATCTTGTGCTCACGGGCGATTTCCGCGATGAATGAATACAGCCGTTTCTCGAATTCCGGCGAGATCAGGTCTTCCCGATTCTTCGTGCTGTAAATCACGTGGACGTAATTGTTGGAATAGGAATGGCTCACGTTTCTCCTCCACGCAAATGCGTTTGGTGCCGCGCCGCCGCGATTCGCGAAGATTGTATTGCATTAGGAAAGGTACGCCCCAATCGGTTCAAGAGGGGCGAAGAGCACATGCATCGAGGCCCGGAGGGCCGATTGCTAAACGTCAGCCCAGTTCCGTATCCCAGCCCTGCCGGGCTGGGCTGACGTTTGGCATTCGGCCCTCCGGGCCTTGGGACAGCAACTGCGCCACCCGCTACCGCAGGCCTAAACCGCAACCGCGCCACCCGCTACTGCAGGTGGTTCTGTTACTGCGGGCCTGCCGGGAGATGCTCGGTCAGGTAGCGGGCGAGCAGATGATAGAGGTGCACTGTGGTGCCTGAGCCTTCATTGATGCTGTGGGTGCGATCGGGATAGGTCATGAAGTCGAACGTCTTCCCGAGTTCGATGAGTCGGTTCACCAGCAGCTCCGTTCCCTGGTAGTGAACGTTGTCGTCGCCGGAGCCGTGCACAATCAGCAGATGGCCCTTGAGTCCTGCGGCGAAATTGATGGCTGAGCCCCGTTTGTAGCCATCCGCGTTGTCCTGGGGCAAACCCATGTAGCGTTCCTGATAAATCGAGTCGTATAGGCGCTGGTCGGGGACTGGCGCCACCGACATGCCGACTTTGTAAAGATCGGGGGAGCGAAACATCAGGTTGAGAGTGTTGGTGCCGCCGCCGCTCCAGCCCCAGACCGCGGCCCTGTCCAGATCGACAAAGGTGTCCATCTTGCCGAGCGAACGCAGAGCCTGTGCCTGCTGCTTCGACGAGAGAACGCCGACATCGCCGTAGACGACCTTGCGCCAGGCACGGCCGCGCGGCGCGGGAGTGCCGGAGTTGTCGAAGCTCACGACCAGGTATCCGAGCGAAGCGATGTAGCGGTGAAAGAGCTCGCCATTTCCTCCCCAGCGATCCAGCGTGGTCTGTCCCGCGGGCTCACCGTAGATGTTCACCAGCACCGGGTATTTCTTCGCGGGATTAAAGTTCGGCGGCTTAATCATCCAGCCATCGACCATTACGCCGTCACCAGCATCGACTTTGAAGAACTCCACCGGCGGGGTGAGGAATTGCGCGATCTTCTTCTTATATTCGCTGCTGTCGCTGAGCATACGTGCGAGCCTGTGATCGGGCAGAGAGACCAGTTCGCGCAGCCCCGGATCATTCATGCTGGAAAAATTGTGAAAAGCGTACTTTCCGTCGGGCGAAATCGTGTAACTATTCGCGCCGGCGAAGTTAGCTGGAGTCACTCGTACGGGATTGGCCGAGCCGTCGAGAGGCGAGCGATAGAGATAACGCTGAGTGGCGTTGTCGGGCGACGCAAGGAAGTAGAGCCATCCGGGCTTTTTGTCTTCATCTTCCTTCATCCCCATTATGCCGGCGACATCCAGCGTGCCGCGCGTTACCAGGGTTTCATGGCCGCTGCGGTCGATCGACCACACATGCATCCAGCCATCCTTTTCGCTGACGACCAGGAACTGGCGGCCGTCGTGAATCGGCTGCGCTTCCGTCAGTCCGCCAAAGCCAATGGTGATGAAGGCGTCGTCGTGATCGCGCCAAATCTCGTGAACCGCGCCGGAAGTGGCGTCGGCCAGCAGATAATTGTCGGTGTTCTGCAGGCGATTGAGTTGCTGGATGAGAAGAGTACCGGCGTCGGCCCACTGCATGCGCGCGATATAGTTTTGGCGAGCATCGCCGGGAACCTGCATCCACTTCACGCTTCCCGTGCCGTCCGCATTCACTACGCCGACGCGCACGGCGGAATTTGTGGTCCCGGCGAGCGGATATGGAACCTGCATCTCCACCGGATACGGCCCAGTTTGCGGATAGGGAATCTCCGTGACTACCGCGCGTTCTTTGCCGAGGTAGTTCATGAGCGCGAAGTCTCCCACTCCGTGCAGGTCAAACTGCCAGAAGGCGATCCGCTTCCCGTCCGGGCTCCAGCGAAAACAATCGTGCAGGGCCAATTCTTCTTCGTTCACCCAGTCGGAGCCGCCATTGATGACAAGGTCAGAGCCGTCGTGGGTGAGGCGCTGAATGGCGCTGCCGCCGTCTTCGCCGGCGAGGTCTTCGACGTAAATATCGTTGTCCTTCACATATGCGACCTTCGTCGCCTCAGGATTGAATTTGGCGTACATCAGGCTGGCTTCCGGCGCATCTCCGCCCAGCTTTTTGAGCTTCCCGGTTTTGCGATCGAGGAACCAGTAGTCTCCGCGGGAATTCGTGCGCCATACACGCCGGGTATTGGTGAAGATCAGGACGCGCTGGTCATCCTTTGACCAACTCAGCGCCGAGATCTCCAGAGGCTCTTTCGCGCCTGCAGGCGTGAGCTGCGCTGCTGTGATCAGCACCTCGCGGTGCGTGCCGGTCGCGGTGTCGTACTTGACGACGTCACGGGCATGGGAATTGCCGGCCGCTGGTTCCATGGCGATGTAGGATTGCCCGTCATCGAACCAGCGCGGTGGAGGAGAAGGACGCTCGCGGAATTCACCAGTGAAAATGCGGGTGATCGTGTCTTTTTCAGTTTCACTGTTCGGCGCGGTGGCAGCCTGCTGCGCGAACGACACCGCCGAAAACGCCAGGATGCAAAGAAATGCAAAACGACGAAAGACTTGCTGATTCATCAGACTCCCCGCATGAATTGGAAGGAATGAATTAAAACGAGTGATGGTACGGGAGAGGACCGACGAATGCAATTTTGCTCGTGAGGCAATTCGATTCTGCCGAGATTCTTACAATGAGCGATAAGCAATAGGCGATAAGCGATAAGCGAAAATCTCAACGACGAAGTGATGGAAATATCAAGTGATGACAACCAAGTAGTTGGTAGCGCTACCGGGAATCGAACCCGGGTTTGAAGATTGAGAATCTTCCGTCCTAACCCCTAGACGATAGCGCCACGCGCGAGTGGAAGGTCACAAAAAGTATAGCAAAGGGGAATCAGCCGCTAGCTACTGGCTGCTGGCTTCTAGCAAAGGCTCTTTTCGAAAGGAGCGCGGCGGCCCTCCGCCGGATTTTTCTGTTTTTTAACGGAACTCAGACAAAATCAAAATCCGGCCGGGGGCGGCCGCGCTCCTTTTTATCGCCGAAAGCCGAAAGCCGATTTCAGTCTTCGTTCTCGTCGTCTTCTTCGATCAGCAGGCCGCCTATGGCTTCGGCGGTGTCGAGGACGTGTTGATAGCGGTCGTACCATTCCGTCGAGACTTCGTAGAGGAAGATCGCGCCCTGATGGGCGAAGCCTAGCTGCACGAATCCAGTTTTGCCGATGTAGGTGCGCAGCCAGCGGGCGTCTTCGAGATCGTCTCCGTAGGCGCCGTCTTGCAGGCGATCGATCAGGAAATCGAGGTCTTCTTTGGTGAGCACCATGTCGTCCATGGTGAGGAAGGGGACATTGGCGGCCTTGGCCAGTTCGACAAAATCCTTCCAGGCCTCGGGATTTTCGTCGTCATTCCACTGAATGCTGACGACTTCGTCGCCCACGTAGCCGGGGAAGCGGCGCATGCCGTGTCCTTCGATGAAGGCGGTCATGTCGTCTTTCAGATTGTGGAGATCGTCGGTGCGCATTTCAAGCTGCGAAGCCACGCAGCCGCGAAGCCACGGAGCCCAGAACAAACTTTACACGAAATGCCGCCGTATTCGCTTCGAGAACCTCTTCACCATGGAGACAACTGAATCGGGTGATTTCGCGATCGGGTGATCGGGTGATTTGAAATCAGGAAATCAAAAATCACGAAGTCACAAAATTTCCAAATCTTTTCCGTGTCTCCGCGCCTCCGTGGTGAAGACAGATCGTCGCCCGCGAAATTCGCTATGCTAAACTCAGTTGTTTATCTTCAAACTGCCGACGAGACATGCTGGTTTCCAAAGAATACATGGGCTACCTGGCCCGCCAAGTCACAAAAAAACTGATTGCCGGCGAGTTCATCGAGACCAAGGACGTGAACGGCACTGCCGAGCGTCTGAACGCCGCCATGCTCGAAGAGATGCAGCTCGAAGATCGCATCAACGATGAAGTGCGGCTCATTCTCGACGCCTATCAGGAAGAAATGCGCACCACCGGGGCGAGCTATCAGGAGATGTTCAAGAAGGTGAAGCAGCAACTGGTGCAGAAATACAAGGCGGTGCTGTGAGAATCTCGCGCGACAAGGTGAACAAGCTGGCGCACACGGTGGCCGACACGCTGGCGTCTCTCGACAGCGTCGATTTCATCGAAGACCGCAATACCATTCGCACGGAAACCCGGCGCATCCTCGAAGAGCTGCTGCAAGCCGAGGAGAAGATCGACGCCTCCGCCCGCCTGAAAATCGAAAGCCAGAAACGGATCATTCCCGAAGGCACGCAGGAGTGGGACATCCTGTATCGCAAGTACTACAACGAAGAAGTGAAGAAGCTGGGGATTTAGCTGCTCGCTTCTGGCCAAAATCAAAAGCAACAGCTCACACGGATGAAACGGATGTCACGGATCGGACGGATTTTCTTAGGATAGGAATCCGTCCGATCCGTTTTATCCGTTCGGGATGTTGGTTTTGTTTTAGCCAGCAGTCAGCAGCTAGTAGCCAGTAGCTAATTGCTTCTCCCTCTCATTCATACTTGCCCACATCGAGGTGCGGCTGCGTTCGATCCAGCGGTTGGTGGGCTCCAGCGTGTGCGCGCGGGTGAACCACTGGTAGGCGGTTACTTTGTTCGGTTTGACGCAGGTTCCGGTCCAGTAGAGCGCTCCCAGCTTCACGTCGGCCGCAGGATTCCCCTCGCCCACGGATTGCCTCAGCAGATTCACCGCGGCGGAGCAGTTCTTCGGCCTGCCGCGCCCCTGAATGTAATTTTCCGCTTGAACAATCAGGGGATCCTTATCGCCGAGCGGCTTGGGTTTGGGAGATGCGGCGAGCGCAGCTTCCGCTGCTCTCGATGCCGCTTTCGGGCGAGCGGGCTTCGCGGTGCTTCTACTTGGTTGATCGGATTCGGGCTTCGCGACTTCGTCGGTCGGAGTTGACGGCGTTTCGCCGTTGTCTTCGTCACTGGTTTGAGAGGCTTCGCTGGGCTGTGAGGCTTGACTCGATTGCGAGGCTTGGTTCGCTTGCGCCGCTTGCTTCGGCTGCGATGTTTGCGCGGGCGCGGTTGGCTGTTTCGCAGTTGCGGCCGGAGCGCTGGCAGCGGCATCGTTCCGGTCACCGTCCTCGCTGTCGCTGCTGAGAGTCGAATTCGAAGCAGCAGTAGATGCCTGATTTTCGGTTGCTTGCTCCGGCTCGGTTGGAGCTGAGGCTGAATTGGGCTGGGCGGCGGGTTGCGAATCTGTTGGCTGCGTATTGGCGGCAGTCGGCGGTTGAGCGGTTGCGCCGTTGTTGTTATTCGCGGGCGCCGTAGGGTTGGTCGCAGCGGTGGACCCATTGGAGGCGGGTGAAAGTTTTGACGCGCCTGCGCCTGCGTAGCCTCGCACCATCGACATGAGATTGGGACCTTCTCCGCGATTTGCGCGCCATTGCAGGTAGACCAGCCCACCGGCTATGGCCAAGACCGCAAACAGCGCCCATGCACGCCATGAGACGCTGCGTCTGGGCGCCTCGTCCAGTAGGTATTCGGGACTGCTTCCGTCGGTGTCATAAATGAAACCATCGCGCCGCGGCTTGTCATAGACAAAGCCTTCGGGATTGGCTGCGGTTTCATATCCCAGTCCGAGGATTGACGGTCCGCTGATTCCGGCGGCGCGGGCACGGCGCTTCGGCACAGCCTCGGCGGCAATATCGAGATCGGCTCTTTCTTCCTCCGCTTCTTGTTCCGGGGTGGCGGGTGGAAACTCCGCTTTTACGATCACCGAAGACAAAAGCGCTTGCTCACCTTTGCTGACGTGAGCTCCGGAGTCACGGACGCGCTCGCGCTCGGTGTCACGGCGCTCGAGATTTAACGACTCTTCCGGCGCAGCAACGTCGATTTTCGCCGCTCTCCGTTCCAGCCTGGCCCCGCATTCACCGCAGAACTTGTTGCTCTCAGGATTAGAGTGACCGCACTCAAGACAACGCATACCTGTGCATACCTCGGATTAGGGGATGATTGCTTAGATTCCGTGCTGCTGCCTGGGGCTTCCTGCTACTCAGAAAAATCCAGAGAAGAAGAACGGCTTCACCACGGAGACAGGGAGGCACGGAGAAAGATCTTGTTGGTTTTGTGATCGGCTGATTTCGTGATTTTGGGCCTTTTCCTCAGGACTCATAAAGATCACAAAACCAACTCAGGATTTCTCCGTGTCCTCCGTGGCTCCGTGGTGAAAAAGGTTCTTGCGCAATGCGAGAATTGAGGCAGGTGCCGACACCTCTATTCCAATTCGTCCAACGTGCTGCCCAGAATGCTGGCTTTGAGCGGGTTGGGGTTGCGCCC
The DNA here is from genome assembly GCA_025980765.1 of Terriglobales bacterium. GTDB lineage: Bacteria > Acidobacteriota > Terriglobia > Terriglobales > Acidobacteriaceae > Gp1-AA112. The sequence goes on from JAICXB010000021.1 coordinate 9,290, forward strand.
GCGAACCATCCGGAGATGCGCGAATTGCAGCACTTTGTCCCATGGATCGAAGCGGGATACGCCGGCGAGATGGAGTACCTGAAGCGGCGCAACGATGGCGGCGAATACAAGCGCAGATCGGTGGACCAGGCGCTGCCTTGGGCGAAGTCGGTGATCGTTGCCGCTATGAACTACAACTCCTCGGCTCCGAAGTCCATTGATTCCGAAGGTCTGTGTAACACAGACCGTGGATGGATTTCGCGATACGCGATGAGCCCACACGATTATCACGAGACCGTGCTCGGCGCGTTGCGGCGGGTCGAATCGGCACTGCTGGAACATTTGCGAGAAACTGGGAGCGCTGAGGTCACGAGTTGCTGCTACGTAGATACGGGGCCGGTACTCGAGCGCGTGTACGCGAAGTACGCCGGAATTGGATGGATCGGGAAAAATACCTGCATCATCGACGAGAAGCTCGGCTCGTGGATGTTTCTTGGCGTGATCGTCACCTCACTCGATTTTGCGCTCTTTTCCGGCGAGGGGCTGGCGGTGGCCGCCGACCGTTGTGGGAGTTGTACGCGCTGCATTGAAGCCTGTCCAACAGAGGCCATTGTGGCGCCCGGGGAATTGAATGCTTCGCGGTGCATTTCTTATTTCACCATCGAAAAGCGGGGAGCGATTCCGGAGGAGATGCGTCCCAAAATAGGAGGGCATGTCTTTGGTTGCGACATTTGCCAGGACGTTTGTCCGTGGAACCGCAAGGCCCCGGTGAGCGCGAATCCGGCGCTGCAGCCCGATCCCGAACTGGTCCACCCTCAGCTTTCATCGTTGGCTCGGATGGATGCTGCCGAGTTCCGGCGTCGATTTCGCGGCTCTCCGATTTCACGTAGCAAACATTCCGGCCTTCTGCGCAATGTGGCGATCGCGATGGGAAACAGCGGGAATCCCGAACTAATTCCCGAATTGAAAAGGCTAAGTGAGAGCGGAGATGAGGCGGTTGCCGAGCACGCGCGCTGGGCGATAGGACGGCTTCTGTCCCCACCGGAGAATCACAAAGACCGCAGCATCGCTACTAATGAGTAATTTCGGAGCACCGCGCATCCGGTTTATTGTTTGCCGGAATCTCGTCTGACATAACGCGGAAGATCTTCCATCCGTTCTTCTGCACTGACCCTCGAAAATGAGCGTCTCCTTCGAATAGTGCGCCGCCCCGCTGGGGCTCGGGATTTTTTGCTCGTCTGGCCCACAGCTTGCGCGGTTGGCTAACTTCTCCTGTCGCTCTGCGACTCCACGACGATCAATCTTATTGCTGGTATGGCATTGCGCTTGTATCTGGCTCACTTTCTATTCCAAAGTACCTGGCTCTTGGGGGTCCAGGAGCAAGTATGTTCCGCCCACAATTTTCCGTCGCGAAAAACGCCTGATTGTTAAGCCCTCTCATCGCAGTTACTCGATCGCGCGCACATCCTTCTGCATCGCTCCGAAAAGCGAAACGATGGCGACCGCAACTCCGGCGATGAGGAACATTCCTTTGGCACTCCAGGAAACCGCCACGCCGGCTCCGGCCATCGACAATGGCATAAGACCGAAGGCTGACAGCATCATCACGCTGGCTACTCGTCCTAGAACAGCACGATCTACGCGTTGCTGAAACCATGCTTGAATGTGCACGTTGGCAAAGCCGCTCAGGCATCCCATGAGGGCCAGCAGCGCCGCCATGGGAAGCAGTCCCGGAATGAAACCCACGACGCTGGTCATCACGCCGAGGACGCTCGTGGCTCCGAGCATCGTCAGCCCGCGACGCTTCACACGAACGAATCCCACCAGCAACATGCCCGCCAGCGTTCCCGCGGCGACACTCGAAATCCACACGCCAAACGAGACCGGCGAAGAGAACCGCTTCTTCGCGATGTACGCCAAGCCAATACTCAGCGGTCCCGCAAGAAACAAGTTGAGAACGGCGGCAACCAGCACGAGAGCTCGCAAGGGCCGGTCGTTCACCACGTAGCTGAGTCCCTCCTTCACCGACTTCAGGACGCCTGTTTTCGGTGCGCCCGGCTTGGCTGGGTTGAAGTCCGGCAGCTTCCAGAGGGCTGCGATCAGGAAGAGAAAGCTGAACGAATCCAGCAGAAACGCCCATGCAGCTCCGAGCGATTTCATAATCACACCGGCCGGGCTTGGCGCTGCGACTCCCGTCAGCAGGGCGGTGCTTTGCCACACCGAGTTCGCCGCCGGCAGTTGCTGCGGCTCAACCAATGAGCGCATCATCGCTGGAGCCGAGGGCATGGCAAATGCGTCCGCAATGCCAAAGCCTGTGGCCAGCAGGTACATGTGCCATATGGCAAGATGCCTTTCCCAGAGCAGGGCCCCGATCGCGCCCACCAGAATTGCGCGACAGATGGCGGTAATCATCATTAACTTCCGCGGAGACATGCGGTCGGCAACGGCGCCGCCCATGAGCATGAGCACGGCGCGCGGAGTTCCCGCACACATGCTCACCATCCCCATCGCAACCGCCGAGCCAGTCAATTGCAAAACTACCCAGGGCAGGGCGACGACATAAAACTGATCGCCGCATAATGACAGCGTGGCGCCGGTCCACCACAGAGCAAAGTTGCGGGTCTTCAGAGGATGCGGAAATTTTTGTGGCGCAACTTGGGCTGCCTGTACGGGTGCGGTTGCCATGGGCTGCCTCCTTCTGAATGTAAAGGGCAATTTACATATCTGTAAATGTGAATTTACATTTACTACTGTGAATGTCAAGCTCTTTTTGCAGAGAATTTCTGTCTGCCTGGCAGGAGTAAGGGCTGCTATAAAGGAATTCCATGCCTAAAGCCAGGAAAACACTGGAGCCGCAGCAGCAGCGCAGCCGGGAGTCGGAACGCAAACTGTTGAAGGCAGCCGCAGAAGTTCTGGGACAACATGGAGTCGCGGGAGCGACGATCCCCCGCATTGCTCGCCATGCCGGCCTCACTCCCGGCGCGGTCTACCGGCGCTTTCGTGACAAGGACGAACTGCTGGAGACTGCGATCCTGGGGATCCTGGAGCGGCAGGATGACCGTACCAAAGTGGGACTGGCGCCAAAGTCGGCGGCGCAGATTCCACTTCCAGTTTTCACCGATCAACTCATCGGGTCGATGGTGATCAGCTACCGCGCAAATGCCGCTCTGTTGAACGCGATGCGCCAGTTTGTGCTGGGACGCGCGCACTCGGAGTTTTGGAAGAAGGCCTCAGTCCTGGAGATGCGCACCTTTCGCCGGATCGTGGAGCTGTTTCTTTCGCATCGCGCCGAAATCAAGCATCCGCAGCCGAAGATGGCAGTTTCTTTGGCGCTGACGATGGTCATCAGCACTCTCTTTGACGTGGTCGTCGTGCCCCAGGATGCGTCGTTGTACAAAGGACTGTGGCCCCAGGACGACCGCGTGCTGAAAGAAGAGCTGGTGCGTGTATTCCTGAACTACGTAGGGGTTACTTCCGAAACGGCGGCGGTTTGCTAGTGAATGTTCGGAGGCGCCTCTGGCCAGGGCTTGTAAAGTTGGCTGTAGTGCTCACGCTCGTAGGCCTCAATGAGAGCTACCAATAGATCGAGCTCGTCTCCCTGCGTGCTCCCCGGTTCCGCTCCCCAAAGCTCTTCCACGCGCTGCAGAGCCTGCTCGTAATCTGCTTCATTCTTGACTGGGCTAATATCCATATTTCACCGTCGCTGCGTCGATCAGATCGTATTCCTTGTGAGTTCAAAGCCACTTGATAAAAACGATGTGTCTGCGGTAATCAATGGCGACCACCAGGCGGTAATCGTTCCCTTTGACGTTAAAGACCACTCGCCGTTTCCGACAATACTTGCATTGCCGAGTTCACGTAAGCCGAGGGCGAAACCTGCTATGATTCCCGCCGTCATGCCAGGTCTCAAACTTCCAAGTAGGGCTGGTGAGCTGATCAGGAGTCTCTCGGCATTACTGATCGTCGCATTCTCATCTCTGTATTTACACGCGCAATCGCCCACTAATGCGCGAGGCACACAGACGCACAGCCAATCGGCCGACGGGGAAGCTGAGGCGACCAAGTTCGTCAATGCACTCGTGAATGTCAGCCGGCAGTGGTTCGATCAAAAGCTTTCAACTCCAGGAGCCACCGCGGCAGTGCAGGAGACCAGCAGAAGCACAAGTGACGGCCTCCTGGTTGTGAAATACGAGGTGCATGTTAAGGGGGCTCCCAAAGACCAGACCTACACCTATCTGCATTGGCCAATCAATGCACGAGAGCCGGTTGAAGATCTCAGCGGCCTCAGCATCGCCGCAGATGGACTGGTAGTCTGCGCTGGTCGTACTCCGGATCAATGCGGTACGCCCGATAAACCAGACGATCCGGTTGACTTTACCTTTGCACCCGCCAAAGGAGAGCCATTCCGCATGGCGCTCGTCTCTGCGGACGGCCACTCAAAAGTCATGTTCGCCGTCGTTCCCGATCCGATCGTCGCCGCCGACAAAAGTTGCAGCCTTGAGATCATACGGCTTCTGCCGCGATTCGACGCGGTGCTCATTAGGGGCAAAGGATATAAGCCCAATGAGACCCTCTCTTTCGCTTCAAAGTCCTATGACGAGCGGCACGATTGGCAGCCGAAAGCCGACGCGGATGGTCGCTATGACGCGGCGCTGATGCCGTTCGTGAAGGGCAAGCAGTCAGGAAAAACGGATGTCACGCTCAAAGGTGAGAATTGCGCCCCAAGGGTGTCATTTGAATGGGGGGGAAGCAGTAGCCCCCGATTTCGCGAGTCCCTAACAATTGGTGACGCTTCGTATCACTAATTATTCCTTGGCCCTTTCATTTTTGCGATCTTCTGTTCTGCGGCCTGGCGGAGTTGGGCTTTGAATTGGGCAGGTGCTTTGTCGTTGGGCAGCAGCTCCAGGCATTTCTGCTCGGCGGCGAGGGCTTCCGCGTTCTGGCCGTTGGCGAGATAGGCGTCGGCCAGGCTGTCTTGCGTGTTGGCCGACTCGGGATACGCTTCCGCGTTCAGCTTGAGCAGAGTGAGCGCGTCGGCCTTGGCCTGGGCTGCGTCGCGTGGGGAGCTGGGTGATGAGGCACTCTGTCCGGGGAAATTCGCGCCGAGATTCACACCGGCTGCCTGCAGCCGCTCGTAGCCAAGCAGGTTCAGCATCGATTCGGGAAAGACAAATGCATTAGCGTCGCGTTTGCGCGCGTCGTGGAAGATCTGCGCGGCGCGGGTCGCACCGCCGGGTTCGGATGCGGCTGCCCAGAATTCGGAGGCCGGCGTTGGCTTCGGAGTGAACTTCGCATTCGCGCTTGCCGGATTTTTTTCAAGCGTGTCCACGTAGAAGGCGACAATCTGTTTCGGCAGCTCGGGATGCGGCGCGAATATCTCCGTGCCGTGGCGACCATTTTGAAACTCAACAAATTTATTGCGCGGATTTCCCGTGGCCTCGGCGAACCAGCGCATGAGCTGCGGAGCGTCGCTGATGTATTCATCGTCGGCTGCCGCCGCGGTGAACAGCGGGATCCAGGCATTCTGGCGAAGATAATTGATCCCGGCGCTATCGGTGCCTCCGGCGAGCAGCACCAGCGAGCGAACTTCCGGATGGCGGCTGGCGAGCTTCACCGCATTGCTTACTCCGCATGACGCGCCACCCGCGCCGATTCGCCTCTTATCGACACCGGATTGCGACAGCAGCCACGCGAATGCATTGTCGAAATCGCCCGGCCATTTTTCCGCGAGCTGCTGCTGAACCTGCGGGCTGGCATTCTCGTAACGTTGGCCGCCACTCTCGCCGAAGCCGCGATTGTCGATGGTCAGCGCGCTGATCCCGGCCGCCGCGAGCTGCTCGGCCACCGGCGTCCACGACTTGCGATCGGTGACGCACATATGCAGCAGCATCACCGCCGGAGCCGACTTCCCGCTAGCATTCGCCGCGTAGAACGTGGCTTTGAGATGGGTGCCATCCGGCGCAGTGAGGTCAATATCGCGCGGCGCGGGCTGTCCGATGGCAAGAGTTGACGCGCAGATCACAAAAGCAACAAGCAGGCGATTCATGCGCAAAATGGTACTCGAAACACGCTGCTGGCTTCTAGCTGCCGGCTTCTCGACTGCAAAGAACCGGCTATATGCAGTGAAACGATCGGAAGATCTCGCGATCGGATGATTAGGTGAGTTGAACTCAAAGGATGCGCCAGCTCCTGGTCTGATAAAAGCAACACCTCACGCGGATGACACGGATGTCACGGATCTGACTGATGGACCCTGGCTTGAATCGCGAACTATCTCGGGCGTAGCGGCAAAACCGCTGTGGAAAACCGGCTTGGCGCAAAAAAATTCCCTGTTCTTTTTTGAATCCTTTTGGAAATGATGCTAAGTCCAGAGTTGCTGCTGAGTTGCGGGGATTCCCACAAATTCCCTGCTAATTCCCTGCTCCCCGACAGAATTTGCGGATTTTGGGCAGAATTCGACGATTCTGGAGAGCGCGGCCGAAAATTCCCTGCAGATTTCCCTGTTCTCGGGAAAAGAGCTGCGGAAGTCGCGTAAATTGGTCACCGCTATCGGCTCCCCGCTACGGACTTTCGGCGTCCCTCTGAAGAACGTTAGCTTGCAGTCGGTGGCTAACGATGCAGAATTTTCGTTAACGAATCGGCCGAGACATTTCGTATTCAACGATGGCAGGATCATTCGAATAGGGTTCGGTCCGTCCAGTTCTGGTAATCCCAAGCGCTGGTAGAAGTTGATGGCGGGCTGGTTATGGCTGGTGACCATTAACAACAGGGTGTGCGCATCGCGCGCTCGCGCCCACTTGAGGACCTCCGCAACCAGCAGGCGGCCTATGCCTTGCTCGTGGTGTGTTGGCGACGTCCACGTCGATACAAGTTGTGCTCGCGTGGGATCGTTCTGGTCCAGAAATGCGCCAACAATGTCACAGGCGGTTTCGCCGTCCATCGCCAAAAATCCGATCCCGCGCTCGCCATTCATTCGTTCGACCCGCGCGAGCCACTCGGAGTCAGAAAATTGCGATTCCCGCTGATACGTGGAACCGAATGCCTGCGGAGCATCCTGGAGCGCGCGCAGGCGAACAGCCTTAAAAAGACAAGCGTCGGGCGGCGTGATGGGTTTCACTGTGACCATGCAAGGTCCGGCTCCAGAGTTGGGGAGTCCGTCACGAGTCATCTTACAAGCCCGGGTCACAGCAGCTTGGAGGCACAAAGACCAAATCGGGACTGGAAGCTCTTTTCCCGGGACGGTTGGGGCATCCGGGATTTTTTTCTCCACAATCTTTTCACCGAGTCGCGCGTTGTAAAAGATTTTGATTTGCCCATGAACACCGGAACTGCCGTCGAAGTGCCGAGAACAATCGTGGCTGGATCCTTCTCTTAACGTCCTGAAGCTGTTGATGGCAATCAAAACGAATTCGCAAATTCGTCCTCTTGACACATACTGTACTGAAGTATATTGTGCTGCCGTATATTGAGGAACCAATGTTCAATCGCGAACTAAAAAAAGGCAGTGCGGAGATGCTTGTCCTCTCATTCCTGGAAGGGCGCCCTCGCCACGGGTATGAAATCGGAAAGCTGATTGAAGTGCAGTCGAAAAAGCGCATTCAGTTCCGCATTGCATCGCTCTATCCGATCCTTTGCCGGCTGGAACAGAAGGGGCTCATTTCAGGCCGGTGGGTGGAGAAACCGGGCGAGCGGCGCCGCAGATATTACCGCCTCACTAGCGAAGGCCGCCGAGTCCTCTCTCATCAGCGCAGCGCGTGGCAAGAATTTGTTGCAACCGTGAATCAACTGGTGGGTGCAAAACATGCCTGATTGGCTCAGATACGTAGAGCAACATCTGTCCCTGGGCGACTGCCCTGCCGAACGCAAAGCTGAAATTTTGGAAGAGCTCGCGGAGCAGTTGGAGGAGGCCTATCAGGACGCTCTTCGCCTGGGCATGAATGACGACGATGCCTGTTCTGCGGCCCAGCAGCACGTTTGCGACTGGGTCAAACTGGCCGATGATCTGCGGGACGCCGGCTTTCGGCGGCCCGAAACTCGACTTCCGGAAGAACCGTCGCTTCCCAAATTGAGACAACCGGCGTTCTCGCTCGGAAGTCAGGGGCCGAATCGTCTACCGAAGACTGCTTTCATGGCGCTGGGCGCATCGCGCGGGAGACTCGTTCGCCAGCTTCTTACGGAAAGTCTTCTGCTCGGTTGTGTCGGCGGAGCGTTGGCGTTGGCAGTTGGATGGGCGGCAGTCCGAGCCATTCTCTCGGCGCGCCCTCCATCCTTGATGAATTTCGGCGATGTTCACCTCGATCTGCGTGTGTTCGCGTTTACCTTCTCAGTGGCCATTTTCACCAGCGCGCTTTTCGGACTGGCGCCCGCAATCTCAGTGCGCCGACTGGACCTGACTCGCGGCCTCAAAGAAGCGTGCCGCCCGGCAGGTTGGCTCAGGCACCACTGGACCAGCTTCCTGGTGTCTGGGGAGGTGGCCCTCGCATTTGCGCTGCTGTTGGGAACCGGGCTCCTGATGCGGACGTTCCTGAATATTCTCCATGCCGATCCGGGTTTCCGCGCGGAGGATGTCTCCACGTTCCGCATCTCCGCCCCTAATTTCGAAACCTTGGAGCAGTTGCAGAAAAACCTTGCTGCGCTTCCTGGAGTTCAGTCGGTCTCCGCCATTTCTCACCTGCCGCTCGACGATACCGGCAACTGGTATGACTACTACTGGAAAGAAGGTGCGCCCGCCGAGCAGCAGAACACCGTGATGGCCGATCATCGCTCGATTCTGCCGGGTTACTTCAAGACGATTCGCGCGACTCTTCTTGAAGGGCGCGATTTTACGGAATCCGACGATGCGCGGCATCAGCACGTTGTGGTAGTGGATGACGTTCTGGCCAAAGAACTCTGGCCAGATGGCAGCGCCATCGGCAGCAAGTTGAATATCTCCGACTCGCCGGCAGGACCATACCAGTTCCAGCGCGATTGGGCGGTGGTTATTGGCGTCGTGCGCCACGTTCAGGCCCACTCTCTCACCGCCATTGTCCGCCCGCAGATTTATGTTCCCTACCAAATTGCGCCGCGACCATCGATGTCGATCGTGATTCGTACCGCAGGTGGCGTGCCTGAACTTGCCGCCACCGCAAAAAAACAGGTCGCGCTGGTGAACAAGGATATCGCTGTAACCCACATGGAGCCGTTGTCCGCAGTCGTGGTGCGGGCGCAGGCCGAGAGCCGCTTCGCTTCATTACTGGCGACGCTGCTTTCCGCAATCGCCCTGTTGCTCGCTTGTGTGGGCATCTATGGAGTGCTGGCGTATTCCGTGGCGCAACGCACCAGTGAAATCGGCGTGCGCATGGCCATTGGCGCCGGTCGGCTGGAAGTAATGAAGATGGTGCTCGCCGACGGCTTCATACCGGTTCTGGCAGGACTGGCCGCTGGATTCTCGCTGTCACTAATTGTGACGCACCTGCTCACTCGACTGCTGTTCGGAGTGCAGCCCGGTGATCCCGCAAATTACGCGCTCATCCTGTTCATCTTGCTTGTGGTGAGTGCTCTGGCAGCTCTTCTGCCTGCACGTCGAGCCATGAAAGTCGATCCTCTAACCGCGCTTAGGTGCGAATAATTCCGAGGCCTGAGATGAGCACAACAGCTTATGCTTCGCCGAGCACGCGCATAGATCGCCCGGCGCAGACGCGGGTCGCGTCCGTTGACCTGGTCCGCGGCGCAGTCATGGTCCTGATGGCCATCGATCATGTGCGCGTTTTTTCGGGTGTGCCTGCCGGTGGGCCGTCCCCCGGTGTCTTCTTTACCCGCTGGATCACGCATTTCTGCGCGCCTGCCTTCATTTTTCTGGCGGGTACGAGCGCGTTCTTTTATGCGCGCAGACACGATGGCCTCCCGCGATTTCTGCTCACTCGCGGGATCTGGCTCATCGTCCTCGAACTCACGGTTCTTCGTCTGGCATGGACCTTCAATTTGGATTTTCGTCACTACGAGATGGCCGGGGTCCTCTGGGTGATCGGCATCTGCATGGTCCTGATGGCATTGGCAGTCAAGCTACCGCTGAGGGCTCTGGCCATTTTGGGAATGATAGTGATCGTAGGGCACAACCTCACCGACCCGGATTTGCAGGCCGTGGTCGAGCATCTGAACGAGCACGCGGCTGCGGGATTCTGGAAGATTTTGTACGTCGGCTTCTACGCTGGACCGGTGCACATCGGCAGTCTGAATTTCGTCGTGCTCTATTCCATCATTCCCTGGATCGGCGTAATGGCCGTGGGCTACGCTTTCGGAAGAGTGCTGACCTTCGAAGCATCACGCCGCCGAAGAATCTGTTTCACCATTGGCTTTTCCGCCATTGCTCTCTTCCTGGTGCTACGCGGATTCAATCTTTATGGCGATCCCTTTCACTGGCACAGTGGCTCACGCATGCCCGCGCTGCTGGCATTTCTGAACACCACAAAATATCCAGCATCGCTCTGCTTTCTGCTGATGACGTTAGGCCCTGTCATCGCAATCATGCCCCTGCTTGAATCCGCATCGAGCCATATAGCGGGCTTCATCAGCATCTACGGGCGAGTACCGTTCTTCTATTATGTGCTCCACATTCCGCTAGTCCACGCTCTGGCCGTAGTGGTCTCGAAGCTGCGCCTCGGATATGTGAATCCCTGGCTCTTTACCAACCACCCCATGGGAAATCCGCGACCTCCAGCCGGATACAACTGGAATCTCTGGCAGTTGTATCTGGTTTGGGCCATCGCTATCGTCATCCTCTATTTCCCATGCCGATGGTTCGCCTCACTCAAATCCAGGCGAAAAGACTGGTGGCTAAGGTACCTTTAGCAGAACCACCTGCCGTTGCGGGTGGCAGCTCTTGTTTTCCATCTGCGATAGCACTGGCGCCCTTAGGTTTTCGCAAAAAGATCCGCATAAGAAACTCATCCGGCTTCCATCTTTAAACCCCATGTGCCAGCTAAATCTAGCAGCTAATAGCCAGCAACCTTCAGAGCTACTGATTGCATCTAACTAAGTTTCTGGGCAAAAGCCGCGAGTTGGAACTGGCGCGAGTCCCTCTATAGACTGTTGAGGTTTGAACCCGCGATTGCTGCATGGTGTCGAATTTCGCCAAGCCGGCTGCAAACCCCGATCACATCACCATTCTTTGGATTACCGCCGGGCTCGGTTGCGATGGCGACACCATCTCCTTCAGCGCTGCGACGCAGCCCAGCATGGAAGAGCTGGTGCTAGGCGCGATTCCCGGCATTCCGAAAATCAAATTCATCAACCCTGTTTTCGCCTTCGAAGTAGGCGATGAATACATGCGCGCGTTCCATCTAGCCGCCGACGGAGCGCTGGGGCCCTTTATTCTGGTTTTCGAAGGTTCCGTGCCAAATGAACACAACAAGCTCGAGGGATGTTGGGCAGGGCTTGGCTACGATCACAATACCGGCCAGCCGATTGCCACGTGCGATTGGATCGACCGCCTGGCGCCAAGAGCCTGGGCAGTAGTCGCGACTGGCACCTGTGCCGCTTACGGCGGCATTCATGCTATGGAGGGCAATCCCACCGGCTGCATGGGATTGCCCGATTATCTCGGACCCAAATGGAAATCGAGCGCCGGCATTCCTATTGTCTGCGTGCCCGGATGTCCGGTTCAGCCCGACAACATGTCGCAAACCTTGCTGTACCTGCTGCAAATGGCGGCGGGGCACGCCCCCATGATTCCGCTGGACGAATGTTTGCGGCCAACCTGGCTCTTCAGTTCCACCGTGCATGAAGGGTGCGACCGCGGAGGCTATTACGAGGAAGCACAGTTCGCCCAGGAGTATGGGTCGCAGCAGTGCATCGTGAAACTCGGATGTTGGGGACCGGTGGTGCAATGCAACGTGGGCAAGCGCGGATGGCTTTCGGGCATCGGCGGCTGTCCCAATGTGGGAGGCATCTGCATCGGCTGCACCATGCCCGGTTTTCCTGAAAAATTTATGCCATTCATGAATCAGCCCCCGGGTTCATTGCTGTCCTCACATGCCATTTCAACCTATGGGAAAATGATTCGTGCTCTGCGCGCCTTTACTCAGGCTTCGATGAACAAGGTCCCAAGCTGGCGCAGGCGGACGAAACCGCCGAAAACCCAGTCTGCTCCAGCGGACACAGCGCCAATCTCTCCTACGGAGCTATGACGTGAGCGATCTCCGGCAGTCCCATATTGATACTGCAGAGACCGAACCCAAAAGTGACCTGTTTCAGGACCTCCTGGCCCCGGGAAGCCCGATGGGCGAGCTCGCGGCGGCGTTCCTTGCGAATTTGACGTTGGCGCGCAAGTCGGAAACTTCTTCCTCCGCGTCGGCAGCACCGAGCGCGCTCAGCCAAGGTTCGGAACCATCGCTGGAGGACCGATACCGAGTTCTCGTCGAACAAATTCCCGCCGTGGTCTTCATGGCATATCTGGACGGCGGAATGGGAGAGGCGTATGTGAGCCCGCACATTGAGCGCACCCTCGGGTTCACCCAGGAAGAGTGGCTTGATGACCCGGTTCGCTGGTACCAGCAGATTCATCCCGACGACCGCGCCCGCTGGAGCCTTGAGGCCGCCGAAACTTTTACCACCGGCAGGGCGTTGAAATCCGTGTACCGCGTCCTGGCCGCCGATGGCCACGTGGTTTGGTTTCACTGTGAAGCCGCACTGGTCCGCCGCCGCGATGGCGAGCCGTGGTTCATTCACGGAGTCGGCTTCGACATCACCGACCTCAAAGAAACGGAGTTGGCGCTTCAGCGAGAGACTGCCGAGCGCGAGCGGTTACAGAGGTTGGAACTAGAGCGCCACATCGCCAAAGCGGAACAAATTGAATCGAGGCTGGCGGCGATCGTCCAATCGTCGGAAGATGCAATCATCGGAAAAACTTTGGACGGCACAATCACCAGTTGGAACGCAGCCGCGACTCGCTTGTACGGATACGAAGCCGAGGAGATAGTGGGCAAGTCGGTCCGCATACTGATGCCTCCGGAGCTGCACGACGAGGAAACGCAGACGCTGCAAATCATCGCCTCAGGACAGAGGATCGCCCACCAGGAAGCTCAGCACATTCGGAGGAATGGCGAACGCTTTCATGTAGCCCGCACCATATCGCCCATCAAGAATGCTGCCGGCCAGGTGATGGGCGTTTCCACCATCGCCCGCGATATCACGCAGGCCAAGCAGCTCGAAGAGAAATTACGAACCACGGAGAAGCTGGCCGCCACCGGGCGGCTTGCGGCCACTATTGCCCATGAGATTAACAACCCGCTCGAAGCCATTACCAACCTGCTGTACCTGGCACAAACAGATCCCAGCAGCAGCCCGAAGTTGCGCGAATATCTGAAGATAGCGGAGGAAGAATTGGATCGGGTGGCGCAGATGGCAAAGCAGACGCTGGGTTTCTATCGCGACAGCACTTTGCCCACCAACTTCGACGCAGCTATTACCATTCGCGATGTGCTGGCAATCTACGCGCGCCGGGCGGCAAGCTGGAAGATCATCATCGAAACCGATCTGGATGAGGGATGCCAGGCATTCGGTTTCGCCGGCGAGTTTCGTCAGGTGATATCGAACCTGATCGCCAACGCACTCGATGCTATGTCTGGAAGCGGCGGCCGGCTGCTGATTCGTGCGCGGAAATCCCGCGAGTTGAAAGACGGCGCGGAAAGCCTCCGCATCAGCATTGCCGATACCGGAACCGGTATTCCCGTGGAACAGCAAGGGAAAGTATTCGACGCCTTTTTCACGACCAAGCCCCATTTCGGAACTGGCCTGGGGCTGTGGCTGTCGCGGGGCATTCTGGAAAAGCACGGCGGCTCGATTCGCATTCGCAGCAGCGTGGCTGCCGGACACAGCTGCACCGTAGTCTCTTTATTCTGGCCGCTGAGACCTGCTGTCTCCGCCAACATTGAAAGCGCGGCATAGGCCATGCTTCGGAGTGTTGAGCTGCGTGCTGCACCTCTCGGTATCCTGGGTTTGGAGCTCGGCACGCGGTGCTGTGGCCAAACCCAACAGTGCCGCCATTTTCCCATGTGCGTTTTGCTTAGGAGCCAGCAACTAGCAGCCAGAAGCTAGAAAGCTCCTGTTCGTCCCTGTTCACAAATGACCGATATGGGCTGCCGGGTGTACTCTTTCGTGGCCGCCACTTCAGCCGTTGTTTTGTTGCAACAATCCAACGCTCTGGAGATTCCCCCATGAAAACGATGCAGATGTGGTTTCGGCTCGCTGCTTGTGTTGTTCTGTTTGCCTCCACGTTGTACTCACAAGATTTCAAAAAACATGTGATCTATCAGGTGGTCACGGACCGCTTTTTCAACGGCGATACCACCAACGATAATCCGCCGCAAAGTTCGGGCCTGTTTGACTCGACGAAAACTAACTGGCAGCTCTACTGGGGCGGCGATCTCGCCGGCTTGCAGCAAAAGATGAGCTACCTCAAAGGCCTGGGCGTGACCGCAATCTGGATTTCGCCTGCCGTTGACAACATCAACCTCAATATTCCCGATGGCAATGGCAATGCTACGGCGCCGTATCACGGCTACGCCGCACGCGACTTCAAGCGCATTGAAGAACATTTCGGCGACGTCAACAATACCTTTGCCGCGTTCGACAGCTTCACCTCTTCCGCCCACAGCAACGGCATCAAAGTGATTCTGGATTTCGCTCCCAACCACACCAACGATGCGACTGCGGGTGAGTTCGGTTCGTTGTATGACAATGGAACCTTTGTTGCTGCGTGCAACAACGACCCGAACGGCATTTTCCACCATAATCCCGATATTGGAGACTTTAACGACCGCTACCAGTTGCAGTACTACACTCTGGAAGGCTTGTGCGATCTGAATCAGGAGAACGCGACTACAGACGCGTATCTGAAGGCCGCGCTGAAACAACTACAGCAGCATGGAACAGATGCGTTCCGGATTGACGCCGTCAAGCATGTTACCTGGGGATGGGAGTACAGCATGGCGAACTCCATTTTCAACAATGCGGGCAGCTTCCTCTATGGCGAGTGGTTTCAAGGCGGCACCGGAGACGACTTGTACCACGACTCTTATAAGTTTGCGAATAAAAGCGGAATCGGGCTACTGGATTTTCCCCTGGAGGTCGCCATCCGTGACGTGTTTGCCAGCGGCAATGCGTTCTCTGAGATCGACAACGCGCTGGCGGCTGAGAACGCCAACTTCATCTGGCAAAATGATCTGGTTACATTTTTTGATAGCCATGATCTTCCCCGTCTGCTGAGCGTTAACAACAATACAAATCGATTGAACGAGGCGCTTGCATTTGTTCTCGCCTGCCGCGGTATTCCGGTCATCTACTATGGCGACGAACAATACCTGCACAATGACACGAATGGCGGCGGAGATCCCTACAATCGCAACCAGATGACATCCTTCAGCACCACCACCACTGCCTACACACTGATTAATAAGCTGGCAACATTGCGCAGCGGCAGCAATGACGCGCTGGCCTATGGCAGCTCGCAGCAACGCTGGCTGAACAATGACGTCTATATATTCGAGCGGAAATTCTTTAATGATGTAGTACTTACTGCCATTAACAAAAGCGATACTACGGGATACACAATTAGCGGATTAAATACTGCACTGCCTGCCGGTACCTACTCCGACTATCTTGCCGCGCTGCTGGGCGGTTCCAGCATTACGGTGAATAACGGTACCGGAGGCAATAATCCGGTCTCCACATTCACGCTTCCGGCGCACGCCGTTGCCGTATGGCAGTTCACCAGTACAGCATCTGCACCCGAAGTCGGATCAATCGGTCCGACCGTTGGCCAGCCAGGGATGACGGTTACCGTCGCTGGCAAGGGCTTTGGTTCGACTACCGGTTCGGTACTGGTGGGCGCCACCGCAGGTACAGTGAAGAGTTGGTCGGATAGCGCTATAACTTTTACCATCCCAAGCATCACGAACGCCGTTTATAACGTGACACTGAAGAACTCGGGCGGTACCGCTTCGAATACCATTCAACTCACGGTGCTCACGGCGAAGCTGATTCCCGTGACCTTCACGGTAAATAACGCCACGCCAACCAGTCCGGGCGACTACATTTTTCTCACCGGCAATACAGTTGAGCTTGGGAACTGGGGAACAACATTTGATACTGCTGTTGGTCCGATGCTCGATCCAAATTATCCCAATTGGTTCTTAAATACATCTATGCCCGCTGGGACGGTGATCCAGTTTAAGTTCATAAAGATTGCAGCCAACGGAGCCGTCACATGGGAAGGTGGAGTAAATCACCAGTACACGGTTCCTACAACCGGAACCGGGTTTGTCACCGTCAACTGGCAAAACTAGCGCTGTACGGCTAAAGTGTGCGCGCGTAGAGACGCAGCATGCTGCGTCTCTACAACCGCATCTGTCCAGTCCACTGCATTGCGGCTTTAGTTCTTTGCTTGCACAGCGAACATCTCCGCCAGCGCCGTTCCTAACGAGTCAGCGCTGAATCCGAACGGACCCGGCTTGCTCTTGTAAGCAATGCGTCCTTGCGAATCGATTAGATAAATGCGATCTGGCCAGCCGGTATACGCGCGCTCTGTGGAGTTCCCAAATTCGTCGAGCACTGCGGGGAACTGAATGCCGAGTTTTCGCATACACATTCCGGCGACGGCGGCGCGCTCAGCCTGGTTTTTTGGACTAACGAACACAACTTGATCTTTGATATTGCTCTGCATCTGCCAGAGGTCGCTGGGATGCGCCTCGCTAATATAAACAACCAGAAAAGCGACGCGATCCTGATATTGCGCGAAGAGCTTGTTGAGGGCGGGAACCTCCTGCCGGAACGGCGGTCAGGTGTAACTGCCGAAGACCAGCACCACCGGCTGCATCTTATTCAACGCCGAGAGCTGAATGAATCCGCTTTTGTCCTGTTTGGAAAGCAGAAAGTCTGGGGCTTGATCGCCCACATTCAGCGATCCGGCGCGAGCATGGCTCCAAAGCGTCTCAAATGGGAACAGCAGGAACACGACTGGCCCGGGCATTCTGGCCATAATCTTCCCGAAACGGTCCGGCGGTTGTTGCATCGCCCACCAGATGTACGCCCCGAAAGCGAAATAAATAACGAGTAAGGCAGCAGCGCCTCCGAGCAGAAGGTTTCGAGCTGGACGTACTCTAGTCTGAAAACTATTCATCTTTCTTGGAGCCAGAGGTCAGATTTACGGAACTCAGCGTGCGAATTCCTCACTTGTTCCCTGCCAACATGCCGGGTTCGTGTTCTTCCGGATGCACGTGCCAGGGCACGCTCTCGCTGGAAATTTCGGGATGCTGGCGCAGGAAGTCGAGCGCCAGCGAGTTCGACGTGGGATCATCCTTGCGATCGGTGAAATACCCGGCCTGTTCCGCAGCTTTTTCTTTCAATCCCAAACGCCGATAGATGAGCATCAGATTGTAGTGCGCGGCTAAATCGTCGGGATCGATTCCCTGAAGCAGTTCGTATTGTTCGCGCGCCTGGGTGTATTTGTGCTCCTGATAGTAGGTAAATCCGAGTTCCCTATGCGCATCTCGCGCCCGCGGATACTTCCGCAACACGCTCAAGAACAGCGCTTCCGCTTCGTCCATTTTGCCCTGAATGCGCAGAATTGAGGCGCGATAATACTGTGCGCGCGCATCGCCCGGGATCAATTCCAGCGCTCGATTCAACGCTTCCATCGCCGCGTCGTACTTTTCGTACAGGAAATCCGCTAAAGCAATGTTGGTATAGCCGTCGGCATAATCGGGACGAAGCTTGATTACGTGCTCAAACGCGTCTACCGCCTGCGAATACTGTAATTGCCCCAGCAAAGCAATGCCGTAATTGTTCCAGCGCATCCACTCGTTCGCATCGGCATCACTCGACGCAGGCGCATTCTGCGGCAGTTGAATGGTCTTCATCCCCAGCAGAACTATGGGATAAGGCTGCGGTTTATCGAGTACAAAATTGGTAAAGGCCTGCCGGAAGCGGCGATAGTTGATCTTTGTAGTCACGCTCAAAGGGAATTTCGCGTTTTGGGGAATGCTGAACTGATAGCGCACAAGGTCAGAGCGGCCGGCGGGAATAGTATTGTCGTAAGCGCGACTGTGCGCTTCCCATACTTCGTGCTTGTCCAGCCAACGGCCATCTTTGCTGATTAAACGATTGGTATAGCTGTGCGCACTGGCTTCAAGATCGCCATTTGGTTGCAGATATCCGCTATGAGTGATGCTTTTGCCTTCCGCATCCTTGACTTCGAACTCCACCCAGGCCTCGTAGAAGTCGCGCTGCTCCGGCACCAGACTGTGTCCTATCTTCTTATTCTGAATTACAACTGCGAGAGTAACGTTCTCTCCAGGATATAAGTTGAGCGCGGCGCGACCAATCGGGGCGATTTCGCGCCCGCTGGCGTTATCAATAAGCGAGAAAACATCGATCCCGAGGATTTCATCCTGCAGAAATGCCGCCGTTTGCTCGAGTTGCTGATCGAATCCGTAGTACTTGGGAATCGCAGTATTGGCGGCGATCCAGCGATGCGAATCCACTTTGCCGTCAATTGCGCCGTAATCTGTAGGGGCGGCAACGGGTTTCATGTGGCAGGACTGGCAGGTGGAAACGCTGTCTTTGCGATAAAACGGCAGCGGATTCTCCCGCGACCACGAAGATTGCTGCCATTCGTCGTACACGCTGAACGCGCGGAGCCACTTATAGTCGTTGATCTGGCGCGGAAGGGCTGCTTTATGGCATACGGCGCAGAACTCTGCGGTCTTGTAGAAGTCCTGCATCACCGCTTTGCTGTGTAATTCGGGATTGGCGAGGATCTCATCGTAGCTAACTTCTCCTGGAATCCGCGTTCCATCGGCCTTTACCATCACCGCAGGTATTCCCATTATGTAACTTCCGGTGCCGCTGGTGTTCTGAACTTTGACAATTGAGTGGCAAACCGAGCAGCTAATGCCGTCATTGTCGAACGCGCGATCGACTTTGGATCCCTTGGTAAGAGCCCCGGAGAAGAGCGCAATGGGATTGTGGCAGCCTTCGCAGTGCCGCGAATACTCGATTCCCTTGCCGTTAATCAGCATATTGACGTTCTTGATGTAAAACGGCTCGCGAAATGAGTTCGCATGGGCGGATTCCCGCCACTGTTTGTGGATGTCTGCGTGACAATGTGCGCAATATTCCGCCGTTGGAAAGGTGCCAGGCTGGATGAAATCGCCGCTTTCGGTGGTCGCCTCGCTGGGCAGAAACGGCGAATTGGCGCCGAAACGCGTGTTGTAGTCCTTCTTTATGTGCTCGCTATAGTTCGCAGCAGCCACATTTGCTGACTTTGTTGCCACCGGATTGGGCCGATTCGAAGCCTTCGACGCAGCAGTGTCCGATGCGGCGACCGCTGGAAGGGTCGCTACGAGGGCAACTATAAGGAAACAGAGCCACTTGTTGCGGTTAAAAGCACTGCTGGACATGGCGGAATCGAGCAACTCTATCACTTTTTCGGGCCTTTGAGCACGCCATAGGCTAGCGAATTTCGTAAATTTCAGCGCTCTTAGCGGGTATTTCCAGGCGAATTACGCTCCCGGAAGTGTCAATTTGCGGCGCTTCCGCCGGCCACACCGGGATCAAATTGGGATGGAAGAAGCCCGGCAACGCAACCGTGCGCGGCTGTTCGGCATTATTGATCGCCATCAGCAGGCGGTCCTGGCCGATTTCGCGACGATAAACATATGCAGTTTCGTCGGCGAAGATGTCTTTTAAGTCTCCATTACGTAGCGCCGGATGTTGTTTGCGTAGCCGCAAAAGTGATTGCACGTGCTGAAAGACGTCCTGCTCTTGCGCAGTTCGGCCGCTTTGCGTGAAGGAATTGTGCGAATCTCCCGCCCATCCGCCGGGAAAATCGCGACGATTGTCCGGATCTCCGTTTCCCGGCATGCCAATTTCATCGCCGTAATACATCTCCGGAGTGCCGCGTACGGTGAACAAAATTGAGAATGCCAGCTTCAGTTTTTGCGCAGAATCGTGGGCCGCAGTGATGAATCGATCGATATCGTGATTGCCTTCAAACGGCACCAGACGCTCCGGATGCGGATACAAGCGGTCCATGCGCAGGGTTTCTGCGAGCTTCCACGCCGGGGCATCGTTGATCACCACGTCGCGAATGGTGAAGGACACGGGAAAATCGAATGGCGTATCCAATCCAGTGTCGACGCCGTCACGCGTGACTCCACCGGCAAAGTAGGAAACGATGCTTGCGTCCCCATTAAAACATTCTCCGACGGTCTTGAAATCGGGATACGCGGTATGCAACTCGGCATGAAAATCATGCCAGAAGCTGCGGTCCACATAGGGAAAAGTATCGATTCTGAAACCGTCGAGCGCAGCCTGCTCCGTCCACCACAGCGCGTTCTGAATCAGATACTGCTTGACCAGCGGATTTTCTGTATTCATGTCGGGCAGGATGTTGGCAAACCAGCCGTCAATCACGTTGGTCCACTCCGGAGCCAGCGCGTGCGGGTCGGTAATCGGCGCAAAATTTCCTTCGGCCGGGAGATGATGCGTGCGGCTGCCGTGGAACCACTGCGCATCCGGCGGATCGTCGACCCAGGGATGCGTCGGCCCAATATGGTTCGGAACAATATCAAACAGCACCTTCATGCCGCGCCCATGCGCCGCAGCAACAAAGTTGCGATAGTCATCGAGCGTGCCCAGATGCTCGTCCACATTGTACAAATCCACCGCACCGTACCCGTGATAATCGCGGCTGCCGTTGCGATAGACCGGAGTTGTCCAGATGGCGGTCACGCCCAGGTTTTTCAGATAGTCCAAATGCTCAGTGATGCCGCGCAGATCGCCGCCATGATACGCGCGCGGATTCGCGCGATCGAACGTGTTCGGACGCGTAGCCGGCGAGTCGTTCGACGGATCGCCGTCGGCAAAGCGATCGGGCATGATGAGGTAAATGACGTCGTTTCCATCAAAGCCGCGGAAGCCGTCGCTAAGCGGACGCCGCCGCGTAAGCGGAAGCTCAAACTTCGTGCTTCCCTGCGCTGTAGTAACAGTAATAGGAATCTGACCAGGCTGCGCGTCACCGGCAATTTCCAACCATATAAAGAGGTAGTGTCCGCCGTCGGATGAACTTTCCGTGCGCTGCCCCTGCACCCGCGCCACTTGCACTCCGCGAGCATTCACCGCGACCTTCGCCGATTGCAGGTTCTCACCTTTAATCAACAGCATCGGCCCAGGCAGACCGATGTACCAGTTCGGCGGCTCAACTTTTTCAATTTTGGGAGATTGCGCAAGCCCGGAAGAAATCAGGCAGAAGGTAAGGAGAAGCGTTCGTATCATCGATCTCACGGTTCGGAATTGTAATGGTTTGCTTGAGGAGCCTGTCGCACTTCTGGGCGGAAATAAATTGACTTAGTCCTGTAACTTAGTCTACTATCTCAAGACTTACTCATCCGGGCGGAGAGAATGGCAGAAGTCAACATTCACGAGGCCAAGACACACCTTTCACGGCTTCTGCAGCGCGTAGCCGCCGGAGAGGTGATCACCATTGCCAATCGCGGAGTGCCCGTCGCCAAATTGGTTCAGGTGTCTTCCGGCAAACGCAGCCGCAAACTAGGCGTGGACCGAGAAAGAATTCGCATCGCCGATGACTTTGACGCACCACTGCCAGAGTCAGTGCTGGGCGGCTTCCTGGGCGGCAAGGTTCGCAGAAAGTGAAAGTTCGTTGAAGTACCTCCTCGATACCTCCATATTTATATGGATGGCGGGACCGGCGGAGAAGCTCAACTCTCAGGCGCAATCCTTGCTGTCTGGAAACGAGGCGGAACTATACCTCTCTGCCGCGAGCTCGTGGGAAATCAGCATCAAGTACGCATTGGGCAAGCTGGAGCTGCCGCAGCCACCGGCACGATACGTGCCTAGACGACTCGCCGATTTTGCCATTCAAGCATTGGCAATTACGCACGAACATGCCTTTGCCACGATGAGTCTTCCGTCCCACCACGATGACCCATTTGATCGTATGTTGATCGCGCAGGCGCGCAAGGAAGACCTGGTTCTACTCACCGCCGACAAACTTATCAAGCAGTATTCCGTCGAGATTTTTTGGTGTGGAAGATAAGCGAATCATTCGCGTTTCCATTCAAGTGCATCGTGCGTCTTCAGACAGCGCGTAGCCTGTGCCAGATTCCGGTGCTTGTCGAGCGGGCTTTGCCCAATTTGTAATCGTCGGAGGCTGCGGGAGAATGCGTCCCATCTATCCCAGATTCAGAGACTTGCAACGATTGACTCACGCTGCTAGGGTGTTTGGCGCGAGGTCACCGTAATGATATCTAGAGTGATCCCTTGTCCGACATGCCTTGGATCGGGCAAACTCCGCTCGACCGTATGCCCCACCTGCGATGCGAAAGGAACTGTACAGGTGTGCATGTCCACGCATAAGCTTCCCCGCCTTAGAAACGCCGCTTAGGGCGAGCCCCACGACTTGTCGGTAAACCTGACAGAGAACTAGCCATCCAGAGCTGCCGTCGGCAAGCGGCCGTTCTCGTGGCACATGTTCCCGTATTGGGACGGCCGCAGGCGACCTCCGTGACCTTGACTTCTACTTCGTGTCCTTCGTGTTAACCTCCGCCCCCGGTTCGGCGGAGGTGTCGGTGTCGTTAGGGGTGCGTACGCGGCGGATTTTGCTTAGCTGGGATTCGGCTTTGCGCACCATGGTTTCCATGTCTTCAAGACGACGGAACTGGACTAGTTCGGCCTGGGCTTTGTCGGTCTGCTTGCTGCGGCTGTAGAGCAGAAACAATTGGTAGTGCGCCTGGCTGTGATCGGGATTGAAATCGAGCACGCGTTGAAACTGCTCAATGGCTTTTCCCTGCTGTTTCGATTTGGCATAGACGCGCGCCAGATCGAAGCGGGCATCGACGTTTTCCGGGGCAAGCCGCACCGCTTCTTCGAGGCGTGCTTGCGCCTCCGGCAGTTTGTCCTGCTGCAGCAACACGTATCCGAGATTGGCCATGGCGTTCACGTGCTTCGGATCGACTGTCAATTCGCGCTCGAAGTGCTGCTGCGCGATTTCCAGTTTGTTTTGCGCGCGATATCCATAGCCGATGAGGTATTCGATTTCAGGCGTTTTGGGATCGACTTTTTGCGCGGCTTCGAATGCCGCGGTTGCGTCAGCGTAATTCTCCGCGCGAAAGAGCGCGTCGCCCAAGTTCAGGAAGTACACCGCTTTCTTCGGTTCGAGTTCGGTGGCGCGGCGATAGCTCCTGGCCGCCAGCTCCCAGTTGCCGACAGTGAAATTTTCCCGGCCTAACAAATAGTGGTACTCGGCATTTTTGGGTGCGCGATCCACCGCGTGCTGAAATTCGATGATTGCGTTGGCGTGATCGTTAGCTTCGGAAGCGATGAGCCCCAGCCGGAAGTGGGTCTCCGGGGATTGCGGAGCCAGATCGGCAGCCTGGGAGAGCGCGGCGGTGGCGTGCCCGTAATCCTGCATGTTGTAGGCAGCGAGACCGAGGTTGTATAGCACCTCCGGCGTGTTGGGCCGGAGCTGGTTTACGCGGGCGAAGCACTCGGTGGCACTGCGATACTGCTCGGCCTGGGCCAGCGTGATTCCCAAATTGAAAAGCACCTTGGGATCCTCACGGTTGGCCCGCGCCAGCTCGTCGGCGGCAGAGTTGGCCGCCTGCGCCTCTCCCGCCTGAAGCAGAGTCGCGATATAACGGATGGTGAGCTTGGCGTCCTGCGGGTGCGCTTGCCGCAAAATGCCAAGCTGGGCAGCAGCATCGGCGTATTTCCCAGATCGGGAGAGCACGACGGCATAGCCGTAGCGCACCGCCTCGTCCGACGGAGTCTGCTTGAGCAGCGTGTCATATTCCGAGGCGGCTGCGTCGAGCTTGCCTTCTCCAGCCATGAGATTGGCGAGATTGTGGCGAGCGCCGGCAAAAGCCGGTCGCAGGCGCAAGGCCTGGCGATACTCGCGCTCAGCTTTGGACGAGTTCTGGCTCTGCTCGGCGATGATGCCCAGCAGATTATGCACGTCGGCGGAGCCGGGCGCTGCAGCGAGCAGCGCTTGGGCCTCGGTTTCGGCGGTTTTCAGATCGCCAGCCTGGACTCTTTGCGTCGCATCTTGCAATTTTTGGGCCTGCTCCAGGGTGAGCGTGGATGGGGCGGATTTTTGCGTTGGAAAAGATTGGGCAGAAAGGCATGAGGAGAGAAGAAGGATGATGCCGATAAATCGCAAGTTGCATGCGCACCATTGTTTGAGAGATATCGTGAGCCGCGGGCAGTTTTGCTGGTGGGAGCCCCCGCATTTATGCGGGGGGAGGAGCGCTTCAGCGGTCCGGGGAAAAGTTCTTCTTTTTTGATCCTGCGCTTTAGCACTGGTACTATGCGGGACCGGGGCTAAAGCCCATTTTAGAAACGAGCGATTCCCCGCTGGACTGAAGTCCAGCTCCCCCCTGCTGAAGCAGGGGGCTCCCACCTTAGCTACTGCCATTCTTAGCCAGCTCATTTCTTGCCCTTCGTCTTTTCTTTTCCCGGAACGGAATCAGCGACGGTTTTGCTGCCTTGCGTGATCGTGAAAATTCTGTCCACTCCGGGCAGAGTGTGCTGCTCCGTTGTGCCGCCGGGCCAGCGGACCTCGACCTTTTCTACTCTCGTGGCTTTTCCGATGCCAAAATGGACTCGTGGATCGTTGTTCGAAAGGAAGCTGCCGCCGCTGAGCACGTCGGCGCGCTGGCGGACGCCATTGGCGGTGAGAAAGACGGTCGCGCCGGTGGCATCGCGTGGGCCCTTCGATCCGCCGATCAGTTTCAACTCAACCCAGTGGTTCCCATTCTGGACCGTATTGTGCAGCAGGCTGGGAGTGCCGTCCACATTATTAAGGACTACATCGATGTGACCGTCGTTAAACAGGTCGCCAAAGGCCGCGCCGCGGCTCGGATTCAGTTCTGCCAGTCCGCTCTTCGGGTTCGCCGGGACCACCTCGAAATGTTTGCCGTCCAGGTTGCGGAAGAGCAACGGACGCTGCTTCCATGTGGTCCCCCAGTCGTACTGGTCCACCTGGGGATACACGTGGCCATTGGCGAAGAAGATGTCCTTGCGACCATCGTTGTCGAAATCGAGAAAACCGACTCCCCATCCCAAAAAGGGAATCGTGGTTTCGGCAATTCCTGCCTGATAGCTCACATCGGTAAAGTTGCCGTCGCCTTCGTCGCTGTAGAGGGTGTCATAGTCATCGGAAAAGTTGGTGACCACCACGTCGAGTTTGCCATCGTTTTTGTAATCGCCAACGGCGACTCCCATGGAGGCCTGCTCGCGCCCACTGTCATTCAGCGCCAAGCCTGAGGGATAACTCATGTCCTCGAAGGCGCCGTCGCCCTTATTGACATAGCAATAGCGCGGAGTGGAATCGTTGGCGACGACCAGGTCGGGCTTGCCATCGTCATTCAGATCGGCAAAAACCGCGGAAAAGCCATAATAGGCATTGGGGTCGGAGACGCCGGCTTTTTCGCTGACATCCGTGAAGGTGCCGTCGCCGTTGTTGTGGAAGAGGTGATCGTGCTCGCCCTGCAGGCCGCGCGGGCCGCACATCACCGGCTTACCGCGATATTGGCAGAAGCTGTACTGCGTAACGGCGGTGCCCGGCGCCGGCGGATGCTCCGTATCGAAGTGAACATAACCGGCGACGAAAAGATCCAACTTCCCGTCGCCATCATAGTCGCCAAAGGTCACGCCAGTGGACCAGCCACCGAGCGTGACGCCGGCTTTCTCGGCGACATCGGTGAAGGTCCCGTCGTGGTTGTTATGGTAGAGGCGGTTTTTCCCATAATTGGAAACGTAAATGTCGGGCCAGCCATCGTTGTCATAATCGCCGACGGCCACGCCGAACCCCCAGCGCTCGTTGGCGACCCCCGCCTTTTCCGTAACGTCGGTAAAGGTCCCATCGTGATTGTTGTGGAAGAGCGCGGCCCGGGGCGGCTTCTCCTTGCCGCGCAGCGCGTCATACGTCGAGCCGTTCACCAGGTAGATATCGAGCCAGCCATCATTGTCATAGTCGAGCAGCGCGACGCCAGAGCCAGGAGTTTCGATGATGTACTGCTTCTCCGGCGTGCCCATTTTGTGATGGAAGCTGGCGAGCCCGGCCTTTTCCGCAACGTTGACGAAGACGATAGGAGCGCCATCAACAAAGCCTCCGGCGGTGATCGGTCGGTGCTGCGCGTCTTTGACTGGCGCGTATTCGCCGCCGGTAGCCGCGCCGCCTTGCTGGGCAGTGGACTTGATGGACGGAATGGACGGAGCGGACGGGGTGGACGGCGTGGATGGGCGTTGCTGCGCGAAAAGAAGCGGAGCGAGGAAAATAAGAGCAAGGGCGGGTTTACGCATGACTGATTCTAAGGATTTCACCACGGAGGCACTGAGCACACGGAGAAATCATGAAAAAGCTTTCGGTTTCACGTTTCACGTTTCGGCAAATCCAGTTGCCAGTCAGAGTACCAGAGCTTGAGAAATCGACGGGTAGAGCCACGTCTCGAAATCCCAAATTAGAACCTAGTTTCTGTTTTCTCTGTGTCCTCCGTGTCTCCGTGGTGAAAAAGTCAGTTCGGCGAGGCTCCTCTGCGGGCCTGGTTCAGGCGCTCGACTTCGGCGAACTCGCGGGCGGCTTCGGCGCTACGTCCGGCGCGCTTCAGGCTTAGCGCCAGTTGATAGTGCGCTTCGGGGCTGGCCGGCGCTTCCTGCGATGCCTCACTCAAATAGCGGATGCTTTCGTCGAGATTACCTTGCTGCGCCAGCACCTTGCCAATGTTCATGGCAGTTTCAAAATTGTTGCGATCGAGCTGGCGGGCCTTGCTCAATTCAGCCAGCGCAGCTTCGGAGTTGCCGTAGCGCAGCAAGATGCTGCCGAGCCCGATGTGCCCGCGAGGATCGTCAGGACGCAAGCGCACTAGCTCGCGGTACTGTGCCATGGCGGCGTCTTTATCTCCGCTGGATTCGAGCGCGGTGCCGAGCAGGAACCTGGCTTCAGCATCGTCGGGACGCAGCGCGATCGCGGCCTGTAATGCCTGCGCCGCGCCCGCGGCATCGTTGAGCGCGTAGCGTTCCCGTCCGAGATAAAGCTGCGCGTCGAAGCTGCCGGGCTGCAACGCAATTGCCTGCTCCAGCGATTTGACCGCCTCGGGATGGCGGCCCTGCACTCCCTGGCTGATTCCCAGAATGGTGTACGCGTCGGCGTATTGCGGATTCAACGAGAGCGCGCGATGCGCTTCGGCCTCGGCCGCCTGGGGATGTCGAGTGTTCTCCAGCACCAGCGCGTCCATATAGGCAAGCTGTGCCGATTTGGGCTGCTGCTGCACCAGCGGACCCAGCACTTCGCTGGCTTCCTGCCAGCGGCCAAGTTGGATGAGGGAAGCGGAGAGATCCTGACGCGCCGGCACAAAATCAGGATTGTTCTTGAGCGCCCGGCGCAAATGCAAAATCGCCGCGTCGGGATGGTTCAAATCGAGATACAAACTGGCGCGCGCGTATTCAAGGCGCGGATCTCCCGGCGGCAACGAGACTCCGAGAATGCGCACCTGCACGCCGGCGGCCGTGTAGTCCTTTATTTGCCGCAGCGCGTTGATCAAATCGAAGCGCAGGTCGGGCTGGTCGGCATTGATGTCGAGCGCGCGCGACATGTGCTGAATGGCTTCTTTGAGATCTCCGCCGCTAACCGCCAGAAGGCGCCCGAGCAAGGCTTCGGCCGCAAAGTTGTGGGCGTCAAGCGCGATCGCCTGGCGCGCTTCGGCGATGGCATCGCCGCGCTTTCCGGCATCGAACAATGCCGACGCCAACTCAGCATGCGCCTGCGAATTCCTGGGCTGAAGTTGAATGGCTTGCAGAAAATCGGCAGTCGCATCGGCAATGCGCACCTGTTGCAGACGAACCAAACCGCGCTGTTGCAGGGCATCGACATCATTGGGATTCGCTTCGAGTTTCTTGGTCAAGTCCCGGTCGGAGCCGGCAAGCGAGGCCGCCTTCGATTCAAATCGTTTTTGATGCGACAGTTCCGGAAGCTGTGCGGAAAGAGAAGCCGGAATGCACAACCCGGTTGCGACAGAGACCAAGATCATCCGTCGCAGCAAGGGCCCGGGAACCACAGGAAACATGGGGAGAAGTTTAAATCAAAGCTGCCGAAGCGGAAGTGAGATTTTGAGGAGCAAAAGCGACGACTAAAGCAAAGGCAAAACCAAGAACAAAGGCAAACGCAAGGTCCTTCGCCTCTGGCTTCGCCGTCGGCTCAGGATGACAACAGCAGTGGGGCAGAAAAAGGCCAGGGCCGAAGCC
This sequence comes from Terriglobales bacterium, assembly GCA_025980765.1. Lineage (GTDB taxonomy): Bacteria > Acidobacteriota > Terriglobia > Terriglobales > Acidobacteriaceae > Gp1-AA112. Next base: position 37,565 of record JAICXB010000021.1, read on the forward strand.
CTGGCCTCCCGAGAGACTGCGGATTAGAAGATGATCTTAGCGCGATACTGGCCGGTTCGAGGCGGTAATGCGTTATCGAAGCGACCGAAGGCAAAGGGTCCCGTGCCCGAGGTAAAAGAATTGCCCACGCTCTGGTTTGGAACAACTTTGTCGTCAGCATTGAAGACGTTGAAGAACTCAATGCCCAATTGCATGCTGATGCGCTCGGTGACTTTCAGGTTCTTAAACAGCGAGAGGTCAGTGCGGAACAATCCCGGACCGGTGAACTCATTGCGTCTGCTGTTGCCAAAGCAAATAAGGCTGCCGTTCAGGTTCGTAACACAGCTTGCGCCGTTCGCCTGGGTGGGCGGAAGGAACGCTGCCGGATTCAGGAACTGTCCGCCGGCGTCCAGGATGGGATCGATGCCCGGCTTGATAATGGCATAGGTATTTACGCCAATGTCATTTTGGGCATCCACTGAGAATGGCTGTCCGGTTGACCAGTTCACGACAGTGTTGACCTGCCATCCGCCAATCACGCGATCGAGCACTGGACCGGAGTTGCTGGCAAAGCGCTTACCGCTGCCGAAGGGAAGATCAGCAATGACGTTGGCTACAAAGACGTGGCGGCGATCCAGCGAAGAGTTGCCGCGATCAACGCTGAAGTCAAACGGATCGATCGGTCCGCCGGCATTGCCGCGGGTATCACCCGGGCCATTAAAGATGCCGGTGGAATCGTCGATGTTATGGCTCCAGGTGTAGGAGATCCCCCCCAGCAAGCCATAGGAGAATCGCTTCTCCAAATGGGTTTGCAGGGCATAGTAGTCGCCGGAGGCGCGGTTCTCGTCGATCACCAGATTGCCGATATGGGAACCATCCGGCGCCAGTCCAGAACCAAGACCATTGCCGTTCGAACCTAGCTGCCGCGCCGCGACGAGGTTTCTGCTGTTGGTGCCTACTCCGCCGATGTCGAGCAGGAAATCCCTGGCAAACTGCCACTGATAGGTCAGGTTGTACTCGTGAACGTATTCGTTCTTCGCATTCTTAGGAAGAATGTTCAAGCTGGTGCCGCCGGTGATGACGGGCGGATTGGTGATCACGGCTACCGGAGGACCGGTGGCGAGGTTTATCAGCGGAGGACATCCGGCTCCGCCGCAGTTGATGCTGGCCGCCTCAGGCGGATTCGTGATCAGCGGATAAACATTCAGCGAATCTTCTGTATAGAACAGGCCGTAACCGCCGCGCAGTACAAACTGCTGCTGAGAACCGAACGATTTCGCAAAGCCAATTCTCGGACCAAAGTTGTGATAGACGGTGTCCACAAGAGGATCGCTGCTGTCCCGGGCCACGTGGAGCGTCATGGTAGCGGGATCGTAGTTGGCCAAACGCCCGCTGGCCTCAGTGAACGGCGAGAACAGGTCCCAGCGCAGGCCAAGATTCAAGGTAAGAGTAGGCGTGACCTTCCAGTCATCCTGGGCAAAGGCGGCTACTTCGTGGCCGTGCAGTTCATAGGGCAGATCGTTGTCGCCATTGGTGCCCGCGGCAGAGAAATCAGAATTCTGGCCCAGCAAAGCTTGTATTTGGGAATTGCCGCTAGCGCCCGGACCGTACCCGATCTGGCCTTTCAGCGGATTGGCGTTGTTGATGGTGCTGAGCACACGAGGCCGCACTTCACCGCCGAACTTGAATGAGTGATTGCCTTTCACGATGCTCACGCTGTCGTTGACGTAGAAGTTATAGGAAGTGACGAGCAGCGGTCCGTTGTCGCCGAGGAACTCAACGGATCCGGGATCGTTGAAGCCGAGCCCTAAGCCGCCGGAGGTGGCGAAAGTACCCTTATTGCAGTTGGGGATTCCGACATCATTGCAGAAGGTCGCGCTGGTGCCGCAGGCGCCGCCGATTCCGCAGTTCAGAATGCCGATCTGGATGCGGGTGTAACCGAAGCGAAGTTCGTTGAGCAAGCTGGGAGTGAAGGGCTCGGTGTCGCTCATGACGAACTGGCGAGTGTTGCCGACTTCATCGCCCGCTCCGAATCCTGCGGTGGGCAGGCCAGGGAAGAAATTTGCCCGCACGCGCTGCTGGTCACTGTTGCTGTAACGCAGACTGAGCTGATTCTGCTTGAAAAGCCGATGGTCGATCTTTACGTCGTAGGAATCAATCGTTTCCTGATTGTTTCGTGTGCCGGCGAAATTTGGATTGCTGTTGCTCGGATCGAGGACGCCGGGAATGTTGGGCAGCGGATACTTGTTGAAAATCGCCAGGGCCTGCGTGCTGACGCAGTCTGTCGCCGCAGTCGCCGTGGAGGAGCAGGCGGGCAGCGAGCTGAAATTCGGGATCACGTTACCTGGGAACGGCGCGCCGGTAATGGGATCTTTCAGTTGTGCCGTGAAGGCGGAGAAATCACCGTTGCGAGCGCCAGCGGTGGGAACCGCGTCGGTAAAGAAATTCGGAATGTGATTTCGCTGTCCCAGATAGTCGCCGAAAAAGAATGTACGGTCTTTAAAGATCGGCCCGCCCAGGGTCCCGCCGAATTCATTGATGTGGCTGATGGTCTTGCGGAACGTGTTGTTTACTACCGCTGCATTTGCGCCCGGTTGGGCAAGGTCGAAGTCCCTGGTCGCTTTGATAATCGGAGCCGTCGCATTCAAAGCATCATTCTGCCCGAAGTAGTAGACCTTGCCGTGAAACTGATTGGTGCCCGACTGATAGCGCGTGTTGATGGTGGCACCGCCGCGTCCGGTGTCGGCCTTGGCGACGCTGGTTTCAACCTGAAATTCCTGAATGGCTTCCGGATTGGGAAACACGCCGATGTTCTGGTACTGCGGCTCGTTGTTGTCCACTCCATCGAGAGTGAAATTGTTTTCGGTGGGGCGCAAGCCATTGGCAGAGATGGCTGAGCCGCCCGAGCGGCTGAAACGGGCTGCGGGAGTATTACCGCGCGCATCGCCCATTCCGGGAACGCTGCCGGCATTGGGATCGCCCTGATTGAAAATGGATTGGTCCGTAATGGTGTTGGTGAATGCGCGATTCACACCCGGAGCCAGCGTCGCCAGATCAGTGAAGTTCAGTCCTTGGAGGGGCAGTTCCGTAACCTGGCGTCCGGTAATCACTTCACCTCGGCTGCTGGTTTCGGTTTCCAGCAAAGGCGCGGCACCGGTGACGGTGACCGTCTCGGTGGCTTCGCCCGGAGTGAGCGTGAAGTTCACCGCGCGCACGTCGCCAATCTGCAGCACGATGTCGGTAGTTTGTGTCTTAAAGCCCTGGCGTGAGGCCTCGACCCGATATGGTCCTGGCTGCAGCACGGCCGGTTCATTGAAATAGCCGTCGCCGTTGCTAGTGAGATCGACTTCCTGACCCGTGGCAGTATTTGTGATTTTCACGGTAGCGCCGGAGACCACCGCGCCGGTGGAGTCGACGACGTGTCCGGTTACGCCGGCGCGATCATTTTGTGCGAAGGCGGAGGAAGCGAAGAAGAGCAGAAGCGAAACCAGCGGTAATGCCACGCGTTGCGCGCGTCGCGTAATCATGTCAATCCCCCAAGAACCAACCCTTGTTCAGCCGGACTGCAGGACTGTAGACACTACGGACTAGCTAGAAAATCGATTAACGTTAGTCACATGGAGGGCGGAAGTCAATACAGAGTTGAGGATTTTTTAGGGAGGAATGGGGAAGGCAAACAGGCGTACAGATTTTGGTAGAGGCTGCCAGCGGATTTTTCCAGTTTTCAGTAGGGCAGGACGGACTGCTTCCCCTGGATCGTCAGAAGAGCCATGCACCCAGCCGTTTCGTCTGACAGATCTCGGGAGATCCTTCGGACGCTTCGCGTCCTTCAGGATGACAGCTCAAAAAAAAGTTCGCCCCCACATCATTCGTGTCCCAGCGAAAAGCAAACACTTGGCTGCTGGGTTGCGCTGCATGATATCCGCAATTCGGCGCCTTGCGATGGATTCGCAAACGTGACGGTCATTTTCTGCTCTTTCTGGTTATACGATGAGCCTGGGATTGGGTTGCCGTTCAGCTCCACCTTCTGCGGCTGCTGCTTCACCCCGTAGATCACGGCTTGAATTTGGTTGAACCAGGGTTTATAGCTTCCTTCCTGCGGTGAAATCTTCACGCGCAACGCGTCTTCGTATCCCTCGCAAGTGTAGTTGACCCGGAGGTAGTCGCCTTTGAGATAGTTGAAACTCACCCCATCATCCATGTAGAGCGAGCCGGCGCAGGTGCGGTCGGGATACACGCGCAGCTCCAGCGGTCCCCGAGGCATTTCCGAGGTGCTCTGCACCAGTGGCTGCCGGGGAATGATGGCTCCGCCGCGGACAAAGACCGGCAGTGTGTCGAGCGCGGGTTTGATCTGGACTTCCTGCGCGGCAAACTGCTTGCCGGTCCAATAGTCATACCAAAGACTTCCTTTCGGGAGTGCGACTGGATAATCCTGGACGAATTCATATGGCTCGGGGGCGATGAGCAGATCGCGTCCGAAGAGGTATTCGCTGTCTTTGCCATCGCCGCCCAGCAGGTCTTCCTGATCGGGATATTCGAGGAAGAGCGGCCGCATCAGCGGGAGGCCATCGCGCGTGGTCTCCTCCAGGCTGGTGTAGATGTACGGCATCAGGCGATAGCGTTCCTCGATGTATCGTTTGCGAACGGCTTCATGCGCGGGACCGTGTACCCACGGCTCCTGGTTGGCGCTGCCTTTCGTGGTGTGGTCGCGGTCGATGGGATTGAATGAGCCCAGCTCAATCCACTTGGTGAGCAGATCGGGCTGCGGACTGCCGGCAAAGCCGCCGATATCGTCGCCGATCAGCGGAAGCCCGCTGATGCCGAGGTTCTCCAGCATGGGCACGCTGATGCGCATGTGGTTCCAGGTGCTGGAATTGTCGCCCGTCCATGAGGCGGCATAGCGCTCTCCGCCGGCATACGTCGCGCGAGTAAGCACAAATGGGCGCAGGTTTGGACGCAACTTGAGCAGGCCGTCGTGGGTGGCTTCCGAGTTGAGCATGCCGAAGACGTTGTGGATCTCGCGCTGGTCGGTGATGCGCGGCGGCTCTCCCGGTTCTTCCACGCGATCGACTACATCCAGCGGCATGGTCTTGTCGGCGCGCTCGAAAATAGCGGGCTCATTCATATCGTTCCAGAAGCCGGCCACGCCATCGTCGACGAACTGTTTGTATAGCGATCCCCACCAGTCGCGCGCGGCTTTGCGGGTGAAGTCGGGAAAGACGCTCTTTCCCGGCCAGACCACGCCAACGTAATCGCTTCCGTCGGGATTCTTCACGAAGAAATCGCCGGCCTCGCCGGAATCGTAGGGCGCGTATCCGCGCTCCTGCTTGATGTGCAGGTCAGTAATCAGGACCGTGCGCACACCCTGGCTGAGAAAGTCGTGAACCATGCCAGCAAAATTCGGGAATTTCTGCGGATCGACGGTGAAGGGGCGGTTCTCGCGCTGGTAATCGATGTCGAGATAGATCACGTCCAGCGGGAGTTTTTTCTGGCGATAAGTATTGACGATCTCGCGAGCGCGCGATTCGGGATAGTAGCTGTAGCGGGACTGCTGAAATCCCAGAGACCACAACGGGGGCAACGGAGTGCGGCCAACCAGCGCAGTGTAGGCTTCGACAACTCGCTTGGGAGTGGGACCATAAATGAAGTAGTAATCGAGGTCTCCGCCTTCGGCTCCGAATGAGTACTCGTCAGGCGCACCCTTGCCGAATTGCCAGTGCTGGCGGTAGGTGTTGTCGAAGAGCATTCCATAGCTGACGCCGTGTCGCAGAGCCAGCAAGAACGGGATGCTCTTATAAAGAGGATCGGTGGACTCCTGCCATCCGTACACATCGGAGTTCCACATGGTGAACGCCTGGTTGCGATGGTCGAGCGATCCGGCCTTGTCTCCCAATCCAAAATAGTGCTCGTCCTCAGGCATGTAGCGGGCGACGGTGAATTCCGGGCCATTCCAAGCTAACGGCGCGACATCACGGCAGAGCTGAGTGCCGTCAGCAGAAAGAATGCTGATGGTGGAATCGGCGCGAGCCACCCGCACTCGGAGAGCGGCCGTGGCGAGTTCAACTGCATCCGCAGTTTCGGAAACCGAAACCTTCGGCGGGTTCTGGGGAGCCTGGCCGGCAGCAGGCAACACCGCATAGGAGTGCCGATTCAGGAATTGCGCTTCGCGCGTGGCGCGCACGCGAATGATGCTGTCCTCGATTGCGGTAATGCGCAGCAGCCCGTTTTCCGCGCGGATTTCCACTCCGCCGGGAGAGGCTTGAAAGCTGCGCACGACGCCGAGTTCCACATGATGGGAAGCGCTATTGGCCTGAGTCGATCGCGCCTGGCTCACTCCACTGCTGCTAGAAGGATTTTGAGAGACCTGCGCGCCCGCGCGTGCGACAAGAAAAAAGAGGAAGAGAAAAAGGCTGACGTTCTTCATAGGAGGATAAGAGAAGCTGCAAGGTAGGACACGGCGGGGGCATTGTCAAATGTTTGCCGCTTGCTTTTGAACTTATGCGTCCCGGCACGCTCGGTAAAACCCAGCCTGCTGCGTCTTCAGCGCGCGCCTTCCGATGCTTGGGTTCGGGTTACACTGGCAGAAATCCAGCCTGGAAATTTGGAGTCACTTTTGCGGCCGCTTTTAGTCCTGTCATTTGCGATGCTTATCGCGAGCTATCTGCCGGCGCAGCAACATCCACCATCGGCGCGAACGAGAACAGCGGATTACATCAGCTTCGAAGACGTCACGCAAAAGCTGAACATACATTTCCAGCAGCAGGCTTCCGCGACATCTCAGAAATACTTGCCGGAAACCATGGGTTCGGGCGTCGCGCTCTTCGATTACGACAACGATGGCCGCCTCGACATCTTTGTCGTAAACGGCGCGCGCATAGACGATTCCATGCCGAAGGGCGCGATGCCGGTGAAGGACTCTCCTAAATACTGGAACCGGCTCTTTCATCAGCGAGCCGATGGGACGTTTGAAGACGTGACGGAGAAGGCGGGGCTGAGCGGCATCGGGTATGGCATGGGTGTCGCCGTTGGGGATTATGACAACGATGGCTACGACGATCTCTACGTCACAGCTTTGGGCGGAAATCGCCTGTATCACAACAATGGTGACGGGACTTTCACCGATGTCACGGCGGCTGCCGGAGTCGGCGGCTCGGGATGGTCCACCAGCGCGGCATTCGTCGATTATGACAACGATGGACTGCTCGATCTGGTGGTCGCGCGTTATCTGGATTGGAGCTTCGACAAGAACATCTATTGCGGTGAGAAGCGTCCTGGATATCGCTCCTACTGCCATCCTGATCTGTTCCACGGCGCTTCGCCACTGCTGTTTCACAATGACGGGCACGGACATTTCACCGACGTCACCGCCAAGGCCGGTCTCGGCAGCGCCGAGGGTAAGGGTCTGGGCGTAGCCATCGCCGATTACGATCACGATGGCAACATGGACATCTTCTTTGCCAACGATGCCACGCGCCAATTCCTATATCGGAACAAAGGAAACGGGACCTTCGAAGACGTGGCCATGCCGGCCGGCATCGCCGTCGATGGCGATGGCAAGACCTATAACGGCATGGGCGTGGATTTCTCCGATTATGACAACGATGGCCATCCCGATCTGATCATCAGCAATCTGGCGACGCAAAAATATGCGGTGTATCAGAACCTCGGCGATGGGACCTTTGATTATGCGAGTTATGGCAGCGGAGTCGGTGCGATTACATTCCTTCACTCCGGCTGGGGTCTGCACTTTGCCGACTTCGACAATGACGGCCGCAAAGACCTGATCGTCGCGCAGGGACACGTGATGGACAACATCGAACTGAACTTTCCCCATCTTCGATACCAGGAGCCGCCGCTCATCGCGCGAAATACCGGCCAGAAGTTCGAAGATGTTTCCGCACACGCCGGCCCCGCGTTCCATCAGGCTTGGGCCGCGCGCGGACTCGCGGTCGGGGACATTGATAATGACGGCCGCACCGACACCGTTCTGGTGGTTCACGATGGACCGCTGCATGTACTGCGCAATACCAGCCACAACGCCAACCACTGGCTTACGTTGAAGCTCGCAGGGCGGAAGAGCAATCGTGACGGCATCGGCGCCGAAATCAAGCTCACCTCGCCCAGCGGTGGAGAACAATACGTGACCGTCAGCACAACCGGAAGCTATCTCTCTGCCAGCGATCGCCGCGCGCACTTTGGTCTCGGCAGTGACATAAGCGCAAAGTCCATTGAGATCCGCTGGCCCAGCGGCATCGTCCAGAGACTGGAGAACGTCCGCGCCGATCAGATCGTGAACATCACCGAGTCAGCACGATAAACTTTGAGTTCGCTGGCAGCCGGGGCCGTCTCCACGTCTGGGCTACGGGTCGGTCAAGAGTGCGATTCTCCTGATCGACGTGAATCGGACCCATTCGCCATGGCCATCCAACTTTCGCAGCCAAACCAAAATGCCCCGATCGTTTGCCAGCACTCGACTTGGCGTCTTAGGCAGGGCGACGTAGCTTTGCGAGTCGGCGGGAGTTTGATCGGTTGTTTCCCAGGAAAACTCGAGATACACATGTACCGGAGCAAACACCTGCTCCGGCGGACATGACATCTTGAGCACCGGGACTGTGGCTGTGTTCAGCCATTGCACGATGGAGCAATCGACCGGTCGGCGGTTCGCCCCCATCACCAGGCGCTGGTCCATAGCGCGCGCAGGTGGCGGACCGTCGTTCAGCTTTGCCCATTTCTGCGACGAACTGGCGTTAAGGCTTCCCTGCTGCGCGAAAGCGTAGACTCCAAAGAGGATTAGGACCACAAGCGCAACTTTTTCAACAAGTAAGGATGTCCGGGTAGTGTGCATATGATTTCCTGCCTGCGGTCAACTAGACGGCGCCGGGCAAGCAATCTCAAGCGGCAAAAGCTGTCTCGTCTGCACCCATGAGGAAATGGCGAGCAATGTCGTGCTTTGTCGCTCACAGACGTTCCACAAACGCCGTCTATTTACAGGCAAGTAGCAGTTAAAGGCCGTATCATGTTCTGCGATGGAAAAGACTAGTCCGTCATCGAATATTGGAACTTCTGGCGTCGGCGGTCCGGAACAGTCAGGAGCGGAGCTTCGCTCGGCCGGCGATCGGCTGGATTCCTGGAAAGAAATCGCGGTTTACCTGAAGCGCGACGTGAGAACCGTCCAGCGATGGGAGAAATCGGAACGGTTGCCGATCCACCGCCACGCACACCGGCGGCAAGGGTCGGTCTTCGCTTTTCGTGCAGAGCTGGATGCCTGGTGGCTGCAAAGATCTCTGAGTGAACCCGCCACTCCACCGCCTGAACCAGATCAACCGATCCAGCCGGAACCGGCAGCTCTGGAAGCTTCAATGGCGTGCGTCTCCACGGCCCAGCCAGCGGAACTTCCAGCTCCGGCAGTTCTACTGCCTTCAGCCGGCCGCGGCACGGGATGGCGTCAAGTTGTGATCGGCACTTGCATCGCTTTGTTGGGCATTGCGCTGCTTGCCATAAATTTTTCCCGGGATCATCTCAACCCGAGGGACTACGCACCGCAACATCCGGCCGAATCAAAGGCGGAGGTTGGGACTCCGCCGATCCAAGCGGCGACGCTTTCGGTACCGCCGCACCAGATTGCCGCTCATGTCGCCACTCGGCACCGCAGCATATCGTTACCGCAAGAAGCGGCGCGTTTTGCCGAGCAATTGAGACGAGTAGTCGTTGTTTTTGACAAAGACTCCCACGATTTTCCCGGGGATGGAGTGGGAATTTGGCGGTTCAGCTTGCGGCATCCTTCCTCATCCGCTCCTCTTATTGCAGCGGGAGGAATCGATACCGGACCGCAGTTTTCACCCGACGGTCGCCAGATCGCGTTCTCATCCGATCGATCCGGCAGTCGCGAAATCTGGCTGGCAAACAGCGACAGCTCGCATCCGGTCCAGCTCACGCGTCTGCAGAGCTTTCTTACAAGTACTCCCCGCTGGTCGCCCGATGGTAAGTGGATCGCGTTCGATTCCACTGTTGAGGGAGCGCCCGAGATCTTTATGGTGTCATCCAGAGGCGGCGAGCCGCGTCGGCTGGCTCGCGCCGACAATGAAGGCGCAGTGGTGCCGAGCTGGTCGAAGGACGGCCGATCCATTTACTACAGCGCAGTCGTGAATGGCGAGTTTGAGGTCATGAAGTTAACCCTCGACCGCAGCACGCCCGAACAAATCACCCGCCACGGCGGTTTCTCTCCGCAGGAATCGGCCGATGGCAAGTTCCTCTACTACGCGAAGAAGACGCAACCCGGGCTTTGGCGAATGAACATCACCGGAGACGACGAGCAGTTGGTGCTCCCCGACTTGCCCGCCGGATATTGGGGATATTGGCAACTGGCAGGGAAGGGCATCTATTACGTCACGCCCGCAGAAAATGAGCTGGCGGTTCTGCACTACTACGACCTGCGCACGAAGCAATCTCATGATCTCGGTAGCTTAACGAAGAGCGCGGTGGACGGAGATCCGGGATTGTCGGTTTCCAAAGACGGCGAATGGGTCTTGTGCGCACAGAGAGGAAACTACGGCCGACTTGAAGCTTCGGCATCGACGCCCTAAATGCGGGTTGACAATTACCAATTTCTTAGCGTATTCCCGTCGCCGTATTGCCGCTGGTTACGCCGTTGAACAAACCACGAATGTGATCTTCCAAGCCGCGTCGCAAATTGGTCGTATTAAGATCTGGAGCCTTAATTAAGAGCTCCCGTTCTTTCAGTTCTTCGTCGAGGATAAATATCGTGATCAGGTCAGACTTCCACTCATTGGCCTGAGACAGCTGAAGCGCGCAGTTTCCCAGATTGCCCTGGCCGGGATTGGATGTCGCGATTCTTCTCAATTCCAGCGATTTAGCATCTTTCCACTTCTCTGCTGAGAGCAATAACGCTCCGTCCAAACGGGCGTGATCTGTAATCTCCTGGAGCAGATGTGCAGCCGAAGAGACATCGACGGATGTCGATTGAACCATTGCTTCGCATGTCGCATCGGGATTCTCGGATTTTTGCGTTTGCGCGAGGACCGGAATTGAAAGAAATATGGCCAAGAGAGCTATTGCGAGTATTCTCATGCGGGTGGGCTTCTGCTTGAGGATTAACAGAGGTTGTAATAAGTATCCGCAAATTATCGGCTGCGGTTACCATGCCTCAACCGCCAAAATCTTAAAACATCTTCAGCTTGGGCGTTGACGCGATCGGCGGCGGCCTTCATCATCTCCGGCTAACAAATCGCTCGAAAGTGTGATAGAAGTCTTCTCTTTCACATTCCGAAATTGGTGCACTGTGGAAATAAGACCGCGTGAAACGGTAAACGATACTACCCGCTACGATGAAGCGGCTGCACAAGCGACCAGCAGTGGGTTTGTCTATGTGGCGGCCGCTTTTGCCGCTCTTGGGGGATTGCTGTTTGGCTATGACACCGGCGTGATCTCCGGCGCCGTGCTCTTCATTACCAAACAGTTTTCCCTTTCCACCTTTCCTACAGAACTGGTTGTGGCGGTTGTGCTGGTGGGAGCCGCCGTTGGCGCTCTCACCGGCGGACGACTGGCCGATCGGCTCGGACGCCGGCTCACACTTCTATTGACCTCGATTATCTTCATCCTCGGAGCCCTGTTATGTGCGTTTAGCTCGTCGCTGGCGGTGCTGATTGTGGGACGCATCATCGTCGGGCTCGCAATTGGGCTTTCCTCCATCGTTCCCGTTTATATCTCGGAGATCTCGCCCGCGAACGCCCGGGGATGGCAAGCTTCCCTCTATCAATTGGCCATCACAATCGGAATCCTGGCTGCGTACCTGGTGGACTATGCATTTGCGTCAAGCGAGGCCTGGCGCTGGATGCTGGGACTGGCGGCGGCGCCGGGCGTGCTACTGGGAATCGGCATGATCGTTTTGCCGGAAACTCCGCGTTGGCTGCTGGAGCGCGGGCGTGTCGATCAGGCGCGCGAGGTGCTGCGTCGAGTGCGCGGCAACGCCAATATTGAGGCCGAGTTTGAAGACATCCGACAAACTCTTGCCCAAGCCAGCGAACGCGGCAGGTTTGCAGACCTTAAGCTGCCGGAGGTTCGTCCCGCTCTCATTGTTGGAGTCGGTCTGGCGATTTTCCAACAAGTCACCGGGATTAATACAGTCATTTATTACGCTCCGCAGATCATTCAGTCTGCGGGCATTCCTTCCGCCTCAGGAGCCATCCTGGCCACGGCGGGTATTGGCTTGGTGAATGTCGGCATGACTGTGGTTTCCATGCTGTTGATCGAGCGCGTGGGACGTCGCCCGCTGCTGCTGACCGGAATCGTCGGCATGATCATTAGCCTCGGCGTGCTGGGGCTGGCTTTCCATTCGTCCTTGGCTAGCGCCACCTTGGCGTGGGTAGCGGTGGTCACACTCATGGCGTACGTTGCTTCCTTTGCGATTAGCCTGGGCCCAATCTTCTGGTTATTGATTGGAGAAATTTATCCCTTGCGGATTCGCGGTCTGGCCAGTGGCACAGCAGCTACAGTTGAATGGTTATCGAACCTGCTTGTGTCTTTAACTTTTCTTTCACTGTTGCAGGTTCTGGGCCCCAGCCTGACTTTCTGGACCTACGGGATCTTAGCCGTCGCCGCATGGTTTTTCTGCTACTACCTGGTTCCCGAAACAAAAGGCCGCACTTTGGAAGAAATCGAGCGCCACTGGCGCGTCTCTCGCTTCTGGAAAAGCCGGACTGTCTAATTTGGCAACGTGGTATCCAGAGGGTCGACTGAAGATCTGAATTCTGATGTGCTTGAATTCCGATTCCTGATTCGAAGCAGCCACGCGATGACGGCAGAAGCATCAAGAACGATCAATGCGAATCCCGCTCGGCGGGGACCAAATCGGCAGCGGACCTAGACAACTTGACCGGTTCGTGCTGGCGCACGCGCGCCACCATCTCCTCCAATGCAGGGCGCTCCGCGATTTCTCTCACTTGGGCCAGCAAATAGTCGGAGAGCGACATGCCGGCTAGCCCGGCGCGCGCTTTCAGCTTGCGATGCAAAACGTTGGGCACATTTCGTAGCTGAATAGTCTTTGCCATATTCACAGAGTATGTTCCCGTCTCACAGATTTCAATCCGCAGGTTCCACTGCGACATGAAGCTTCTTGCTTTGGCGTTTGCCACTAGTGAGACCGGCAATCAGCACTAAGCTCAGAGCCGTCATGGGCACGGCCAAACCCGCTTTCGCAATTCCTGTTTTGGTTGCGAGAATGCCGACCAGCGCCGGCAGCGTTGCAGCACCCGCTCCGCCGGCAGCGAAGCAGACGGTAGAAGCCGGATTGTGCTCTCCGAGTCTTGCTGACACCTCGGCGATCACCACCGGAACCGCGGGGGCAATCCCCAGTCCTGCCAGGGCGCAGGCGGTCGAAACAAGGATTGGATTCTTAACGACGAAGAAGGCAACGACTGCAACCACAGCACATGCCAATCCACCCGACATAAGCTGAACTTCCCGGAGCTTGCGCAATGCCAAGGGCGCCGCGGCGCGGCTGGCAAGAAAGAACATCCAGAATGCGGCGGGAGCGGCGGCCGCAGTGTAGGCGTTCGAAAACTGCGGCAGCGCCAGGCTCGAGGCCCAGCCTGACACAGCGTTCTCCGAACCGACTAATAGAAAGAACGCAAAGCTCAGAGCAATTGCCAATTTCAGACGCCCGCTTGGTTGCGCGGCCCTCGAGAGCTCGCGTGGATTCGTCGATTGTGTCGAAACGGGAAGTAGAAATGACAGCACAAGACAAGTCGACAAGGCGATGGCGAGCAGCAAGAGAAAGCGGTCGAGATTGCGGGTAAGCAGGAGCAGCAATGGACCCCCGACGGCGCCGGCGGCCCAAAAAGCGTTCAGCCATGAGAGCGAGGCTGCGCGTCGCACCGGGTTGGCCTCCGAAACTGCCAGGTTGAGAGCCGGCAGCGAGAGTCCCAATCCCACTCCATAGCAGGCGATGCAATATCGCCCGAACTGCCAATCGACGCGGGAGAGGAACGCCACGCCCAGCAGCGAGAGAGCAATGCCTATCAGGATGGGCATTTTGAAAGCGCGCTTCTGAAAAACCCAGGCGCTCGTCACGGTCGCGATTGTGGCGCTGGCGAATTGCCAGGAAAAAAGCTGCCCTGCCTGTACCGTGGAAAGCGACCAGCGTTGCGATATGAGCGGAAGGATGGCGCCGAGGAGCGTGGTTACGATCCCCAGAATTGCAATCAGGAAGTAAGCGATGCCATTCAAGTACTCACTTCTCACACAGCAGAGAAAAGATGGTGTTCGTGAGGTTCGGGCCGCTCCGGCCGGATTTTGATTCGCGTTGCTAAGCAAAGCGCCCTGGCGAGAGCGCCCGCAACCGTCGGCGCGTGGTGTTGTTCCCGATTCGGGCATCAATACAAGCTTAGCGGCTCAGGAGCTTAGCAGCTCAGGAGCTGCCTGCGCCGCAGTGGATTCGCGCACGATCAGTTCCGGCTCAACCGCAATCAATTTGGGATACGTCCCGCCGGAGATTCGGCGCAGCAGTGTCTCGGCCGCAATCGCACCCATATTTCGCAGCGGCTGGCGGATGGTGGTGAGCCTCGGATTCTGAAAGGCCGCGCTCTGAATGTCGTCAAATCCGATGACCGAGACGTCGGCGGGAACTTTCAGCCCGGAATCGAGCAGTGCGCGAATCGCGCCAATTGCCGAAATGTCGTTGAAGGCAAACAGCGCTGTGAAATCGCAATGCTTCGCCAGCAGAGACTTCGTGACCGCGTATCCCGGCTCTGGAGATGGCAAATCCTCCTGCAACTGCCCCACCAGTTCCGGATCGATCGCCAGACCCAACTTGCGCGCTCCTTGCCGGATCGAAGCCCAGCGAGTTTCTGTATCGGAGCTGAATGGCTGGCCTTTGATGAAGGCGATTTTTCGATGTCCCAGCCGCATCAGGTGCTCGAGCGCGAGGCAGGCGGCGTGACGATGATCGAGCACCACGTTGGTGACTCCGATCATGCGCTTGTGGCCGGAGACAGAGACAGTCGGCACCGGCAGATGGCCTTCCAGTGCGGTGTCTACGGCAATGATGCCTTCGACAAGCCGCTCCATAAAAAGCCTCGGATATTGCTCCAGCAGGTGAGGCTTGTGGCGGTGACTCACCACAAAATAAAAATAGCCGGCCTGAAGCAGGTAGTCTTCAATTCCCGCCAGGACCAGGGCCGCATAGCCCTCGCTCACCTCCGGGACCAGCACTCCGATGGTGAATGTCTGCTGCTTGCGCAGGGAACGCGCCACGAAATTCGGACGGTAATTAAATTCCTGCGCGGCCGCCAGAATTCGCTTTCTGGTTTTTTCCGGAAAGCGTCCCGCTTTGGGAGTTTGATTCAACACCATAGACACTGCCGCTGACGACAGCTTCAGATGCTGGGCGAGACTGCGGATCGTCACCGGCTGGCCGTTGCTGCCTGGCCGGACTATCGAATTGAGTGGCTTGCGAGACTTCATCTGGTCTGCTGATTGGGATGAGTTTTCGTATCGCATTAGGCCAGAATGCGCCAAGAAAAGCCAGCTTGACTTTGAAGTTGCAACGGTGTTACACATTATCGGCTTCGGTTAAACGTTTAACCGCTGAATCGATTCACCAGCTTCTCTGAATCCCGCGTTGCCCGCCTTGCGACTGCGGACCTGGAGGTCACGATGTCCCGACTGCGCATGTTGTCGCTCGCCGCACTATGCATGTTTCTTTTCCTCACAGCACCGGCGTTCGCCCAATTTGAAGCGACGATTCAAGGAACCGTCACCGACACCTCCGGCGCAATTGTTCCGGGCGCGACTGTGACTGCCACCAATCAGGCCACCGGAGTTGCCACCACGGCACAGACGACCGGCAGCGGCGTCTATCGCATCTCCGGATTGCCGCCCGGGAGTTACACCGTAAAGGTAACGGCGCCCAGCTTCAAAGAGCACAGCGATACAAACGTGCGCGTGCTCGCGGAAACCCCACGCGGATTGAACGTCCAGCTCGTGCCCGGCGCAACTACAGAAACCGTGACCGTAACGGCCGAGAACGCTGCCGGTCTGCAGACAGAGAATGCAAACGTGACCGGGACCATTGCCGCGGAGCAGGTGAAGAACCTTCCGTCATTCGGACGAGATCCGTTTGAATTGCTTCGCCTCGCCCCCGGAGTTTTCGGCGATGCCGCGCGCGACAGCACGGGAAAAGCGTCTTTTCTTCCCAACGTCACCGGAGTTGGCGGATCGAGCAATTCGATCTACCAGGTCGAAAACCAGGCGCAAGTCATCGCCAACGGCCAGCGCGTCACTGAAAACAATTACATGATTGACGGCGTTGACGTGAACAGCCTCACCAATGGCGGATCTTCCGTCGTTACGCCCAATGAGGAATCAATTGCAGAGATCAAAGTATTGTCCAGCACCTACGCAGCGGAAGATGGGAGGAACTCAGGGGCGCAAATCAAAGTCATATCGAAGACCGGCACGAACGCGCTTCACGGCAGCGGGTTCTTCAAGTATGACGAGCCAGGATTGAACGCCTTTAACGATTTCGGCGGCTTCCAGGGCGACTTCACCAAGACAGCGCCGAGTGTGCGCGTCGATAATGCCGTGCGCAATTTCGGCGGCAGCGTCGGAGGCCCGATCAAGAAAGACAAGCTGTTCTTCTTCTTCTCATTCGAGGGAGAGCACAGGTTCACCCAGAATTTCGGTACCAATTACATCGAAACCCCGCAATTTATCCAGGAGGTCACTGCCGCCAATCCCAACAGCATTGCCGCACAGATTTTGAACAGTCCTGGAACTGCGCCGCGCGTGCAAGCGTTGTTGACTCCGTCCTGCGCTGACATCATCGGCCCTTGCCAAGTGGTCAACGGCGGACTGGACCTCGGCAGCCCATTCCCTGCCGGTACCGGCCCGGGAGATCCTTATCTGCCACTGAACAACAATGTGGGCGGAGCTTCTCTGGGAGGTGGCTTCGACGGCATTCCCGACATAACCCTGGCGCAATTGCGCTTTCCCAGTCCGGGAACGGGATATCAGTACAACGGTCGCGTGGACTGGAACCTCAGCAGCAGGCACACCATCGCCGCGAGCACCTATCTCACCAATTCCACTTCCACCAGCCCTCCGGGAACGAACCAGACATCGGCCGCGAATCGAGACGTGATCAGCAAGCCGTTCAGTCCTGCCGGAACCATCCTGTGGAACTGGATTGTCTCGCCAACCATGCTTAACGAGCTGCGCCTGAATTTCAGCCGCTTTGCCATCAATGAAGTCGGCAGCAATCCCAATGCGAACTTCGGCATTCCCGACGTGGAAATTCAGGACATCCTGAAAAACGGCCGCAGAATCTGGTTTGGCATTCCGCAGGGCGAGAACACCCCGGCGCTGTTGAATCAGAACACCTATGGACTGGGCGACAATTTCAGTAAGACGCTTTCCAGGCACAATCTGAAGTTCGGTTTTGAGTATCGCAAAGAGCAGAGCAACAACAATGAAATCGGCTTTGCCCGGCCGCTGTTCACCTTTAGCCATTTGTGGAATTTCGCGAATGACGCGCCGATCTTCGAGCAGAACGCGATCAATCCGGTCAACGGCAATCCCGATCCGGCGCTCCGGCACTTCCGCACCAGCTACTACGGCGGCTTTGCGCAGGACGATTTCAAGCTCACGCCCAACCTGACTGTGAATGTCGGATTGCGTTATGAGTACTTCACACCGGTATCGGAAACGAACGGACTTCTCAGCAATCTCGTGCTGGCGGGCAATGGCCCGGATGCGATCGCCAATGCCTCATTGATCACCGGCCACACCGTCTACACAACGCCGAAGAACAACTTCGCGCCGCGCTTTGGCTTTGCGTGGAGTCCTGACATGTATCAGCGCAAGGTGGTATTCCGTGGCGGCTTCGGCATGTACTACGATCCGATTCCGGAAGCGACCTTCGATCCTGCGCGTGAGAATCCGCCATTCCACGCCTTGGAAGACAACTGCTGCGGAACATCGACCTTGGACTTCAGCACTCCGTTTGACAATGGGCTGATTCTGTACAGCCTGGGCGCTTCCAATTCGCCGCTGAGCTATCCAGGAAATCCGAAGCTTGGTGGCGGGATTGGCCCAAACAATTTCCCGGCGAATGGCGGCAGTGCTCAGGTTTATTTCACGCCGCCAAACGTGCGGCTGCCCTACGTGTACGGCTATTCATTAGAAACGGAAATGCAGCTTCCCGCTCAGGTGATATTCACCATTGGATACCAGGGCAGCGATAGCCATCATTTGGTGCGCATCTTCGATGCAAACCAGGTATTCGATGCGCCCACTGGAGCGGTGGTGCAATCGAATCCCAGCTTCTTCATCAAGCCGGATGTGACTGCGAACTACAACTCCATGAACGTTCGCGTCGAACGCCGCTTCGCGAACAGCTTTCAGGCGGCCCTCAAGTATCGCTGGAGCAAGAGTCTCGACGAAGTCTCATTCGGACAGCCGGACGCCAGCGTGAACGAGACCTTCCCGCGCGATCTGCGGACGGAATATGGACCATCGGATTTTGACACCACCAACTTCTTTGTCGCCTCCGGCGTCTACGATCTGCCCATGTTCCGCACCCAACATGACCTGCTCGGCAAGATTCTGGGTGGCTGGGAACTGAGCGGAATCTTCACGTGGCACTCCGGATTCCCCTGGACGCCGGTGCAGAACGGCTGCCTGCAAACTCCCGGACAGCAGTTCATCTGCACGATTCGCCCGATTGGCTTTTCCGGCGGGGCAGGAACCGATCAATCGAACAGCGTCTTTCTGAGTCCGGGCGGGAACTTCTCGAATTTAGGCTCGGACTTTGGCTTCACGCTGGCGCCGAACAATTGCATCGTTAGTGCCTGCGCTCCGGGCGTGGGACGCAATTCGCAGCGCGGGCCGCAGTATCACTCGCTGGACATGACCTTCGGCAAGAACACTCCGTTGCCATTCCTAAGTGAAAGAGCGGTTCTGCAGTTGCGGCTCAATGCCTTCAACGTCACCAACCACCTGAACCTGGCGCCCTTCAGCTTCAATAGCGACAGCACCATCATTCAAAGCCAGTTTTTTGGAACGGCGGGGACAACGCCGGCTCTGGCTGGCAGAGTGCTGGAACTGCAGGCGCGGTTCGATTTCTAAATGGTTCTCAAGCGGGGGCAGATCACTCTGCTCCCGGCTCTCGTCATGGCGAAACGCACCGTAGCCTCTTGTCTGCTTTCGTGTCTGCTGCTGATTACGCTCGTGTCGCACGCCCAGGTTTCTGAGTCTGCGGTCACGAGCGAGGTCATAAGCGTCAACGTCGCCGGTCCCTCAACTCCATTCCCGCATTTCTGGGAACAGATGTTTGGCTCCGGTCGCGCGGTGCTCAGCTTGCGCGATAGTTATCGCCGCGATCTCGATTGGGTGCACCAGATCACCGTCTTCGAGTATGTGCGCTTCCACGCAATCTTCCACGACGACATGGGCGTCTATGACGAAGATGCCCAAGGCCGTCCGGTTTACAACTTCTCTTATGTAGACCAGGTGTATGACGGACTGCTGCAGCACGGTGTCCGCCCATTTGTTGAAATCAGCTTCATGCCGCGGAAGTTGGCAGCGTTGCCGGTCCTGCATCCGTTCTGGTATCACCCCTCGCCTTCGCCGCCGAAGGACTACGCGAAGTGGGACGCGCTCATCACCGCCTTTGCCCGGCATTTAATCGACCGCTACGGCATCGAGGAAGTCAGCAAGTGGTACTTCGAAGTTTGGAATGAACCCAATATTGATTTCTGGGCGGGGGATCCCAAGCAAGCGACATACTTTGAGCTCTACGACCACACCGCTCGCGCGCTGAAGGCGGTGAATCCGCGCCTTCGCGTTGGCGGACCAGCGACCGCGCAGGCCGCGTGGGCGCCGGAATTCATCCAGCACGTGGTGCAGGCGAATGTGCCCGCAGATTTCTTTTCCACTCACGTCTACGCGAACGACACGGCGAGTGACGTCTTTGGAACCAATGAAAACATCCCCCGCGACAAAATGGTCTGCCGGGCGGTGAAGAAAGTTCACGACCAGATCAAGGCATCGGCCAAGCCGAATCTTCCGCTCATCTGGAGTGAGTACAACGCCAGTTATAAAAATGAGCCGGAGATCACGGATTCTGTCTTTATGGCGCCGTGGTTGGCCGACACCATCCGCCAGTGTGACGGGCTCGTCAACATCATGTCCTACTGGACCTTTTCCGATGTCTTCGAAGAACAGGGAGTAGTGAAGCAACCGTTCTATGGCGGGTTCGGACTCGTCGCCGCGGGCGGACTGCCCAAACCGGCGTTCAACGCTTTCAAGGTGCTTCACCTGCTGGGAGATCGACGTCTGCCGTTACAGTCCGAACACGCATTGGCGACGAAACGAGGCAAGTCCCTGATTCTCGCAGCGTGGAATTTGGTCTTGCCCGGCGAAAGCGGAGCTCCATCGTCGATCACATTTGAGCTAAACGGACTTTCCGGACAGCATTCCGCGCACGTCTATCGCGTCGACAACACGCACGGATCGCTGCTCAACGCATATAGGATGATGGGCAGCCCAGCCACTCCAACCCAGGCACAGCTCCAGCAACTGCGAGACGCCGCGCAGCTCGGTTCACCGCAACAGGAGACCGTAAATGGCAATCGACTCTCAATTAACCTGCCGGCGCAAAGCCTGGCAGTGATCGAGATTCAGTGAACCTGCATGTTCTCGGATGCTGCAGGCGACTTCACGTACGTTATTCACAGTTTTTTGGCGTATCTTCAGAACTGTCATCCTGACGACGAGCGCTCAACTCCGCGTGAGCGGAGTTGGGCGAGAGGAGGAAGGACCCCTACGATAGTCGCGGTCGCCTTTGCAAGTTGGGACTCTTCGACCACGAATCCTGGTTGAGGAGCCCTGCATCCAGCAATTTCTTCCGATGCATCACGGGAGATCCTTCGGCCGCTTCGCGTCCTTTAGGATGACAGTCGACAACAAATTGCGCTAAATCCAGCAAACTACGGCTTTTCCCGCCTGAATCCCACTGCCTTCATCGCCCGTGTAATCTCCCGATTTCGCATGAAGCTCTTCCACACGCCCCGGTTGCGAAGATTTTCCGTCATGAGCAGTGTAATGCCCAAATCGATACCGAGCACCTCCGAGTCATACCAGCCCGTTTTGGGATTGAATGCATCGACAAAGCCATAGCGCGTCCAGGCCCGCGGATAGCGATCGAAGATCGTCTTCAATACCAGCCGGCAATCCTCGGGGGTGAACACCAGCGAGCCGCCGGCGGCGCACGGAACCACGGTGCCGTCGATCGGTCCCATTGCCGGAGGCCCGCCCCACACCACATAGCCGTGCTCGGAATCGGACGCGGTGATTCCCCACAGCTCATTGCTGAACCAGGGATAGCGATCGTGCAGGCCCAGGCAAAAACGCTTGTGCGCGATGGTTGCGATAGTGGAATTCTGGAAATAATCGGCATGGGCGTCGCGCTGATTGCGAAAATCTACCCATGCGTGCGCCGACTGATGGATGAACAACGGCGCCGGAGCGCTGATGTAGCGCAAATCTCCATATTGAAAGATAGGACGACTCCACGCTTCCCACGATGAAGCTGGAATCGCATGCGTGGGAGAGCCGATCGCCAGCAGGTACATGCCTGTTAACTCCGAATAGGAGTCCCAGCGATAGCGCAGGAATCCGCCTTCCGGCTTCCAGCCATGGTCCAGAGTGTCGCCGCCATTCAGCATCCACTTCCAATCCACTCGCGTGTAGATGTCGTTCGCCAATTGCGCGATCTTCGCATCTCCTTCGAAATACGTTCGGCAATGCAAGATACCGAGCAGCAGAATCGCGGTGTCGATAGACGAAACTTCGCTGCTGAACGCGCGCGCCGCGGTGTGCATATCGATGAAATGGTAGAAGAACCCGTGCTCATTCGGCATTCGCTGCGCGATGAATTCCAGGGTCCTCTCGACGCGAATGCGAACTTCCCCGGGATTCAGAAAACGGTTTTGATGGGCAATGCACATCGCACTCAGTCCAAAACCCGTGGCGGCAATGCTGGAGATGGTGTGCGAGTCGCGCTCGCTGTGCCGCGCTCGATCTTTGACTTGTCCCGTTTCAGGATCGGTTTGTTCAAAAAAGAAGCGGCAGGCCCGCCGCTCAACTTCAATCAGAAGATCGTCATCATTGGGGGTGCTTGAACGCTTCCTCTCAACCGCCAGCAGCTCGAGCGCCCCAGGGATGCAGGCAGCCAGTGAGCACACGAAGCTGCGCCGAGTGATTGCCATGGATGCTTGCGTGAAACTGTCACTGTTCTAACACACGGAGTCGGCAAGACTCCGGGCTGTTTGCCTCGGAGCTCGATCTCCGACGCGCCTAACACCTGAGCGCTTGATTTGCCGGGGCTACTTCTTGGGCCTGTTTTTGTCTCTGAGATTGAGCGCCACGGCCGCGCGAATCAGGTCATTCAAGGCCGGCTCATCGATCTTGTCGCCTTCGTGGATGTCGATGGCGCGTCTGACATTCCCTTCGAGGCTGGAGTTGAATAGACCGGCAGGATCTTTCAACGCAGCTCCCTTGGCAAATGTCATCTTGACGACGTTCTTGTACGTCTCTCCGGTGCAGACGATGCCGCCGTGAGACCAGACGGGCGTTCCGGGATTCGTGGCTTTCACCCACTTCCACTCTTCCACGATCTCAGGGTCAGCCGCGTGTATGGTTGCGCGCACCTTTGCCAGCGTCTTCCCGCGCCAGTCCCCAAGTTCCTTGATCTTCTTGTCTATCTTTGCAGAGGCAGATTCCACCGGGATTGCTCCTTTTTCAGTCGTGCTCTAATTCGGTTACGAGTTCCACGTATTCCGGTTCGATCCAAATGGTCTCGAATCGCTTGCCCGTGACTTTGCCAACTTCGAGTTCGAGCCAATCCTTTTGAAACGCTTGGATTCGAAATACGTGCCCCAAGCACTTCGCGAAGACGGACTTGGTGTTCATTACTCCGTCGTCAATCAAACCTGGCGGAAGCTTAACTATTTTCACTTTATCGCCTACTTGCATGAGCTGACGCGAAGGATCCAGCGACCGAGTTCCCCCCGTCTTGGTCGCCTACGGCAAACTTGCCCGTAGAGATAACATGATATCATGGGTTCATGAGACGTACATTGATCCAACTGGATGAAGCCACCTACGGCAAGCTGAGGCAGCAGGCTTTTCGGCAGGAACGGTCGATTTCTGCAGTAGTTCGGGAAATGGTGAAAGCAGGTATAGAAGGCAAAGCCAATGCCGCAAAACCGAAGCGTCTGAGTGAATTTCAATCGGTGGCAGCAGGCCGATCGAAATCTGGCCGCAGCGCCCCTGTATCGGAGCGGCACGACGAGGCGTTGGCAGCGGTATTCGACAAATGATCTTTGTCGACAGTTCGGCAATCTACGCCTGGGCAGATTCGGCCGATCCCAACCACTCCATTGCGCTCCGGCGCCTTGAGGCGATCCTCGAACAAGAGGAAGAGATGCTGACCCATAATTATGTGCTGGTCGAGTCGATGGCGCTGCTTCAGGCCCGCCTCGGGATGGCCGCCGCGGTGAAGTTCGCCAGAGACGCGAAAAATTTCGTTCTCGAGTGGGTGGACGAGGACTTGCACGCTCGTGCCGTCCGAGAGCTGGAGATCTCGAAAAAGCGCCAGATCAGCCTGGTGGATCACATCAGTTTTCTCGTAATGAGGCAGCATCATGTGACTGCCGCCTTTGCTTTCGACTCCGATTTTGCTGCGGCAGGTTTCCGGCTCTTGTCAGACTAGGGCCATTCCAACCGGCAGAACGGGACTGTTCGCTCTATAGCTCGCCTGCAGCCCGTTGTCAGGCCAGTCTCTTCCAAATCAGCCGCCTAACCACATGGCCTTTCCACATCCACAATCCAGTAAGGACAATCATTGGAACGAAAACATATCGAGTCGCGGGGGCGTACTGGGGAATCTTGTCAAACGGACTATAGATGTAACCCGCGATAGGAATGGCAAGGATGATGTGAATCCAGCGAAAAATCGAACGTTGCATGCCTGGCTTCATGATCTTCTCTTTGCCTTGCATTGAGGTAAGGTGCGTTGTCGAAAGTGTAGTACTCATAGTCGCCTCCGCGAGAGTGGCTGATGCATTGGAATTCATGACTTTTGCGCCGCCTTGGGCGGCCAATTGGGTGCTTTCACGCCGAACTGCGCAGCGTACTCGGCGTTCAGCCGCTGCCAGCCGTCGAACTTTATCGCCTCGGGGCCAACCATGCGGCCGATAGGTCTTCCGCTGAGAAGGCGATCGAGGACATCGAACGCAATGTGCCACCCGGCAGCGCCCATTGAGATGAAGCGGCGATCGATGTTGTGCCACAGCGTCAGCCGCGTGCCACCGCCAGAGGGCTCGAGTTCCCACCGGGTATCGTCGTATTCGAGCACATTCGGAGCTTCGGCTCGCGTAACTTTTGTGTCCATCGCCGTGGGCGTTCCTACCCAAGTGAGCTTCACCGTTCCAACGTTCGCCAGGCTGTGATCGACATCAAATGGCGCCCACTCGCGCAGGTGCGCCGGGTCTGTGAGCGCCTTCCAGACTTTTTCCCGCGAGTGGCGCAGCTCTCTCGTGAGAATGAGCGTCCACTTATCTCCGTCGTTCTTTCGCACCTGCGCTCCGCCGGCCGGACCCGGTGTGTATTGCTCGCGAATCGTCATCTTCTTCTCCTCATCTTCTTTCTTTTTAGGGTTGATTGATTTTGATCCATGCGGTCGAGGTGGCGTTCGAGAGCATCCACGTGAGCGGACCAGAACCGTCGGAACTGAGCCAGCCACGCATCCACCTCCTGAAGCGGTCCAGGCCTCAGCCGGTAAAGACGGCGCTGTGCGTCCACCGTGGACTCCACGAAACCCGCCTCACGCAGTACCCGCAGGTGCTTTGACACGGTCGGTTGCGGCATACCAAGCCGACGCTCGATCTCTCCGACGGACTGTTCTGACGAAACCAGAAGACCCAAAATCGCCCGCCGGCTCGGCTCCGCAATGACTTCGAAGGCAGATTCCACTTTCTTTATATACCTCACATCGCATATACGTGTCAAGGCATATTATGAGAAAGGACGCCGCGGAAGAAAAATGCTCTGAACTCTAAGGACTAATGGATTGAGGCTGTTTGAATGGATAAGTATGAAGAAGGGTTCTCCCGAGGGCTACTATGCCGAGACCGGCGATCAAGCGCCGGCTCAGAAAGCACACTCAGGAGAAACCCATGAATGCAACCCACTATATCGGATTCGATGTACACAA
>JAICXB010000045.1 GCA_025980765.1 Terriglobales bacterium
AATCCTTTTGTGCACGACAGCTCCCACTGCTGTTGTACACTTTCGAGTTTCCCAAACCAGACGCTGATCTTGATTCACACATGCAATTTTTGAAGGAGCGAACCCATGCGTAAGACCCTTGCTCTCGCGCTCGGCATTGTTTGCGGCTCGGCCCTGCTCTCGGCGCAGACTGCCGACGAACTGGTCTCAAAGAATCTGCAAGCCCGAGGCGGACTTGAAAAAATCAAGGCCATCAAATCGCTGCGCACGATCGGACGCTTTCAACAGGGCAGCTTCACCGCGCAGGTGGCTCAGGATGCGAAAGCGCCAGACGACATCCGGGAGAGCTTCACTATCCAGGGCATGACCCAGGTACAGGCCTTCGACGGCACCACCGGATGGCAAATTTCGCCTTTCCAGGGTCGCAGAGATCCGGAGATGCTGGGCGAAGACGACCTGCGCGACATCAGCGAGGACGCCGATTTTTACGGACACCTGGTCGACTACAAAGAAAAAGGCAGCACAGTTGAATATCTCGGACACGATACCGTCGACGGTGATGATGTTTATCGCCTCAAGGTGACGCTGAAGAACGGCGACATTATTTACTACTATCTCGACCCCGATACTTACATCGAGATTCGCACCGAGCGCCAGCAGTTCATCCGCGGCGCCGTGCGCGAGACGGTCAGCAACCTTGGGTCTTATAAGCAGGTGGACGGCGTCTATTTCCCCTTTTCGATCGAGAGCGGCCAGAAAAACCGGCCCGATTCGATGTCAACCATCACCGTCGAGAAGATGGAAGCGAACGTCAATATTCCCGATTCGGAGTTCAAGATGCCCAGCGGCCCGGCGAGCACACCCAAGACGGGTGGCGGGGCAGCCAAGCCGGGCGAGTAGTGGGCCCAATGCTCTCTGAATTTTGGCATCCCCAGCGGAGCGAGGGATCCGCTGTTGTCGATCTCCCGAACAACAGATCCCTCACTGTGTTCGGGATCACAAATCCGAAGAACTTTTCGCTTCAATTGCAGCATTTCGACTGTTATCAATTGAGAGGATTTTCGCAGAAATGATCTCCAACGCCGCAGTTCGCAACCTCTTCCGCAATTCGCTTCTGTGCTCGTTGTTCCTGTTTGGAACCGGCAGCTTCGCGCAACAGACGCAGGAACGGCCGGTGAAGTTTGACTCCGGCACCATCTCCGGGCTGCCCGCGCGCAACATCGGCTCGGCCACGATGAGCGGACGCGTCGCTGCCGTGACTGCGTTCAACGATCACGGACGCCTGACCGTCTTTGCCGGATCGGCCAGCGGCGGCGTGTGGAAGTCGGTGAATGGAGGCAGCAGCTTCAAATCGGTCTTCGATCAGCCCGACGTGCAGTCGATTGGCGCCGTTGCCGTCGATCCTACAAACACGAAGAACGTTTGGGTAGGCAGCGGTGAGAGCTGGATGCGCAACAGCGTGTCCATTGGCGACGGCGTGTACAAATCCACCGACGGCGGCGAAAACTGGAACAACGTTGGACTCAAAGACACGGAGCACATTGCCAAGATCCTGGTCAGTCCGAAAGACAGCAACACCGTCTGGGTATGCGCTACCGGCAGCGCCTTTGCCGACAATCAGGCCGGCGGCGTTTACAAGACCACCGACGGCGGCCAGAACTGGCGCAAGGTGCTGGCGGGAGCCAATCCCTCCACCGGCTGCGGCATGATGTCGATGGCAGCGCAGGATCCCAACACACTTTATGCGACTACTTGGGACTTCCGCCGCCAGGCATGGACCTTCCGTTCCGGCGGTCCGGGCAGCGGAATCTTCAAATCCACCGACGGCGGCGAGCACTGGAACGAAATCAATCAGAGCACGGCCAAAGGCCTTCCCGACAAACCCTACGGCCGCATTGCCATCGCCGTTGCGCCGTCGAAGCCAAACGTTGTGTAC
Organism: Terriglobales bacterium; assembly: GCA_025980765.1. GTDB lineage: Bacteria > Acidobacteriota > Terriglobia > Terriglobales > Acidobacteriaceae > Gp1-AA112. The sequence goes on from JAICXB010000045.1 coordinate 1,916, forward strand.
GCGATGATCGAGTCCAAGGCCAGCGCGCTATATCGTTCCGACGATGGCGGCCAAAGCTGGAACAAGCTCGACGCCAGCCAGTACATGGTTTGGCGTCCGTTCTACTTTGCCAATCTCATTGTCGATCCCAAGAACGAGAACAAGGTGTTCAAAGTTGATCTGGTGCTGCTGCTCAGTGTGAATGGCGGACGCAGCTTCAGCGCCGTCTCCAATCAGGCGCACGGCGATTTTCACGACGTCTGGATCGATCCTGACGATCCCAATACGATTCTCGCCAGCGACGACGGCGGTCTGTGGCGCAGCTTTGACGGCGGCACCCGCTGGGAGCACGAGATGAATCTGCCCATCTCGCAGTTCTATCATGTGAGTCTGGACAATGACATTCCTTACCACGTCTATGGCGGGTTGCAGGACAACAGCTCCTGGGTGGGCGATTCCTCGTATCCCGGCGGCGTCAGCAATTCGCGCTGGGAAAACATGTACGGCGGCGACGGTTTCTGGATGTGGCAGGACCCATCTGATCCGAACTACATCTACGCCGAAGCCCAGGGCGGCACGCTGGGGCGCGTGAACCGCTGGACGCATGAAACCCGCGCCATCACCCCGTATCCGCAATATGGCGAGAAGAAACTCCGCTTCAACTGGAACACTCCGATTGAAGTCAGTCCGAACGACAAGAACACGCTATATCTCGGCGCGCAGTTTCTCTACCGCTCGCAAGATCACGGACAGTCCTGGCAACGCATCTCGCCCGATCTGAGCACCAACGATCCGGAAAAGCAGAAGCAGGAAGAGTCCGGCGGCGTGACCGTTGACAACTCCGCGGCGGAGATGAACACCACCGTGTACACCATTTCCGAGTCGCCGAAAAACGCGCAGTTGATTTGGGTAGGCACTGACGATGGCAACATCCAGATAACCCGCGATTCGGGCAAGACCTGGACAAACGTGATTGGCAACGTGCCCAACATCCCCAAAGGCTCGTGGATCACCTGGGTGGAAGCCAGCCGCTTCGACGAGGGCACGGCCTATACCACCATCGACCGCCACATGTATGGTGACTTCACGCCGCACGTCTTCAAGACCACTGACTATGGCAAGACCTGGGTCCCAATCGTCGCAGAAGACAGCGGAGTACGCGGCTACGCCCATGTCATCAAAGAAGACACGCAAAGCCCGAATCTTCTGTTCCTCGGGACCGAATTTGGACTGTGGGTCAGCATCGATGGTGGCCAGCGTTGGGCACAGTACAAAGGCAGCAACTTCCCCGCAGTCGCGGTCCGCGACATTGTCGTGCACCCGCGGACCTCAGACCTGGTGCTGGCTACCCACGGCCGCGGCATCTGGATCATCGACGACATCTCCTCGCTGCGCTCGCTTACTCCCGAGGTGATGGCGGAAGAGGCCGGCTTCCTGCCCATGCCCAAAGCTATCCAGTGGATGGAAACCTTTGGCGGATGGCCGGGAGGCGCCAATTCCTTCGATGGTCCCAGTCGTCCTACTGACGCCTCGATTCCTTATTACCAGCGTACGCGGCACATCTTCGGCGACCTGAAAATTGAAGTCTTTGACTCCCAGGGCAAGCTGATAGATACGCTGGTCAGCAGTAAACATCGCGGAGTGAATCGCACCACCTGGTCGATGCACCTGAAAGCGCCAAAAGTCCCACCGGCCGCCAGTGCATTGTTCCAGGCAGCCGTCGGCCCGCGCGTAGTCCCTGGCGAATACACCATCAAGATGACCAAAGGCGACAAGGTGTACACGTCAAAACTTGAAGTAGAGCTTGATCCTCGCGCGAAGTTCACGGTAGCCGACCGCCAAGCCCAGTTCGATCTCGCCACCAAACTATCAGGCTTGCTCAATCACATGAGCTGGGCGGTGGATTCCATCGTGGGAGTCCGCGACGCCGCCAATCGCGATGCCGGCCAGTTGAAGCAAAATGATAAGCTGCGCCAGCGCCTCACCACGCTAGCTACTGACGCTGACAAAATTCGAGGCAAGATCGTCGCGACGAAAGAAGGCGGCGCAATCACAGGCGAGGAGCGTCTGCGCGAGTTCCTCGGCGAACTCTATGGCGATGTAAACCAGTACGAAGGAAAGCCCACGGATTCGCAGGTAGCCCGAGCCGATGTGATGGCGCGGGAACTGGATGACGTAATCAACGAATTCCAGAAGCTGACCACGACCGACCTGCCGGCAATCAACAAACAATTGGCCGCAAAGAAGATTCAACCAATCGCAGTGATCTCCGAAACAGACTGGCAGAAAGCGCAGGACGCAGCATCAGGCGGAGCGGTTCCTTCGGCTACGCAGACTCGTGGAGTGTACGACCGGGAATAAGCGGGCGTTAGGGCACGTCTATATAGTCGTGCCGATAAGCTACGAAGAACGAGCCCTTCTTCTTAAGGAGCGCGACTGCCCTCGGTCGCGGCCTTTTGCCCGGGCCAGCACTCCGTCTCCGAATTTCTCGCAATTAACTGCAAAGGGCGCGCATCCCTCACCTCGGATGTGCCTGGTTCCGCTCCGCCAGATGAACCCGCACGCTCTCCTTTTGAATCTAATAGTTCAGGGAGTTTGTCAGGCCATGAAAGCTTTGTTACTGAAAATAATGGCTGCAGTGCTGGTGCTTGTCACTGCCATTCCCGGCGCGCTGGCGCAGAATTCGGCCGCAAATGGGGTTTCGACCAAAATGGTGGTGACCGTGGAGGCTCGGAATGGGAAAGAAGTTCCTTCCGTTTCTGCCGCGGATGTGACGGTGTTTCAAAGTAAGACCCGCGATCAGGTAAGCGGATGGGTTCCGGTGATGCAGAGCCAGGCTGCTCCGGAATTCTTTGTGCTGATCGACGACTCGGCTTCCACCCAGTCGCTGGGCACTCAGATCCCCGATATCCGCCAATTCATCGAAAATCAGCCCCCCGATGTTTCTGTGGGAATTGCGTACATGCGCAATGGCATCGCTCAAATCGCGCAGACGCTCACCAAAGACCACGCGCAGGCGGCGAAGGCCGTGCGCCTTCCGCTGGGCACTGAGGACGTTTCCGCCAGCGCCTATTTCTCTCTGCAGGACCTGGTAAAGAAATGGCCGAAGGACTCCGACGTTCGCCAGGTGCTGATGATCACCGACGGCGTTGACCCTTATTGGAACAGCCCTAGTTTGGACGATCCTTATGTGGATGCCGCAATTGCGGATTGCCAGCGGGCCGGCGTGATGGTGTATTCCATTTACACCCGTGCTCCTGGACATTTTGGCCACTCGTTGTTCCGCATCAATCAGGCGCAGAGCTTCCTGTCGGAGACTACCGACGCCACCGGAGGCGAGTCTTATTACCTCGGCAGCGGCAGTCCGGTCACGTTCACACCGTACTTCAAGCAGATTCGGGAACGCCTCGATCATCAGTTCATCCTGACGTTTCTGGCGCAGCCAGGTAAGAAATCTGGATTGGAACCGGTGAGGCTGGCCACAGAAGTGCCGAATGCCGATCTGGTGGCGCAGCGCAGTGTGTATGTAGCCGCGGACTGAGACCTGGCGGAGACGGGTTCCGAAGTTCTACCTGGAGTTCCGATACCCGACTCTAATCCGCATCTCTCACCAGCACTCGTTAGAGGGCGGGCCTGAGAGCTCGCCTCTACCGATTGTGGCGTACCCTCCCCTTGAGCCAACTCCGCGGATCGCCATCACGGGACTTCTCGTTCTGTCTCACGCTGGGGTCACTCCATTCCCTGCTAAATTCCCTGCTAATTTCTCAAATCTTCCCAGATTGGACCTAAGTGTCAGCATGCCAACAAGTTGAGAGGAAATCCACAAATTCCCTGCTAATTCCCTGCTCCCCAACAGAATTTGCGAATTATGGGCAGAATTTGACGATGTTGACGGTTTTTCAAAAAAATTCCCTGCAGATTTCCCTGTTATTGCTGCGAGTGCTCCAATCCCATGCCTCCGCGTAAGATTGCCGGATGATCGGAAGGGTGTTGCTGGCGGTATTTTTTGGGATTGCCGGAACTTTGCATTTCGTCTTCCCACGTCCTTACCTTCGCATTATGCCGCCAATCCTGCCGGCGCCCAGGCTCCTGGTGATTGTGAGCGGCGCGGCGGAGATCGCCGGAGGTCTGGGATTGCTATTCTCCCAGACCAGCCGGCCAGCAGCCTGTGGATTGGTGCTTCTGCTGATCGCGGTCTTTCCCGCAAATATCTATACGGCAGTGGCTCATATTCCGTTTCCCGGGCTGCTGGGCAAGAGTTGGGCACAGTGGCTGCGGCTCCCGCTGCAAATTCCGCTGATATGGTGGGCGCTCCTGTACACGCGCCCACAATGATCTCCTGTCCTCAGGCTGTTGCGGCAGATGCGCACAACACTCAAAGCCAACCGCTCATCTGAATGTATGACGAAGCCCGGATACCGGGTGGGGTGCGCGTTCAGGGGAGAACACAATGAAGAGTTTGTTTTTGACTTTGGTTTTACTGACTTTGGGCTGTTTTGCTTTCGCGCAATCAGCCAGTACGAGCGATAAAGACAACAATGTTTCATCGAAGATCGGGGATCGTCTGGATTCTTCGGCATCCACGCTGCAGGAAATTTTCGCGGCTCCGGATTCAGGAATTCCCACAGAATTGCTGAGCAAAGCTAAGTGCGTCATTATGATTCCCGGCGAGAAGAAAGGTGCTCTGGGAATCGGTGGCAGCTACGGCCGCGGATTTGCGACCTGCCGGACGGCGACCAATACCGATCGTTGGAGCGCACCTGCGCCGGTGTTTCTCGGCGGCGGCAGTTGGGGCGCACAAATTGGCGGCGAATCAACCGACCTATTGATGCTGGTGATGGACACCAAAGGCGTTCAGAAGTTGCTCAGCAGCAAGTTCAAGATTGGCGCCGATGCCAGCGCTGCGGCAGGACCGATTGGCCGCAAAGCCGAGGCATCCACCGATTGGAAGCTCAATTCCGAGATCCTGACCTACTCGAGATCCAAGGGCGCCTTTGCCGGCATCGATCTGAACGGCGCCGTAGTAAAGCAGGATGACAGCACCACTAAAGATCTGTATGGGCGGATGATACCGTTCACGCAAATCCTGAGTGGACAGGTCCGCACTCCAGCCGATGCGCACAAGTTCATCGCCGAAGTCCACAAGGATTTCGCCGAAGCTCGCGCCAGCAAGTAAGTGCGAAAGCCCGCGATTGCGGGATTGGTGCTAAAGAACAGAAGCCCTGCGGGTTCGTGGGGCTTCTCTTTTTGTCTGCAAAAACTTTGATGGGATGAAGGCCTATCGAACGACCAGCACCTCACGCACATTGTCGCGCGCGAGGAAGAACTTGAGAGAGCCGTAATCGCGAAAAAGATTCTCGACGTGGCGGTTGTTAAAAACCCGTTGTAGTGAGAATTTCGGGCCGCGCTGCAGCTTCAGCGTCTCCGCACCATCAATGTGGTAACGGAAATAGGGGGCCTCTGCGCCCGCATCCTTGGTGTGAAAAAATGCCAGCAGGTAGCCTTTGGGATTCATCACACAGGCAATGCGTTCGATCATAGGCTTCACCAGCGGTTCAGTCATATAGTCGGAAATATCCCAGCACAGCACCGCGTCAAACTTCACGTTCTTAAACACCAGATTTTCGCGGAAAAAGCGATCCACATCGACTTCAGTGGTGCCATCTTCACATTTGATTTTGTACTCGGGGTTTTGGGCGGCCAGCAGCACGTCTTCGTTGTAGACACGATGTCCCAGATTGGTGAAGTGAGCGATGTTAGCCGGGGATGTCGGACCTAAATCGAGCACAGCGAGTCCTTCGCTGCCCTTCAGAAGACGAGTTAGTTCGCCAAGGCCGCTGGAACGCCGGCTTCCTGCCGCAGCTCCCGGACCGGTCTGCTCTTGTGCAGATGCCCCGCCGCGAAAAAAACGCAACAACGAATTTGCTACCGATCCCATTCTTGTTCTTTGCTGTCCTTTTTTGAATTTCTATTTGGTAAACGAAGGCGCAGATGCGGGCACGTTTGCGGGAGCCGGCGGATTGACTACGGAGGTGACCGGAGTCGATGTTCCCGTTGGCGACGCTGCGGCGGCCTGATCTCGACGCTGCGTGGTGTCCTTTTGAATGTCTATGCCACCCTTGAAATAGGCCCCATCCTCGATCACGATACGTTGAGTAGCGATATCACCGACCAGGACGGCGGATTTTTTCAACTCGACCCGTTCGCTGCCGATGAGGTTTCCATCAACTTTGCCGTGGATAATAATTTCCTTGGCATTCACGTTGGCGCGAATGCGCCCATTCGGACCAAGAGTGAGATTGTGGTCGCGGAGTTCGATGTTTCCTTCCACCTCTCCGTCGAGATAGAGGTCCTCGCTGCCGGAAAGCTCGCCCTTGATAATCACCGATCGCCCAATGTGAGCTACATCGCTGCGGTTCTGCTCGTTTGGCCTGTAACCTTCCACAGCTCAAACCTCCTGGATTTGTGTGCTACTGGTTCTTGAGGCTCTGCGCCGGACTCCGTCTTGTCGGGGAAAGCGGCAGGCGCAGCTACTAGGCACCTTGCCGCAAACTATACAGAGGCTGCAGAGATGCCGCAACGAAATCCTCACGTCCGCCTGTCAATCGCAGATGAGTCCTTGGACAACATTATAGGGTGTTCGGTCTGTTTGTTCGCGTGAGAACCTGATGCTCTGATGGCTTCTTTATGGGGAATCGCAATGCATAACTGAGGAATGAAGATGCTCAATCTGGACATCGCAATCTTCGCCTCCCTGGACTTGCATCAACCGGCGTGAAGTAAAAACCGTCGCTGTTTGCCAAAATCGCAACCTCAGCAATTTGGCTATCGGCTTGCTCCGAAAGGTAATGTCGGCCCAATCGGAACGGTCGCTATTATACGAACGGCAGCCGGAGAACCAGGGGAACAACGGCGCTGTCACGATCAGCGGCCAAACAGCCAATGGGACTGCGTATTTCCGAGTGGGCCGACAAACTTAGCTTATCGCAACGGCTCACGTTTTTTGGTTTCCGGTCACAAAGGGTTCTCTCCTCCGCTCCGGTGCAGACCTTATCCCGCTAAGTCTCTCATCCTAGGTCACATGCGATTGCAAAAAACGTGCAACAACATTTGCGCGAAACTCGTCTAACATATGATTGTCTCTGTAGGTTGTCATGTCTTCCAAACGGCCTAGCATTTTTGCCGCTACTGCGTTGGTGTACGCGCTTCTGTGCGTCAGCTTCTTTTCGATGTCGGCGCTCGCCGAAGATGCTGGCGCAAACAAGGGTGCCGCTCCAGCCAACTTCCAGCCCAACACGCAAGCCCGCGAACTGGTTCGCAAGATCGTCGCCAACGAGCTCAAGCAGGAGCAACTGGACCGATCGCATTACATGTTCAAACTCGAGAGGGTAAATCCAAAGGGAAGCAAGCTACAGGAGATCATCGAGACCGACCAGGGCAATGTGGCGCGGACTCTGCTCGTAAATGGCCACGAGCCGGATTCCACCTCGCAAACGGCTGAACAGCAGAAGGTGCAGAAGCTGTTGACCGATCCGGATGAACAACGCAAACGTCTGAAACAGGAGAAGGACGATACCGATCGCGCCCAGATCATGATCCGAGCGCTGCCAAACGCCTTCTTTTACCAGGAAATTGGACGCGATGGGGATGTGATTAAGCTCCGGTTTCGACCAGACCCTAACTATCAGCCGGCATCGCGCGAGGAATCCGTTTACACCGGAATGGCGGGCGAACTCTGGCTGAACCTTCCGCAGGAACGATTGCGGAAGATCGACGCTCACCTGTTCCACGACGTGGAATTCGGGTGGGGTATTTTGGGCAAACTCTACAAAGGAGGGTCCTTCAGCGTCGAGCAGGAGCAGGTGGACGGAAGTCATTGGGACACCACCAGAATGACCCTGGATCTCACCGGCAAGGCGTTGTTTTTTAAATCGCTGGTCTACAAGGAAAAAGAGTTCGAGAGCGATTTCAAGCGCGTGCCCGATCACATCACCCTGGCCCAGGGCGTGGAAATGCTGAAGAAGGACTCACCGGAGCTGGCGCAAAAAAACGGCGAGTAGATGGTCAGATGTGCTTTTGCCCGGCACTGAAGGCGAAAACTTCGTGAGCTTGGGCCAGGAGATAGCTGCCAGTGCCCTCGGCATCTCGCGAATATCCCAAAACGGCTAGACCTTTTCCGAATGCGTTCAGAAACTGCTCCCGGTTTGCTAGCTGAACGTCACGGGCGCGGTCGCGTTTCGCCGGATCTGATTTCCAGTGGTAGATCAGCGCCGGGACGGTGATGGTCTTCTCCGCCGCAAAGGGTTCTCGCTCGCCGCTCTCTAGAAGCCGACACACTCGGTGCGATCGCAGCCACCATTCAGCGATGCAGCGGTCGGTCGGCAGTCCCGCCTGCAAGGGGGAAGAAGTGATCCCATATTGGTTCACGCTGTAACGCCTGACAATTGCGCCCAGCTTCTCAATGTTCAGATATGCATTCTTGATCTCCAGCGGATCGAAGGTCCACTCCATCAACTCAAAACCACGAGCGATGGCTTCTTCCCTCTGCGCCAATTTGAGCTGGCGCCCGAGGCCGGCGTTTCGATATTCCTGCTTTACTGCCAACATGTGCGAATGCAAATAAGGATTCCCTGCGCGGACTCCGGGAACTGAAAGTGCAAAGCCTACCAGCGCTTGACCGGAAAATGCACCGATTACCTGCCCACCAATCTTGTGCGCCACAACAAACATCCGCACCGGGACAAGTTCTGCGTCAGAGAATCCCCAGACCTCGCGCTGTAATTCGACGCACGCCTGGAACTCTGAAACCTGATCGCAGTGGCGGATCTCAATAGATCCAGCAGCGGGAGCTGCAGAGACAGAGTCTTGCTCCTTCACCCGTGCACCGTTTCCAACTTCTTCGATTGCTGCCATAGTTCTTCCATCTGCTCGAGACTCATGTCCTCTATCTTGAGCCCTTGCTCGCGGGCTGCAGCTTCCATGCTGTGAAAGCGATTGCGGAACTTCTTCGCCGTACGGCGCAGCGCCGATTCCGGGTCAACTTCGAGAAAGCGTGCCAGATTTACCAGGACAAAAAATAAGTCCCCGATCTCGCCTTCGATACGCTCTTGCAGCTCGCGCGCGACCGGGTGCGTACGAGCGCTGGCGTATGCTCCCGCGGGTTTGATTGGTTGCGTTAATTCAGAGATGTCGCCTTTCAGCTCTGAAACTTCTTCGTCCAGCTTATCGAAAATCCCGGAAATCTCAGGCCAGTCGAATCCAACTGATGCCGCCTTGCGGCTCAGCTTTGTGGCTTCCAGCATGGCAGGCATAGCGCGGGAAACACCACTGAGAATGGAATCATTTTGCGGTTTGCGTTTGGGTTCTTTCTTCGCGGCTTCTTGCTTCTTCAGCGCTTCCCAATTCCGAACCACTTCCCCGGCAGTGTCGGCTTTCACTTCTCCGAAGACGTGCGGATGCCGGTCAATCAGTTTTGTTGAAAGACGTTCAAGCACGTCGTCGATAGAAAAGTGCCCGGCTTCCTTCGCCATCTCGGCATAAAATAATACCTGCAGCAGCAGGTCGCCCAGTTCGCCTGGCAGTTCCCGCCAATCGCGGTTCTCGATGGCCTCGAACACCTCATATGTCTCTTCCAAAGTGTATGGCTTGATGGAATCAAAGGTCTGCTCCCGGTCCCACGGGCATCCACCCGGGGCACGCAATCGCGCCATAATGCTTACCGCACGCTCAAATTTGTCTCCAGTGGACATATGGGTAATCTAAACGACATATGACGCATTGTCAGGGCTTGCAGGTATTATTCTTTTCCGAGTGAATACCCACACGGAATATCTCAAATTTCACACCAAGAAGCATCGCGACTACATCCACATCACGCCCCAGATCGAAGCGGCGGTCGCAAAAAGTGGAGTGCAGGAGGGGTTGGCATTCGTCTCTGCCATGCACATCACGGCGGCTGTCTACGTCAATGACAACGAATCCGGCCTAATTCAGGACATTGACGAATGGCTGGAGAGGCTGGCTCCTTTCCGCCAAAACTATAAACATCATCAGACGGGCGAGGACAATGGCGATTCGCATTTGAAGAGTCTGCTGATGCACCAGTCGGTGACGCTGCCAATCACAACAGGCAAGCTCGATTTGGGAACCTGGCAGCGCGTCTTTTACGCGGAATTCGATGGCCAGCGCGATAAGCGAGTAATTATCAAGATCATCGGGGAATAGCTGCCAGCTTCCGGCTAGACAATTCCGGGTAGAGACGGGGCATGACCAGTCTCCTGCGTCGATCCACAGCCTTGCTACTGCCGCCAAGACGCGGCATGCTGCGTATGGGCGACGATCTACTGGAAGCCGGTAGCCGGAAGCTGATAGCTTTAATCCACAATGATCCGCAAAAGCCTCTTCTGCGTTCTCTCGCTGCTCGCGATCTCGGCCATTCCCATTCCGGCTCACGCCTGGGGATGCGAAGGTCATGAGATCGTTGCTTTGATCGCCATGAAGCATCTGCATCCGGATGCCGCGCGACAAGTGCAATCGATTCTCGCCGCAAGTCCGATCGATACAAACCTCAAACGGTTCTGTCGCAACTCCGGATTGCCGGTGATGGCCGATGTCGCCACCTGGGCCGACGATATCCGCAACGATCTGCCTGATACCGCGCCGCTGCATTTCGTCGATATTCCGCTGGGAATGACGCGTGACAAGTACGACATTTCTCAGGCTTGTCAGCCGTCCTGCATTGTCGATGCGATCAAGAAGTACTCAGATGGGATGAAGTCGGGCGACGCGAAGTCGCGCGCCGACGCGCTCAAATTTGTCATTCACTTCCTCGGTGACATCCACCAGCCTTTGCATGATGAAACCAATGGCGATCGGGGCGGGAATTGTGTGCCGGTCGGGTACGAAGACGAGCTTCCGCGTCAAACGAACCCGGAGCACAACGATTTTTTCCCGAACCTGCACGCGATCTGGGACACCGATATTCTCGAAGGCATGCTGGCCGACCGGGATATGACGATCGAGCAATTCGCGGATTACCTGGATCGACGGTATCAGCCGCGCTGGCCCGGCTGGACTCGAGGAAAACCCATTGACTGGGCCTGGGAGGCACATGATTTGGCCGGGACTGCCTATCGCGCATTGCCGGCCTTTGTGCCGCGCGACCCCACGGTGCAGGTTCCCTCCTGCGCCGATAACAATCACATTGGTGCCCGCATGGCCGAGTTGCACATCGTGCTCGGCGAGCGATATGACAATGTTTCGCGTCCCATAGTCGAAGAGCAACTTACCAAGGCCGGACTGCGGCTTGCAGCTCTGCTGAACTCGGTCCTCGGCTCCACTGCGAAATGAAGACCCGACTGGAAGCGCGGCAAACAGACATCACTAAACTGGTGGTTGATGCCATCGTGAATGCCGCCAATAATTCGCTGCTCGGGGGCGGCGGCGTGGACGGAGCCATCCATCGCGCAGCCGGCCCGGAGTTGCTTGTCGAATGCCGCAACCTGGGCGGGTGCGCCACCGGCGACGCGAAAGCCACTCGCGGCTACCGCCTACCTGCTAAACATGTGATCCACACTGTCGGACCAGTTTGGAACAGTGGTGATGAAGACGCGGAAATGGGATTCCGAGAGGAAGATCGATTGCTCGCATCCTGCTATCGCAAGTCGCTCGAAATAGCGGCTCAACTTGAGCTACGCAGCATTGCATTTCCGGCGATCAGCACCGGAGTATTCGGTTTTCCTCGAGAACGGGCGGCGAAGATTGCTACAGAAACCGTCCAGAACTATTCTCATGAAAATGCTCAGCCTGAGCATGTGATCTTCTGCTGCTTTGATGCCGGAACACTGAAGATTTATGAAACCCTGCTGTCGCTGAAATAATCGTCATTGGCGGCCACTGCTGTGCCTGGATCGGCCGAGCGGGCCCGGCACTTCCGTCTCAAAGCGCTCTCCTGCGATGTTCTTTCAAAATGCAGCGATCCATCACCATCACCATTCCCGCACCACGAGCCTTCTTTGCGGCAGCATCGTGGATGATGCCCTCCTGCAGCCACACTGCGGGAATTTTCAAGCGAATGGCCTCATCCACGATCGCCGGAACATGTTCTGGGCGACGAAAGACATCGACCAGATCATTTTTGCCGGCACTGCGGCCAGAGATGCGTAGGAACGCTCACCCAGGACCATCTGTTCGTTCGGATTCACCGGGATAATTCGATATCCCCGGCTTTGCATGTACTGGGAAACCCCATAGCTCGCGCGCATTGCGTCAGACGACAGCCCCACGACCGCGATGATCTTGACACGCGAGAGAAGTTCTCCAATCTCGTCTTCTATGGATACATGCATGAAGATTGCTCCTTGGTCGGATGCGAAACTACGAAAGAGGAGAACTACTCTCCTTTTCCGCCTTTGGCACGGGTTTGAAACAGTCTGGCCGACATCTTTCTCAGGGTCTCGGGAACATTCTTATTCATCGATAGTGTTTTTAGATCAGGAGCCATCAGGCCCTTCATCAGGCTCAGCGACAGATCAAGCGGAGTGCGCGGGTTATTGCAGAGATTTCGCACGACCACGTAATTTTTCATGAACTTGTGACTGCGAGCGATGTCGCGCAGAACATTCTCGCGAACATTTTTCATATTGGAGAAGTTCTCGATTTCTGGATCGCTGACTTTTGGGGAGGCCAACACCGCAGAAGAGACCAGCTTGGAGCCGTCTCGGATCAGAATGCTGCGTTCTTCCTTGGTGCCCAGCATGGCGGCCTTGATACGTTCTCCAACAGTCATGCGCGCCAGCTTTTGCATGGTGGAAAGCTTCTCCTCGCTTTCCTTGCCTTTGGCCGCCGCCAGAGCTTCCGACGTGATCTCCGTTGCCTCTTCGGCTTCGCCCGGTTGATCTTCATCCATGCCGCCGACCAGCATGAAGGGCTTGCCTTCGCGCTCTTCAGCCGCGAGTTCCGCCGCGTGCTGCTTGAGCCATTCCGTTACCTCAACATCGCTAACTGTGCCGAATTCAGCTGCGACATCCACACCGAGTTTCGACAAAGAGCGGCTGACATTTTCATGTTCTTCAGGGGTGAGGTTGGGATTGTTCATCAGCGGCTTGAGAATAGTTGCTGAGGCCATCGCCCGGGGACTTGCAAGCAACATCTCGGTTGTTTCGCGAGTTGCCGTTTCGGCGACGGCGGCGAGCGTTTCTTCTGAAACGGATGGGTTGTTGAAAAGCGGCAGCAGAAGATTGGGCCGCCGGTTCCGCGGGGCGAGAAAATAATTCAGCACCTCGTGCGGCGTATTCGGATCGGAGATGGCGGCCAGAGATCCGGCTTCGTCAAAACCAGCCAGAGTCATGCGCGCCTGCTCGCCAAACATGGGATGGCCGCTGAGATAAACGAGAATCTCAAGCATCTCCGCGGGTGGAACTGCCAATGCTCCTCGCGACGCCGACCGCATCACTCCCGCAGGGACAGCGGACTGCTTAATCATCTCTATGAGTCGCGGCATGAGATCTAGGCAGTACTCGTCGCCTCGCGGCGCATGAGCAGATAACCTCGAATGAAGGGCGTGAGATCGCCGTCGAGCACGCGATCCACGTCGCCCACCTCCACTTTGGAGCGGTGATCCTTGACCATGCGATACGGGGCCAGAACGTACGAGCGAATCTGCGAGCCGAAATCGATGTCGAGCTTGGAGTCTTCGAGCTTCTTACTTTGCGCCCGCTTTTTCTCCAGCTCGTATTCGTAGAGCTTGGAACGCAAAATCTTCATTGCACGCTCGCGGTTTTTATGTTGCGAGCGCTCGTTCTGGCAGCTCACCACAATTCCGGTCGGAATGTGCGTGATACGCACGGCAGAATCGGTGGTGTTCACATGCTGTCCGCCGGCCCCGCCGGAACGATAGGTATCGGTCTTCAGGTCCTCGGAACGGATTTCGACTTCGATGGACTCGTCGATTTCAGGAGACACAAAGACGCTGGCGAAAGATGTGTGTCGCCGCTTGGCCTGATCGAAGGGAGAAATGCGCACCAGGCGATGAACGCCGATCTCGCTAGTCAACAGTCCGAATGCGTACTCTCCGCTGACGGTAAAGGTCGCGGATTTGATGCCCGCTTCTTCACCGGCCTGATAATCGTTGAGTACGGCTTCGAAGCCCTCGCGCTCCGCCCAACGCAGATACATGCGCATGAGCATCTCCGCCCAATCCTGAGACTCGGTCCCACCCGCGCCCGGATGAATGGTGACAATCGCATTGCGGCTGTCGTTCTCTCCGCCCAGCAGCGTCTGCGTTTCCAGCTTGTCGACAAGTGTGCGGAGGTTGTCGATCTCGCGCTTCAGTTCCTGATCGACGCTTTCGCCTTCACGCGCCAGCTCGAAGTAAGCTTCGATGTCCTGAGTACGGCGGGCGAGATCGTCCTCTGAGGTGAGCGCTGCTTCGATGCGCTTGCGCTCGCGCATTACCTGTTGTGACTGTTCCTGGTTGGCCCAGAAGTTGGGATCGGCAGTCTTCTTTTCTACATCAGCGAGCTGGTCTCGCAGTCGAGGAGCGTCAAAGATACTCCCGCAAGTCGTTAGCTTTGCCGCGGACGCCGGCGTATTCGCGTTCGAGTTCTTCTACCATCTCAGTTGCTCCTATTTTGGTCGGTCTCACCCAGTGTGCCGAATGCCGCTTACCCATCCGTTACCGCGATGGTACCGAACTGTCACTGGCGAAGCGCCGGGCGCGCCCTTCCGCCGAATGCGGCGACAATCAAAGCCAGTATGGAAATTATCGCACAGGCGTACGCAAACCAATCGCCGTGGCGCGTGTAGAACGTGGTTCCGGTTTCGAAGTCATAGGGCGCCTGCAGCACGGTACGAACATTGCGCGGAATCGATGCCAGCACCTGCCCCAGCGGTGTGATGCTGACCGTAATGCCGTTGTTGGTGGCGCGCAGCAGCCAGCGTCCGTTCTCGATGGCACGCATGCGGGCCATGTTCAAATGCTGGCCTGGCGCTCCGGAATCTCCATACCAGCCATCATCGGAAATGTTCACCAGCAGTTGCGCTCCGTTTCTCACGAACTGCAACACCTCATCCGGGAAGATCGATTCGTAACAGATGAAAGTTCCCGCCGGATGTCCTCCCAGGTTAAACACCATGCGCTGATTGCCACGCGACATCTCGCCAATTTCGCGGGTGAGCGAGCCGGCGAAGCTGAAAAGATGACGGAACGGCACAAATTCCCCAAATGGGACAAGATGAATTTTGTCGTAGCGGGTGCCGAATTCTCCGTCCGGCAGCACCAGTTGTGCGGAATTGAAAACCTCGGCCTGATCGGAGCTGCCGGAACGGCTCACGCCCAGCGTGCCGACGATGAGATACGCATGCGTGTCGGTGGCCAGAGCAGCAAGCCAGTGCCGCACTCGCGGATCGGAGGTGTAGAACGGAGCCGACGATTCCGGCCAAATAATCAGTCGAGGCTGTGAATCCGCAGCTTGCGCCAGTTCAGTTCGATCGCTGAGTTGGACCAGCTCGGCGATGGTGTGATCAAAGTAAACCGGAGTCCAATCGGTGCTGAGCAAGGGAAGATTCTGCTGCAGCAATTCGGCGCTGTGAGTCGGATGAGCTTCAGGATAGGAGACGAGCACGCCGGATCCGAGCGCCAAAGCAGCAAAGATGGCAATTGCTCCCACCGCCATTCTCCGCCCGCGCGGCAGTATAAATCCCAGCGCAAACACGCTGTTCACCAGCGCAATCACGAATGAGATTCCGTACACTCCCGTCCAGGTCGCAACCCGGGTTAAGGGAAGATTGTTCACCTGTGAGTATCCCAGCAGGTCCCAGGGGAAACTGGTGACGTGAGCGCGAGCCAGCTCCACCGCTACCCACAGTACCGGAGCGATCAGGAGCACGCGCGCATTCGCAAATCGTCGTGAGCGCGTGAGTAGTCCAACCAGCAAGCCAAACAATGCGTGATAGAGGGCCAGATACAGGCAGAAAAGAATCAGAATGCCGATAGCAGCCGCGGTCGACAGCATGCCGTAGTAGTGCATAACGTGGAAGATCCAGTAGCAGGATCCGGCGTACCACAGGATTCCACAAAGATAGGCAAGCAGCACACATCGCAGAAGCGATGCCGCATATCGCCGGTCGATGAGAGCGACCAGCAGTGGCGCTAATGCGATCCAGCAAAGGAAGTACAGGGCGGGCGAGGGAAAGATCAGGACCTGCAAGATCGCGGAGAGGATTGCCAGCAGCCATCCAGTCCCGGGAGATGGTCGCATGTGGAGAGTGTAACAGCGCCACAAAAGAAGTGTTTGTCGGCACATCTGTGGGCGCTCAGCGGCTGCGAGAGGAGAGGCGTAGGCTCACCGTTGTGCACCATAATGGTGTATCCTACGCACATGCCGCTATCAAAACAGGTTCGCCGGAGCGTGACTCTCCCCGCGCAGATCGATAAGCAGATTGAAACCATCGCCAGGACTCGCCGTCTCAGCGGCAATCGCGTGTTGCTCGAACTCCTCGAATTGGGCCTGGCGGCCCGGCGGCAGAAAGAAAAGGAGTTTTTCGAAGTAGCAGAGCGCTTTCGCAATTCCAACGATCCCGAAGAGGTGAAGCAACTGGGAGACGAACTGGGCCGATTCGTCTTTGGCGAATAATGCCCAAAATTGAAACTTGGCCTCATCTTCCTCCCGCGCTTCGAGGGCATTTGATTGAGCGGATGAAGGAGCGCGCGATCGGTCTTGAGGATCTAAATCGCCTGCGTATTTGGCTAGAAACAAAACCCGATGTGCCCGAGGGGGCATGGTACAAAGACTTTGGATCATTCAAGCTGTGCGGCGACGGCAAGTATCCGAAGACTTTTCTTCTGGCTGGGCAAAGCGCAACTGGCGAAAGGCTCTGAGTTGAACGTACCCCTGCGAAGTGACTCAATGAAAAAGCCGGACAGCATAGCCGCCCGGCTCAGTAGTTTCGAAAAGCTTATTGCTGATCGTCAGTGCCCTGGTCTGGCGAGATTACCGTTCCGTGCGAACGATTTGAGGTCGACGGCATCACCGAGATCGGGTTCTCCAGACGGAAGCTCACCAGCGATTCAGGCCGCAGTTCCACTCGCTGTCCCTTGGTGATAGTATTTGCGCCAGCTCCGGCGCCGGCTCCGGCAGTTGCGCCAATTGCTGCGCCCCGGCCGCCACCGAAGATTCCGCCCAGAATGGCTCCTACCGCTGCCCCACCGCCTACTTTCTCAGCTGTGTTCTTGCCGCGGGCATCGCCCTTCTTCGCCCATTGATCTGTTGCTACGTTATACGTCTTGCCATTGAAGCTGATTTTTTCCAATGCCAGCGCCAGCGAGGCTCCCCCGGTGTAGTGGGTTGCCGCGTGGGCTTCCATGACGCGTCCGGTGACGTCAGCGCCCGCAGGAATGACGGTCTTGTCGTCCACCGTGACATCGGAATTGAGCGTGCCATGGAAGACATCGTTCTCATGACTTGTTTCCGAGCTCATGCCTTCAACCGTACGGACTGCCAAAACCGTCCCGGCAGGGACCGTGACCGGCTGCGGCGGAGGCGGTGGTGGCGGCGGCGTGTAGGTGTTGGCACTCGTCGTGGTACTGCTCGACCCGAAACTGTTGTCAGAGGAAGTGGGGCTATTGCTGGTCGAAGTGGTGCCTTGCGAGTTGCTCTGATAGGAGCTGGTCCCGCTGGGCAGCGAATGGCGCGAGCGCACGTGACTGCTGGCCGCATGCGGCTTCCGCGAAGAACGCACCGGAGCTTGCTCTTGTGGCTCCTGAGCAGCGGGAGCCGGCGTCTCGGGTTGAGCGGCGCTGGCCTGCTGCACGGCAAGCCGGCTGATGACCTGCTTTACTCCCTGGGCCTGCTGTGCGTCGTTCAGTGCAGCGGTCACTTCGGCGTCGCTGTCCACGTCACCGCTGAGCGTGATTACGCCCTTGTTTGCGTTGATGCTGATCTGGCGGCCAGACAATGCAGGATCCGAACTGATCCTGGTCTGAACGTCGCCGGCAATCTGAGCGTCAGTCCGATCTGCCACGTTGGCAGACTTCGAGCAGCCGGCCAGGGCCGCGATCAAAAACAATAGCGCGAGCGTCAGGATGGAACCCGAGGACTTGAATTTCATAACTCTCTCCCTATTTGCGGATCTCTCCACTTTAGATACCTGGCTTGTCCTTGCGATTCGATTTTTCCGCGATGACGAAAGACGCGGACTTGAGGAGATTTCCCTCCGAATTCTACAACCCCAGCCATACAGCTTTGTTGCTCGAAAGTAGCTGGAGGAGTGGACGCCGACAATGAGGGAAAAGACGCAGTTCCGGCTCTTTGTTTACATGGCCTTTACAGAGGAAATGTAATCGCCGGCTTCTCTGAATTTCCGCTTCCCCAACGCAGAGTAAAGATGGGAGGGTTTATCGAAATTAGAGTCTTGGGCCGCTTGATTTCCAACTTGGCAGGGCAGCTTTCCTGAGAACAGGGAAAAATAACAGGGAAATTTGCGCGTTGGTTTGCTGGATCTTCAAATTTGGCCCAAAATCCGCGATTTTCGTGTTTTGCTGAGGAAACGAACAGGATAGGAGCAGGAAAGACCTCAAAATAGCTGTAACACATTCGGAATCTGGGCGTTACAGGGAAGTTCCCACAAAATTCCAGAAATTAACAGGAAACGAACAGGAAAGCCGGGGGATTTCCACAGCTCGGCGGCTGGCATCATTTTGACAGATTCGAATTTCCCGCAAGCTCCGTAACAAAGTGCAACTCGGGAGCTCTCGGCAGCACGCCGAGCTCGCTGGCATAGCGGAAGAACAACTGCATCCCCTCGATGTATTCCGGATCGAGTGAATAGTGGATATTTTTGGATAAGTAGCTGACGATCAGGTCACGCGAGAGTGACAGTCTGGGCGCCCACTCCTGGGCGATCTCTTCGAAGTGCATCAGCCCGCGATCCCGCGATTCGCGGAAAATTTCCCCGACTCGAGCAAACTCCTCATCGGCCGCTGCCGCACTCCGTACGGCCCAGAACGCAAACACAAACGGCTTACCGGAAAAGGCGCGCCACTCTTCTGCGAGATCCCATGCGTGATACCGCGAGCAGTCCACTTTCAGCGCTGGGTCACCGATGAGCAGTGCCGCGTCATGGCGCGCCAACATTGCATCCAGCTCTGGGCTGGCCTGCTCAAATCTGACATCCTGACGGAAATGTTTCGCAAACAGCACTTGAACCAGCGCCGCCGAGGTGCGCGAAGAGCTGTCGATGGCAACGCTTCGCACCTGCTCAAGCGGGCGCTCGCTGACCAGCAGGATGGAGCGCACAGCTGCGTGGCTGGCAATCGCAACGCCGGGCAGGATGCGCAAATCGGGAATTGTGGCATACGCGGCAACCGGGATGATGCCAATATCGGCGTTCCCGCCGGCGAGCAGATCGGCACAGCGCGAAGGAATCGTGTATTCGACTTTGAAATCATTCCGCAGCGCATTCGCGTGTGGCTCATGCTCAAAATTCCACATCAGTGGAGCTGTATTCAGAAAGCTGATAGCGGAAACGCGCAGGCGAGACATTCAGGAACATACTACCAGCCGAAGATTTGAGTGTAGCTTTTTTGGGCTGTCATCCTGAGCGCCGCGTAGCGGCCGAAGAGCCTGCCCTGAGCTTGTCGAAGGGACCTTCTGCGATGCGTCGAACAAAATGCCGGGTGAACGGCTCTTCGACTACCATCGTCGGCCGAAGAGCCACCATCTGCAACGGCTACCTGGAATGTTGCAGAGCTCCTTCCTCCTCCCAATCAACTCCGCTGCGCGAAGTTGATCGCTCCTCGTCAGGATGACAGTTTTGAGGAGTTCAGCGCAGGACAGTTCTGAAAATTGAGGCCAAACAGTATGAATACTCGGCTTGTAACCTCGTACTCGGCAGGTAGCGGTCGCTTGCGACCAATGCCCTATAATCGAATTTCCTGCCTCATCAGGAACCCACAAAGGCACACATGGCCTCCGAACTCAAAGACACGCTCAATCTGCCTAAGACCGACTTCGCCATGAAGGCGAACTTGCCTCAGAACGAGCCCAAATGGCTCGATTTCTGGCGCAAAATCGGCATTTATGAGCGCATTCGCGAGGCCCGCAAAGGGGGGCCGCAGTATCTGCTGCACGATGGACCGCCATATGCTAACGGCGAAATCCATCTTGGTCACGCGCTCAATAAGTGCTTGAAGGATTTTGTGGTCAAATCGAAGACGATGGCCGGCTTCGACGCTCCTTACGTCCCAGGATGGGACTGTCACGGGCTCCCCATCGAGATCAAGGTCGATGACAATCTTGGGCGCAAAAAGCTGGAGATGGCGCCGATTGAGGTCCGCCAGGAGTGCCGAAAGTACGCGCAGAAATACATGGACCTGCAGAGCGGGCAATTCCAGCGCATCGCCGTTTTCGGGCGCTTCGACGATCCGTACTCGACCATGTCTAAGCAATACGAGTCGGTGATCGCGCGCCTCTTCTTCGAATTCTGGGAAAACGGCTTTGTCTATAAGGGACTGCGGCCGGTGTACTGGTGTATCAATGATCGAACTGCGCTGGCTGAAGCCGAAGTTGAGTACGAGCAGCACACCAGCCCAAGCGTATGGGTGAAATACGCTCTCACCAGTCCACCGGATGCAATCGATCCTGCGCTCGCCGGCAAACAGGTGAACACCATCATCTGGACGACGACGCCTTGGACGCTGCCTGCTTCGATGGCGGTGGCGTTCAGTCCGGAATACGATTATGTCGCGCTGGAGCATGCGGGCGAGGTTTACATCGTTGCCGCCGAACTGGCCGAGGTCACGAAGGAGAACACAGGATTGAAGGACGCGCGCGAAATTGCGCGCTTCTCCGGACGCAAACTTGAACGTGCTACGTTCCGCCACCCATTCCTGGATCGCAGCATCCTCGGTGTGCTTGCGAGTTATGTCACCCTCGACCAGGGCACTGGAGCGGTACACACTGCGCCTTCGCATGGCGCGGATGATTTCTATACCGGCGTGAAATATGGGTTGGAGCAGACCTGCAATGTCGATGCTGCCGGCCGCATGAGGAATGGCCTGCCCGAGTACGAGGGCAAGACAGTATTCCAGGCCAATCAGCCGATTATCGAG
>JAICXB010000095.1 GCA_025980765.1 Terriglobales bacterium
ACAGCGCCGGAGCACCCGAGCGATCATAGTTCCCTTATTAGGAGAGTGATCGTTTCGTCGAAATTGAGAATAAGCGCAGAATCACACTTGTACTTTCGTGAAATATTCGCTATTCTCGTAATGAGCTTAATTAATGAAAGGCGCTGGCTAATCCCTTAAACTAATAAAGCCGGCATTGGCCTCTAGAGAGCGAGAATGTCACGTCAAAACCGCAAGAACAATCCCCATTCCGGCTTGGCGCGCAAAGTCGAAGAGATCATTGCAGGAATAGCCACGCAGATGCCAAACCTCTCCGCCAATGATCTGGCGGTGGTGCAACGCGCTGCTAAGGTGCTGGCACGAAACACCCGCGCTGGAATGGAGCGGCTGGCCGTGTTGCACCTGCTGGGAACCTGCGACTCTGTGCCGGGCCGGGTGCTCTATCAGATTTGTGGTAACCGTGTGGCCAAGCGAGTACGCGAACTTCGGTCGCTCGGCATGGATATCCGGCATTGGGGTGAAACGGGCTTGGATGGGTTTGGCTACGATGTCTATGGCTGGACAGGATTCAGGCAGTGGCAGGCGTTTCGCATGCTCAATGAAGACGCGGAAAAACAGCCCAGCTTGAAGCGCGTGATGTAGGGAAACGGTGCGCCTCTAGCCTATAACGGTATCCAGTGGATAGCGTTACAATCCCCTGCATGCCTGCACAACCTGACCTCCACTCCAGCCTTCTCTCTGCCTGGCGTACCAATAACCGCGTTACCATGCAGTTGATCGCGAGCCTGCCAGCCGCGCTTTTGGATGCGCCAATTCCAAATGTCCCGCGACGCACGGTCCGTTTGATTGCGGCGCATCTGCACAATTCCAGGTGTTCATGGCTGAAGACGCTGGGCAGCGAGCACGGCCTAACCGTGCCGGAGCACGTGGATCGGAAGCGGGTAACGCCCCGACAATTAGTTGCGGCTTTAAAGCGGAGCGGCGCCGGGATGGAAGCGCTTCTCAAGCTGGGTTTGGCTGCACAGGGCAGCGTTCCGCCCTCAAAGCGATACGTATGGCGCAACCTGTCTCTCGACGTGTGTCATGTGCTCACCTATTTTGTAGGGCAT
This sequence comes from Terriglobales bacterium, assembly GCA_025980765.1. Classification (GTDB taxonomy): domain Bacteria; phylum Acidobacteriota; class Terriglobia; order Terriglobales; family Acidobacteriaceae; genus Gp1-AA112. Next base: position 1,089 of record JAICXB010000095.1, read on the forward strand.
GAGGCGCATCATCGCGGGCAGATCGTGATGCTGGCGCGCCAGACCGGGCATGCTCTGCCACGCAAGGCCGTGGACGGACTGTGGTGGTGGAAGATGGAGAAACTGTAGCCTCTGCCGGGCCTCGTAGCACGCATTTCCGGCTCAGTCTTGATCCGCGACCATCCGCTTTGATCCGCGGTAAGTTGTTTTATTGCTTCTCCGCGTCTCCGTGGTGAAATTCCCGCACGGTTCCGTGGTGAAATTCTTGCGTCAATAGGGTTCCCTCGCTTACGCTCGGGATTGCACAAAACCATGCAATTCCTTCTCTCCGCCGGCGAAGCCTCAGGCGATACCTACGGCGCGCAGCTTGCTGAAGCGCTCGGCCAGCTTGCGCCCAGTTCAAGGTTTTTCGGCATGGGCGGCGAAAAGATGCGCGCCTCCGGATGCGAGCTGCTGGTCCACGCCAATGAGGTCGCAGTCGTCGGCCTGGTTGAGGTGCTGACGCACCTGCCGGGAATCCGGCAACGCTTCAAGCATCTTGTGGCAGAAGCGGCGCGACGCAAGCCTGACGCTGCCGTCCTGATCGACTTCCCAGACTTCAACCTGCGCCTGGCTCGCGAGCTTCACCGGCTCGGCATTCCCGTCTTCTATTTCGTAAGCCCGCAGATCTGGGCTTGGCGCACGGGCCGGGTCAAGCAGATCAAAAAATATGTCCGCAAGATGATTGTGATCTTCCCTTTCGAGCAGGAATTTTATCGGCGGCACGACGTTGAGGTCAGCTACGTCGGACATCCGCTGGCCTACGTTCCTCCGCCGCAGATCACACGTGAAGAGTTTGCCGCGCAACACAAACTTGATCCAGAGAAACAATGGATCGCTCTCCTGCCGGGCAGCCGTCGCAAGGAAGTCCGGTTGAATCTACCAGCGATGTTGCAGGCGGCAGAACTTTTGCAGCAACAAGGCGATTATGAATTCATTTTGCCGGTGGCATCCACGCTGAACGCAGAATGGCTGAAACA
>JAICXB010000034.1 GCA_025980765.1 Terriglobales bacterium
CCAAAACCAATGACAACCCCTTCCTAATAAGGGAAAAGCACGGCGCACAAACATCCTCGCCGCTGCTCACAGGAATGGTGTCGCCAGCGCTCAACAAAACCAGATCTTGACAGAGCCGTCGTGATTATAGACAGGATGACAAAACGAACGCAGCCAAAACTAGCCGCTAGCAGCCAGCAGCCAGCAGCTATTTCCTCGGCAACAGGTGCTTTTGGATCTTGCCCAGGGCGTTTCTGGGCAGCTTTTCTACGGTTATAAACTGCCTTGGGACCTTGAATGACGCGAGTTTGTCGCGGCAGCGGCGCTCGATATCTGCCGGATTGAAGGCGTTTTTGGCTACTACGTAGGCGATGGGGACCTCTCCGCGGACGCGATCGGGCGCGGAGACTACCGCGGCTTCTGCGATTTCCGGTTGTTCCTGCAGGAATTCTTCGATTTCGCGGGGATAAATGTTGAAGCCGCCGGAGATAATCAGGTCGCTTTTGCGGCCGGAGAGCGTGTAATAGCCGTCTTCGGAGCGGGTGGCGAGGTCTCCGGTGCGGAAGTATCCGTCGTGAAAAGCCTCGCTGGTGGCCTGTTCGCGGCGCCAATATCCGGCAAAAATGTTTGGTCCGCGCAGATAAACCTCGCCGGTTTCGCCGTCGGGAACAGGATTATGTGCGGCATCGAGCAGGCGTAGGGAGACTCCGGGGAGGGGAAATCCCACGCTGCCGGGGCGTCGTTCGCCGATATAAGGGTTGCTCAGGTTCATTAAAGTCTCGGTCATGCCGTAGCGTTCCAGAATGGTATGGCCGAAAAGCGCGCGAAATTCCTCGAGAATTTGCGCCGGCAGCGGCGCTGATCCCGACACAAACAGGCGCATTTGGCGGCCGATTTGCTGCGCGTCGGCGGGCGCGATGTCGAGCAGACGCACGTAAATGGTGGGCACTCCGAAGAATAAAGTCGGCCTGAAGGCGAGGAATTCGTCGCTTGCGCGCTGATGTTCGAAGCGTTCGAGCAGGCGCATGCGGCATCCGGCGAGCATCCAGCAATGCAATCCGTTGCCTAAAGCGTGTACGTGGAACAACGGAAGCGCCAAAAGGAAACGATCGGCGCTGGAAATTTGCCAGCAAGCGACGAGATTCAGCGCGTTGGCGGCGAAGTTATTGTGCGTCAGGATCGCGCCTTTTGATGTTCCCGTAGTGCCGGAGGTATAGACCAGCGCGGCTGGCGCGTCTCCGTCGAGGGGAATTTGCGGCCGTTTGTCGCTGAAATGCGCGGCTGCGGCGGTTAAATCGGCGGGATTGATGGATGTAATGGACGAAGAAGTAGACACAGTGGACAGGGAAGTGGCGGAAATTATGGCCTTGGGCTCGGCATCGGCGAGGATGTGGGCGATCTCGCGCTCGCGATAGAGGATGTTAATGGGCACGAAAATGACGCCGAGTTTCACGCAGGCGACATACAAATCGATGAGTTCGACGCAGTTGGAGAGGTACACGCAGAGCCGATCTCCGCGCTGAAATCCGCGTGCGGCGAGCAGATTTGCCAGCTTATTGCTGCGAATATCCAGCTCGCCGAAGCTAAAAGTGCGCGCGGAGAACTCCAGAGCGGGCTCAGCGCGCCGCGCAATCAGCGATAAATCGAAAAGATTGGTGAGATTCATGCCGGGTTTTCTGCGCTTCCTGGGCTCTCCGCGATGCCAAGATACGCGCGGCGCACATGATCGTTCTTCAAAAGCATCTCGCCGGGGCCGGAAAGCGTGATCTTTCCCAGCTCCATTACGTATGCCTGGTGCGCGATTTGCAAAGTGTAATTCACGTTTTGGCCGACTAGAAGGATGGTTACACCCTGTTTGGCGATGTCAACGATGAGTTGGAATATCTCCTGGACGAGCTTAGGAGCGAGGCCGAGCGAGGGTTCATCGAGCATTAAGAGCTGCGGATCGGACATTAAACCGCGTCCAATGGCGCACATTTGCTGCTCTCCGCCGGACAAAGTACCGGCTAATTGGCCGCGGCGCTCTTTCAATCTGGGAAAAAGATCGTAGATGCGCGCCAGGTTTGTCTGCGCACGGCTGCGCAATTGGGGCAGAAAACAGCCCATCAGCAGGTTCTCTTCGACCGACATTCCCGGCCAAAGTTGCCGTCCTTCAGGCACTAAACTGATGCGCCGCTGCACGCGTTGGCGAGCGGAAAGGCAGGTAATGTCGTCTCCGGCGAAGATAATTTTCCCACTTTGGACTGGAAGCACGCCGGCAATGGCGTTCAAAGTCGTGGTTTTCCCCGCGCCATTCGCGCCGATAATGCAGGTAATTCCGCCGCTGAGCGCGGTCAGCGAAACGTCCCAAAGCGCTTGCGAGTTGCCGTATTTGACCTGAAGGCGCTCGACTTGGAGGAGTATCGGCTGCGAATCAGGCAATGGAATTGGTCCCCAGCATGCCGCTGCCGAGATATGCGTCGATTACAGCGGGATCATTTTGGATCTCAGCGGGCGTGCCTTCGGCGAGTTTGCGCCCAAAATCGAGCACAGCAATGCGATCGCAGACGGACATTACCGCTTTCATGTCGTGCTCGACGTAGAGAATGGTGGTTCCGGACGCGCGAATTTGCTGGAAAAGATCGAGCATCGCGCGCGTTTCTGCGCCGCTGAGGCCGCCGCAGACTTCGTCCAGCAGCAGCAAATCGGGATTTGTAGCCAGCGCGCGCGCTACTTCCAGCCGCTTCTGCTCGCCTAAAGAAAGCGCAGAAGCCAGCATCCTGGCTTTCGGCGCAAGCTGCACGCGCTCAAGAGCGCTTATAGCCTGGGCTTTAGCGTCGGCTTTTGCTGATTGCCGGCCATAGTGGACGGCAACGAGAACGTTTTCCAGTACCGTCATGGCGCGAAATGGGCGCACGATGTGGTGCGTTCGCGCAATCCCAAAATGGACCAGAGCGTCGGAGCGCAGGCGCGTAACGTCGCTTCCGCGGAAGCGAACTCGGCCTTGGGAGGCGCGAATTGCGCCGGAAATCACGCCAAAAAGCGTGGATTTGCCGGCTCCATTGGGGCCGATGATGCCGAAGATGTGCCGCTCGGGGACGCTAAAGCTCACGTCCTTCAAGGCGGCCACGCCCCCAAAGTGCTTCGTCAGGCCCTCGACTTGAAGGATCGACATGCATTCTCCGCAACATTCGACGCAGAAGTCCGACTAATCCGTCGGGCTCGAGCAGGACAATCAGCATCAACAGCAGGCCGTAAAGCAGCAAATGGACCTGCGGAAACACCGCTACCAGTTGCTCTTCCACGATTGTAACGACTGCCGCGCCCAGTACCGCGCCCCAAATGGTGCCAATTCCACCGATAACGGGCATCAGCAGGATAGTTACGCTGGTGCTGAATGCAAATACTCCCTGCGGATGGATGTATGCAGCGTAGTCGGCGAACACGCCGCCTGCGACTCCGGTGAGGGCGGCGGCGATGGCATGGATCCACAATTTGCAGCGAAAAGGATTGATGCCGATGTCGGCTGCGGCGTCTTCATCCTGGCGAATGGCGCGCAACGCGAGGCCAAATTTGCTTCTTTCGATCAGTAAAGAGACGCAAACCGCCAGTACAGCGATGGCCAAACCCGAGTAATAGTGCTCGGTTTGGTGAAAAATGCCGCGCTCGGTGACCCGCAACCCACCCGCGCCACCCACTGCGGAGATGTTATTCATTACCACACGGACAGCTTCGCTCACACCGATCGTCGCAATTGCGAAGTAAGGGCCACGCAAACGGAAGGTTGGAATCCCAATTAGGAACGAGGCCAGCGCGGCAACCGCCGCAGATCCGACGAATGACAACGCTGGATTCACACCGGCGTTGATCATCAGCGCCGCAGCGTATGCGCCGAGGCCATAAAACACGGCAAATCCGAACGAAACTTGCCCGGCAACCCCGCCTAACAGGTTCCAGGCCAGGCTGGCCGTGATCCAGACAAAAGTGATAAACAGAATTCGAATGACATTGGGAGTAAGTCCTAATATGGGAAGCAACAGCACAACCAGCAGAATGCCAGCTGCGAAAAGTGGCTGAAAGCTGGCGATAAGTCGCTTCATGGCAGCGTTGGAAGTGTTGCATAATCGATGTTTTGCGGTAATTTCCTGCAACGCTGTCTCATGCGGGTCGCCATTTCCTCTCCAGCAAACCGCCAATTCCTTTCGGGAACACCAGCAGAACAACGACCAATAACCCAAACGAGATCGCGGGCTGATATCCCGCCGGCACATAAAGAATGCTGAAAGTTTCAACCAGAGCGAGAACCAGCGCGCCAAAGGCCACTCCGGAAACTGATTCCAAGCCGCCAAGGACAATGATTACGAATGCGCGTATCAGGAACGGTCGTCCAAAATCGGGACTAAAAGAGTAAAGCATTGCCAGCAGCGCGCCGGCAAAACCCGCAAAAGCTGTCCCCAGACCAAAAGTAATGCGCGCAATTCGCTCATCGTCTACTCCGGTGATCTGCGCGGCATAAGGATTTTGGATCAGCGCCCGCATTGCCCGTCCATACCAGCTCCGACTTAACGCCAATTGCAGAGCACAAACACAGAGTACGGCAGCAAAAAAGACGATGAGGCGCAACAAAGAGATGCTAATCGGGCCTAGCGTGAGTACTGTGAGTGTTCTGGGAGTGAAGATGGAACGGTCCATATTGCCCCAGAACAAGTATCCAATGTTCTGCAGTACCAGCCAGAAAGCAAACATCAGAAGCAGCGAGGACAGCGTGGGCTGGTCCGATTTGGGAAGCCAGCGAATGAGCAACCAGTGCACTGCCATTCCGAAGAGGAAAAATGCGGGTAAGGCAAGCGCGGCTCCTATAAGAGGATCGATATGGAAGCGCTCGAAAAATTCATAGGCGAAATAAGCGCCCAACATCATGAATCCCGCATGTGCGAGGTTGACGATCTTCATCACGCCGTAAATCACGGTCATGCCGACCGACATCACTGCATAAATGCCAGCGAGCAACACGGCCGCGATCAGCAAATTCAGAAAATCAACAGCTGTCATCGAACCGTCCGGAGTTCATTTCTTTCTAGGAGTCGGCGCGATGGCTTCTCCCGTAGCTGCATCTTTGGGATACACGATGTCTACTTTGTCCTCTGGTTTGTTTTGGACAATTACGAAGGCGTTTGCCACTTGTCCGTTGGAGCCGAATTTCATGGTTCCGCCCGGCAGAAGCGAATCTTTTAATTCAACATTCCGCAACGCATCGCGGATTGCGGTCTTGTTTGTAGTTCCTGCCGCTTCGATTGCCTGCGCCAGTGCGCGCACAGCGTCATAAGCAGTCGCCGGATACCAGGAATCCGGATCGTGTCCGGTGAACTGCGTGTAATCTTGCACGAACTTCTTCACTTGGGGATAAGGCAGTTTCTTCGACCACCAGATTCCGGCGAAGATGTAGTCAGTGCCGTCGCCGAGAGCCTTGCGGGCATCGCTTTCTGGGCCGCGAGCGCCGTAACTGAGCATCTGGTGATACATTCCACTCTGCAGATATTGCCGCTGCATGGTGATGTAGTCCTGAAGATGAGCGTCAGCGAGAAAAATATCAGCTTTGGCAGCTTTCACTTTCTGTAGTAATCCTGAGAAATCTGGAGAACCAAGCTCGAAATTCTCGCTAAAGACGACAGTAAAGTATCCGGGATGCTGCTGAATCCATTGCTTGATCCCGTTGCCATAATCGATCCCATGATCGGTATTCTCTAAAGCTAGTGCAAGCTTTAGTCCCTTTTTGAGCTTACCTTGATCAACGAGGCTGCCGAGAAAATCCGCGGTAGTCGATCCCAGAAGTGTTGTGGGACTCAGAGTGCCGAATGTGTATTGATAGCCGTGACTGAAGATTGTGCTTGCTGCGGCGCCGGTGGTAATCCAGGGAGTCTGGTAGCGGTCCGCCATTACCGATTCCGCCTCTCCCAATGCGGTGGAATAGCCTCCCAGAACGGCGGTGGCGTTGTCCGAACTCATGGCGCGTTCAACCAGTGATGCCGATTTCGCCTGGTCAGAACCGTCGTCGTAGAACACTTCTTTGACCGGCAATTTCTTGTTCTTGTCTTTCACCATGATTCCGCCAGCGTCGTTGATCTGCTTGATCGCGAGTTCAATACCTTCTTTCTGATACTGACCAGGTTTCCCTTCGCGTCCTGTGATCGGAAGCACGACTCCCACAGTGATTGCATTGCCGGCGTTCTGCCCTCCACGATTGCAGCTGGGAAGGAAAATGACAAGGCTGATGCTGAGAAACGCTGCAATCAGGAAACTGGGAAAATAGTTTCGATACGAAAAAGAACTCTGCATAATCGCTCCGGTACAATCAGAGAAGATGAAACGTAATACACAACCGCCCCCTAACCGCGAGCAAGATACTTCTCGAAGCCGAGGGCGGCTGGGCCACATTCACACGTACATCTCAGAACGTAAAGATCGTAGAAAGTTCTGAACGCACGTCTTTAGCTTCCCGAGACGGGAATCCCTGCCACAGAGTTCCGGTGAAGAGCCCCGTAGTAGAGTTGGGCAGCGCCCGCGTACGGTACAATCCTTCCTCGTATGCGATCGTTACCCAGGTATTTACTTTGTACTGCAGGTTGGCAAATGCCCAATCGCTCTTGTCGCGAGCGCCGCCGGGAGCGGCCAGTCTGACATCGCGAGCGAGGGATTCGTCAAGTCCGTAGTGCAAATTCGCCGTCCATCCCGCGTTTCGGCCGGTCGGATCTGCATGGAAATAGCGCGAAAGCGGCAATCCTAGTTCGAGAAAACCGCCGTTTGCGCGAATAGGCTCTTGCGGAGCGACTACCGGAACGCCATTTAGAAGCCCGAAAACTACCGCCGAAGACCCATCGATAGAAGGCGCAGTAGCGGTTCCGGTCAACCCTTTTGTGGCATTGAACGTAGAGAAAATCTGATCGGCGAAGAAGAACCGCAGATCTGCTCCGTGATAGTAGCTGGCAAGAAGTGTGACAAATCGCGTCGGCAACTGCGCCTCGTAGGACACTCCATAAGAGTCGCTGCTGACATCAACACCACGCGGGAAGAAAGCTTTGAAGGCCGTGGGTACGCTGCTGCCGATCACAATGGCGTCTCTTTCCTGCTGTTCGCCGCTGATAATCAACTGCGCCGGCGCGACTCCGGCAGCATGGTCGAGTTGCCACTGCAACGCAATGCGGGCCTGCACTCCCGGACGCCCGGAATCGGCGCCCTGACGCTCGCCAAATGCCAACTGATTCGTGAGTCCAAGACCGGTGTTGGCCGTCTGTGTGATCGAAACCGTGCCGCACGGTGGCGTGGCGCAGCCGGTAACCGTCACAACATTGTTGCCAATGGTCGTTCCAGGAATCTGTAGGTTGGTTCCAGATGGCACATTGCCGAACGCCGGCAGCACCGCCGCCGCCTCGGCCAGCAGTTTAAACGTGCGGGAGCCGCCGAAATTGTGCACGAAACCGCCGCGTACCTGTGGAATGCGTTCGTACAGGCTGCCAAAGCCGATTCCCAATCCGGTAATTTCCAGGGAATTCGGCAAGGTAGAGGAGCCGAACGGCGTCCAGTCCTGTCCGAACAGGCCGAAAACGGTAGTGTGATCGGTGAGCGCATAGTCCAGACGTCCCCAGGCCAGCCGGATTTGCGGCGCGCTGGAGCGAATGGAAGAGATGTTGCGATTATCGGCAGCGCTGAAATTGCCTTCGAAATCCCCCTCAATGCGTCCCGTAATGGTCAATCTGGGAGACGGATCCACCCACTCGAAGTTCGCGCCGAAACGCGAAGAGCGCGCTTTGACGTGGAATTCGGGCGCGGGAGTCGGTCCGGTATCGCCGAAGATGAACTGCGGCAGGGGGAAATCGTCGCCGCGAGGCTGCGAAGTGTCATGGATCACGCTGGTCTTGAGGAAGCCATAGGGCTTCACCCGCACCGGACCAATTTTCAAATCGGGAATTAAGCCCTCATGTTTCGGCGGATCGATGGGCAAAACCCGGATGGGAGCCACCGCCGCGACCACCGCAGGCGGTTTGGGCGTGTCCGGAGTAGGCGCCGCTGCGGCGCTTACCGCGGCTTCGACCGGCTCCGGAGCCGTTGCAGCCATCGCTGCCGTCGATTCCGGCGTGCGCGAAGACGATGAACCGGCTTCCAGGGTTCCCAAATCGGCATCGGAAAGAATGCCTTTCTGCCGCAACAGGTTGACTAATTGCGCATTCGCCGCGGGATTCCCGTGGAGCATGCTGGCCTCTGCCGCGCTCAGCACGCCTTTTGCGACCAGCAATCGCAGCAGCGGATCGCCAATCGGGCTGGCAACTGAGGGTTCGGGAGCCGGACTGGCTGTGGATTCGTTGGGGGCAGATGCCGGTTGGGCACCGGTTTTTCCGGATCCATCTCCTGCCGCAAACAGGAAATGCGACGCCGTAAAGACCAGTAGCGAGCAAATCACTGTACTGAGTCTCCTTCTCACAATACCTCCTCCTGAAAGTTAATGGTGTTATTGCAGACTGCGCGTCCTCCGCAAAGGCAAAAACCGCGACACAGACGGATTCCGAAACCGGAACTTGTGCGTGTGGCAGGCGGCTGCGAATTGTATATGAGTCTGGATTTATGTCCAGTAGGAGCTTTTGGGCGGAAATCAGCCAGCCAACAGGCACAAAAAAGCGCAGTTGAGAAGCTCAACTGCGCTGCTGTTTCAGGTTTGTAGGAGGTCTCAGGCTTGGATTTAGTGAGGAGTTCCCGTCCCGTTCGCCGGACAAGTGGCCGAAACCACGTCCACGCGGCTCACTTCAAACTGCTCGCCGGCCTCATTTCCCTTGTTTGTCGCCACCGCGCCGGTCACCGGAGCCCCGCTGGGCTGCGACGAAGCCTGCGAACTGTTCTCATTATTTTGCGCATTGGGGTTCCAATGACGGCCGTGGACGCGCACATCCTGTCCCACATAGCCGCTTAAATCCTGATTGTCCGCCCGCAAACGCATTCTTGAACCGCTGACTGGCTGGATAAAGTAGTCAGTTTGCTCTTTTACCAGGCAGCCTTCCATCGTCTGGTCCTGCGTGGAAGCCGAATTATCGGCCGAATTCTGGCTATTGGAGGAGCTCTGGGTTGGGTTTTGGGTTGCGTTTGACGAAGCGCTGGGACTGCTGCTGGTGCTGCTGGGCATCGTGGTTTGCGCGCCGGAAGGGTTCTGATTCGCGCCCGAAGAGCTGGTGGAACTGTTGTTACTCTGCGCAGCAGCGCCGGAATTCTGCGTTGCCGGGTTCTGGCTGGACGACTGCGCGAACATCGAAACTGCAAAAAGCAACGTCACAGCCATCATAAAAGGTGCGTATTTCCGCATAAAGCGTTCTCCTGGAGGTGGTCTCGCAGGGTGGGATGCGCCAGTAACATGCTAGTTTGCCTTCTGTGAGCTACCGGCTACCGACCTCCGGCTTCCAGTCAAGCAAGAAATTCGCCGCCGCGAAGCTAGCAGACCTATGAGCAGTTCTAGAAAAACCAGCAGGTGAAGATCGGGTGTTTCAATCCAATCACCCATTGCGCTTGAGGAGGTAAGCGGCTATACAGGCCTATGGCGAAGCATCAGCATCGAGTACTGTCAATTCGTTAGTAAGGAAGAGACCACAGCTATCGCTGGCGCAGCTTTGACAACATCTTCAACATCACAGTCTCTGAAGGCGGTCTTGTGGGGCGGCCTGATCTGCGGCACTCTGGACATCACGGCAGCGCTGATTGTTTACGGGCATTTCGGGCTCAAGCCACTTCGTTTGCTGAAGGGAATCGCCGCCGGGGTGATGGGCGCGAGTGCGCTCGCCGGCGGAGGCGCAGTTGCAGCTCTGGGGCTGTTGATTCACTTTGTGATTGCCTATGGCGCCGCATCCGTCTTCGTCATGGTCGCGACTCAGGCGAAATTCCTTGCGCGGCAATGGCTGCTGTGGGGACCACTTTACGGAATTGCGGTTTACTTCTTTATGAACCGCCTCGTGGTACCGCTCTCTGGGGCAATCAAATACCCGTTCTCGCTCCGGATGATGATCATCGGGATCGTTATCCACATGGTTTGTGTAGGATCGCCAATCGCCGGGGCGGCACATCGGTTCCTCGCCGACTAGCGCGCGCTTTGGGATGATTATGCCGAAGGGCCAATGCGGCGTCGCAGGAAAGTCATCGCAATACGGAAGAGAATAGACATAAGTGGCAGCATGACAATGGAAGGTTGCATCAGCGATCCTTCTAGCCAGCTAGGATCAGGGTAGGTGAGTGCTGCTCTAGATCTCTGCCGCTTCGCGAACTTATGCTCCACGACATACGTTAAGGAAAACAAAATCAACAATAGCGGCAGAACGATCAGTTGGTTCCAACGAATGAAGTGGAAGTCGCGGTCGAACAATGACACGAAACCGTAAACCATCCAGAGCGATAGAACACAGACAATCGATATCGCTGTCGAAGTGAAGAGAGCAAATCCCGCAGCAGTTTTGAACATTAGTCCGAACATCGGTAATTCAGTATAGGCCGGCACCGACTCATCGAAAACCGCGATCAGTGGGGGCACCCGAATTTATTTGCGCAACTTGGGATTTGCGTTTATCTTCATGCGATTCGAATTTGGCTCCCGCAAATCGCATTGGCTGCCCGGCAGAAGTTGACCTGACATTTGGCTGCAGTCGCGGGGGAGAATTCTTTAGCTTTTTGGGCCTGTAGTTCCCAATGTCAAGTCTTTGGAGGACTACCATGCCGTTGCAGAGCATTTCCGGAACTGCCACGAACGTCAATTTAGGGTCACAGCTTGCTTATGCGCCCACCGCGAAGTATGGACCGGTCGCCGTGCAGCAGCACCTGGTTAATTTCCGCCTGAACGGCAGAGCGGTGCGAATCAAGGTGACGGATTCGGCCAGCATCAGCGAAGGCGACCAGTTGGTCGCCGCGGGAAAAGAGAAGCAGGGAACGTTGGAGGCACTGGCGGTGAAAAATCTCACCACCGGAGCCCTGCACCACAATCCCTATCAAATGCCGCTGATCGGTGGAATCGTCGGGCTGGTGATTTCGATTCCGCTCATGTTCATGTTGATCGGCATTCCGTTGGTGCCGATCGCGGCCTGGATCATTTACCGCTCGTTGCAAATCAAGAATGCAGCGCAGATGGTTTGTGAGCCGCCACTGCAGCGCGCGGCTAGCGCCTGAGCGCTGGGTTGCACAGGAGCGCGGCGGCACTCTGCCGGATTTTTCTATCGAGAAAAATTCAAAAATCAAAGTCCGGCGGAGGGCGGCGTTCCTCTGGGTCTTTCTCCTAACTACGTGATCAGGATTTCTTTGCTGCGCAGTTCTTTGATGGTGTCGCGCAGCTTGGCTGCTTTCTCGAACTCGAATTTCTTGGCGGCTTCCCGCATTTGCGTTTCAAGCTGGCCGATGTATTTGTCGATGTCATCCTGGGAATTGAATTCGGGGACGGCGTCGATGGCTTCAATCAACTCGCCGGCGTCAGGATCGACGATCTGGGCGAGCGAGTAATCCAGCGGCCGCACGATCGATTCCGGCCGGATTCCGTTTTCTTCGTTGTAGGCGCGTTGGATGGCGCGGCGGCGCTCGGTCTCGTCGATGGCGCGACGCATGGAATCGGTCATGACGTCGGCATAGAGAATGGCGCGGCCTTCCAGGTGACGCGCGCAGCGGCCGATGGTCTGAATGAGTGAGCCGCTGGAGCGCAGGAAGCCTTCTTTATCGGCGTCGAGCACCGCGACCAGCGAGACTTCGGGAAGATCCAGTCCTTCGCGCAGCAGGTTGATGCCGATGAGCACATCGTATTCGCCGCGGCGCAGATCGCGCAGGATACGGATGCGCTCCAGCGTCTCGATCTCCGAGTGCATGTAGCGGCAGCGCACGCCAACTTCGCTGTAGTACTCGGCGAGATCTTCGGCCATGCGCTTGGTCAGGGTGGTCACCAGCACGCGCTCCTTGCGCGCGGCGCGGGCGCGGATTTCGTGCAGCAGATCGTCGATCTGTCCCTTTACGGGACGGACTTCCACTTCGGGATCGACCAGTCCTGTCGGACGGATGATCTGCTCGACAACCACTCCTGCTGACTTCGTCAGCTCATAGGGCCCGGGCGTCGCGGAAACATACAAGGCCTGGTTGACCCGCGTTTCAAATTCCTCGAATTGCAACGGACGGTTGTCCATTGCTGACGGCAGGCGGAATCCGTACTCGACGAGATTTGCTTTGCGCGAACGATCGCCGTGCCACATGGCGTGAAGCTGCGGCACAGTTTGGTGAGACTCGTCGATAAATAGCAGGTAATCGCGGGGAACGTAATCGAGCAGCGTGGGCGGAGCCTCGCCGGGCAGGCGTCCGGAAAAATGGCGCGAGTAATTTTCGATTCCGTGGCAGTAGCCGACAGACTTGATCATCTCCAAATCGAAACGAGTCCGCTGATGCACGCGCTGCGACTCGACCAGGCGTCCTTGTTTCTCCAGCTCTTTTTCCCACCACGCCAGCTCTTCCAGAATGGAATCGATAGCTCGCTTCTTGCGATCGGGCTGTAGCACGTAGTGGCTCTTGGGATAGATGGGCAGGCGCGCGTACTTCTGCTTCACCGTGCCGAAGAGTGGATCGATTTGGGAAAGCGACTCGATCTCGTCTCCGAAGAGCTCGATGCGATAGGCCATATCGTCGTAGGTAGGGAAGAGCTCAATTACGTCGCCGCGCACGCGGAACGTCCCGCGGCGAAAGTCTGACTCGTTGCGCTCGTAGAGGATTTCCACCAGACGGCGGGTGATGTCCTCGCGTTTGATCTTTTGCCCCTTTTCGAGAAACAGCAGCATGCCGTAGTAGGCCTCGGGCGAGCCCAGTCCGTAGATGCAGCTCACGGAGGCGACGATCACACAGTCGCGGCGCTCGAACAATGACTTGGTGGCGGAAAGCCGCAGCTTGTCGAGTTCGTCATTGATGGTGGCTTCTTTTTCGATGTAGATGTCGCCTGAGGGAATGTAGGCTTCGGGCTGGTAGTAGTCGTAGTAGGAGACAAAGTACTCGACCGCGTTGTGCGGGAAGAATTGCTTGAATTCGTGATAGAGCTGCGCGGCGAGAGTCTTGTTGTGGGCCAGCACCAGCGCCGGGCGATTGAACTTCTCGATCACCTTGGCCATGGTGTAGGTCTTGCCCGAGCCGGTGACGCCGAGCAGCACCTGGTGCTTCTCGCCGGCGTAGAGCCCCTGCGAGAGTTCGTCGATCGCTCGCGCCTGATCGCCCGCAGGCTTGTAATCGCTTACCAGCTTGAAATCCATAAAGTGAGCGCCCACAGAGCGGAAAAACAGCGGGTGGGCATCTCTCTATTGTACGAGAGGAGGCAACGTAAGGGCGGTCGCGTTTACCACAGAGGACACAGAGGGCACGGCGCGGCAGAGCCGCAACAAAAAGCCTGTCTCACCACTGAGACACAGAGAACACGGAGAAATCAAAAAACCTTTCCGGAGTTTTTCTTCTCCGTGGACTCCGTGCCTCCGTGGTGAAAATTGATGTTGAAATTTGCTCAGTACAACAAGAATTCGCGAAATAGAAGTAAAGAGGAAAGCAGGACTGAATTCCTTTTTCCTGTGTTCCTCAGTGTCCTCTGTGGTGAAAAGGACTCATCTGAATACTTCCAACCACTCGCGCGGGCTCTCTACCAGCACGTCTGGCGGGGCAGTTTCGAGGGTGTGCGGTGCGAGTCCGTAGGCGCATCCGATGGAATAGATTTCGGCATTCTGCGCGGTGACGACATCGACTTCCGAGTCGCCAATCAGCACCGCTTCTGCCGGCTCGCATTGCGCGTCCTTGAGCAATGTTTGCACGCCCAGCGGATCGGGCTTCTTGGTTTCGAAGCTGTTGCCGCCGTAAACCCGGAAGAAAAACTCGGTCAATCCCAGGGCTTCGGCAATGGCGCGAGTTGGGCCCACGGGCTTGTTGCTGAGGATTGCCATCTTGCGAGCGTCGCCTCCGGAGTGCATGAGCGCGCGCAGCGCGTCGAAGACACCATCGTATACATACGTGTTGTCGAGCTTGTGCTTGCGATAATAATCGAGAAAGAATTGCAGTGCGACATGAACGAAGTGCTCGTCCTTAGGATCGCCGAGCGCGCGCCGCACCAGCATGGGAGCGCCATCGCCGATGTAGCTGGCGATCACGTCGAGTGGCAGTTCGTGCCGGCCAAAGTGGCGCAATGTCGCATTTACGGAATTGCCCAGGTCCTGGCGAGAGTCCACCAGCGTTCCGTCAAGGTCAAAGATCAGCAGCCGCAACTGGCGGACAGGAATTTCACGATTGATCTTCATCAGGATCAGTGTATCTGGCGGTTAACGGCAGCGTGAACACATCACTCATGCGATTACGGGCGCCATGCCAGCGGTCTTCGCAGAAATTTCGAGCATTCAGGAGCCGGAACGGCCAATGCGTTCAGGCAGTTCGAGCGCGATGCGGATAGCTTCCTCAATCGTCGTCAGCAATTCGCGTTGTAAGGATCCCAGGGCGGGATAGACAGCCGAGTTCTTTTCTACGGTCGTTACCTGATCGCACTTCGCCCATGAATCGCGATTGAGCCCGGCATCCCCAGCCTTGAGCTTCGGGCGCAAAGAGAACTGCGTGTGTTCCTTGCCCGAAATAGGAACAACACAGATATCGAGAGAAAACCGGTTCAGAGCGTCCGTTGAAATGACCAAGGCGGGCCGTTCCTTATCTAGACGAAAGAGGCATACATCTCCACGGCGCGGATACCAGCCAGCAGGCTTCATTCCTCTTTGCCAGTTCCCCATCTAGTCCTCGTTTCGGGCGATGGAACGGATTGAAGCGCGCCGAAATGCTTTCCGCTCGCGGCGATCATCTTTTTTCTTATGGAAAAACGCTTCCGCCTCGGCGAAGAGCGTTTGATTGCGCTCGGCGTTCAGCGCGAGCAAGAGCAATTGATTGACTCTTTCGCTGGCCGAATTCGGGCCCTTGGTACGCTCGACTTCCTTGATAATCTGCTTATCAAGAGAGAAGCTTTTAATAAGTCGGCTATTAGTTGACATAATACGAATGATAGCATTTATAATCGCAGGAAATACAGAATCATTTGACAAAAAGATTTGTGTGTTGCGCCGTCCGCATATCGGATGGTCATTGCAGATGAGCTTAAGGGTTGTACATCCCGGCGAACACCTGTCTGAGGAACTCAGCGAACTCGATATGAGCGCGGCTGAACTTGCGCGCCAGCTCAGCGTTCCAACGAATCGCATAACCGAGATCTTGAATGGCAGACGGGCAATCACCGGAGACACCGCGCTACGGCTCGCTCACTTCTTTGGAACTAGTGCGGAGTTCTGGCTCAATCTGCAAAGCCTTTATGAAATTCGCATTGCGCAGCGTAAAGCCGGCAAATCTATCAAGGACTTACCCACGCTGAGAAGCCTGGATCACATTCACGCATAAGTCGCTGTCACGTCTGACCTGAAATCCCTCTGTCGCTACTTTGTTTCCACGTTTTTGCCGTTAAGCCATTCTCCGTGGCTCGTGATTACATGCTTTACTTCTGTGTCAACACCGCAGAATCATTTCCCACAACAGCGCTATCGATGCGGTCGGGCATTCGGAACTGGTTGTCGAGTCCCAGATTGGGATACTTGGGTTTCAGGTACTTGTTCACGAACAGTTCGAGGGCAATGCGCGGAACGGAAACGCCATCGATGGACACTGATTGAATGTTTACCTGGCCTTCTCCATTGGTTGCCGATGCGTTGGCAGTTACCTGCACCTCATGAACTCCGCTGAACATTGACAACAGAGGGTTGAGGTTGCGCTTGCCTTCTTTGATGGCGTCAAAATCGACGGTCGAGTCGGCCACAATCGTGTCTGTTTGCGAATGAAAGACGACCTTCTCGACGCCTTTGGGCAATTTGTATCCCCCGTCGGCAAACCATGCATTCACTTCGTCCGCATTGATCTGGGCTGAGTGCCGCTGCACCGGAGTGGCCTGGGCATTACGTTTGAGGAAGTCGAGTTTCTGCTGAAAGCGGGCGGCGGGAGCGGACAAATGCGGCTGTGCTGCCGATCGCGGCACCGACGTGCTCGGCGCTTGTGGCATGCCCAAAAAGGCACCGAAGCTGACGCCCAGAAAACATAGGGCAACAACGTTCAACGTCGGGTCTCCACTCGCTCAACTTTGGGCAAGTTTGCAGAAATGGAACGGCTGGGAGCCACATCTGCCGCCACTACTCCGCTGTTGTTGGGCGGCGCGGAGGTCAAATCCCAGTCGCGGGCGAACGAAATGCGCCCGCTCACGTTGCGGATTCCCGAAAGCGAAATCATTTTCGTGTCGCTCAGAGCAATACTGCGGTCTTGTACAGTCAGCTTTCCCGACCACAGCTGAAATGTCAGCGGAGCGGCCGCAGCATCGCCGGCACGCAGGCTGCGCAGCGTGCCGTCTTTCCATGCGAAGGTCGCCGATCCGGCTGCGCTGTTCGCCAATTGCTCCAGGTTGCTGCCGCTCAAATCGAGGCGATAGTCACAATCGAAGACTCCGGCGCCGATGGGATCGTCGAATGCCGTTGCTACTTCCTCCATGCTGGCATGGCGGAGCGCTCCAGCGGCGAGGATCGACGGGCGAGGACCGCTGAAATCCAGAGTCAACTCGCCATCATGTCTGCCGCCGAAAAGATTCCCAGTCCAGTGTCGAATCAGGAGGCGACCCGCTCCCGTCTGCAATTGCGCGGTGACGTTCGTTGTCTGAAGTCTGGGCAAACTGAGATGTTGGATGCTGAGGCTTCCCTTTGCGGGAATACTCAACAGCCAAACCGCTTGCGTCCCCGCTCCGGAGTGGAAGAAGGGCAGCGACAGGCCGGAATCGCGTGCTTGCAGCAGGGAAGCGATTTGGATTTCACTCAATTCTCCTGCGTGCGCAGAAAATGTTACATCGCAGACAGGTTGATCGGCACAGTCCCGGCTGCCCTGCGCGCTTCCGGTGAAGTTCAAATTGGAACCTGGGAAGCTCGCCGCAAACTGCGGCACTTGAAAATCAGGTCCGTTGAAACTCACGTTTGCGGAGGACACTACCAGCGGCTCCGAAATTCCCTTAATGGCAAAACGCGCTGAGTTGACGCGCAAAGAACCGGAGAGAGTCGCCGGAGCGAAGCTCCATGCTCCGGAATAGCTAGCATCGAGAGAGGCGGTGCCCTTTACTCCTGCCAGTAAAGACCGGCCGCCGATCAACCGCTCCATCTCGGCCAAACGGGCGAGCGCAATCTTACCGCGGAGATCGAGACGATATTGGTGATTATCCAATTCGCCGGAAATCTGTGGACCATCGCCCGCATCTTCATCCAAGACAGCCGGCTGAATCACTGCCGAGGCGGGATTTTGCAAAAGCTGCTTCTTCGATTTCGCCGAGCCTGTATTCTGGCGACCAAAATCCACGGTCAGTGCCTCGCCCAGGCCCAGGGGCTGACTTAGAACTGCGCTGCGCAACGAAGCATTGTGAGCCACCAGCCGGCCGCTCCAGGCGATGCCACTTTCGGGCGAGTGTGTGATGGTCCAGTTCCCATCGATGGTCCCCGTCCCGGCCAAATCGTCGGGCAAAGTGCTCTTGGCGTGCAGCAGTGCCTGAACGAAGGCGTTTACGGGAACGTTGCCGGCGGAAATGGTGACCGTCGATGGACCAAAATGGGCAGGGTCCGCGACAGTTCCTTCGGCCGTCACCGTACCGCGTGCGACTGGCATGCGGCATTTGAAATCCAGACTGGCATGGGGCTCACCCGCAACAAAATGCTGAATGCAACTGACCTGAAGAGATAAAGACGAGGAGCGGGTAATGTCGTACCTGCGGAACTGGTCAACGCTGCCATCGATGCGAGCGACGAAATCCGCCGGCGTTCCCTTGATCTCGCCGGAAAGATCGACCATGCCCCGCCAGCCCGGATCGCGGCCCTGCTCCATGCGCACCAGTTCATTGATCTGCGGCCTGTCCCAACTGAATTGAAAGTGGAAAGGGATGCTGGCATAGCTGGCGGCGCGATCGAACGAGCCCGAGACATGAATGACGCCGGTGTCGCTGAGGTACTCATCTGTGCGCAACGGCACGGATTTCAGGCGCACGTTCCAGCGGTTCTCCGCCGCCAGCCACAACGCGAAGTCGGAATCGGAAAGAGTGAAAGGCTTCTTCTCCTGGCCAAACTTGAAGTTGATGCGGCTCTCGTTGAGTTCGATATAGGGAAAGCGGTTGCGCGACTCGGCATGACGTTTTGCCGTCGGCGCCGATGGCGTCTGCGAAGCGCGATTGATCAGCCGCTCCAGGTTCCAGTGCCCATCCGGCGATCGCGTGAGATTCAAACTGGCCTGCGTAAGCGAGATGCTGGCGATCTCTAACCGCCCGCGCCACAGAGAACCAAGACGCAGCTTGGCCGAGCTGTAGGAGCCATCGTCTTCCACGGTCTGCAGGATCGGTTCGCCGCCAAACTCGGGATCGTCGGCGATTTTTAGATGACGAAAGGTGAAGCCGGGCAGCGGCAGCAGTCGCACATGCACTTCATCGACGCTGACCGCCCGCCCCAGCGATCGGGAGAGCGATTCGGAAAAGTGGGCGCGGAACTTGGCCGAAT
Organism: Terriglobales bacterium; assembly: GCA_025980765.1. Taxonomy (GTDB): domain Bacteria; phylum Acidobacteriota; class Terriglobia; order Terriglobales; family Acidobacteriaceae; genus Gp1-AA112. The sequence goes on from JAICXB010000034.1 coordinate 18,564, forward strand.
TCACGCTGGGAGGGACAACGAATCCCATGATGATGACCAGGAAGGTGGCCAAACCTGCATGAATTTGAGAGCGATGGCGGTGCATCAGCGCACCAGGTGAAACATGCGGCCCCAGCGAGTCTGATCGAAGAAATGGATGATTACGTGGCCGATGAATTTCGCGCGCTCGCTGATTTCCGTCTGCTTCCATTGATCTTCGGGGGTATTGAAAGACCAATAGACAAAGAGCGGGCGGCCGATGATGTTTTCCCGGGGAATGAATCCCCAATAGCGGCTGTCATAGCTGACATCGCGATTGTCGCCCATGCCGAAATAGCTGCCGGGAGGAACTACGAGGTCGTCTCCTTCTTTCATGATGCCCACCATGGCCGGCCATCCTGCAGACACGTCGGCATTGGCCTCGCTCGCCGGCACGGAAGGGAAGTTGTCCCGATATGGAACGTAGTCGTCCTTACTGTGAATGACGTATGGCTCCTTCAGCGCTTCTCCGTTGCGGTACACAACTCCACCGCGCAGGTGCAGATGATCGCCGGGAATGCCCATCACGCGTTTCACCACGTACAGTCCGGGAGTTTGCGGAGAAAGAAAGACGATGATGTCGCCATGGCGAATCGGCCGGTAGTGCACAAACGGGGCCCAATGAGTGCTGGGAGCGATGGTGATGCGATCGACGAAAACGTGATCGCCGATGAGCAGCGTGTTCTCCATGGAACTCGATGGGATCTCGAATGCCTGAATGTTGAAGGTGATGATGAACAGGCCGACGACCAGCACCGCCGCCATGGAGGAGATGAACTCCATGGGCGTTTCTTTCTTCTTTTCTTCCTTTTGGGAGACTTCCTGCGGCTTCCTATTCGTAAGTACGTCAGTGCTTGATGGAGTCATGATTAGAAACTACGTCTTGATTTCGCTTGTCTTCGACAAATTACCCGCTGCTTTATTGCGCCTGACGTCTTTGTTCCCTTGGGAGCGAGAGCGAGGCCCATTTTTTCTGTCATCCTGAGCGAGGGCGCACGCCCGAGTCGAAGGACCCCGATGCTGCTAACGCCCGATCCTGCCGCAGGAATTCCTCCGATGCGGCAATCTCTTTGTCCATATGGGAATAGAGATCTTCCCATCGCGGATTCTGTCGCTCAATCAGTGCGACTTTTTTCGATCTCCTCCAACCCTCCAACTGTTTTTCTCGGCTGAGAGCCCGGAATACACTGTCAAACTCCTCGCGATAGACCAAACGCGTGCAAGAGTATTTTTTCGAGAAACCCTCGAAGGCCCCAATTTTATTGCTGCCAAACTCGCAGACCCAGATCGCTGGTAACACCGATATACAGCGTGCCGCTCAGACTGGACATAATGTATACCCAGTATTGGTGTTCCATTCTCGAGCTCCAATCAGTACCGGGGTCCTTCGACTCGGGCGTGCGCCCTCGCTCAGGATGACAGCGAATCGGGCGTCCTTGTGCAGGCGATGTACAAAAAGACCAACAGCAACACCAGCACCAACCGTTACCCTCGCTTATCGGACCAGGTGAAACGCGCGGTTCCAACGGGCGTCTGCGGGCAGATGCACCAGCGCATACAGCAAACGTTCCAGTTTACCATCTGCTTGCGGCTCATCCGGCCGGTCCACTGACCAATAGATGACCAGCGGACGCCCAATGATGTTTGCGCGTGGGACAAAGCCCCAATAGCGGCTGTCGAGACTCTGGTCACGATTGTCGCCCATGACAAAGTAGCTATTGGCGGGAATGACGAGTTCTCCGTCATCAATCAATTTGTGCATAGCCACCCACCAGGAAGAATTGACGTCGCCGCCGATGAAATTGCCGTCGGGGAAATTGTCGCGATAGGAATCGAAGTCGTGGTTCTTGTGGATCGCGTATGCAGAGTCGTCGACGACTTTGTCGTTGACGAAAACTCGTCCATGAAACAGCCGAAGGCGGTCGCCGGGGACGGCAATCACCCGCTTCACGAAATGCTGAGTGGGATTTACTGGATAGCGGAAGACGATGACGTCTCCGCGCTTCACCTCAGAGTAGGGAATCAGCCAGCTCCAATCTCCGGCTGTACCGTAATGGGCCTTATCTACCAACAGGTAGTCGCCGATCAGCAGGGTATTTTCCATCGATTCCGAAGGAATCTGAAAAGCCTGCGCCAGAAACGTGATCACGAAGAGCGCGATCACGATGGTGGAACTCAGCCATTGCAGCCCGCTAAGCCAGTCGCGGGCCGCTTCATTCCGAACGGAGCGAGGAATCCCTGCTTCCGCCGATGCTGGTGAGGATAGGGATTCCTCGCTGCGCTCGGAATGCACTACCAAATCACTCATGCCGGCTCTTCCGTCGGAGCTGCTGAGGATAGGGATTCCTCGTCCGCCTGGGCGGACTCGGAATGGAGCATGGCGACAGACTCCTGCGAGCGCAGATGCGCCAATGCAAGTGTCGCGGCCTGCTGCTCGGCCTTCTTTTTTGTGGAATCCTCGCCGGTGGCAACATAAATCGGCTCTTCGGAGCCATGTTCCAGGATACGCACCTGCATAGTGAACAGTTTCCGATGTTCCGGTCCCGACTCGCTCAAGACCGCGTACACCGGCTGCGCCATGCCTTTGGCCTGCACCCACTCCTGCAATGCAGATTTGAAGTCGGTGAAGTGCTCATCCACTCCATCATTGGACTCCAGCCGCTGCAGTTCGGGTTCGAGAACAAAATCGACGATAACGCGGCCCGCGGGCTCCATACCGCCATCCAGGTACACGGCTGCGATCAGCGCCTCCAGAGCGTCGGCCAACAGCGCCGGTTTTGAGCGCCCGCCGCTGCGTTCTTCCCCTTTGCCCAGCAGGAGATAGCGGCCAAGTTGCAACTGTCGCGCCACCTTTACCAGATGCCGAGCGCTTACCAGATGGGCCCGCAACTTGGATAGACGGCCTTCCTGATAGCTGGGGAAGCGGCGAAAGAGAAGTTGGCTGGTGACCAGTCCGAGTACAGCATCGCCCAGGAATTCCATCTGCTCGTTGTCGCCGGAGAGTTCCCGCGTCTGCTCCGCACCCTCGAGCGTACCTGCTTCCGAGCGCGTCTCCAATTCGTGTGCCAGCGAGCTGTGAGTCAGGGCCTGATGCAGCAGAGCTGGATTCTGAAAACGATAGTTAAGCGCGGTTTCGAGTTGGCCTGAGTCTTCGCTCTTCATCGAGAGAGGCTGCATTACTTCGGAGGCGCGTTCGTCGCAGGCGTGGCAGGCGGAGGAGTTGTTCCGCTACCCGTCAGCTTGCTCAGCCGATCCACTTCCTGTTTGGCCAGCATGGCGACTGGAGAGTTTGGAGGCGCGGTTGAGACCGCCTTGTTGGCCGACGTAAGCGCGTCTGAATATTGCTTCAGATGGTCCTGGGCCAGCGCGAGGCGGAGATACGTAAGCGGCTCGACCTGGCCGGGAGGGCTGAGAGCAATCGATTGCTGAAATTGTTGTTGCGCGGCGGCGTCATCTTTGCGATCAAGATCGACCATGCCGATCGCGGAGTGCGCCATCGACATCAACATCTTCTTGGCCCCGTCGAGTTGTTCGGGGGTGATGCTGTTCGGCGCCATCAGATCGGTGTTCACGGTTTCCAGCGCCTTCTGTGCGTCTTTCACCGACTCGTCATAACGCTCGTCGCGATCCAGATCGCTTTCCCGCGTGCGCTCCGCGAGCACGGTTGCAGCCATCACCAGAGCGACTGGGTCATTCGGTTCATACGTGAGCACTTTGCGGGCAGTTTCCAACGTCTTCTCCGAATCGTTGGCCTGCTGATATTTGCGCATCAGATTCGAGTACAGCAAACCGCGTAAGTCGCTCTGCGGATATTTCGCGGCAAAATCATCCGCCGCTTTCTCCGCCGCTGCCGGATCACTGGTGTTAGCTGCCGCCTGATAAGCCGCAAACTCGTCTTGCGTCTTGGCTGAAGGCGGAGACTTGTGTGCAGGGGCAGCGGGAGCTGGCGCAGGCTGCGCTGCTTGCGTAGGTATGGCAGGCACGCCAGTGCTCGCGCCCGGAGCGGCCGGTTGTTGCTGCGCTTGGGTGGGCTGCTGTGCCGGGGTAGTTTGCGCGAAGCTCGCCACCGAAAACGCCAGGCAAAGCACCGATAAAAGCAGCAGGCCGAATGAATTTGAACCGAACGGAACTTTCATTATGAATTTGCTCGCAATTTCTAAACGTTCGCAAAATGTAGCGACATTCTCGACATTGTCATCCCGAGGAGGGACCTGCTTTTGTGAATGCCATCGTACAGCAGATTCCCCGCGCCAAGACCCGGCGCTCGGAATGACAATGCATCTTCATCGGTCGTGCCCATGGTGGGGTGATGCTTGCGCTCACACTCTATGGATGCCGTTCTGGCGCATACGGCTGTTGAAGCCCGCGTTCCGCCGCGGCCTTTGTGTCTGGAGCGATGTCGGCCACGTTCAGAGCGGCATTGTAATGTTTCAGAGCAGACTCCCGGTCCTGCTGGATATCGAAGATGCGTCCCAGGTAAATGTGCGACCACGCAACCAGCCGGGGTTCGCTGCCGGTTTGGATGGTTTTCTGGAAGTAATCGACGGCTTCCTGCATTTTGCCTTGTAAGGAGGATGCGCGCGCCAGGATGAAATTGGCGCGCGAAATGTTGCCGGTATGGTTCTCAATCACCTGCTCAGCGATTGCCTGTGCTCCGGCGGCATCACCGGCGATCAGACGCTCTTCCGCGGGATCGAGGGGGTCATTGGCGGGCCGAAGAGTTGCTCGTACCAGATCGGGACTGCCGTTCGCCGCGAACTCGACGTTCCGTGCGCGCTTTTCCTCGTGCCCCAGGTCTATTCCGTAGAGCATGTCGGGAAACGCATCCTGAAAACTGTTGTCGCCTTTTTCGAATGCGGCAAACTGATCGTAGAAGTAGCGCGTCAGCACGAATCCCTGACGCATGGCAAGCTCGGCTGCCTGGGAACGGACTTCCTCAACCCGTTTTTCATGGGCTTTTCGATCTTCGCCGGGAGCGGTTGGAACCGCAATCGTGCGGGCTTCTACGGCGCGAATCAGCGATTCGGTGACGAGCAAGGCAATGTCGTTTTTGAAAGTTGCATCCAGCGGCGCATTCGCTACCGTCTCCAGCAGCGGCTTCAGACGTTGCATGCGGTTGGCGCGCTTCAGGGCCAGCGGATCCAGCGTGTAATGGAGATAGGTATGGCGCACCTGTTCCATTTTGAGATTGCCATGGTCGGGAGCCACAGCCATCAGGTAATCAGCGCCGTAATTGCGCGCGTTGATCTCTGACGGGGCAATCAAAGGCTCAATGTAAACGGCGAAGCGGCGATTCACATATCCGCTGATGGGCAACCGCAGATAGGTGTCAGTCTGCAAGATCATGTTGGCCACGGGATCGTGGAAGCGATCCATGTAGGCTTCATATTGCGGCTCGTACTTCAGCCACAGCCGGTGCAGATTGGCGGCATCGTAGAAACTCTGGATGACCGGCAGATATCCCAGCACGGGCTGTGCATCAGGAGGCAGATCGGATTCCTTGACCCTGGTCGTGAACTTCGGCGGCTCGTTGGTGTACAGGGCCAGGGAAACGTACTGGGCTACATTGCGTGCAGTGTCCGCCGCCTGGTGATCGTGGATGAAATCGCAGAGCTGCTTGCGGGCAAACTGCGCCGCGGGAGAGGCGGCGACGGCGCGAATCACGTCGGCGCGAATCTGGTCACGCACCACGTCGGAGGCCGAGAGCTCCTGGTCGTAACCGCAGGCGTTCAGTCCGGCAAAAAAAGTGAAGAAGGTCTCGCTGGTTTCCAGCGTGATCTTCGTGGATGCGGGCTCCTGCGGAAGTTGAGCAAACGCGGCCAGCGAGCAAAACAAGAGCGCTACAACAGAGAGATGACCAAAACGGAAAAGACGCAGAAACAGCCTCCTTGCGGTTGCAAGCGGGAGTACCTAATTTTACTAAGCGTAGCCGCTGAATGGCTAGGGTTTCGCCAGTTGGGTCAATAAATGCAAGTTGGTGTCAGGTGCCCCGTTTACCTTGCTGTATCACGCATATGACGGAGGGCAATGCACGAAGGCGAGAGTTTTCAAGAACAACGGCAGCCAATTCGTGCGGCTGCCGAGAGAATTTCAATTCAATCTTCGGGAAGTATTCGTGCGCAAACAGGGGGACGATGTAATTCTTTAGCCGCGCCCGCTCGATTGGGGTTCCTATTTCGCTGACGCTCCCGTCGCCTCCGCAAGCTTCATGACAGACGTGAAAGGTTTGCCTTTGCAGGACCGAAAAGGCTGACCACAAGGCAGGAATCAGCCAAGCTGCTCGCGCCCTCGGAAGATGCCTACTGCTTCACCCAATTTGCCGCATCAACTTTTATGAATTCCTTGGTCCCTGGCCGGCCGCTCAGGCGCAACCAGAGTGGGCCGCCTTCTCGTTCAAACCGCAGTGCAATGTCAAAAAACGGGCAGCACTCCCGCTCCTGGATTGCCCATTCCGTGAGCAGGGCATACGTAGTCTTATCAGCAGGAAACTCGAATTCATAGCCATTGTCGAGTTCACGGACGCTCTTTCGCAGGTCGCGCAGTTTCGGTCCGAGCTCTTCGAAGTGTCGTTTGCGTTCGGCGGAGGTCAGAGCAAAACGATTGCAGGCGAATGGCGACGACGCTTTTGTAGTTAAAGAAGAGCTTGAGGGTTTCGCATCTTGCGAGCTGCTGGCGGGAACAAACGCAAGTGCTCCGGCAAGAGCGAAGGCAAGGCCGATTAGCAGGGTCATTTTCATGGTTTCTCCTTGAAAGAAAATTGCTGGGTCATTAGCGGCTCGCGGGCGGAACAATGCCGTTCATGCGCAGGTATTCGACTATCTGTCCGTAGTGGTCGTAGGCGTGAGCAATGGCATCGATAGACAAGCCGAGCCTGGTTCTCTGCCAGCTTCCGGTCGTGCCCGGAATGGGAACCACAAGATTATTGTCGTTGAATGTGGCCGCGGCTTTGTGCAGATAGACGAATGAGGCTCTCAGGTATTCGACAATTTCGGCTTTCGTTCGTATGGAATCGGGAGCCGTTTCATTGCGTTCGTTATGCGGCGGTTCTTCCCCGAGGATTCGAGCGCCCAATTTGGTAGTTGGCTGCTGCCAGGTGCTTCACCTGCTCGGCGAAGGTGCGAACGCCCTTGAATTCCCCATTGTTGGGAGCAAAGGCATACTTCTCTTGCGGCATAGCCTCAGCGGCAGAAACAATTTCTTTTTCCGCGCTGCTGATTCGATTGTCGAACACCTGGGCAGCAGTCAGAGGAACCGCGGATACCTGCGCGAGTGCAGCCGTTGACGAGGCTATCGCCAACGCGATCAGAACGATGGATTTCATCATGTTCGTCTTCTCCACGAATTGAAAACTGAATCCACGCTAAGACCTAAAGTTGACTTGAAGGCAAGGAGAATTTTTGTCGAGGAGCACCTTCATCCCAGAAAATATCGTCGGGCACGACTCGTGACAGCTTGCGCAAAGACAAGGGCTGTGGAAAAAATCGTTTTCCTGTTCCTTTCCTGTTATTTTCGCGAATCCGTTCGCCGGTTGAAATCCTGGCCAGTATTGACGAGGGCCTGAGGCGCTTTTCCACAGCTTGCCTGTTCTTTTCCTGTTGCTTCCCTCAGCTCATGGGCAAATTTGCGGATTTTGGGCAGAATTCGACGATTCTTGAATAGCACTGACAAAATCCCTGTATTTTTTCCCTGTTCTCAGGGACACCCGGGAACAGGCGCTCTCTGCCGGATTTTCGCTTTGTCCCGGGAAGCCTCAGCTTTTGCACCGTTTGCTGGCGCCGGACATCCAACTCCTCGTTGTTCTTTGGGCTTATGAAGATCGGTATCACTTGCTATCCCACATACGGCGGCAGTGGCGTTGTGGCTACTGAGCTGGGCATTGAGTTGGCCCGGCGTGGACACGAGATTCATTTCATTACCTACTCGCAGCCGATTCGGCTCAGCACTCCGCAGGACAACATCCGCTACCACGAGGTTTCGGTTTCGCAGTATCCGCTGTTTGAATACCCGCCGTATGATCTGGCGCTGGCGACGCGTATGGCCGAAGTCGCCGACACTCACCGTCTTGACTTGCTGCACGTGCATTACGCCATTCCGCATTCGGTGAGCGCGATGCTGGCGCGGCAGATGCTCGCCAGCCAAACGCCGTCGCGGCATCTGCCCTTTGTGACTACCCTGCACGGAACCGATATCACCCTGGTTGGCCAGGATCCCTCGTATCTGCCGGTCACGCGCTTTTCCATCGAACAGAGCGATGGGGTGACCGCAATTTCCGATTACCTCCGCGACAAGACGGTGCAGGAGTTCGAGGTGAAGAAGCCGATCGAAGTGATCTACAACTTCGTGAACTGCGATCTGTATAAGCGTCCGAAGGAAGTCGGCGTTGAGCGCTCGATTTTTGCCGATCCGCAGGAAAAGATTCTGGTGCACCTTTCGAACTTTCGTCCGGTAAAACGCATCGGGGATGTGATCGAGATCTTCCATCGCGTGCAGAAGGAGATTCCTTCCCGGCTGCTGATGATCGGCGACGGTCCGGAGCGCTCCACAGCGGAATGGCAGGTGCGTCGGTTGGGACTGCAGAATCGCGTGTACTTCCTGGGCAAGCAGGGCAATGTGCAGGAAAAACTGGGAATTTCCGACCTGATGCTGCTGCCCAGTCAACTTGAATCGTTTGGACTGGCCGCGCTCGAGGCCATGGCGTGCGAGGTCCCGACTATTGCCACGAACGCCGGCGGACTGCCCGAGGTAATCGAAGACGGCAAGAACGGTTTTCTCGCGGAAGTGGGCGATGTAGACCGCATGGCGGGTTGCGCAATCGAACTTCTGTCTGACGAAACGCGTCTGCGCGAGATGGCGAAGCTGGCGCGCTTTGAGGCGCAGTCGCGCTTCTGCGCGTCAAAAATCATTCCGCAATACGAGAAGTTCTACGAGCGGGTGATGGAGCGCGCTTCGTAGATTGCCGAAGCCGCAGAAACTTCCTTATCGGTCTGCAGCAGAGGAAGTTCGATGCTCACTCTCGTTCCCCGTCCCGGACTGCTGTTCACCGACATGTGAGCGTTGGCGCCATAGAGAACGCGCAGGCGTTCGGCGACGTTGTACATGCCGATGCCTTCGGTGTGATCTCCTCCAGCATCGCCGTCACGCACATAATGGCGACGCTCGCCAAAATGCGCATCGGTTACCAGCATGCCGGCGCCGTCATCTTCAATTTCAAGAACCAGCCGATGCTCCGGCTGCAGGCGGCTGCGCAAGGTGATTTGTCCCCCGTGAATCTTCGACGAGAGTCCGTGTTTGATGGCGTTCTCAACCAGCGGCTGCAGCATCATGCTGGGGACAATCACCTCCAGGCTGAGCGGATCGAGGTCTTTTACAACCCGCAGCTTTTCGGCGCCGAAGCGAGCGACTTCGATATCGAGATAATCGTCGATGAACTCCACTTCCTGCCGCAGCATTACAAAGGCATCGTGCTTTCTGAGCAGCGCGCGCAGGATGCTGGCCAGCTTGACGATCAGGTCGCGCGCCTGCTCGGGCCGCACACGCACCAGAGAAGAGATGGAATTCAGCGTATTGAACAGGAAGTGAGGATTGATCTGGCTTTGCAGCGCGTCCAGCCGGGCCTGCAGCAGAAGCCGCTCCTGCTCTTCCAGTTTCAACTCGATACGGGTCGCGTTCCAGATCTTGATGGGGATGGCGACCGCGGCGATTGTCCCCGCATAGATGGCGATCTCCACCCAGAAATTCTGGCTGTGCAGAAAGAAGAGACGTCCGGGAAAGCTCAGCCCCACTTGTTCGCGCAGGAACTGCAACAGCAGAATGCCGACGAAGAACGCCACTTGCCAATCATGCCGAGGACGAGGAAAGTTGCGCCGGACCCAGCGATAGATGCTCAGGTCCACCATCGGCGAAAACGACCAGATGTCTTCACGATTTGCCGCATATTCGCGAAACGCGCCAGCGACATATCCGGCGAGAGCGTCCAGCGGGAACGCCAGCCATTCGTGCCGCCAGAACTCCGGAACCGCACAAAACACCGCCACCAGCACCCCGGCAAAACGTCCGCCCATTACGCCCATAATGACGGCGCTCTCGAAAGCCACGTCGGCCGCGGAAAAATTGTGCACCATCGCGCGCACCCACACACCCAGCGCAACAGGAACACTCAGGAACAGCGCCAGGTGAATTTTCTGTTTGGTGGTGCGGACCTCGTTGCGAAACAACAGAGACTTGAAGTACCGCGAACGCACGACTGCGCTGGCAATGGCGGCGACCACGCCGAGGCGGATCAGGAGCGTTATGAGGATAAGTCGTTGGTCCACGCTGCAGCCAGTATAGGCGAGTAGGGGAAACACAACCCAGGGCGGGGCTGTGCCTCAGGGGCAGTTGTGGCACATATAATCGAAGCGTGAGTTCCCAAAACAAACCATCCAATCCGGCGGTGAAGCGCGCCGATGCCGATTTCCCGACTCGCTTTGGCAAGTTCCGGATTCTGGGCTTCGAAGGCAGCGAACGCGATCCGGAGACCTGCCGTCCCGAGGCCGCTGTCGCTCTGGTGATGGGAGATATCCACTCTGCGCCGCCGCTGGTCCGCATCCACTCACAGTGTCTAACCGGGGACGTATTTCACTCGTTGCGCTGCGACTGCCGCCAGCAACTCGAAATGGCGCTCGAAATGATCGCCGACACCGGGCAGGGAATTCTGATTTACGAGCAGAAAGAAGGGCGGGGGATTGGCCTGATTGCCAAACTACAGGCGTATGAGTTGCAGGACCAGGGACTCGATACGGTTGAAGCCAACGAAAGACTTGGATTCAAAGCCGATCACCGCGAGTTTGCTCTGCCTGGCGCGGTTCTGAAGGCAATGGGCGTCACGGAAGTTCGGCTCCTTTCCAATAATCCTCAGAAAGTGGCGGCGTTGGAAGCTGTGGGCATCAGAGTAGTTGAGCGTGTCCCCTGTGAACCGGCACTTGAAGAAAAATCTGCTGCGTATCTGAAAACAAAAAGGGAAAAGCTCGGTCATCTGCTGGGCAAGGACGCCCGCTGAGGCGTGGGACGAAAAGGTTGCTGGCCAGCTGCAGTGGGACTATCCTTCAACTATGGCGCACGCGTTGCGGACTACCGCGGAAGACTTCGTCGAAGGTCTGAAAAGCTTCGAGCGTGAAACCATCACCAAGGAGCTTCTGCGGCAGTACGTCGATTCGCAACGGCTGACACCCGACGCCCTCAAGCCGTACACCTTCTTCCGCGACGATTTCTACACTCGCAATCTCATCTACCGCGACGATCTCTTTGAAGTAATGACCATCTGCTGGAAGCCGGGGCAGAAAACGGCCATCCACACCCACAACGGCCAGCTCGGCTGGATGACCATGGCGCAGGGCGAAGTGGCAGTGCATAACTATCGCTACGTGCGCTGCAACGCGCCAGAGAACCAGAACGTGATCGGCCTCGATTGCCTGGGCGGAGCTACTGAGATCGAGCTGGAGCGGCTCAGGACAGAAGAGTGCGCGAACAACGGATGCGTCATCACCGTGGACAAGTTGCAAACCATCCACCAGATCGAAAATGTGGATCCGGCCGCCGCGGGGTGCATCAGCCTGCACGTCTATTCCAAGCCATTTGACTCCTGCATCGCCTTCGACCTGCAGAAGCACCACTGCTACCGCCGTACCTTGAGCTACTACAGCCAATTGGGAAAAGTCGAAGTGGAAATCGACGCGCCCTCTCCCTCTCGCCAGTAACGCCTCTGTAACTGTTCAGCAAATTGTGCACCTGACATCTGTGTGCCACAAAGCGACATCAGATAGCTCATATGCCGCTCAGTCGCAAGCGCCGGGTACCGATGGTGAAGGAATCTGAGGCGACTGGGCGAACTCTGGAAATCTATCAGGAGATCAAATCGGCGCTTGGGGTTCCGCACGTAAATCTGTTCTACCAGGCTTACGGCGCTCACCCGCGATTTCTGGAGCTGCACTGGAAACTGATGCGGCCGGCCATCCAGACGCGGGAATTTTTCCGCTTCTCTGAGCGACTTGGGGCCGAGGCGTACACGCGCGTTCACAACTATTTTTCAGTTCCGAATTTGGGAGAGCGCATTGCCGAAGCCAATATTGGCGATGCAGCGCAGCAGGAACTCTCACAGACAGTGGACTTGTTCCACTACAACAATCCGCTGCTGCTTCTGATTGCTGCGGCGCAATTTCAGGCGTTTGAAGACGGGCCGGCGACGAAAAAGGGTTCCACCGCCGAACCTGAGCATCCGGTTTTTTCGCAGCCGCCAGCCAAGGTCACAGAGGAAGCCGCGCCCCCGGGGATCCGGAAAATCTATGACGATATCAAGCGCACCTTGGGATTGGGCTTTATCAACACCGACTATCAGGCGTTCGCTCACTTTCCCGATTTCTTCAGTTTCTATTGGTTTTCGGTGAAGCAGTTTGCGACCTCCCCTTTGAATGGAGAGAACCAGCACGCCTTGTGCGAGTCGGCTGCGTCGCTGGCGAGCGAGTTGCCCAATGCGCCGCAACTCACGGTCGAGCAGATGCACGAAGCAGGCCTCTCCAGCGAAGAAATTGGCGCGGCGATTCACATCACGGAAGAGTTTCTGAACTTGCTCTCCGGCCTGGTGCTCAACATTGCCTTCGCCAAAATCTCGCTGGAAGGCGGCACCCAACCCAGGGCGGCTGCAGACAAGACCAAGAAAGACCGCAAATCGCCGGAAGCGGCAGCTTAGCTTCCAGCGCCGATCTTCGCGGCGACCGCATTTATCCAGGATTCATCTTCCCGAATTGGGATCAAAAAATCGAAGGTTGGCTTGTGCTTCATCGCGGCTTGCAGATCTGGAGGCAGGTTCGTCCGGGCACCCTGTAGCAGAAGAATGTCAGCCCTTTGGACGCGTTCTTTCACAGACGCTTTGCATTGGTCACCAGGTGCGCTGAGCAGCATGAGGAACAAATCGGGTTGGATAAAATCCACGATGCGGCTCGATTCAATCACCACGTGAGTGCATGTCGCGATCTCGCGCTGGAGCGCTGCTGCGGCCATCGGCATGGCTTCGTCCTCGGCCTCAAGCAACAGCGCAGTCTTGGCGCCTGCCGCGAGAAATCTTGCGGTATCGTTGTCGCTCGAGGCTGATATCTGTTTCCATATGCGCCAATCGTCCGCAAGGGCGACTAGCTCGCAATGGGCGGGTTGGTGCAGGTGGGATGTGGTCTTCACCGCGGTCCATTGGAATTCTCGGAAGCGGGTAAGGATCGCGACAACTACACTGGTTTTCCCAACTTTGCTCGCTTGACCGCCAATCACGAGTAGCGGCATCAGCAGTTCACTTCTCTTTCTGCCGGGAGAGGCGCGCCAGGACTGCAAGCTGTTTCAGGTAGTCTTTGATAGGTCGCGCGGGCGTTCCCCAGAAGACAATCCCATTCCCACGAACGACTTTGTTGCTGGGCACGCCACTTTGCGCACCGAGGATCGCGCCCGCTGCGATGCGCACATGATCCGCGATGCCGACCTGTCCCCCAATGATCGCGTTGGCTTCGATGACGGAACTGCCGGAAATTCCCGTCTGCGCGGCAATAACTACGTTCTCACCGACTTCTACGTTGTGTCCGACATGAACCATGTTGTCGAGTTTTGCGCCGCGGCGGATGACGGTCGCATCGAGCGCTCCGCGATCGATAGTGCAATTTGCTCCAATTTCGACATCATCTTCGATGATGAGGCGCCCGATTTGCGGAAATAGATGGTAATGGCCGCGCTCGTCCGGCACATAGCCGAATCCTGCCGAGCCAAGCACCGTTCCCGCTTGCACTCGAACCCGGTCGCCCAGTGAAGTGCCGGAATGAATGGTGACATTTGGACCTATGCGGCAATCGCAACCAACGGTTACTCCCGCTGCAATCACGCAATTGGATTCGAGCGAAGAGCCTTCACCGACGCGCGCATTCTCGTCGACGACAACATTCGAACCAACCCAGGTGCGTGCGCCGATAACGGCCGACGGGTGGACCTGCGCGCTGGCATGGCGGCCTTGGCGATGTTCTGCCTGGGAAAACAATCGCGAGACTCTGGCAAAGGCCAGCTTCGGATTACGGGCCACGAGAATGGGTTTCGTGCTGTTTACGTTGCCGGCAAATTGCCCGGCAATGATTGCGGTTGCAGCCGAACGCAACGCGTCCTCGAGTTTGCCGGCATCGGCGGCAAACACCAAACATCCTGGTTGCGCGGAAGCGATGCTGGCAATGCCGGAGATGAGCACTTTGCCGTCGCCTCGGATAGTGGCGTCGCACTGCGTCGCTAATGCGCTTAGAGTATGAGTCGCAGTCATGGCGTCAATAAATTGGCGGCTCGCCCGGAGGTCGCGTTTTCCAGCGACGATGCACCCACAGCCATTGTTCCGGATAGTGGGTTGCATACTCCTGCACGACCCGCGTGAACATCGCCGTGTTCGAGACGGCGTCGGCATCATCGTCGCCGGTCGATACCAGTCGCAGGGAAGGATCGAATCGCACCCGGTACTTACCTAGCTGTTTGTCCCAGATGGTGAACGCCGGCACCACCGCGGCGCCCGAGCGCAAAGCGACCCGAGCCATCCCGGAAGCTGTGCAGGCGGGGGCGCCGAAATAATCCACAAACACACCTTGCGGTGGAGTCATATTGGTGTCAATCAAAATGCCGACGGTCTCGCCGGCCTTCATCGCGGCCAGCAGACCGCGCGCGAAGTCCTCCTTGGCGAATGTTCGATTGCCATGAAGCGTGCGGTAACGATCCACCAGAGCATCCACTTTCGGATTGTCCAGTCGTCTGACCACGATATTAATCGCATGGCCAAACAGCGAGTGCACGAACGATCCGATCTCCCATCCGCCGAGATGAGCGGTCAGGAGCAGCACTCCGCGTCCCGCGGCGCGCGCGGACTCATAGTTTTCGAAGCCGTCATAGACGGCGACCTGCCCTGCATTTGCGGCAGTGTATGAGGGAAACAGGCAGAACTCTGAAAGTTGGCGACCCAAGCCGACAAACAGTTGGCGAACGATGCGGCGGCGTTCTGCGTCAGAAAGCTTTGGAAACGCGATCTGCAAGTTGCGAACGCCCACCCGGCGTAGCCGTCCGGAAGCCAGGTAGGCCGCCAGACCCAGCGAGATTCCGGCTGCACGCGAGACTGGACGCGGCAATGCGCCAAGCACTCGCACCGCAATCCACACACAAGCAAATTCGAGCTGCCTCCGCATTTTCTGGGAATTTGCGACGGTATCACTGCAGCATTCCCGCTGGCAATCGTGCCATTTTCGGAACAAGTGATTACAATGGCTGCTCTCATCTGGTCGAATCAGTCAATCTCTTCTTGCGGAGGTTGTATGCGTTCTCGTTTGGCGCTTTCTCTTGCCATCGCAGTAATGGCCACATTTACGGCTTGCAAAGTTGGTAGTCCCGGCTCGGTGGAGCAGGGGGTAATGAAAGAAGTAAAGAAGAACGTAACCATCGGGGGAAAGAACGATCAGAATCCAGCGCCGGACAATCAGGCCAGCATTGACGAAGGCAAAGGACACTTCGGCCACCACTGTCAGATTTGCCACGGCCTCGATGGCCAGAACACCGGCGTGCCATTTGCGCAGCAGATGTCGCCCCCGGTTGCCGATTTGAAGTCCAACGATATTCAGGCCTACACCGACGGGCAATTGCACTGGATTATCGCGAATGGCATCGCGCCTTCCGGCATGCCGGCATGGCACGGAATTCTAGAGGACGACGAGATGTGGAAGATTGTGCGCTTCATCCGCCATCTCCCCCCCAAGGGAAGCCTCGGGGAACCTGATGTCTTCAAGGAGGAAGAGGAAGAGCACAAGCAGATGGAGTCCGGAGCGGCCGGGCACCAACACGCAGGCGGGGCTGAGCCCGCACATCATCATCACTAGGGAGCAACAAGCAATAAGCAATAGGCAGTAAGCAATAGGCGAAAGTCAAACGCAACAAACTAACGAGCAGTTCATAAGTCTCAACTCGAAGGTTCGGCTGGCTCTGGGTCTCGCTTCCAGGTTTTGCTTATTTCCTATTGCTTATTGCTTATTGCTTGTCGCTTGAATCAGGTTTCGCTTATTGCCTATTGCTGATCGCTTATTGCTTGAATTACAGGTTTTGCTTATTGCCTATTGCTTATCGCTTATTGCTTGAATTAGCTTTTGCTTATTGCTTGAATTAGCCTTTCTGATATGTCGATAGCCCGCACCATTTCGGCAACGGCAGCTCTTCCCGAGGTCCCACTCACGATTGAGGGATACAGCGTTCTGCATCAGATGATGCGAATCCGCTGGCCGGCTTGGCGCGAACTGCCGGAATCGAAGCAGCGCGAGATTGTTGACGAAGCCAGCAATCTGCTGGCCGCAATGGAGCAGGGCAGCGGTGGACAATCTGCGCTTTACTCCCTGCTGGGCCACAAAGGCGACCTGATGCTGGTTCATTTCCGCGAGAGCTTCGATGCTCTCAACCAGGCGGAACTTGAATTGGCACGCACCAGAATCGGCGATTACCTGGAGCCGACCACATCCTACCTCTCTGTGATCGAGCTCGGTTTGTACGAATCCACGATTAAGACATACAAATCGCTTGCCGAGCGCGGCATTGAACCGCATTCCGACGAATGGAAGCAGGAAATCGAGTCCACATTGGCGCGGCAGCGTGAGGCCATGCATTCCCGGCTTTATCCGCCGATGCCCGCGCATCGCTACATTTCGTTTTATCCGATGGACCGCCGTCGCGGCGAAGATAAGAACTGGTACACGCTCCCCATCGAAGAGCGCCAACGCCAGATGAACGAGCACGGCCTCATCGGTCGACGATACGCGGGCGAGGTAAAGCAAATCATTTCCGGCTCCATCGGGTTCGACGACTGGGAATGGGGCGTAACGCTCTTTGCCGACGATCCCCTGGTCTTCAAGAAGCTGATTTATGAAATGCGCTTTGATGAGGTGAGCGCGGTGTACGCATTGTTCGGCCACTTCTACATCGGGCTCCGCTGCCCGGCTTCGGATCTGGGGAAGCTGCTGAGCGGATAGGAAGCCTTCAGCTATCAGCCGCCAGCCGCCAGCCTCCAGCCGCCAGCCGCCAGCCGCCAGCTTCAGCTATTACTGGTCTGTTGCTCCTCAAACCGGCGCGGCCTCCCATTTCTGCCTGGAAGGTGTAAGCCGGTGGCTGGCAGCTTGAAGTTGGGTTTCGCTGGAAGCCGGTAGCTGGCAGCTGGAAGCTCCATTCCTGAGAACAGGGGAAAAATACAGGAAAATTCGTGGCGACCGGCGCCGCCCAGCATAACTTCTGAGTTAAAGCCTTTGATTATTAGTAGCTAGAAGCTAGCAGCCAGGAGCTGGCTCCAACAGCTGAGGAAAGGAACAGGATAGGAACAGGCAAGCCGTGATTTTCCGCCTAAACTTATGATTTATTGGTAGCTAATAGCCAGCAGCTAGAATCTTCCTCTAATTAGCAGGAAAGGAACAGGGAACGCATATTCTTGAGGTGACCCCCTCGGATGAGACAGAGGCGAAAGTCCCCGGTGGCCGCACATCGCCCTCCTCACGAACTTCTTTGCTCACATCAGACAACCTGGTCGACCGCATCCTGTAAGCAGCCAGCCTGAAAGTAGGAGAACCAGCCCTCGCCTGGTCTGCATGTGGAGGGTTTGTCGGACTCCTGTTCTCTTAATACATACTCGCGGCGCAGAAACCGCCATTTGCGCAGGGCCTATCCGGAAATCTCTGGCGACTGGACGGTAAGGCATTTGTGCCTTACAATATAAATACAGGAGGCAGGTGATGACCAAGCTCACAGTCACGGCGAAGGGCCAAGTGACCCTGAAACAGGATCTGCTCAGGCATCTTGGAGTCGGTCCTGGGGGGAAAATCGAAGCCGACAAACTGCCTGATGCCCGAATCGTCGTGCGCGCGGCTGCACAAGACGGCGCCATAGCCGATTTCATTGGTTGCTTGTCACAGCGTGGGGGGCGGAAGCTCACCATTGAGAAAATGAACGAGATCGCGGCCCAGGGATGGGCAAACAACAAATGAAAATTACCGCCGACACGAATGTACTCGTCAGAGCGGCTGTTCAAGACGAACCACGTCAAGCGGAAAAAGCAGCCAAGCTTTTACAGAACGCCGATTTAGTTGCCGTGCCGGTTCCGGTGCTTTGCGAGTTTGTATGGGTCCTTCGTCGAGGTTATAGAAAATCTGTCGACGAGGTTTCAGGCGGTATTCATAAACTCCTAAAGAGCGCCAACGTGGTGATGAACCGACCAGCCGTAGAGGCTGGGCTCTCCGCGCTCCAAGCCGGTGGAGATTTTGCCGACGGGGTAATCGCCTACGAAGGGGGCTGGTTGGGAGCTGAAGAGTTTGTGTCCTTTGACTCGAAGGCTGTTTCTCTGCTGCAGTCGCAGGGCGCACGTGCCCGTCTTCTTTCGTAATGTTTATTGTGGCTGGTCCAGTGCCGCTGCACACTGGAGTCTAGCACTGCCCGATTTGGTACTTCACTTAGAACTTTCGAACAAGGCGGGTGGCCGCCCCTTTAGAAGCTTTACCTTCTCTGAACCATGGATAAGTGTGGGTGCCGCACTCTTCGCGAAATCGCGAAGGGCGCGGCACCCACAGTTTGGTCGGGTAGAAGAAAGTCAAAACGATGTGACCTGCTCCCCTAAGTTCGCACACAACCAAGTACGATTTTGGACTAACAATGAAAAGAGCGGCTCGCTCACGACGGCTTCAGTTCGAAGATGTGGGCTGCGAAGCCTGTCCCCGGTTTCCGGTGAGATGGACCTGCGAGCTGTCGATTCGAGCCCTACAGCAACCCCAGGCGCTTAAATTCATCGCGCACGGTTCGGTAGCACTCACAGGCGGTCTTCTCGAGACCCGACCGATCCTGAATGGTCACAACTCCCCGCGTGTAGTCGATGAATCCCGCCCTTTGCAACAGGCCTGCTGCGAGGGTGACCGTAGTGCGAGGCGCGCCCAGCATCTGTCCGAGGAAGCCGTGCGTCAGCAGCAGCCGGTCAGATCCCATTCGGTCTCGGCAGGTCAACAGCCAACGGGAAAGCCGCTCCTCGATCGTGTGCAGACGGTTGCAAACGGCAGTTTGTGCGGTTTGCACCAGAAACGCCTGCACATATTTTTGCAGAGTATTTCGCAACTCGCCAATCCGCTCAAATTCCTGTTTTAGAACTTTTGCGTCTATGCGAAATCCCGAACCTGCGATCTGAACAAACGTTCGTCCTGGGGCGCTGCCGGCGCCCAGCAGAATGGGAAGACCGACAAGTCCGTCGCACCCGATCACCCCGACCTCGACCGTGTCGCCGTTTTCAACCGTCACCACTACCGACGCGATTCCCTCTTCCATGAAATATGCATGCGAAGGCTTGCCATCCAGGAGGGTCTTCTCCTGCTCCAGATTCACTGGTGAAAGGTGCTGCGCGAGGCGGCTGATCTCATCTCTCGGAAGGGCTGCCAATATTCGATTTTTGTAGCGTTGCCTGGGGGGGGGTTCATTTTTGCTCCTGCGCCGAAAACATCCGGCATCTGGATGCGCAAATGAACCAGCCTTAAGGAGGCGGGCAGAGATGCGTATGAAGATGTAACTCAATTGTACGCGCATAAAGAGACCGGCTGGTTTAACAACCCGTTTTTCGTCGAGTGCACATCTGTGAAGCGAAGTTCTCTGTTGAGCGGCAACTCGCTATGTCTGTTACTAGACCTATCCGTGATAACCTTGGACGAGAAGAAAACTGCGAGATGCGGCCAGATTCCGGTCTTGCGGATGTGCCCTCCGTTGCCGCGTGACCCTGCTCTCGGGGACGAGCGCCGCCGGAGGGCTTTGAATGGGTAGTAATTTTTGGAAATTTGTCCCTATCACACTCTTCGTGTGTTCCTCCCTCAGAAGTTCTCCCTCGGAGATTCAAACTGATAATGGCATTTACTGCGCGGAAATCGCGTCTGTCAGTCTGAATAGGCCCACGAGGTGGCATTAGCTTGTACAGCGCGTAGGCTCAGCGCGGTTCATCGCGCGGAGTCAGGCTCCCACCGAAGAAGCCCCGATAACCAATAAGAAAGAACTTAGGTCGTTGAATCAGCATCTGTGGCTCCCCGCTTGCAACTGAACCTATGTCTTACGATTCAGTTTTCAGTTGTGCAACCGCCGCCGAACGTCGAGTATCAGACGTTAGATAGAGAGCCGGGCACGATGTGACCAGCAAATCGATCTGTCTGAATTTGAGCGACCGGAGAAATGGCCGAAGACCGGCAAAGCCTTCGGTCGTGCCTGGAAACGAGAGTCGGCTTGCGGCTTCGTTTGCTCACGAAATTAGCAACCCGCTTCAATCGCTTATTGATCTTCTCCATCTCATAGCAGGGGAGGAGGCCACTCTCTCTCGCGATGTTCGCCGGTACCTGACGCTCGCACGGGAAGAAGCAGGCCGAATCTCCCAGATCGCGCATGCAGCCATGAATGGATTCGGAACCGCCGCCGGTCGGGAAGAAGCCAACGTGCCCGAGATACTTGACTCCGTCCTACGGTTTTATAGATCACGATTTGAGACACAAGGAATCTTGGTCACCGCTCACTACTGTTGCCCGGACGGAAATCTATTGGTCTACGTCAGTGCTTTGCGGCAAATGTTCTCAAACCTTTTGCTGAATGCGGCCGATGCTATGCCCAACGGTGGAAAAATTCACACCAGGATATCCAAGGCGCAGGAATGGACGGGGCAACAAAGGCGCGGGCTAAGGGTGACGTTCGGCGACGACGGTTGCGGGATCGCCACCGATGCTCTGCAGAAAATATTAGAGCCGTTCTTCACCACGAAGGGCGTGTCGGGGAACGGTATAGGCTTATCGCTTGTAAAGGACACCGTGCAAAAACATGACGGTGCACTGCGCGTCCGAAGCAGCACGAAACCTGGCAGAAGTGGCAGCGTCTTTTCTATCTTCCTGCCCGCTGTTGAGCTGAAACAATTGTCGAGACCGGATAGCCGAGCGGCCTAATGCTTTAAACAAGGTTTTAAACCAGGCTTCTCACCAATTATCCCGATAGTTCCTGTTGCCTCGAACCTTCCTCGATGCGTGCTTGCGCCGATGCGTTGGCGAATTCCAGCCAATAAATCTCCCGAAATCTATGTCCGATTCCAGACCGACACGCTCATCCCTTGGTATTAAATTCAGGCTTAGTGACGCACCGAACGTTGGTGATAACGCCAGATGCCTCACATCCTCGCACTATCGGTTGGACAAGATCCGGTGCTCTTGGAAACTCGCCGTCAAATTCTGCGGCACGCCGGATATACGGTAGTCTCTGCGCTCTCGGTCGAACAAGCTCTCCAGAGTTTCGTTTCCGGCGACTTCGACATCGTGGTTCTGTGCCACTCGATGCCAGTGCAAGATAGAGAGCGGCTAACCTATGCCATCCGCCGCCATAGCCCGAACACACCCGTGATTGTAGTGACGGCCAAAGTCGGCGCGATGGACAGCTTTGCCGATGCCACCATCGAGAATGAACCGGAGATACTGCTTCAAGAAATTCCAAGAATGGTGCATAAGACTCCTGAAAATATCCGCGGGAACCCAGGAGCGCATGAGCATGCATAGTTCCCAAGTTCCGATTGCTGATGCAGCGGGAATGAAGATGAAACGCCGAATATTACATTCCTGGAAAGAAATAGCGTCTTATGTCGGACGCGGGGTCCGGACGATCCAACGGTATGAAGGGCAGTTTGGCCTGCCAGTGCACCGGCTTGCCGGCAGATCGCGAAGCTCAGTGATGGCTTTCCCCGACGAGATCGATGGTTGGTTGAGTCGGACACCAACTGGTTCTCGTCAGTTCATCAACGTCACTACTAAACCTTCCGAGAAGGAATCCAGGACGGTGGTGAAGGGTAATGCTGTCGGCGATGGCATCGACACTTGTCCCCTGTGCTGTGGAACCGGCAGGATTTCTTCGAAACATGGCGAATCCGGCCCCGATCGAACTCGATTCCACAAGCAGAAAATTAGCGGATCTCTGAGTGGATGCGCCCCAGCTAAATTTCAAAACGAAATCCAGTGCGGGCGGCCGGCGTTCAAAACGCAGCAGAATTAACATCCTCCCTTCATCGGCACCGCTGAGGTCTGGTTAAAGTTTGAGAAGGAAAACCGGTGCAAGCGCCGCAAGCGCGGTGATCGCCTGTAGTGCCAGGATTTGCAGCGTCCGTCCTGGCTTTCTTGGCATCCACTTGATCGCGAAGAAGGCCACGATTGGGACTTGCAGGAGTATGAGAAGTTGAAAGATGTGGGCAGCAGGGCCTTCGTCGGGCTCCCGCGCGGCTCCGAACAGAACAAGGTGAGTAAGCACTGTAGCCAGGGCGGCTAATGACATCACCACTGGAAGCCAGGCGCTGAACTGCTTCATTGTGGGCGAGTTATTCATATCAATCTCTCGATCTCGGAGTTCACGGGTCGAGGAGAATTGTAAAGTACTTCATAATACAAAGTCAAGCAGTACCATAGACTTTCGCAGCAGCTGGTTTTTGCCGGAAATCGCGCGCACATTGCTACTCGCAGCGCAAAGCCACCATTGGATCGACGCGCATCGCTCTTCGCGCCGGCAGGTAACAGGCTGCGATGGCGACCAATATCAGCAGCAGAGCTACCCCCGCTAATGTGAGGGGATCCTGCGCGGAGACGCCGAAGAGTTGGTTCGACATCAGTCGCGTCAGGCTCAATGTGGCGAGAATGCCGATGGCCGCTCCGGCGAGCGCCATCTTTGCTCCCTGGCCGACCACGAGTTGGAAAATCTGCTGCCGCTGCGCGCCCAAGGCCAGGCGTACTCCGATTTCGTGGGTTCGCTGGCCGACCAGGTAAGAAGTCACGCCATAAATTCCGACGCATGCCAGCGCCAATGCCAGCGTTGCGAAGACGGCCAGCAGCATCATCGTGAGTCTGCGCGCGGCGAAGGAATTGGAGACGACTTCATCCATGCTCTCCACGTTGTAAATCACTTCGCGAGGATCGATTTGTGCCACCGCGGCGCGCACCGGGCCTACCACCTGTGTGGGATCACCCTGGGTGCGCAGAACCACGGCGACCGCATTCGCGACCAGCGGCATTAGTTTTTCCGAAAGCTGCATGAAGGGGTAGAAAAATTGGGCCTCGATCGCCGATTTCGGATCAGCGTCAAGCCCAAATTGCTTCACGTGGCCAACGACGCCGACAATTTCCGCCTGCGCATTGAAGATGCCAAGATTCACATGCTCGCCCACCGGATTCTGGTGAGGAAAGTAAGTGCGCGCGAAGACGTCGTCGATGTCGATCACCTTGGGAGCGTACTCGTTGTCCTGTGCGGTAACGAAGCGCCCGCGCTCCAGCGATAGCCCCATCGCCTGCTGAAACCCAGCTTCTACCAGATAGAACATCGCCTGCGGCATATCGTTTACCGTGGCCGGTTTGGGACGGCCCACGATCCAAAAAGGCTCGGAGGAGTCGTGAATCATCGGACGCGAGCCCAGCGTGACCGAGACTGCCTGCACCCCGGGGATGGAGCGCATCTTCTTGTCGAAGGCGCGCAGACGAGCTCGTGTCTCTTCCGAACTGGTCGCGGGACTTGCCGGCAAAGACAAGCTGAAGGTGATGGCGTGGCTGGGATTGAAGCCAGGATTCACGCGCCACAGCGCGGCCAGCGTGCGCACCATAAGTCCAGCTCCGACCAGCAGAACCAGCGCCGTTGCCACTTCGAAGGCAACAAAAAATCCCTGCAGCCGATGGCGAAGCCCGCTGGCGCCGCGGCCGCCGGTCTCCTGCAGCACCTCCTGCAGGTTTACGCCGCTGGTCTTCAGGGCAGGCGCCAAGCCGAAAATGATTCCGGCAAACAACGACAGTGAGAGGGTAAAAAGCAAGACCCGCGAATCCATCGACACTTCGCTCGCGCGCGGCACTGCGCCGGGTAATGTGGCGAGAATGGCCTTTGTTCCCAAAAAGGCGAGCAGGAGTCCCGCGGCTCCGCCGATTCCCGCGAGCAAAACGCTCTCAGTAAGAAGCTGACGAATCACCCGCATCTGGCTTGCGCCCAGAGCGGCGCGAATGGCGAACTCACGCGATCTTTCCATGGCCCGCGCCAGAACCAGATTCGCGACGTTAGCGCACGCGATCAGCAGCAGGAATCCAACCGCCGCCAACAGCACCACCAGGAATGGCTGCACGTTGCCAACCATGTCTTCTTTCATCGACAGCAGGGTGACGCCGATGTCTTTGTCGGCCTCGGGAAAGGCCGTCGCGAGATTTCGCGCAATTGCCTCCATCTCAGCTCGTGCCTGTGCCAGGGTTGCGCCGGGCTTCAGGCGGCCGATCGCGTGCGCGCTCACACCGATGCGGCGGTCGCGGAACGAAGCATCGTTCCATTGGCCGACAGGAGTATAGAGATCTTTGGAATTGCCGTAGAAAGTGAAGCCCGCCGGGATGACGCCGATGATGGTATAGGCGGCGCTATTGAGTACCATCGATTTGCCAACGATGTCGCGCGTCGAGCCGAACTCCCGCTTCCACAAGCCTCCGCTAAGAACCACTACCGGGGCAGCGCCCACATGATCGTCGTCGGCGCGAAAGGTTCGGCCCAAAATGGGACTCACCCCTAAAGTCGAAAAGAAATCTGCCGAGACCATGTAACCGCTCAGCCGCTGGCCTTCGCCCCTGCCGGTGAAGTTGTAGTCCTCATGGCGGTAGAGCGCCATCGACGAAAACGTCCGGCTCTCGCGCTCCCAGTCGAGGAAATTCGGGTAAGTAATTGCGCCCTTGTCGAATCCCGGAGCCTTCTCGTACAAGGCAACAAGTTGGCTGGAATGCGGGTAAGCCAGCGGATTCAAAAGGACCCCATTGACCACCGAGAACAGAGCCGTATTGGCGCCAATGCCCAGCGCCAGGGTCAACGCTGCGATCGCCGTAAACCCCGGAGACTTAGCCAGCATTCGAAGCCCGAGGCGAATGTCCAAAAGAAGAGTATTCATGCAGGCACCGTGCTTAGACGCGACAGGACCCCCTGGCGGTAGCGGGAGGCGCTCCGTAACACACGCCCGGGGGCCTAAACCGACCTGTGGGTTTTTTCAAAAGCTCCCGTTCAACACTCCGCTGCAGCGGACGGTCCGCTGGAGCGGCCCTCCGCTGCAATCGGTTGTTAAGCGTTCGTGTGCCGTTGGCGCCCTAGGACGAAATGCGTGGCATTCTCCGAGGCTACGAATTCAGCGCATTCGAATCCCAGAGCGCGCAAGTCAACTCCTTTGAACAGCGGTTTTCCCCCGCCGAGCAGGACTGGATTGGAAGCATCCAACTCCGAAAAATGTGACCTGCCTCGCCCCAAGCATCTTCTGCAGGTAATCCACAACGATGGCCGTTCTCACTCGGTGCGCAGCATCGTTAGCGGATCGATGTGCACGGCACGCAATACCGCCGGGATCGTTGCCAGGACTGCAGCCGCTGCAATCGCGGCAAACGGAAGAATCAACATGGTCGCGTCTGTTGCTCGCACCTGAAAAAGCAGCGCCTGTAGTCGATTGGCACACAACAGACCAAAAGTAAGTCCGACCATAGCCCCGGCCAGCACTGCGGCGACCATCCGCGAAGTCACGAGGCGAGCGACAGTTGAAGCCTGTGCGCCCACTGCCATTCGTATTCCGATTTCACGGCGGCGCTGTACAACGGAATGGTTCAGTACACCGTAAAGGCCTACACCCGCGAGCAACAGAGCCACGACTGCGAAGAAAAGTGACAGCATGGCCAACAGGCGCTCGCGGACGGTCTGTGCCTGGTCGATTTCCGTCTGTGTCAGCAGACTGCTGACGCGAAATTCCGAGCGTCCCGCGGGAACTTCACGCCGCAGCACGGCCGCCATTGACATCGGGTCAGAAACTGAGGTCCGAACCATAATCTCATCGTCATTCTCAGCCTGCAGCTGCCCTGAAGCATTCACCTCGCGAAATGGAAAATAGGCCTGTGGCGGCATCGGTTCGTGCACATCGCGAAATACCGCGTCACCGCACAAGCCCACTACCTCGAAACCAAGCCGCTTGTTGTGCTCAGAGTCAACTTCAAAGCGTCTTCCCACCGGGTCCTGGCCATTGAAATACGCTCGCGCGAATGCCTGGTTCACGATGGCAACTCCGGGGTAAACATCTTCTGGCCGGAAGTCGCGGCCGTTGAGCAGCGGAATGCGCATCACGTGCAGCCATCCTGGCGAAATGTTGAGTTCATGAGTGAGCACAAGACTGGGAGTGGCGCCATTCACTGAGACAGAGGTGATCGTGTCCCATCCCGAAAGCAGGGTATCGCTCGCAATCGCGGCCGACTCAACACCCGGGATGCTGCGCAGGTGCTCAAGCTCCTGGTCCCAGATGGCTGGTGGTTGAGGTTGTGTAGCAATCGTCTCCATCGCCAGCACACGTTCGGGCGAGAACCCAACCGGCCGGTTCGTGAGCCGATGGAAGGTGACTACGAACAGGCCGGCCAGCTGCAGCACGATGAAACAGAATGCCACCTGGCCCGCAACCAGCAAATGGATCGCGCGGTGACGCGCTTTCGGATCATCTCCGCCCTTCAGCACGCGAGCAGGAATGACCTGCGAGGTGCGCAATGCGGGCATGGATCCGAATATGAGCGTCACAGCGAGAGTCAGCAAGGCCGCGAAGCTGAATAATCGGAGATCGAACGGGAGCCACAGCCGAGCAGGGTTTGTTACAGGATTAATTCGGCTGACGACGAAGGGAGCGGCCCACCATGCAAACGCACATCCTGCGGCGGCTGCAAGCAGCGCGATCCACAGGCTTTCGAGCATCACCAGTCTTACCAACCGCGAGCGGCCGGCGCCAAGAGAAACGCGCACTGCCATCTCGCGGCTACGCGATTCTGCCTGCGCGGTCATTAAATTTGCTACGTTGGCGCAGGCGATCAACAGCACAAGCGCGGTCAACATTGCCAGCATCCACAATGATGAGCGATAGTCGCTCTGCAAATCCGAGGCTCCCGCCGCGGCGGGCACCATCAGCAGTTGCTGATTCATGTCTCGCTCGAAAACTTCGCGTGGCTCCCCCCGCATCCTTTCCTCTTCGGCGGCGCGCGATGTCGCGGCAAGCTGCTGGCGAACCGCTTCCGCACTGGAGCCCGGCAACAGCCGCAGCAGTGTTCGGAACCAGAATGCATTGTTGATTAA
>JAICXB010000053.1 GCA_025980765.1 Terriglobales bacterium
GAGAGCCCGAGCACCAACATGGGAAAGAGCCTCGCTGTGCGTTTCATAACTATTACTTCCTCCTGTCGGCTTTTTGCCGTACACAACCTTTGACTCATGCAAGCGTGACTTAGATATCTAGAAAGTTTCAGCCGATTAGTTCGAAAAAACCGAAGTGTAAGAGAGGAGCACAGATAAGGAGCGCGGCGGCCCTCCGCCGGATTTTGGTTTTGATTTCGGTTCAGAAACAAAAAATCCGGCCGAGGGCGGCCGCGCTCCTTCCCTTCTCTTTTCTTCCAATTTTCATTCTTCGGTTTTTTCGAACTTTTAGGACGAAACTTTCTAGATATCTAAGTCACGTTCAAATGAGTCAAAGGTTGTGTACGGCAAAAAGCCGACAGGAGGAAGTAAACATCATGAAACGCACCGCGAGGCTCTTTCCCATGTTGGTGCTCGGCCTCTCAATGATTCTGCCCGGAGCAGCCTTTGCTTACGACAGCGAGTTTGGCTCTCCGCGCGTAGCCAGTCACCTTTCACAACTCCAGGTCACAGCGGGCGAGGCGAGCCGCACGGCCGATGAACTGGAGTCGCTGACGCGCAACCGCGTGAGCTGGCAGTCGCATGCAGCCTACCTGGCGTCGCTGCGCGACTCGGTGAATCGGATGGGCGGCACATTGAGCGAACTGGAAGCTCTGAAGCCCGATGCCAGTGACCTGCAGGTGAAGGCGATCGACCATGCTCGTCCGCACCTGGAAACGCTGGCCGCCAATGTCGAGGGCGCGATTCTCAGCCTGAACGCCGACAAGAACACAATTCATCAGATCGGTTATCGGGACAATCTGAGGGACATTGCTGAACGCGCCGACACGCTGGTGGACACGGTTGACGCCATTCGCGATTACGAACAGGCCAGCTTGCGCCTGGGCGATCTCGAAGTGGATCTCCGCTAGCCGTAGTGGCCGAGGAGCCCGCCTCTCGCAGGGCAGCACACAATTCGGCAGAGGCGGGCTCTTAAGCCTGCCGTCAAAATGCGCGACTTGGTTCAGTACCATCCGCGGTAGCGGATGGGTAATGTCACTCATCCACCCGCTACCGCGTGCGGTACTGATACGCAGTCACGATGGCGGGCTTGAGAGCTTGCCTCTGCCGAGAACCCAAAGAACAAGAACACTTTTCAGCACCGGCTGCAATAGCAGTCGGGAGCTTTTTTCGAGGAGGACAAACATGTTTCGCAAGATTTCCATCAGTGAGGCCTACCGCCCGCAAGTGCAGTGGTTGGCGATCGGAGCCGCGATTGCCGCGGCGCTGGTGATCCTGGGCTTAAGTTTTCACCCGTGGTATTGACCGACAGAAAAGAATGAAAGGAATTTTGTCATGAAAAAGAACATCATCTGGAGTCTTATTTTCATAATGGGAGCGCTTACTTTGCCATTCGCCCGCGCGGAAGCAACAGTCGGCCGCTCCGACACCGCCACTGAGCGCACGGCAAGAAAGCAGCTCAGCAAGAAGGACCAGTTCCGCAACGTGAAGATCCAGGTGGCGGACGGAGTCGCGCAAATCAGCGGCACGGTTGATTTGCTGGTGCACAAGCTCGATGCCGAGAAGCAGGTGAAGCGGGTGGAGCACGTGCAGGCAGTAAGCAACCAGATCGAGGTGGTTCCGCAGACCCCGGTCAGCGACGCAGCTCTAACCGAAAAACTGGCGAAGAAGCTGCGCTACGACCGTGTGGGATACGGAATCATGTTCAACAACCTGGCTGTCGATGTGCGTGCTGGCGCGGCAACGGTGAGTGGACACGTGCGCGACTACGCTGACCGCAACTCGGCGCTGGCGATCGTTGAAACTACTCCGGGAGTCAAGGGCCTCTTCGATGAGATCGAGGTCGCTCCTCCTTCGGGTTTTGACGATGAGTTGCGCCTGCGCATGGCCAGCGCGATCTATGGACACTCGGCGTTGACCAGGTACGCGCTTGACCCGCAGAAGCCGATCCGGATCGTGGTGGATCGCGGCCAGGTAGAGTTGCACGGCGTGGTCGACACCCAGTTAGACAAGCAGATCGCTCTTGCCCAGGCGCGCTCAGTTCCCGGCGCCTTTGCGGTGGAAGATCGACTGTTTGTCGCCGCTGATCAAGCAAAGTGAGTTTCAAGCCCGGCCGAATCGGCCGGGCTTTTTTCTCGATCACGGCGGATGGCGCACGCTTCTCGTCCATCGAGAAGAGTCTAAGCATCGCTTATAACGTGATATCACTGCTGTATGGCGAGAATCCTGATCAGAAACATGCACGATTCCGATTAAGCGGCGCTAACCTGCATTTTTACCAAACCAGACGCGGATTACGCGGATGAGACGCGGATGGGATTGGCTGATTGGTGGTGGAGTAATGGAAGGAATTGATTGTTGTCACCATACCACACAGCTCTCACCATTTTGCTTGGAATCCGCGTCACATCCGCGTGATCCGCGTCTGGTTTTCCCATGATAAGAACGGACCAGATTTGTCGTGAGAAATGCGGCGCTAGTAACCAGCAGCTAGCAGCGTCATGGGAGCGAATAACTCGTGCTGCGCCCGCCAGCGCCATCCTTCACTAACACTCCCTGCTCAATCAATGACTGAATATCGCGATATGCCGTGTCCTGAGAAGACTTTGTTATCTTCGCCCATTTCGTAGACGTGAGTTTTCCTTCGAAACCGTCCAGAAGCTTGTTGAGCATGAGCCGCTGCCGGTCATTGATGCGCTTGCCGGCATTCTTTTCCCAGAACCGCGCCTTGCGAAACACCGCCGCAAGTGTCGACTCCGTTCCGGCGATTGCCCGCTCGAGGCAGTCGAGAAACCATGCCATCCATTCGCTGATGTCGAGCGTACCCTTCTGCGTGCGCTCCAGGATCCTGTAGTAGCCGTTCCGTTCCACCCGGATCTGTGCCGACATGCTGTAAAAGCGTTGCGAGCTGTTTTCCGATCGCGCCAGCGCCCAATCGGCGATGGCTCTGGCGATCCGTCCATTGCCGTCGTCAAAAGGATGAATGGTCACAAACCACAAGTGCGCGAGCGCCGCGCGCAGAACCGGGTCAAGATCGTCTCGCTCATTTGCCCAGTCAATGAACACCCGCATTTCGCGGTCAAGGCGCTCAGCTTTGGGCGCCTCAAAATGAACTTTCTCGTGGCCGATCGATCCCGAAACCACCTGCATCGGGTCTTTTGCCGAATCGCGCCATGCGCCGATAACGATCCTGTGCATGCCGCTGCGCCCGGTCGGGAACAGTGACGCGTGCCACCCAAACAACCGCTCGGGGGTGAGCGGCTCGGCGAAGTTCTGGCTCGCGTCGAGCATCATCTCCACGACGCCCTCAACATCGCGGTCTGCGCGAACGGCTCCGGCAACTTGTATGGCCAGCCGTTTTGCGATTGAGGAGCGCACCTGCTCGGCATTCAGTTTTTCTCCCTCGATCTCGCTGGACTTGAGAACATCGAGGGTAAGCGTTTGCAGCACTGCCTCTTTGCGAAGAGGAAAGCCAAGTGCCTCCATGCGCCCAATCAACCGCCCCTGCCGATGCCGTACCTCAGCCAATCTCGACCCCAGCTTGTCGCGGTCCCAGTAAAATTTCGGCCACTCGGGCAGTTCATGGATGTACTTCATTCTGCAAACCTTGCGGAGATTATACAACTATTCTCCGCAGATTGTGCGGATATTATGGGAGCCCGCTGCGGTAAGCGGACGCCTATCCCGACGTTCCCATCTTGAAACAAGTCAACCTGGAATACGCCAAGCTGCGGGAAGAGGTACAGCTGCTAATACTGGTTACTGGCTCCTTAATAAGGAAATGGCTTGCTTAGCTGCTAGCTGCCAGCTGCTGGGCAACAGGCAACGGCGGTAATTCGTACAAGGTTAAAATCCCACCTGTGACGATCGAATTAACTCGCAAGCACGCTGTGCTCTTCGCAGCCCTGACGGCAAGTCAGATGCTGGGTCTTTGGCTCACTTTCAATCGGTCTCCGGATTTTGCCCGATTGTCGCGAGGCATTTGGGCTTACTTCTTCGTGTCGGTGCCTGGCTCCGCGTTCCTTACGACTGTCATTATCTTGGAATTGCTCCGGGAGGTATTTCGCAAGGACTAGCTATTAGCTGCTGACTGCTAGCGAGATGCAAAACAGCTATTAGCTGCTAGCTCAAACCAACAGCCTTAACCACAAAGCACACGAAGGTCACGAAGGCGGAGCATGGTTGTGCTTTGAATTCTCTTTGTGCGCCCTTTGTGTCCTCAGTGGTTGTGATTTCGCGATTTTCACTCCAAAAAATTATGAACTCAGAACAGACGCCCGGGGGCGGGCGACGGTCCTTCATTCCCTGGCCGAAAGCCGATGGCCGATAGCCGACAGCCGATCTCAAATCACCACATCACCCGATCACGAAATCACCCGATTCCCACGGCCCGATCACCCGATCTTTTCAAAATTACCCGATTACGAAATCACAAAATTACGAAATCAGAACAGACGCCCCAGCGCGGGCCGCGCTCCTTCATTCCTTCGCCGAAAGCCCACTGCCGATTGCCGAGAGCCAAATACGGCGTATTCTTAACTGTTGGAGTCGGTGTATTGATGAGGGTTTTCTCTTTATTTCTTGCTGTCCTGATCGTGCTTGGAGCTGGTTTTGGGCAAACGCCTGTGGCGGCCGGGCCGGCGCCGGCGGCTATGAATTCTGTCGATTTGGGAATGTTGCTGGCCAAGATTGAGCAGGACACGCAGGCGCTCAACGTCGAGATCAGCCGGCTGCGCATCGACAAATGGAAGACCGACAGCGGCACCAAACAGCAGGAGACGGAGAATGCCGCGTCGATTCAGCGCAACATCACTGCGGCGCTGCCCGACCTGATTGCGGCGGTGCGCAATCAGCCTCAGAGCCTGTCGGCGAACTTCAAGCTGTATCGCAACCTTAGCGCGCTGCACGATGTGCTGGCCAACCTGGGAGAATCCACCGGCGCGTTTGGCAAAAAAGAAGAGTACGAAGCCATAGCGCCGGAGATCGGGTCGCTGGACCAGTCGCGGCGCAACTATGGCGATTATCTTGAGCAGCTTGCCACGAATGGCGATGCTCGGCTGGCGGCGGCTGCGCGCCAGGCGGCGGCGGTGAAGGCAGAGCAGCCTCCGCCGAAGAAGGTCATCATCGACGACAGCGAACCTGCTCCCAAACCCAAAAAGAAGCATGCCAGGAAGAAGCCCAGCACCTCCACGCCGAGCACGTCAGAACCGGCGAAGCCGCAGTGAGATTTGGCTGCCGGCTACGGGCCGCGGCTTCCGGCTGGAGGAGCCGCGGCTGGTTTTTGTCGGATTTCGCAATTTTGTAATTTCGTAATCGAGAAGCCGGCCGGGGCGGCCGCACTCCGCCTGGGCGACAATCCCTTCGCCCATGGAAAAATGGCGCCTTCCCTGTTCCTTTCCTGATAATTTCCTCAATTTTGCCAGAAATTCCCTGCAACTCTCACATTCGGAGTAGTTTAGCCGAATTTAGTGGGCTTTCCTGCTCCTATCCTGTTCGTTTCCTCAGCTTCTTGAACCAGCAGCTGGCTACTGGGTTCCAGCTACTAGCAATCAAAGGGATTAACTTGTAAGTTATGCGGGCTACGCCGTCGGCGGGAAAATTTCCCTGTATTTCTTCCCTGTTCTCAGGAATCAGCTTCTGGCCGCCAGCAAGAATCCGTGAAATCCGTGCTGATCCGTGTAATCCGCGGTATAGGACTTGGAGTTGATGTTGCCTTGGGCGAGCAGCTAGTGGCTAGTGGCCTGCCAACCAGCTACCTTCCGGGAACTTTCCTTGGAGGGGTGGGGTCTATCTCGACAAGGGCCG
Source organism: Terriglobales bacterium (assembly GCA_025980765.1). Lineage (GTDB taxonomy): Bacteria > Acidobacteriota > Terriglobia > Terriglobales > Acidobacteriaceae > Gp1-AA112. The sequence goes on from JAICXB010000053.1 coordinate 5,824, forward strand.
GTGGGCCAAGGAAAGAGGTTGGGAGTTTTGGAGGAACCTGCTAATTTATGCATAACGCCGTGAGCATGGCGGGAGTCACAAGATTGGCAAACCTCGCAACCGCGATCTCAGCCCGGGCTGAAGAGGCCTCCATCATTGCCGAACTGAAGTCCGGCTCTGAGGACGCCTACGAGTGGCTGATCGCGCATTATCACCAGCCGGTGTACGGATTGGTATACCGCATCCTGAACGATCCGGCCGATGCAGCGGATACCACCCAGGAAGTGTTTCTTAAAGTTTTCCGCGGGATTCGGCGTTTCAACGGCCAAGCCAGTCTGAAGACCTGGATTTACCGCATCGCGATTCATGAGGCGTCGAACCAGCGCCGCTGGTGGTTCCGGCACAAGCGCCGCGAGACCACGATGGAGCCGCAAGGCTGCGACGAAGACGGCCAGAGTTTCGGGCTGAAGGACACGCTGATCGATCTTGGCGAATCGCCGTTCGAGAGCGCAGCGCACGAGGAGGTACGCAGCAAAGTAGAGTTCGAATTGGCACAAGTCCAGGAGCCGTATCGCACTGCTGTCGTCCTGCGCGATATTGAGGGACTGTCATATGAGGAGATTGCCGAAATACTTCAGGTCTCACTGGGCACGGTGAAATCGCGACTGATGCGCGGACGTCTGGCCTTGAAGAAGCGTCTTGAAACTTACGCCCGGCAAGCGGGACGGGACCTTGGTCTGGGGCTTGCGGCGGGCGCGCAAACCCCGCAATTGGAGGTTGGAAACGATTAGATGGACTGCAAACAAGCCAAGTCGATGTTCTCCACGTACCTGGACGGGGCAGTGAGCGGTCGTCAGATGCGCGATATCTCCGCGCATCTGGAAAGCTGCCAGGATTGCTATCGCGGCTACTACTCGTTGCAGCGGACGCAGGCCATGCTGGCTTCACTGGGCACTCGTAAAGCTCCCGGGGATTTGGCGCTTAAGATCAAAGTTGCCATCCAGCGCGAACGCAGGAACACCCCCAGCCGCGCATTGCGCAATCTGGGACTGCGCATCGAGCATGGCATCAATTCCTTTATGCTGCCCGCAACTGCGGGCCTGTTGACCGCGGTGATCATGTTCGGAGTGCTCATCGGCTTCTTTGCCCTGCCGCAGGTCAACAACGATATTCCTACCCTGCTCTATACTCCGCCGCGACTCGCGTCGGGTCTCTACGCCGTGCCCGGCCTCGAGGGTCCGGTGTTGATTGAAGCCACCATCAATCCCGATGGAGGAGTGAACGACTATCGCATCCTTTCGGGTCACGATTCGGATGCGCTGCGCGTGAAGATTGACAGCGCGCTCATCTTTACCAGATTCGAGCCCGCCCGCGCCTTCGGCGCTCCCGCCAGCGGACACGTTGTGCTGGCGTTCTCCAGCGTGAATGTGAAGGGATAAGCGAGTCTTTCCAGATTTCTTAGAGGTGGGGTTTAAGGCCCATCATTTCTTTCCCTGATGCAATTCCAATGAGGAAAAAAGGAAGCGATGCGTGGTGAAGTTCACTTAACTCCGATGGTTCTGAACCCAAGCGCCAGCGCAGCGGTAGCCAGTGCCACATCGTGAGTTGCCATGACTATTTCCTGGCGTGTTTCTTCGCGCCAGCGCATCGCAGTTGCCAAATGGATTGCGTCCAGTGTTCCTAATTCGGTCGGGAGCGGCTGAGTTGCGCGATCGAGAATCAGGGAATCCACTGCAACCAATTTCAAAGACTCCAGCAACCGGAGAATTGTGGAGCGTCGAATCGCGAGCTCCGCGTCGGGAAAGCGCGCTTGTATTCGCAAGCGATCCAAGGTGCGCAGGCTTTCAACCTGTATAAGGAAGCTCGATACGCCGTGCTGGATTTGGCGCAATTCGGGAAGAGTTCCGGGTTGCTGAAGAGCTACACGCAACAAAACAGAGCTATCGATATAGGCTGTCACCGGTGGTTCTGACGCTCTTCCATAAGGAGTTGCACGATATCGATATCAGGATCCAGGGGCGGTGGCAGAGGCACACGGTTAAACGGAGGGCTGCCGGGAATAGGCTCTCGCACCTGCAATGCCGGTTGTTGGACAGGAACAATCTGGGCCACGGGAGTATCGCGATCCAGAATAGTCACGGTTTCACCGCGCCGCACAGCACGCAGATAGTGACTAAGTCGCGCTTTCAATTCCGCGACACCTGCTTTTTTCATGACCATATGATAACCATTAATGGTCATTTCAAGCAAGCTCTCTTTGTTACTCGGCGCGCAGCGCTTCTGTTGGATTCACCGATGCGGCGCGTCTCGCGGGTAGATAGCTGGCCAGCAGGGCGGCCGCGGCTAACAACGCTGCTACCGCAAGCAGCGTGGAGATGTCCCATGAGCGCACGCCGAACAGCAGCTTGCGCATCAGAGTCGCCGTTGCCAGCGAGCAGAGCAGGCCGGCGATGATGCCGAACGCGGCCAGATATCCGGCTTCGCTCAAGACCAACTGATAGACCGAACGGCGTTGCGCGCCCAGCGCCATGCGCACGCCGATCTCGCGGGTGCGCTGGCTCACCGAGAAGGCAATCACGCCGTAAAGTCCGATCACTCCTAGAAGCAGCGCCATAGCTGCGAAACCTCCTACCAGCCATGCGGTCGAGCGATGCAGATAGGCCGTCTCCGAGCCGTTAATGTCTGCATCCATCGTCGATTCTCCGCGGACCGGGATGGCAGGATCGACCTCGTGAATGGCCGCAACGATGCTCGGCAGCACAGATTGTTCATCTTGCGAGGTGCGCGCGATCAAGGCGAAATACGGATCCGGTTCGGGATAATAAATAGTGGGCCAGGATGGCGAGTCCAGCGATCCTTCGCGAACATCTTCTACAACGCCGACAATTTCCATAATGGAATCGGGCGCCATATCGAAGTGAGCGATCTTGCTGCCGATGGGATCTTTGTCGGGGAAGTACTGCTTCGCCAGCGTCTGATTGATAATGCAAACGCGCGGGTGTTCGGCTTCGTCGGCCTCGGTGAAATAGCGCCCGCGCGCCAGCTTCGCTTTCAGCGTGCTGAAGAAAGCGGGGCTGATGTCGCGCTGGTTCACCTCATTGTGCTCGCCGTGATAGGGGCGGTCGAGGAATCTGATCCACTCCGTATTGCCATTGAAGCTGACAGGAAGTTGCATGGCCAGCGCAACCGATTTCACCCCCGGAAGACTGGAGACACGGCTGATGATCTGCCGCCGGATTGCGAGTACCTGATCGTTGTTCTTCGACCTGCCGTTCGGTATGGCCACGGATTCCACGGTGGCCAGATGGTCCGGCTGAAACCCAAGATCCACGTGCAAAAGGCGGTAGAGGCTCTTGCCTAGCAAACCGGCGCCCACCAATAGCACCATAGCCAGTCCCAATTCGACCACGACCAAATTGGAACCGAAGCGCCGCCAGATGGTGCCGCTGGCTGCGCGGCTGCCATTCGAAAGACCATCGCGAATTTCGTTCCATGGCAAGCGCACCAGTGGTGTGAGTGAGAACAACACCACAGCAAAAAGCGAGAGCACCGCGGCGAAGAGAAGGACGTGAAGATTCAGGCCAAGCCCCTGCAGATAGGGCATGCCAGCCAGCATGTCTGTCGGGATGAGGCGCGTGAGCAGTTGCATCGCCGAGCCCGCCAAACCCAATCCCAACGAACCACCCGCCATGACCAGCACCAATCCTTCAGTTGTGAACTGGCAAATCAGACGCGCGCGCGAGGCGCCAAGAGCGCTGCGCACCGCCATCTCTCGGCGGCGGCTCTCGGAGCGTACCAGCAGCAAACTGGAAACGTTCACGCAGGCAATCAGCAGCAGCAGTCCGGCGCCGGCGAGGAGCACCAGCAGAATGGGGCGAACGTCTCCGATAATCGCTTCCGACAGCGGCTCAACCACGCCCCCCTGGCCGCGGTTGGAGTCCGGATATTGCTTCTCCAACTGCTGCGCGATCAGCACGATGTTGGCCCGCGCGGCCTCCACAGTCACGCCATCTTTCAATCGCGCTACGCCGGTGAGGTTGTGGCAGCTTCGTCGCAGCTCGCATCCCTCTTTCGCATGGATCGCCTCCCAGAATTCAGCGTTTCCTCGCGGAGCGAACTGAAAACTCCGTGGCAGCACGCCGACGATGGTGTCGGCATCGCCGCCCATGGTCACCGTTTGGCCGATCACGTCTTTGCGGCCGCCAAAGCGCTTCTGCCAGGCCGCGTAGGTGAGAATCACGCTATTGGGACCGTGGGGCGAATCCTCGCCGTCGTAAAAATCTCGGCCCAAAATGGGAGCAACGCCGAGCGTGCGGAAGAAGCCGGCGCTTACGCTTGCTCCTGGGACAAGCTCGGTACCCGACTGCGTCCGCAGCATGAAGCTGTTGCCGGTGTAGACGTCGAGGGAACTGAAGACGGTGTTCAGCTTCTTCCAATCGAGATAATCCAGATAGGAAAGGTTGGCGTGCGGGATCATGGGCACGCTCTCCGTCACGTCCACCAGGCGGTCGGGATTGGAATAGGGCAGCGGCTTGATCAGGGCTGCATCCACAAAAGCAAAGATCGCAATGCTGGCGCAGATTCCAAGGGCCAGGATCAGAATTGCCGTCGCGGCAAAGCCAGGACTTTTTCCCAGTTGGCGAAGCGCATAGCGGACATCCTGCAGCACCGTCTCAAAACGGAATCCGACCATTTCATGGCTGCGTTCCTTGAGGCGTGTGGCGTTGCCGAGTTGCCGCTGCGCGGCATATTTTGCCTCCTCTGCGCTCAGGCCGTTTTCACGCAATTGCTTGCGTGCTTCCTCATAGTGAAAAGACATCTCCTCCGCAAGCTCGTCGTCAAACTTCTTGCGCCGAAAGAGTAGTTCGATCTTTTGCAATAAACCAGCCATTCAATTCACTCCGCTAATGGACTTCGCGCTTAGGTCCTCGCAAACTTTTTTCTACTCCGCTCGCAGCGTGATTGCCGGATCCACCCGCGCTGCGCGCCAGGCTGGAATGCTGCAGGCCAGAATCGACACGATTCCCAAAACGACGATTACGCCGATATAGGTGACCGGATCGAGGCGCGAGACGCCGAACAGCAGGCTGATGAGGGCGCGGCTTGCGGCTGCGGCTCCAAGCAGACCAATCGCGACTCCGATCATCGTCAAGGTCACACCTTGTCTGAGAATCAGCGCGAGGATGTCGCCACGCGTCGCTCCCAATGCCGAGCGCACGCCAATCTCGCGTGTTCGCTCGGTCACGCTTCCGGAGAGCACGCCATATAGTCCTGTGCCCGCCAGCACCAAACCAACCAGTGCAAAGACTTCAAAAATGATGAGAGCAAAGCGCCGCTGCGCCTCGGAGGCAGCCAGAAGGTGGTCCATTGTGGCTACCCGAACAATAGGGACATCCTTATCAATGTCCCAGACTGCATTCCGGATTGCCGGCGTAAGGTCTGCAGCATTGCCGCGAGCGCGCACTACCAGCGACATCACATTTTCCGCCCATTTCCACTGGGTATTTGGAATGTAGACCGCATCCGATTCGCTCAGAGACAACGACGCCTGCTTCACATTGCCTACCACGCCGACGATCGTGTAAGGCCCTGTTAGACCGATTTCCAGCTGTTGCCCGATGGGATCAGCATCATGAAAGCGGGCTTTTGCCAGTGACTCACTGATGACAGCGACGAATGGCGCTTTCTGATCGTCATGCTCAGTTAGCAGCCGGCCGCGCAGCAGCGGGATGCGCATGGTTTCGATGTAACCCGGCGTCACTGCGTAGCGAAATATCGGGTACGTATCGGCAGGCTGGGTCGGGGTGGCCGCGAAGTGCGCGCCGTACTGATCGAGGTCACCGCTGAGCGGCAATTGGCGCGTGAATCCGGCGGCGGTGACGCCAGGCAGTCGCCGCACGGAGTCGAGCACTTTTTGAAAAAACTGATCGGTGAAAGCGTCGTCGTTAAAGCTTGCTCCGGCGCCCTGAAGCTGCATGGTCAGCACATTAGATCCATCGAAGCCAACATCCACCGCGAACAGCCGCTGCAAGCTATGCAGCAGCAGTCCCGCGCTCACCAGCAGCACCAGGGCGAGCGCGACTTCACTCACAACGAGGGAACGACGCGTCATCTGGTGCCCGCCTGCAGCCGTGCGGGCGTTTTGTTGCAAGCTCTGATTTGGGTCACCGCGCGATGCACGGATTGCGGGCATGATACCGACAATCAAGCTGACCAGCATCGTCGCAGTTGCTGCAAAGAGGAAGACCGGAGTATCGATCCGAATCGCTCCCACTCTCGGCAGTCCCGGCGGACTGAGCGCGAGCAGCGCGCGAACGCCGAATTCCGCTACCAGTAATCCCAACGCGCCACCGATCATTCCCAAGAGGAGAGATTCCGTCAGTAATTGGCGCAGCATGCGCGCCGGCTGTGCGCCCAGTGCAGCCCGCATGGCGAATTCACCGCGGCGCTGGGCGCCGCGCGCGAGGAGGAGATTGGTGACGTTTACGCAAGCGATCAGGAGCACGAGCATCACCGCGCCAATCACTGCCAGCAATGCCGGCCGAACGCCGCGAGTGATCTCGCTCTGCAGAGAAGTCGCGGTAAATTCGGTCGATTGAGGATTGGAATCGTAGGTTTCCGGACGCTGCGCCTGAATTAACTCGCGCCCGATCGCGGTGAGTTCCTGCGTGGCTTGCTGCGCAGTCACTCCTGGCCGCAGCCGTCCCACCGTACGCAAGTGATGACCCCATTCCCGGCTTCCGGGATCGGCGATGCCCTGCACGTTGTACTGCAAAGGCGCCCACAACTCGGCTTCGGAATCCAGCACATTTTCGAAGTCGCTCGGCATAACCCCGACCACGGTATAGAGGTCGTCGCCAGCGAAGCCTCTTGGTTCCTCGAGCCTGATCTGCCGCCCAATGATGGCGTGGTCGCCACCGAAGCGGCGCCGCCACAGATTGTCGCTGAGAATGACGACGTTGGGGCCATGGAACCGGTCCTCTGATTGTTGAAAGTCTCTTCCCATTTTGGGTTCAACGCCGAGCACTCGGAAATAATCTGCGCTGACGCGCTGCCCTTGGAGCTGCTCAGGCTGGTCTCCCCCGATCGTCGCCGGCTGCCACCCTTTGAGTACCGCGAGCGCGGCAAACAAACGTGAGCGCCCGGCGAATTCGTGATACATAGCAAACGTGCCTTCGCCACGCGCGCCATTTGGGTGCGCCTCGATGATGCTCATGATGCGCCCTGCGTGAGGATATGGAAGCGACTCAAACAGAATGGGATTGACGGCGCTGAAAATCGCGGTGCTGGCGCCGATTCCCAAAGCGAGGACCGCGATGGCAATGCCTGAGAATCCAATATTGCTGCGCAGCTGCCGCAACGCATAACGAAAGTCCTGTGCCACAGTTTCAAAACGAAAAGCTACGATTTCCTGACTGCGTTCTTTGAGCAGGGTGGCGTTGCCGAGCTGCCGCATGGCGGCATAATGGGCGGCTTCGGGGGCCGTGCCGTCGCCGCGAAGCTGCTTCTCCACCTGCTCGTGATGGAAGCTCATCTCCTCAGCGAGGTCATCGTCGAAGTTCCTGCGCCGAATCAGGAGGCCGATCTTCTGCAATAGTCCAGACATTTGCTTCACCTCATGCGTTTTGCAGCACCCGACCTATGGCGGCGATCATCTGCTCGAATTGCGTAAGCTCGATGCCGAGCTGCTTGCGTCCTGCGACTGTCAGCGTGTAATAGCGAGCACGACGATTTGTTTCCGTCATCTTCCACTCGGCCTTCACCCAGCCCTGCAGTAACAGTCGCTGCAGCGCTGGATAAAGCGAGCCTTCTTCGACCGTCAGCACGTCATCGGAGAGCTGCTTGATGGCCAGTGCGATACCGTAGCCGTGCAAGGGCGCGCGCGTGAGCGTTTTCAAGATCATCAGGTCGAGCGTTCCGGGCAACAGCTCTGGTTTCTTTGCCATGAACCTATATATAGACTATCTATGCATAGATTTGTCAACTGAGCGGTTGGCAGCCAGGGACGAGTCGCTGGATAGCTACGCTCGTTTACTTCCGGCTGCCCCGGCCGGCTTTTCGCATTTGTGACTGCTACCTCGCTGAAGACACGGAGTCTCAGACAGCTTCGGCTATCCCCTTGTATTGCTTGAGCCATCCAATCAGACAGGCCACAACTACAAGACAGCGCACCACTTTTTTTCAGGGAGGTATCTCAATGAAGCGTCTCTTGGCCCTATCTGCACTGCTGATTGCATTCGCTCTAACCACCACCACGATGCCTGCGCAAGCTCAAAACCCTGGCGTCTATGGACAGCCCCAGGGTTGGCACGGTGTGCTTTCCGCCGATGATCAGAGCCACTTTGACAAGTACTACTCGAAATGGGTGGACGCCACTCGCAAGAATGATCAGGATGACATCTCCGGCAATGCTCGCCATATGCAGGACATCATGGCCCGCTATAGGATTCCGCCAAACGTGCCCTTTGATCAGATCGCGTCAAATTCCGGGGCTTACTCATCCGGCGCTTACCCGAATGGACCTTACCAAGGCGCATATCCATCCGGCGCTTACCCCAATGGCCCATATCAGAACGCATATCCGGCCTACGGTCAGACCCGCCTTTCGCCCGATGATCAGCGACAGTTTGACAAGGACTATTCAAAATGGATCGACGCAACCCGTAAGAACGATCAGGACGATATCTCTGAGAACGCACGCAAGATGCAGGACATCATGGCGCGCTACAACATTCCCTCCAGCGTGCCCTTCGCCCAGATTGCCAGCGGCGGCAATGCCGAAGCGTATCCGAACAGTGCGTACGGCTATGCCTACGGGCAGCAACAACGCCTTTCTGCCAATGACCAGCACAACTTTGATAAGGATTACAAGAAATGGCTGGATTCCAGACGCAAGAACGATCGCGACGATATCGACAAGAATGCCCGAAAGATGCAAGACATAATGGCGCGCTACAACATCCCAGCAAATGTCCCGTTTGACCGGATCGCATCTCCGGATGCGGCCAGCCGCTGACGGGCTCGCAGCGATTTCTTCGGCCTGAGCGTGCTTTCCGTGCTCAGGCCGAAATCAATAATGAAACTGGAGAAAGTCGACGCGTGTAACAGCGGGCATATGTGACGGTCGGCCTCCAGACAGCCGTTTTTTGAAATCCGCCTGAGGCGACCTGAGTTAACAACGGTTTCTAACGGCCCAATCATTGGAACAACTCCCGAGTTGTTTGGCAGCTTCCCTGAATTAAACTTTCGGCAGGAGCTCTCATTATGCAAAGCCGCATCATTGGCACGACCATGCCTGTCCTCGAGTTTGCGCTGGATCCGAACGATTCCATCATCTCCGAGGCTGGAGAACTTTCCTGGATGAGCAGTTCTATCCAGATGACCACGCACACCCAGCTCGGCGGAGGTGGCGGCATCTTCGGCGCCTTCCGCCGGGTCGCGGGCGGGGGAACGTTGTTTATGACCGAGTACCGCGCCATGGGTGTGCCCGGCGAGTTGGCATTCGCCACCAAAATCCCCGGACACATTCTGCCGGTCGAGGTGGGCCACGGGCAGGAGCACATGGTGCATCGCCACGGTTTTCTGTGCGCGACGGCGCAGGTGCAGATCGGCGTCGGCTTTCAGCAATCGTTGGGAGCGGGAATTTTTGGCGGAGACGGATTTCTACTGCAGAAGATCAGCGGCCAGGGTACGGCCTGGCTGGAGCTGTCAGGCGAAGTGGTGGCAAGAGAGCTGCGCGCCGGAGAAACCTTGCGCGTGCACCCTGGGCACGTCGGCGCATTCGAGTCGAGTGTCTCCTTCCAGATTGCCCGGATTCCCGGAATCCGCAATATGATCTTCGGCGGAGACGGAATTTTCCTTGCAGCGCTTACCGGTCCAGGAAAAGTATGGCTGCAAACCCTTCCCATTTCGAGACTGGCCCACGCGCTGTCACACTACATGCCCGGAGAAACTAAACAGACGGTACAGGGCGGCGTGGTCGGCGGAATCGTTGGATCGATTTTGGAAGGAATGAAGTAGCTTGAGCTGCTCGGTTCCAAGAAGCTGAGGACGGACGTGATTAGCAGCCGTTTAGAACCTTTCTTTCGCGGTGCCCGGCCGGCTGGAGCATCGAGGTTCTGGGGGAATCATCATTCCGGGGGGAATATCATGAATTTTTCGAACCTGCTCTTTTTGCTTCGCAGTCATAGTTTCCTTCAGAGCCCTGGCTTCATCGACAGCTTGTGGCACTCCGTTCCTGGCAGCTGAGTAGAAATAGAGATAAGCACGTGGAATATCTTGCTTGACTCCAGTGCCATGTTCGTAAAGTCTTCCCAGCGCCTCAGCGCCTCGGCGGTCGTCAGCACGAAAGGCCTTCTCGTACCACTTTGCGGCTAATTCGGAGTTTTGTTCGCTTCCGAGGCCCTTCTCATACGCTTGCGCCAGTTCGTACATTGCAGGACCGTAATTTTGTTTAATCGCTTTGTCTCGCCAATCGGCGGCGGATTGCGCATCAGACAATTGCAGTAGATGGCTCATCTCTAGCTCAGCCTGCGGATATCCCGCTTCAGCAGCTTTGCGATACCACTGCAGAGCCTTGGCCGCATTCTTTGGAATCGGAGCGCCTCGCTCATATACAGAGCCGATGGTCACCCACGACCTGAGGACGTCACATTCGGAAACATCAGGAAGTAAGTGGGAAATAGCTTCGCGCGCAGGCAGATATCCATCTCCTGCAGCCAAACTTAACCACGCATACGCTTGGACGGGATCTGCCGGCACTCCCTCGCCGTTGTAGTAAGCAATACCGAGATTCATCAGCGCCGGCGGGAACTCTTTTTTCGCAGCCTTGCTGTAAAGCTTCACGGAATTTGTGAAATCTTTTGGCACGCCGTTTCCCAGCCGGTACAACACGCCGAGATTGTTTTCGGCTACTGGATCGTCCTGAACCGCTGCTTTTGCATACCATTTCGCGGCTTCGCCGAAGTCCTGCGGAACACCGTTTCCATTTTCATAAATCAAGCCGAGGTCGCGCTCGGCGGTTGCATCTCCGGCGTCAGCGCTCTTTCTTAGCTCGTCGACGCTTTTAGGCAGGCTCGTGTTTTGTCCGAACGAAAATGAACAGGACGCGAAAAGCAGCCACGAAATGCAAACACCGGTGGCGGTCCTGCGGATCATTCAAATCTCTCGATGGAAACCGTGTTCAGCTTCACGTCTTTCACTGGACGGTCCTGAGCGTTGCGTTGGGTCTTGGTGATGCTGTTCACAACGTCTTGACCGTCGACCACCTCGCCGAAGATGGTGTGATTGCCGGTGAGCCAGTCGGTTGCCGCAACAGTAATGAAGAACTGGCTGCCGTTAGTATTGGGGCCGGCGTTGGCCATGGCGAGTTTGCCGGGTTTGTCGAATTTGTGCGGCGAGCCCTTGGTTTCATCCGCAAACTTGTAGCCCGGGCCGCCGGTGCCGGTGCCCAGAGGGTCTCCTCCCTGGATCATGAAATTGGGAATCACGCGATGGAAGATAGTGTTGTCGTAGAGTGGCATGTTGGTCTTTTGTCCGCGGCGGGGGTCGGTCCACTCGCGCGTGCCTTCGGCGAGTTCAATGAA
>JAICXB010000085.1 GCA_025980765.1 Terriglobales bacterium
CGCGAATTTCGCTGGGCTGAGCCAAAATTCCCTGTATTTTTTCCCTGTTCTCAGGAAAATGTCATTCTTCGCTTGCAACAGAGTGCCGGAATCGACGGTCCCGTTTACAGCCGTTTTCCTTCCGTTCGGTCGCGAATTTTCGCCTCGGAGTCTTTCCCCCGCTCGCTGGCTGGTTGGGAGTCTCTATAATTCCAGTAAGCCGGTTGCAAGACGCTTGTTCCCGAAGTAAGTGTCTGGTAACGTGAGGGGAGCAGCAAAGAACTGAATCACCTCTTGATTGAGTCTTCCTGAGCTGTATTCTTCCGGCGTCTTGAGCAGCCGAAATTGCTAATGTGGAGGAGTGCCAGCCTTGTCTTCCCGCGATCGTTTCCTATTTACTTCAGAATCCGTCACCGAAGGTCATCCTGACAAAATTGCCGATCAAATCTCAGACGCCATTCTGGACGCGTGTCTTGAGAAAGATCCTTACAGCCGCGTTGCCTGCGAGACGCTCCTGACCACCGGACTGGCGTTCATTGCCGGCGAGATCACAACTAAGGCCTATGTGGATTTTCCCTCGATCGTGCGCGGCACCGTCACTGCTGTCGGATATACCGACGCGTCTTACGGCTTCGATTCGCAGACGTGCTCGGTAATTTCGTCTATTCACGAGCAATCGCCGGATATTGCGATGGGCGTGGATCCAGGTGGCGCCGGCGATCAGGGCATGATGTTCGGCTACGCCAGCAACGAGAACGACGACTACATGCCGACGGCAATCTCGCTGGCCCACAAGCTTACCCGCCGCCTTTCTGAAGTGCGCAAAAACGGATCTCTCGATTTCCTCCGCCCTGATGGCAAATCCCAAGTCACAGTCGAATACGATTCCAATCACAAACCCGTTCGGGTTGACGCGGTCGTCATTTCCACGCAGCATTCCGAAACGGTTGATAATCGGCGATTGCGCGCTGAAGTGCTGGAGCAGGTAATCCAGGCGGCGCTGCCTGAAAACCTGCTGGACGCCGACACCAAGTACCACATCAATCCCACAGGACGATTCGTCGTCGGCGGTCCCATGGGAGACACCGGTCTGACCGGCCGCAAGATCATTGTGGACACTTACGGCGGCATGGGCCGCCACGGGGGTGGAGCTTTCTCAGGTAAGGATCCGACCAAGGTGGACCGTTCGGCCTGCTATATGGCGCGCTACATCGCCAAGAACATCGTCGCTGCCGGATTGGCTGATCGCTGTGAAGTGCAGTTGGCGTATGCCATCGGGATTGCGGAGCCGGTAAGCGTGCTGGTGCACACATTCGGGACCGGCAAGATTTCCGAGCCGCAGATCGTGAAGTTGGTGCGCGAAAATTTCCAACTCACTCCCAAAGGCATTATCGAATCGCTGAACCTGCGCCGTCCGATTTACAAGAAGACCGCCGCATACGGCCACTTCGGACGCAAAGAGAGCGAGTTCACCTGGGAAGCCACCGACAAAGCCGCATCGCTGAAATCGGCAGCCGAGAACAAGGGGGCAGCGCAGGCGAAGTAGTTTTCGAATCTACGAAGACTTAGTACGTAATGAATTGTCATTCCGAGCGCCGGGTTTGGCGCAAGGAATCTGCTTTGCCTTCACAGCGAAAAAGCAGATTCCTAGCTTCGCTTCGGAATGACAATTTCTGGAACTCTCGCAAATTTGCGATTTTCGAAGGAGAGCATGGCTACAGCAACTGCAACTCAGATTCCCTGTGACGTAAAGAGTATGGAACTCGCCGATCAGGGCAAGAAGCGCATCGAATGGGCGAACCAGTCGATGCCGGTGCTGCAAAGCATTCGCAAAGAATTCATCAAGAACCAGCCGCTAAAGGGCATTCGCATTTCGGCGTGTTTGCACGTCACCACCGAAACCGCTAATCTCGCCATCACTCTTCGAGACGGTGGCGCCGATGTCGTGCTCTGCGCATCGAATCCACTGAGCACGCAGGACGATGTTGCTGCCTCGCTGGTGCGCGATTACAACATCGCAACCTTCGCCATCAAAGGTGAGGACAACGACTCGTATTACTCCCACATCCTGAGCGCGCTCGATCACAAGCCCCATTTGACTATGGACGATGGCGCCGATCTGGTCACTATCGCGCTTACCAAACGTCAGGATGTGGTTGACGGAATCATTGCGGGAACCGAAGAAACTACCACCGGCGTGATCCGCTTGCGCGCGATGGCCAAAGAAGGCGCGCTGAAGTATCCCATCATCGCCGTCAACGATGCTGATACGAAGCACATGTTCGACAACCGCTATGGAACCGGCCAATCCACCATCGATGGCGTCGTTCGCTGCACCAACATTCTGCTCGCCGGCTCGAAGTTCGTGATTGCCGGTTACGGATGGTGCGGACGCGGTCTGGCCTCACGCGCCAAGGGAATGGGCGCGGATGTCATCGTCACCGAGATCGATCCCACCAAAGCGCTTGAGGCGGTGATGGACGGTTTCCGCGTAATGTCGATGACCGAAGCTGCCAAGGTCGGCGATGTATTTGTGACCGTCACCGGCAACAAAAACGTCATTGCCAAAGAGCATTTCGAATCGATGAAGAACGGCGCCGTCGTCGCCAATTCCGGCCACTTCAACGTTGAAATCGATATTCCAGCGCTGGAAAAGTTGGCATCTTCTAAACGCGCGACTCGCGAGTTTGTGGACGAATATGCACTGAAAGATGGACGCAAGATTTATCTGCTTGGCGAAGGGCGCCTGATCAATCTCGCCGCCGCCGAGGGGCATCCCGCCTCGGTCATGGACATGAGCTTCGCCAACCAGGCGCTTTCCTGCGAGTATCTGGTCAAGAATTACAAGACGCTTGAGAAGAAAGTCTTCCCAGTTCCCGTCGACCTGGATAAGCGCGTTGCCCGCCTGAAACTCGAAGCCATGGGCATCAAAATCGACAAGCTCACGCCACAGCAAGAAGAGTATCTGGCAAGCTGGAGCGAAGGCACGTAGGTCAGCTTCTGGCTGCTCGCTTTTAGCTGCTAACAAAAACAGAGAGCCGGGCGACTCGCCCGGCTCTTTTATCCCTCTCAACGGGCAGCCCTACGCTCTGCCGATCCCCACATACTCAAACCCTAGCGAGCGCATTCTCACCGCGTCGAGAATGTTCTTGGTGTCCACGATCAGCGGACGGCGTAAGGCGCGCTTGATGCGATCGTAGTCGAGGCTGCGAAACTCTTGCCACGCCGTGCCCACGACCAGGGCGTCTACGCCTTCGGCTGCCGCATAAGCTGTATCGCAGTAGCGGACGGTGCTGTTCAGTTCCGCGCGAGCGCCCTCGATCGCAGCCGGATCATAAGCGCGAACCAACGCGCCCATGCCTACTAATTCTCTAGCTAACTGTAGCGGAGTTGAGGCCACGACCGAGTTGGAATTCGGCTTGAACGCCAGTCCCAACAAACCGACCTGTTTGCCGCTCACGTTTTCGAGCGCTGCCGAGAGTTTGGTGAGAATCCTACCGCACACTCCGCGATTCACCTCGCGCGCAGCCTCCAGGATCTTGAGCGATACCCCATTGCCTCCGGCGAGTTGTGAGAGCGCGTCCATTTCGCTTTCAACAAACGGTCCGCCAAACGAGGTGCCCGGCTGCAGACACCGGGGAGCGATCTTCTTGTCCAGTCCAAGCGCCAGCGCGAGGTCCACTGCGTCGGCGTTCACGTGCTCACACAGCGTAGCCAATTCGTTGATGAAGGAAATCTTGGTGGCGAGAAACGCGGTAGAAGCCTCGCGGGCAAGTTCCGCGGTTTCGTGATTAGTCACAATCACCGGCACACCCCGCATCACCAGTGGCCGATACAGCGCCTTGAGGATTTGCACCGCCTGCGCGGAATCGGTGCCCAACAGAATCCGATCTGGCCAGTTGAAGTCTTCAACCGCGCAGCCGTCGGTCACAAACACCGGATGCGAAACCACAGTTAACTTTGATCCGCTGGCGCGCAAACGCTTCTCGATTGCGGATGCGGTGCCGACCGGAACCGGGGTGCTGATCACCAGCAGCTTTTCCTCCGAGCAAAATGCGGCCAGCCGCAGTGCGAGTTCCGCAAGGTTTTCTTGGCCGTCTTCCGCGATGAAGATCACCTGCGACTTTTTGCACGTGCGTTCGACGTCATGCGAAAACGTCAGGCGGCCGGAGCGCACATTCCGCCTCACGACCTCCTTCAGGTTCTTCTCGAAGTAAGGTGTCTCTTCGCGCGCAAGTGCGCTTACGCGGGGCGCGTCCTCGTCAAAGCAAGTGACGGGCAGGCCAAAATCGGCCAGGCAAGAGGAGACCACCGTGGCCAGATAGCCGGTTCCATACACCGCATGATGCATAAC
>JAICXB010000063.1 GCA_025980765.1 Terriglobales bacterium
CCATGCCG
The DNA here is from genome assembly GCA_025980765.1 of Terriglobales bacterium. Classification (GTDB taxonomy): domain Bacteria; phylum Acidobacteriota; class Terriglobia; order Terriglobales; family Acidobacteriaceae; genus Gp1-AA112. Next base: position 9 of record JAICXB010000063.1, read on the forward strand.
TTCAATAAACCGGGGTTCATGACGCAATGTTAAAATAGAGGTCGCTTCTCGCACGTAGGCGCGTAGCTCAGTTGGTTAGAGCGCTACCTTGACACGGTAGAGGTCAGGAGTTCGAGTCTCCTCGTGCCTACCAGATTCTAAAGCACTTAGTTGATGGTTGGCGAAATGGCGATGTTCCTGAATGTGCCATTCGCAGTATCGGTTCCGAAAATCATGTCGAGTACCCGAGCCTGGGCGGCGCGCTTCGACTCCGGTATGGCCTGGGTGTAATGCTCCAGAGCCACTTTCTTGGAATTGCGCAGCAGTTCGGCTTGCGTCGCAATGTCCTCGCCATTGGCCCGGAGCATGGTTGAAAGAGTGTGCCGGAACGTGTGCCATCCGACCCTCTTCTGGATTCCCAATTGTTTGACCGCCGCCTGCAAATTCCTGCGCAGGCGGTCCGGCCAGAACGGTTGCTTGCCTTGCATCTGCGGACTGGCGAAAACCCAATCGCTGTCCTGGTTGTAGGGAGAGACGCGGCGCCACTCCAGCATGACCACAATCTGCCGATCATCGAGAGGAACTGCTTTGCGGGAGTTCGCGGTCTTGCAGTTCTCGTTGATCCGCTGATGCCAGATGCTTCGACCGATCCGCATTTCTTTCTGGATAAAGTCGAGGTCTTCCCACTTCAGCCCCAAGGCCTCGCTCACGCGCGGGCCGTTTCCGACCCCGAGCATCGCCAGGACTAGCTCGCGCAGTGCAATCGTCTCAGCAATAGCGCGGGCCTCGGCCGGCGTGAGCACCTCCGGAACGTGTTCACGCTGGGCCGATTGGCGCACCGTGCTGATGGGGTTGAACTGGGTCCAGCCCTGGCGCTTGGCATGGGAGTAGATGGCGCTCATGATATTGCGAATCTTGGCCTTGGTTCCGTTGGCCAGATCGAGCATGTCCAACCAAGCCTCGACTTCCACGCCGCGCAACCCGTCAACCGGAACGTCACCCCAGCGATCAAGAATCCAGCGGTGGATGTTGATGCGATAGATGGCGCGGGTTGATTGAGCGAGACGCGATCTCTCAGAATCGAGTTCCTGTCTGATGTAGTCTCCTGCCACCCATCCGAACTTAAGAATGGCGGGTGTCTGGTCACTGGTGTTGAGCCGCAAGCGAATGACATCTGCTTTCCCCTCTGCGGCCTTCCTCGTAAGTCCTTTGGTGCTGCCCAGCACGGCATGTCTGCGCCGCCGTTCCCCCTCTGGGCCGGTTTCCCACCAGAAAAACTCCCACATGGCAGGGCCGGTCTTTCGCGGTACGGAGCGCAAGGAGCCGCGCTGGTGCCGTTTCGTCATCTTCTTATTGCGCCTTTCCGACGACGAACGGGCGGGTGGACTCCGACTCTACCGGAGAGGAGAGGTGGGCCGCAAGCTCTGATTTGCGGAAGAACCAGTCATTCCCGCGGCCGCGCCGGTAGGGATGCGCCGGGATGTTGCCTTTGCGGGCTTCGCGCACCACGCGCAGACGGTTCCAGCTCAGAAACCGGGCGGCTTCGTCGGCATTGATGAAGGGTTCATGGTCAGGCATAGCTAACTTCTCCGTTTCCAGACATCTGGAAGCTCATGCCGATTCCATCGCGATGAACTCATCAATAACATTCGAGTTCATGGTGCCGATGGCGCGGCCTATATCCCGCTTCGCATCGTTGTAGGTTTTGCCATCATTCGACGCTTTAGCTTCACGCAGAAGCCGGACTGCATCAGAAGCGGCCCTACGTTTATCCTCAGGCAAGTTCAGGCAAACCTCATGCATGAACTCTTCCCGATTTGACTCTATGACTCTGGCCGGAAATTCGATCTCCTGCTGGCTATCGAGCAGCTTCAGGTCTTCCCAGTCGCACCAGGTCGGATGGTCGGCCAGAAACTTTCTCGCCTGCTCGTAGCTCAGGCCCACGCTCTTGGCTGCCATGCGGATGTGAATGAACAGGGCGCGGCGAGGATTATCCTGCCCCTGCACCGCGAACTTTCCCAGATGCGTTGCCGGATCGTCTTCCAGCCGCTTCATGAAATTCTGCTGCGCGATCAGCAGCACGTTGGGCGAAAGAGGAGGATTTACTTCTCCCTTTTCTTTAGAGGTTTTTCTTGATGATTTTTCTTCTTCCTTATTACAGGTATCTGGCCGTGCCACTGCATCGTCGCACTGTGACACCGCTTTAGCACGCTGTGACACTACACTGTCATTCTGTGCCACTTCCTGCCACTCTGCGCCTCGTGGCACAGCGTGACACATGGCGCCATAGTGTGACGCCTCACGGGATAGAAGAACACGATAGAGATACTGCGGGCGCGAGGTGTCCTTGCTAACGTTTGTCATCTCAAGCCACCCGCGATCTGACAGAGCCTTGCGGGCCAGCTTAATTCCGTTCCTGCTTAGTCCGCAGCCGCAATCTATACGCCTTAAAACATCATTGCAGTCCAACGCGAGCCTGCCATTGATCAGCTCGTCATCGGAGAGCGGAGGCATCTCCTCGCCAAACCGAAGCTGCTTGTTTAGGTAGCCTAGGAGACGAAACTCGCCGAGGGATAGATCGACAACTTCGTTCCAGATACAGGTTGGCATAGGTACAAAGTCAAAGCCGATACTGAAGCCGTTGGAGGAACGTCTATAATTGCGCTCCGCGGATGTTTTGGTATTCTGCATTCGGACCCGAGATTCAAAATAAAGTTTATGACCCGCTCCGGTCAACCATTGGGGGCGTTCATAGCTTTGTGAGATGTTCCATTAGCAAACGGTAGGTTAAAGACCTACGCCTTAAGAATCGCGCTGGAAATGGCTAGCTGGCCTTCTTTCCTTGCCTTGCGCCGGAGGCGCATCACCACGGCGAATTCTTCCTGACTGACGCGGTATGACTTCCTACGAGAATCTCTGATCCTCCGCCATGCCCGTTTGCACTCATCCCCGCAAGTTGGAGCGCCTTTATTCGAGACACGCAAATACCGCTCTGCCTGGTCACGTGAGAGCAAAGCAGCGCATACCGCGCAGTGAATCTTCAACGGCTTTTCATTCCCTGTCTTGCGCGTTCGATCTCTGCTGCGAACGTGAGAGATTCGAGAGGTGGTTTAGAGCATGCCCTTTGGGCCTTGTTATCGCCGGTGAGAGACCAGTACTTCACTTTTCCTCGCGTGCGCTCGATGAAGTCTTCAGGATGCCGGAGGCTCCCTTTAGCCATCAGTTCCTGACGCTTGTCCTCACTCATGGCCGCCGTCCGCGATTTTCCAGTATTCGCGTAAATCTCGCCGGCGCTGATGGAAGCGCTGGAAGGTGTTGAGGCTGTCATTGTGTTTAGCCGGATATCGCACTTGCGATTAATGAACTGGGCCAAGCCTTGATTGCGCAGGTTGCGCGCCATCTCCATCGTCATGCGGAACTTTTCAGGCTTGTCGGCGTTCGGAAGATAGACTCCAACCGTAGCGCACCTGTTCGCCAGCGCCTGATTTGGCTTAGTTTTGAGTAAAGACACTTGTTGCATGTGAGGTAGAGCAGTGCAGCGGTTTAGCCTCCGCGCTGTAGGCTTTGCCCTTATAAAATCTCAGGCCGTGTGGCAGCCGCGGGAGAATCGGCATCACCTGCCGAATCGGCGCTTCTGCATTCCCTTAGATCTGCCAGCTTTTCATCAACTATTTCCGTGATGGCTGCATCAATCTTTTTGATCTGCTCTGGACGAAGCCCGCCGGAGCCGTTAAATGCGGCGCTTAAGATCGGCCTGGCAACTCCAGCGCGATACGCCAGCGCCGTTTTAGTTATCTGCGCTGCGCTTGCTCTTCGGCGCAATGATCGAAGTACTTCGTCCATCGCTTCTCTCCTTATTATGTTTGTAAGTCACTTAATCAGAAACTTCAAGCGGAAAATGACGACTTTCCACAACAAAATGTAGACTGCACTAGCCGCGATGCAAGATAGATTTCTAGTGAGTATCGGGGTCGGCTGACGTGGATATATCTCGGATAGCTACTGGCGTGTACGAATAAGCTAGAGAGGCTACAAATAAGCTAAAGTTCTTACCCTGGAAACATAAACGCTCTGCAAGTGGCACTTGGCCAGAAATTTATTTGTGAGTCGCCTACCGATGCAAACTCCAGCAGTTAGAGCGCAGGGTTTCGCAAGTGGCACTTGCAGGGCTTGACTGAAAGCAACTCGCAATACCAGAATCGTCCCCAGCTACTCAGAAAAGTGAAAGTAGGCTCCGGTTTTTTTAGATTCGCGACCGGCGAGGATCGCGAGGGCCGAGCCTGAACCGAGAACGCGTTACAGGCACGCTTAGCGGCTCGGTTCCAAAATATGAACCTAAGCGTGCCGCCTGGAAGGAAAAACACCCATGCGGCAAGACGTTCAATCGGGAATCTCAGCTGCCCCCGCAGAGAGCAGCATCAGACAAGCGGAGATCAGTTGTCTCCTACTCGCATTCCATCTCAGCAAGCTTCGCGGCGAGAATCACGCGCGGATACTAGAAAGCCTGAGCACGTTTATCAGGCGTCAGCAGAGAATCGAACAATCTGACGGGCTTCTGGAAATTGTGGGCGAGGCGCATCGGAAGATGCCCATCTGGAAAGAAGCCAGCGATAGCTCGGGGCGACCGTCAGAGGGTCTTCGCCGTCTCGTGAATGCGGCGCACTATCTTCTCTCGGAATACATGGTCATCGGCCTGGACCCGGAAAACGACCTGATTACGGACAATTTGGTTTCAGAAGGCGGTGCGGCCGAGACGGCCAAGGAAGAGCTGGAACGGCTGGCGCGCGACGCGGGGATAAGACTGGAGTTCTACGAGAAGGAGTAATTTACAGACGTCGGGAGCGTAGAGAGGGAGCAGCAAAAAGAATGGGCCAAGGCGGCCCGCTTTCAAAAGCGTTCCGCCCGCCTGCTTTTTTGTTTTTTCAGTCTCGAATGGTATAGCTCAGGCATGCAGGGTTCGTCGCCGGAGATCCTGACGCGGTGATTACAAATGACGTTCCAGCCGTGATGGTGGTCACGCTATAGGTCCTTCCGGCAGTTGTGTTGCAGGTCACTCCAAGCCTGGTGCTGTAGGCAGGCACTTCAGTCACTGTAATGTTGCTACTGGCGCTGACGGCCGTAGTAGCAACAGTCACTGTGTTCTGGGACGCGGCGATCGTCACAGCCCCGCTTGGTGCCGCTGCACAGGTTCCGGTAGTGGATGTGCAGTTGGTCAGGCTCTGGTAGAGGGCAGCTTTAATAGCCCCGGTGGCAGGCGTGATCGTTGCTGTATTTGCTACGCCATTGCTGAAGCGGACGATTCCGGTTCCTGAGGTATCGAAGCGCACATCGCGGTTGCCTATAAGGAATTTGTAAGCGTTCCCGACCGAGAATGTTCCCAAAATTACTGAATAGTCCTGGCCTATGCCCGGATTGATCGTGACCTGGTTAGCGGCGATTACATCGTTCGACAGGGTGTTGTTTACCGTAAACCAGTTGGTTCCGGTCGAGCCGTTGTTGATGGCTGTGCCGCCCAGATTGTTAAGCACGTTGCTTGCAATCACAAATCCGGCCGAACCGCCAGCAGCAATATTCACAAAGTTGCTGGGCAGATTGGGAGAGAAACTACGTAGAGTGTTGCTGGTAATGGTAAAAAACGATGCGCCTGCTGCCACGTCAATTACCGGATAGGTATTGTTGGCATCCGTTCCTGTGGTTTCAAAAGTGTTGCCGGAAATCACGGTGTCCTGATTGCTCGCCGCGATGGTGATGGCCTGCCGGTTAAGGTTGGAGAATGAGTTGCCGATGATTTTGGTGGTCCAAGCGCCAGCACCGATGGCAATCCCGATCTGCGCGCCGCTGATGTAGCCGCCTTCGTAAATGAAGTCCCGCGAGTTAACCAGGTTGACGAGCGTGGTTCCGGCCGACTCAAAGCTGCAATCAATGCAATGCACCCAGCGCGGCCATTGGCCTGCTCCGCCGGAATCGGTATCGTGCGCGAGAATGGCCGGCACGGTCCCACCAACAATCACGTTGGTGTGCTGAATTTTTACGGTGTCGGTGTAGCTGTCAAAATCGAAGAAAGCGTCAGTGCGAGTGGCAGCGCTCCAGTTCGCGTTGATGTCCTTGAACACAAATCCGCTGGCCGTGGTTGGCCCTACCGAAGATCCGTGCGTACGCGCAAAGTAGTTCCAGTTTCCGCCATCCGAGAAAGCGTAAGCATGATCAATCGTCCAATCGTCAACGCCCGCGCCATCAAAAGTGAAGCCATTGAACATGTCGCGCAACTCGACATCGTGGACGTACCCGTTTGATCCGCCGGAAGAATTGACCCTAATAACGGAACCAGCCGTGCGCAGTACTCCTGTTTTGGGCAGCACGCGAATGCCGCTCAGCTCGAAGAAGCTGCCGGAAACGGTGAATAGATCAGAGGTGGCCGAATCAATGAAGATGGCAGTGGCAGCCGATCCAGCCCCACGGATCTTGACCGCGCCATTCGATATGGTGTTGGCGGCGCAAGCGCCGGTAAAAGTCCAGTTGCCCGGCCCGAACACGATGTTGGTGAAGGAGCCGGGAGCGATCGAGGTGGAGCACGTGCCGCCGCCAGAATTGTTAACAAAGATGGTCACGTTACCGGAGGCGGAGAAGGTGTTGATCTGCGCGCCAACCTCGCCGCTGGTGATGTACTTGAAGCGATTAACATCACTGACGTTCACGACGGTGCCGACAAAGGCTACGGCGCAGCACAGCACGATGAAAGCAAGGAAAGCGAGGAACGCCCGCTCAGAACGAGAAAGAATTTTCATGGGTGTTTTGTGTGAGTGGTTTTATTAGGAAAGGACTTTTCAGATACACATCTCTCCAGACACGGGCCATAGCCGGCCGCCACTGAAGATGAACATCACCACCGAAATAGAATCGGGCGTGATGCTGCCGCCACCTCCGGGTAAGACAAGCGTATGGTTCGATGAACCTCGTTGCACGATGAAAACAACAAACTGGTTTTCCCGAGCGTTTACCAGCTCAGAACACGGAATGTCTTGGCCCAGGGTGAGCCGAAATAGACTCACCGGACCAGTGGAACACTGGAATTGCATGGATAGTCTCCTGTTTGCGAGTTTTTCAGACTGTCTAGACGGCAAAGAACGCAGGGCGCTATCCGCCAAAGTTCCTACGGCGGAGGCGCTGGGTCATGTGGCGTTCAAAAATATCGCCATGCTTTATGAGCATGCTAATCTACTCCCGTGGCATCAACGGCGTGGATTGTCGGCGCAAATACGATGTGGTTGTGAGTCTCGCCGCCAGAGACGCCGTTAGAATCCAACACGGTTCATAGGCCGCTGCTGCGGCGCCATCCGGCATTGCCTTCCACCAGGGCTATCGCGCTCACGAAAGAATCCAGCCGCTCGAAGGTGTGATTCAGCCGCCACGCGAACTCATCTGTGTAGCGGCCAGGTGTGCTTGGGCGAGATGTGGTGAAAGGTTCCATACACTCCGCGCTTGAGCACGGCCCAAACGCTTTCTATGCTGTTGGTAGTAGCTGCGCCGCATTCGCCGGCGGAACCCCAAGCACAGCAGTTTTTCCAACTGGCCCACGGCCAGCGGGAGCTTTTTAGCGCGCTTGGCATCCAGCAATGCCTTGGTAATCGGCAGCCTCCTTTTCGTCGCCTTTTTCCTGTGTAGTGGTGGCGTTCAATGGCGAGAGCATCAATTGCGGCCTTAAATTTCGCCGCACCCTGGACCAGTTCGGTGCTGCCATCACTGCCATTGAGCGGCTTGTTCCAGAAGCTCTGCTGCTGGGATTTCATCAACTCGGCTTCTTATGTCTATGGCGGTCTGAAATTCTTTGATCAGGTCATTGACGGCCTTTTTACCTTCGGCCATGGCGATAGCCACCGTTCTGCCGAAGGCCGAGAGAGTGTGGCGGACAGTCCACCGCGCCTTTCTCGGCGTCGCCAAAAGGAACCCTTCATATCGCGCACAAGTTTTTGGCGTTCTGCGCGGCCTTGCCAAAATCGGCAGTGAACGATGCCCCCCCCGGCCGTTAAGGTAGGCGTCTTTTCCGTGGATCCACTGTTGCTCCTTTGAAAAATGTAATTAAAGAGATGATTTGGAAGACTTTGCTTACATTTTTTCGTAGGAGATCGGCTCCCCGAATTCAGCGTACGGACTGTCGGCAGGGTCTTCTTTCTTTATGATTGTTAAGCGCTGACGATCGGCGGCGGTGAGACCATACTTTCCCAGGTACTGCAAGAGAAGAGACTGCTCGCCGCGGGGCAGGCCTTTTTTGCCGGTGATTCCATACTTGCGAACCATTGCCAAATACCGGCACATCATCTCGATTGCGTGACGGTCGGATGCGCCGGCGACGCCTTCAGGAATTTGTCCGCGCAGCTCAAACCAGATTTGCTTTTCTAACGGCTTCAAGTATTCAGGCGGTTCGCCGAGTTCGCCAGATGCCTGAGGAGCTCCCAGGCGCGCCATTAGCCGCTGGGGGTCTTTGCGAAAGGCGCCGTTCAGCTTGAGTTGATCAATTGACTTTCGAGGTCTGGCCACCGGCATTATTCTCAGTTCGTTTGACTCATCGCGGAATCGAATTCCTCGACCGTGAACCCTAGCAGATGTAGAAATACGGTCAGAGCTTCAATTGCTGATGACTCGCTGGGCGGTGCATCCTCAGGGTTTGCCGGGGGCGCATCGAGATGTTCGTAGCATATGGCACTATCGAGGCCACGCTTGTGCTGGGCATACAGATTGCAAATTAAAACCACTATCCCGTCGGAAACCTCCGTTTTGCCTGGCGTCCTGAGCAGCGCCGCGGCGCGCGTGAAGAAGGTTCTTACTTCTGGAAGCGTTGAATTGAAGATGCTTTCGTCCATTTTCGGATATTCTCGCATGCAAACGCGACAATCAGATTGCGGGTTTTGCGGAAATGAAAATTTGCCCTTGGGCCGGTCAGGGAAGGCGAGAGGCCTAGAGATTTGACCCGCCCTCCCCCCCTTTAGCGGTGCACTCTCTCGCGCTGGCCGGGGAGAAAACGCAACCCCGGCGCTTCCATTCCCCACCGCCCCCGTTTTGGCGCGCCCGTGGTTCAATTTTTGATAATCGCCATTTCGCGGCGTCGTGCTGCCATGTTCTTGCTTGCTTGAGCAGAGATGCGCGATGGCTTGCCAGCGAGCCTCTTTAGCGTCTGATCCAAAGTAGCGACACGGTCCACCATGCCTGATATCAGAGCGGCCTTTGCAGTGACATTCCTACCCTGTCCAAAACGATTCCTGACGTCTGAAGCGGAAGCGCCTCTGTAACTCGCCACACCATTCACGAAAGCCGTGTAGTAGCTGTCAACAATTGATTGCATGGCCGAGCGGGCATCGTTCGAAAGTGGCTGATCAGGATTACCCTCCACTTTGTACTTGCCAGCGAATACATAAGTTGGGTTCACGCCGATGGCTTCGTTCATCTTGGAGTGATCGAAATGCATTGAATACACGCCTATACTTCCGACCTGGGCAGACGGGCTCGCGACCAGCTCCGATGCTGCTGATGCCAGCCAGTACGCGGCGGAGCATGCTGTCACATTGGCAACAGCTACGATTCGCTTCCTGCTGCGCGCGGCATATATCTCATCCGCCAACTCTTGAATTCCGTCCACCTCGCCGCCGGGGGAATCGACGTCGAGCACGATGGATCTCACCGAAGAGTTATTCAGCGCCTCTCTTATTCCTGTCCTTACATCGAGCACGGTGGTGCCACCGAACAAAAGAGAGAGCACAGTGGGCCTATACGTGATCAGTCCAACGACCGACAGAACCGCAACCCCCCCATCCATTCGTGAGTTGAGCTTAGGCGGTGCAAACGCAATAGGACCTGAAGAGGTCATGATTTGCGCGAGCCTTTCCTCCATCGCTTTGAGAGTTCCGCGGTCGATCGCCCAAACTCCGGTTCCAGAAAATGCGTGTAGCAGCACGGATGTTCTCCTTTACGTGGTTTTTGGAATACTCGCCTCAACTTCATTAACTTCGTGCTGGATTGCTCCGGAGGCCAAGTGCACAATGCCCCTGAACCATTTCCAGCGGTCGGCTGCGATCTCGGTGTGCGGGGATAAAGCTTCGGTCAGTATTCTTTCGAAGTCCAGCTTCGTCAGCTTCCGCGTTCCTTCAGAATCGAGCCGTGAAGCGATTGCCTGTACACCTTGCGCTGCATCAATGCGAGATGTGTCACTCACGATCAAACACCCGTCGATCAGCGCGACGCGCCGCTTCGCTTCCACGGTTGCTTCGCTAGAAAAACCGCCAGGAGTAAGAAATTGCTTCAGGACGGATCGAGCAGGATTGAGAATTGCCAGCGCGAAACATTTCCACTCGTATTCGGTGAAGTTGAGCCTATCCTCCAAGGCGTCTAGTATTCGCGCCTCGGCGCAATGAGCGAGATCGGAGAGCCGATACGTGGCGGCAACGTCACTTAGCAGCTTCGCTGCGGCAGCGCTATCTAAACCAGCGATCAACATAGAGCCTCTGATCAGCCTGGAGCGACGGCGCATTCTGGGAATGTCTTCAGAGGGATGTGCCATCGGCGCGCACTTCTCGCTCTCCAGATATTCTCTGATCATGTTCGTCAATCCGCCGAGGACGCCCACCTTAAGACAAGCCCACTCCTGGTCCGTCATATCCTGTCGGCGCTCGATTACCGCCACCAAGCGCTCTTTAGTTCCATTCCTCAGGCTGGGAACATTCAAGTGAAAAGCAGCGCTGCTCACGCGATTAGCCACGTCAGTGAGCGATAGCTTGGTGAGGGAAATGGCCGCCCTGACCGCGGCAGCTCTGCGCTCAAGTTGCTGGCCATCATTGGTCTGGGACTCGATGGCAGCTTTGATTTTGATGGATACAGGCGCCACCAGAGACATCGTGATGCAGTTCCATTCAAACGGTGACAGATCCACGCTGCCCTCGAGAACAGAGCGCAGCATCGTCTCTGCCTTTGCATGCATCAGGCGATCCAAACCGAGGTGCCAGGCCTGATTCGCGATCCTTGACGCGGCATCCTGAATGCTCAAGCCGCTTACATCCAAGCAGCATTGAACGATTCCTGCGCGCGTCTTCCGCGCCGTTGGCTCATGGTGATCATCAGTCGCCACGGCTGCTATTGGCGGAGTATGTGTGGCGCTCTCTTTCGCTGTTCTCTTAAACATTTTTTCTCCCGAAAATTGTGCCAGGTCCCGATTCCTGACATCTGGAACGGCAGCCGAAGTGCGGCCAGACAAATTAGGTTGTGTTTCAGTTGGCCCAAGTCGAGCCGCTTCCGTTGTCGAGCCGATGGAAAGCTCCGTCAACCAGTCGAATACTTTATTTTTTATCGCTGTTCGACGTGCTACCGGCTTAATCCTCGCCTCGCATGCACCACCGCGTAATTTTTCTCCCGGACCAGCCGGAATACTATGGCTGTCATGGCCAAGAAGATGTGCTTGCTTTGTGCAGGTCTTGCAAGATTATCTATCCCTTCGTGAAAAGCGATTGCAAGGATTGTAGTTATTGACATTTCGCCTGAGCGATAGATTTATAGTCTGGGTAGCGACATAGGCGGCTTATAGGAATTGAGAACGGTTATGCACTCACTTTCCAAATTTGACCGTCACATGTCCTCCGGGTGGGAGCCTTGCCCCTGCTGGGGGTGACTGCTCCCGGCCTACGCCGCTGCCGCTTGCTTCAAGTTCGAGTCCGGCTGATTCGGCTTCTTCCATTGCGGTGCGGAGCGGTTTGCCGGAGAAGTCCGGGACAGCCACTCCTCCTGCGGTATCGAGCACTACGGTCCCCGTCCGCGCGTTCGCAGGAATTTGCGCCGTCACTGGCGATGACGGATGAGAGGTAGCTAAAGCCGGAAACAGAGGCTTGGTTGCCTCGGAGATCAGAGCCTTGTCAGGCGGAGGTGACTCAGTCTCGTCGGCGACATAGTCAGGCGACCCTTCTGCGGTGTCATCATCGCGTGCTTTGGCCCGCAACAGCAACCGTTTGGGGTCCTGGAGAGGCACGTCGTGAGGCACGTTCATATATCCGAGCACCTGCTGTGTCACGCGCGCGAAGACGGGTGCGGAAACCTGTCCTCCTTCGTGCCGGC
>JAICXB010000090.1 GCA_025980765.1 Terriglobales bacterium
ACCAGCGGATTGCGGAGATTCAGATTAGCAAGTTCGTCGTAGATGTAGCGGTCGAAGATCACCACGTCTGCGCCTGACTGCAAAACCTGGCTCGCTTTGCTGCGGAGCGAGAGCGCGTCGAGCACGTACATGCCGAGCCGCACCAGACTTATCAGCGGTGAGCGAACATTCTTATCCCGGCGCTCAATCGGCGCCTCAGGCGATCCGACGCCTTTATCCCCTTTGAAGATCTTGTGCCCGGCCCCTTCACGAACTGATTTCAGAGTGGCCACGTCATCCCAGAAGGTCACGATCCGGACCTTGAGGCCGGCGTCATCGAGCTTTGTGCAAAGATTTGCAATTTGTGTGCTCTTCCCGGCACCGTCCACGCCGGAGAAGCTGATCAACATAGGCTGCAAATGCGGTGGTTTGGTCTCCATAATTGTCCCGCCAAATGATGGTGTTCTAATGCGGCCGAGCGGGGCTCGCAAGGGTGACGCCGGCCACCGTACCCACGGCAACAGCAGCACCCACGATAATTGCGAGACGGATCGTAAATGCCCGCGTGCGTCGTTGCTTCATCGGAGCGATGGCAGCGCCCGCCGGCCGCGATGCCGGCGCTCCTTCCGGCTTCACCACAGGCGCAACTGCCGTCCCGACCGGCTGGTTCGGATGCTGCTGCTCGGCGGGCGCCTGCTGATCGTTCTGCGTTGCCTGCGGTGCGGGCGCGGCCTGCGACTGGCCGGCTTGAGCTTGCAGGTCAATCCGCGGAGCGGGAGCTGACGGGAGAGGATCGGTTGCAGCCCATCCAACAGGCATCGCCAGCGCCAGAGCAAGACCACACGCGATCTGCCGCTCCAGCCACAACGTAGACTTTCTCATCGAGTCCCGCACCCCGACAGGCTTCTGTCGGGTCCTTTCCAGTTCGATCTTCCCGGTTACGCGACGTTTTCCGCTTCGCGTTCCTGCTCGACGGGTTCAAGCAGGGGAGGCACGATTCCGCCGAAACGTTGCCTGAAGCTTTGTGTTGCTTCGGCTACGGTGTTGTAAACCTCAAACAGACGGCTCACGCCCGCAAACTGCAGCGTCGCTTTTGCCTCGGGCCGCACAGCGCCCAATTTCACGTCGCCATTGCGCTTCATGGCTTCTTCCAGGCAGCACAGCAGGAGATGAATCGTGTTGTTGTCCATCTGCCGCACTTTAGAACAGTCGAGGACGAGGCGCGGGCGCTCGGTCTCAACGTACTGCTGCAAATCGCGCAGGAACTTGCGTTCAGTTGCCGCCGTCACTTTCTCCGGCACCTCATGCACTGTCACCGCACGCATCTTGATGATCATTTCTGGAGTTTCCCTTCTATGGAGCAATCCACTCTCCTGCAAAAGTCAAGTACTCGTGGAAGCTGCAATCGGACTTCCAAAGCTGCATAAAAACGGAATCAATTTGCTTCAGGCGTTTCAAAAAGTCGTGCGAGTTCTACCTCCGGACGGTGTGTCAGTTGCCGCACCAGGTTTCGGGCATAACGGGTGAGCGTCAGCGGGTTCGTCCGATACCAGCAGCAGCGCGTCATGCGCGGTGAAAATCCGCACAGAAAGCGAAGCTTGTCCAGCCTTCCCGCCATCAGCGCCGCCACGAATCGATGATTGCCATCGATAATCGTGAACGGCCCCGATTCATTGAGCCCAATCAGTACAACCGAAGAAGCGGTCGTCGTCTCCAGATCGAGGTTCCTGCGGATCGACGCGATCTTCTCCAGGAATGCGTCACCGGACTCGTTCTCTCCGGCGCGCATTTTCTCCACTACATCTGTGATGACAAAACGGCCTCTCGCGATCCTCCGCCACTGCGCACGAGGGAAAACCTGAACAAGGTGCAGGTCGCTGGGGCGGACCTCGGCCTCAAACCATTCTGTGTCCTGGGGCAGCTCCTGCCAGAGCGATAAGTGCCGCAGAAACAACAGCGCACGCCGTTTAGCGTTCTCGATCGGATCCTCGACATTCGGAAATTCGACGATCGGCCGCATGCTGTCGTGATATTCGCGGTAGGCTGCATTTTCAAAATCGCTCCGCACAAATTCGGCGATGACTTCATCTTCGGTGACGCGCCGAATCAGCCGAATCGCGTGCGCCTGGCTCGCCCCGAGCGGAGCGGTGCGCAAAGCGCTGCGCAGGAAAGGGATACCCACCGCCACCAGCAGCAGGACCATCAGAAGCAACTGCACCAGGATCACTTCTCGCAGAGACGAGTGAAAACGCCACACCGCGGCGATCACCGCACCCGCGAACACCAGCTGAACCCAGCTCGTATTCGCGATTTTGTAGGACATCTCGTAGGTGATGATCACCACGCTCAGCGAATAAATCACTGTTGTGATCGCGAAGAGCGAGAAGAGATGCGAGAGGTTGTAATGGCCGTTGATCGCGAATTTAGAGCCAAAAACGATGCTCCACAGGCCCGCCGGCACCACACGCAGAGCCAGCGAAATGGCAGATCCCATGCCAAAGACGAGCAGCAATGAGACGGAAAGGACGTTATGCGACCTGCGCTCCTCGGCGCTGGTGCCTGCCACGATGGGGAACATGCCGTTCACCACCGCGGACGAAAGTGTGAAAATCACGCGGCCTACCATCGCCACGGCTGCATAAATTCCAGCATCGAGTGCAAAAAAGTAATGCTTGACCTGGACGATGCTGTAATTGTTGATGAGCACCTGGCCGGCGAAGAAGATGATGGCCTGAAATAGCTCCTGGAAGGCGACGAAACGCGCTGCACCTGAAGTCCGCGGAGAAAGATGCGGAACGATTGCCAGCCAGCAGATTGCCTCCGCGGCGGCGTTTGCTGCGATAACGCCGGTCACGCCTGTGCCCAGCAAAATAAGTATTAACGACCCGCCCAGCCGCACAGCGCCTTCGAGAACCAGGTTTGTGGCGAACTTCCTGAATCCATAGGCGCCCTGCATGTAACCGCGCCGCGTACCGAGCGGAATGTAGAAACCTGCGCCGATCGCCAGAAGCACGACTAGGATTGGGCTCGGCAAATTCAGGTAGTCGGATATCTGGTGCTGAAACAGAATCAGCAGGAGACAAATCGAGATGGCGCAGCCCCAGGAATCGCGATGGAGCTGGCGATAGGCTGCGCTCTTTCCTTCCAGGGTCTGCTGCTGTGCGACTACCTTGGCGGTCACGATCTGAAAGGACAGCGTGACGGCCGATGTCAGGGTGAGCAGGGTATAGACGACAGTAGCGTGAGCGAAATCTGTCGGCCCCAGGAAGTGCGCGATTCCGATGTTGTAGAGGAAATTAAGAACGGCGGCGAGCGTCGAGCCGG
>JAICXB010000069.1 GCA_025980765.1 Terriglobales bacterium
CACCTCCGCGGTGCTGTGGCTCAGCCACTGCTCCACCATCTCGCCGCTCTCCTGGTCCACCGCGTACACTTGTTGACCACTCGGATGAAAATCACAGCCTATAATCCACATGACTGGCTCCTTTCGCCCGAGCGACTTGGTCTTTAAAGCAACCTCAGTCTACTCGGCGTCTGGAGCCGTCGTGGTTATGTAATCAAGGACGAGCGATCCCGCTTGCGGGATCGTGAGGAGGAAGCACCTCTACGAGGTCCTCGGCCGTGACTGCAGATTTCGGCTCCCCGGCCGTGGATTTCGGTTGAGGAGCCCTGCACGCGGCAATTTCATCCAACACATCGCAGGAGGTCCTTCGGACGCTTCGCATCCTTCAGGATGACAGCCTAAGAAATGATTGTAACTGTCCGTTTTTGTTGGGCCGCCGTAAGTCTCCACGCTGCTAGAATTCCGCACGTGAACCTTTCCCGATCTTTTTTGCCTTTTCTCCCAATTTTTGTTTCCTTCTTTCTTTTCGGACAAACCGCTCACCGCGCATCCAAGACTGCCCTGCATCGTGGGACATCGCGCTTTGCCAAGGCGCAGTATGTGGTTCCGGACTTGACGGAGCGGCTGGCCAAGTACAAGCGCGTTGTAATGCCCTTCAACGAGGCGAAACTCTCGGCCCGCGAGCGTCAAATGGTCGAGAAGCTGGTGGAAGCCGGTCGCGATCTCGACGATATCTATTGGCGGCAAAGCGATCCTCGCGGTCTCGACCTCTACAAGAGCCTGGAGAAATCGCAGGACCCTCACGATATTCGCCTACGCCGCTTTCTCATGATCAACGGCAGCCGTTTTGATCTTACCCAGGACAATCATCCGTTCGTTGGCACGCAGCAGATGCCGCCCGGACGTGGGCTGTATCCAGACGGCTTCACGCGCGAGGAACTCGACAAGTACGTGGCCGCACATCCGGAGCAGAAGGACGAGCTCTACAGTCCTTACACGGTGATTCGCCGCAATGGGGACCGGCTCGAAGCCATTCCCTATCACGTCGAGTTTCGCCAGTTTCTGATTCCGGCAGCGAAGGCGCTGCGGGATGCGGCAGATCTGTCCTCTGACCAGGCATTCGCCAACTTCCTGCGTCTCCGGGCAGACGCGCTGCTCTCTGACGACTACTTCAAGAGCGACTTGGCGTGGGTGGATTTGGCGAGTTCGAAGTTCGACGTGATCATGGCCCCTTACGAGTCTTATCTGGACGGCATTCTGGGGGTAAAGACGTCCTACGGCGCAGCGGTGATGGTCCGCAACGAGGCCGAGAGCGCGAAGTTGGCCACCTATCAGCAACACGTACCGGAGGTTCAGGATGCGCTGCCACTCGCCGCGGAGGACCGTCCGTCAAAATCCGGCCAGCCCTCGCCGATGGAAGTAATGGACACGCCCTTCCGCGGCGGCGACCTGCGCCACGGATATCAGGCAGTTGCCGACAATCTGCCGAACGACGCGCGCATCCACGAGCAGAAGGGGACCAAGAAGATCTTCTTCAAGAACTACATGGACGCGCGGGTGAACTACGTGATTCTGCCGCTGGCCAAGCGCATCATGGACCCGCAACAGGCCGCGCAAGCTACCGCTGCAGGATATCTCGCGGCGACGGTGATGCACGAGATCTGTCACGGATTGGGACCGGCGTACGCACGCACTGCGCAAGGCAAGCAGGACATTCGCGAGGCCATTGGCCCGGTGTATGCCGGTCTCGAAGAGGCAAAGGCGGATGTCGTGGGAATGTACGCCTTGAAGTTCCTCATCGACAAAGGCGTGCTGCCCAGAGAGCGCGAGCAGGAATACTATGCTTCGTACGTTGCCGGCATCTTTCGCACTGTACGGTTTGGAGTGGGCGAGGCCCATGGCCGCGCCGAGATGATGGAATTCAATTACTTGAGCGAGAACAAGGCCATCGCTCGCGATCCATCCGGACGCTATCGCGTGGATTATGAGAAGATTCCTGCCGTCATCGCTGCGCTCGCGAAAGAGTTGCTTGAGCAGGAAGCGACGGGC
Source organism: Terriglobales bacterium (assembly GCA_025980765.1). GTDB lineage: Bacteria > Acidobacteriota > Terriglobia > Terriglobales > Acidobacteriaceae > Gp1-AA112. The sequence goes on from JAICXB010000069.1 coordinate 2,029, forward strand.
GATCGCGGTCGCGCAACCGCATGGTTTCAAAAATACGACCGTATGCCTGACGACCTGAAGTCCAGCCTGGCTGAATTGCGGGATGTGCCGGTTGACATCGATCCGGTACAGCCCTTTCCGGAGAAAGTGCAATGAATCGAGTAACGGAAAAAAGGAAATACGAGCGGGTGAATCTGCCCGCCTCTTCGGAGGCTTATCTGACGGATGCCAATGGCAAGAAGCTTGGCATGTTGCGCGTGATCGGCCAGGGCGGGCTGTTCTGCGAATGCGATCCGAAACTGTTTAAGCCGGGGCAAATCGTCCTGCTGCGCATTGTCGATCCCAGCGAGGGCATCGATCGCAACATGGAATGCGAGGTTCGCTACGCCTTTGAGAACGGAATCGGTTTTGCCTTTGAAGATCTCGACCCCGATGCCGCGGTGGAAGTCGGCGTAATTATCGGCAAGTACTACTCCGCGGAACAGGAATGAGAAATTTTGTCCCACGCACGGCAATTTCCTCACATGGCATGGCCGAACAGGCTGTAGAACAACACCGCTAGAACGATCAGGGACACAATCGTATAAAGAAAATCTCGCTCCAGCCCAAAGCCGAACACGGCACAAAGTACTCGCAGAATCGGAGTAGCGATCAGCAACAACAATCCCAATTGAATGATTCCCGTGCTGTGCAGGGCTGCGGTTTCGTGAATGATGCCGGGAATGTTCTTGAGGGGTGCTGGTTCGCTTTGGAAGTGGCTGTAATCTACAGGTTCGCTGTGGTGCTGCACAAGATAGAAAATTCCACCGGCCGCCACCACGGCCGCCGCGAGCAAAACCCCAATCCGCAGCAAGTTACCCATGACGGACTCAAGCTGATCGTCACTGAACGGCGCTTTGATCATAGTGTTCCAGTAATTCCGTTGTAGATCATTTCAATTCCAAGTGCGGCAATCACTATCGCGAAGACAATGCGCAGGGCGGGCACCCTGGCGCGCACCAGTACTTTCGCTCCGGTTAAGGAGCCCGCAAGAACGCCCAGCATCACCGGCATGGCGAGAGCGGGATCGATGTATCCGCGACTCAAGTACACGCCCGCACTGGCCGCCGCGGTAACCCCGATCATGAAGTTGCTGGTCGTAGTGGAAACTTTGAATGGCATCTTCATCGCCAAATCCATGGCCAGGACTTTTACTGCGCCCGAGCCAATGCCCAGCAGTCCAGAGAGAGTTCCGGCTCCTACCATGAGACCGAATCCGAGCGGCACGCGACTTACGTGATACGGGATTTCGCCGTTCGGGCCGGGGTAGCTGCCATTCATGCGCAGTATTGACGCAAGCTTGTTGGGAGCTTGGTCCGCTTCATGCATCGGCCGCGACTTTCGTGACAGAGCGGCGGAGTACAGCAGCACACAACCAAAGATGACAGCGATGGTACTGGTTGAAATGCGAGAGGCCAAAAACGCGCCCAGCAATGCGCCCACCGTGGTAGCGATCTCAAGAAACATTCCAATTCGAATGTTTGAGAATCCCTCTTTTACATAGGCTGCGGCTGAGCCGGAGGAGGTTGCGATTACTGAGACAAGAGAAGTGCCGATGGCATATCGAATGTCCACCTTGAAGCCAAGCGCCAGTAAAGGAACGATAACCACACCGCCTCCGAGACCGGTGAGAGCGCCCAGGAATCCGGCCAGCAACGCACCGAACCAGAGAAGCGTGGTGAACTCAAGAGTATGTATGTGCATTTCGGAAAGGCATCCAGACTACATGACAGCCACTTACGAACGAGTGTTTGTTTTCGGGCCCGCTTCATGGCACCTGAAGTAAAGAAAAACTGGAATTCCCGCCAAGATCACTGCCAACCCAATCGCTGAGCGCTGCAGATTCTGCGCGAAGGTCGAATACAGCAGGAATGCTGATGCCGCGATGAAGATTGCCGGCACAACCGGATAGCCCCAGGTCTTGTAAGGCCGCGGCGCATCCGGCATGCGCCGACGAAAGATAAAGATAGTGCTGGCGGCGATCATGTAGAACAGCCACTCGGCAAAGATCGCAATGGAGAATAACTGCTGAAATCGCGACACCACCAGCAACAGGATGCACGAGAGCGCAGCCTGCACTGCCAAGGCGTTGCCCGGAGTGAGATATCGCGGATGGACTTTGGCCAAAGCGGCAAAGAAGTAGCCATCCCGTGCTACCGCGAAAGGAACGCGTCCGCCGCTCATGATGGTGCCGTTCAGCCCTACGAGCATCGACAGAGCCATACCAGCGGAGACGACCAGCGCTCCTATGGCGCCAATCGCGATGCGAGTGGCCTCTGACGCAGGCCGGTCGGACGCCGCCACCTGCGCCGCTGGAAGCACGTATTGCACGGCCGCGTTCGTTGCCATGTAGAGCGCGGCGACCAGCAACACGCCAACAATCAATCCAAGCGGGATGTTCCGTTCCGGGCGCTCAATTTCCTCGCTGACCATGTTCAAGTCGTTCCATCCGTCATAGGCCCAGAGCGCCGCGACCAAGGCAATCATGAATCCGCTTACGCCGCCGGTTGCTCCAGAGAACGACGTGGCGAAATTGTGCAGCGTGCCGCCGCGATAGCTGAAGGCGAAGAAGACGATGGCGACAATCATCACCACCTTGAGGCAGGTGAAGACAAATTGAAAATCTCCGGCTTTGCGCACGCCAATATAGTTCAATCCGGAAATGGCGAGGGTTGCGACCATCGCTCCGATCTGCGCCCAGGTGATGGTGAATGGGACCGTGATTGCGTTCTGCGCGAGAAAAGCAAAAGTGCTGAAATCGCCCAGAATGCGCATCAGACCGATCGTGATGGTCGCGATGGATGCCGGCTTGGCGATGACAAACCACGTCCAGGCGTAGAGGAATCCGGCGAGCGGGCCGTAGCCGTCGCGCACATACACATATTCCCCGCCGGCCTGGGGCTTGAGCGCTCCGAGTTCCGCGTACGTAAGCGCGCCAAAGGTGGAGAGCACGCCGCCGACAATCCACGCCAGATACACCACCTTGGCCGAGCCTACGGCCTGCATCATTTCCTTGGGAACAAGGAAAATGCCGCTGCCGATGATGGTGCCCACGACAATGGCAATGGCATGGCGAAGGCCGAGAGCGCGCTGCAGTCTCGCCTTTCCCAGATCGGGACTGACTCCGGCTTTATGCATTTCTTAATCCCATTGGACTCCACAACAAGCGAACGCAGACTGTTGGGTACAACCCGGAGCGTTCAAGATGTCATCCTGAGGCGCAGCCGAAGGACCTCCTGCAACATTGTCGGACTGAAACATCGGTTGCGCGGCTCTTCAAGCAAAATCAGGTCCTCACGTATAGTGGCCGAGGAGACTTACACACTGCGCCATCTCATACGCTTCGCAGGGGGTCCTGAGTCCGCCGCGGCGGACTCAGGATGACATCTCGAGAGATTATGCTCACACGCTGAATAATGCAGGCGACAATGTGCCTTCAAAACATTTATCAAAGACTCGCGTGGTGCTCTTCATGCACAGCATCAACTCGCCCTGAACCCAACATGCTCACCCCGTAGCCGACCACGAATGTCACTACTGTCCCGATTGCCACCAGCCAGGTATAAGCGATGGTAAAGCCGGTCCAACTGGCAAACGATTTTGCGCCCAGCCAGAGATACAGATTGATAGCCAGCCCGCAAGCCATTCCCGTAATGGCTCCGGCTTCATTGGCGCGTTTGGTGAGAATGCCCAGCAGAAAGACCCCCAGCAAAGCTCCATATGCGACCGAGATGATGGTGAGGCCGATCTCCACCACGCGTCCGCCGTGGCGCGACAATAATGCCAGCCCGAACAACACCAGTCCCCAGACAATCGTTGCCAGCCGAGAAAGCGCAACCCTCCGGCCCTCGCTGACCTCAGCTCGGCGACGCAAATAGAAGTCCACAATGGTAGTGGATGACAGCGAATTGAGCGCTGCGCTCAGGTTTGACATCGCCGCCGCGAGGATCGCGGCGATCAGCAGGCCGGAGATTCCGTGCGGCATGCGATTCACGATGAACGTGGGAAAGATGCGGTCGGAACTGGTAAACGCGACCAGCGGCGGAAACAGTTTGTAGAAGGCGTAAAGTGAGGCGCCGACCAGCAGAAACAATCCAAACTGCACCAGAATGAAGACTCCGCTGGAGAGCAAGGCCAGCTTCGATTGCGATTCGCTACGCGCGGCCAGCAGTCTTTGCACCATGAGCTGATCTGTGCCATGCGTCGAGGTGGTCAGAAAAGTGCCGCCGATAATTCCCGCCCAGAAGCTATAGCTGTTCGAGGGGCTGAAGCTGAAGTCGAAGATCCGGAATTTTCCCGCCGGGGCGGCGATCTGGTGGACTGCGCCCCAGCCTCCCGGCATCAGGTGCAAGATGGTGAAGAATCCGATGACGGTGCCGGCGACGTAGATGGTCATCTGCACCACGTCGGTCCAGATCACCGCCGACATTCCGCCCTCGAAGGTGTAGATCAGCGTCAACAAGGTAATGATGGCTACGGAAAGAATGTCGCGCGATTCTGGGGTCATCCCAAAACGGCTGAAGATGCCGGCGAGCGCAATCGCCACCACGATGGAAATTGCCCAGACCCTTACGCCTTCGGCAGCCGCGCGCGTGGTGAGGAACAGGCCGGCAGTGAAGCGATGCAGACGACGCCCGAATCGCCGATCGATCAGCTGATAGGCGGTATAGAACTCGCCGCGAAAGTACTGTGGAATAAAAATAATGCAAATCACTACGCGAGCGACCAGGTATCCGAGCACGAGCTGAAGGAAGCCGAAATCGCGGTCGTATGCCAAACCGGGAATGCTGATCACGGTAAGCGTGCTGGTCTCAGCCGAAACAATCGAGAGCGAGATTGCCCACCAGGGCACATTGCGATCGGCGAGGAAATAGTTTTTGAGCGACCGGTCTGCCGAGCGGAAATGAATGCCGAAAACGGTGATGCCGGCGAGGTATACGGCAAGCAGTGTGAGGTCCAGCGCGTTGAGTCCCATGCGGCGGAAGGTTCGGCGAGTCTCCTGATAGGGTCATTTGACGATACCAGCAGTCGTGCGTTCTCGATAGTTGCAAGCGGAATTCGAGTTTTCACCACAGAGGCATGGAGTCTGCTCAGTACCGCACGCGGTAGCGGGTGGGTCTGCATGCCTAC
>JAICXB010000023.1 GCA_025980765.1 Terriglobales bacterium
ACTGCTGCGGCGGGAAGCCTACTGTGCCCGGCTCGCCCGGCACTGGGTGCGGCGTAGCGATATACGGAAACACCGTCAGGAACGGACGATCATTTCCCTCGGTGGTAATGTCTGTGATCTCAGAGTCCGGCTTGATCCAATCGGTCCCTTGCAACACAACCAAAATCCTGCGGTCCTGACAGGCGGGGAAAGCCGAGCACTCCAGGGGATTTCGACTGCCGATCGGTCCGCTTCCTGGCAAAGGGGCAGGAAAATGTAGGTCTGACAACTGCCTTACCAGTTGCAGCAGGATGTCGATGCTGGGATCGTCGAGGCGGCGCCCATTCTGCAAACCAAATTGTCCGATGGCCTGATCTTCAGCCGGCAGGTCGAGATCGAGACGAAGCACGTCAGGAAGAAGCGCCTTGCGTAGCAGGTTCTTGTCAGTGTTTTTGAAATCCGCGGGCAGCAACAATGGGGCGCCGTTGGGCAGGCTCGTCACCCCCACGGTGGTCAGCAACCCGGCGCGCGCGGCGATGGTGTTGCCGGTTCCATCATTGTCGTGAATGGTAAGAGCATCGGGAACCAGAGCGGAGTAGTTGGCGACATCGTGCTCCGGAATTTCGAAGTTCTCGGCGTCGCGCATCGTTTTGGGAATAAACACTGTCGCGAAGGCCTGCTGTCCCATGCGCTCGAACTGGGTAAAGACCCCGTCATCATCGCCGTCATGGTCCGGGTCAACCTTGACGTGCGATTTCGAAACGCGCTGGCTGACAGTGGCCCACATGTTGATGCGCGAACTCGAGCCTCGGATCATCGACTTGGGCACGGAAACCGCAATCGAAGTAACGTCAAATCCACCAAAGGAATCGACGCCGCTGTTTCCTGTTGCGTGCACCGGTCGCCCTCGGAAGGGTCCAACCTGACGGAACAGGTCCTGAGTGTTGTTCAGGATGCGCGAGAATTGTGCGAAATCGAAGACAAAGGGATCGTCGCGCAATCCCGCGAAGGCCAACACGCCGTTCGGATCGCCAAACACAGTTCCAAATTTTCCCGAAACTGTCGCATGCCGGTCTCTCACAAGCACGTTGCGCGCTCCAGTCATCCTGGGCCGCGTGGGTCCCACTACCGTTGCGGTTTGTGCCTGACCGGTGGTGTCGAAGGTGATCTGGATCACAAGGTTTTCCCGCGCGTTGCCGTTGTTGTCAATCTTGAATTGGTACAGCAGATCGGGAGAGAAGGCATAGCTTCCCGATTCGGCCGGAACCGTGAAGGGATTGACATTCATGATCATCACCACCCGGCTGGAATCATTGGGGTCGGTGAAGAGGTAGACATCTGTGATGTCGCCTTCCTGTATGCCGTCGACGGTGGGCGCGTCGCGATGGTCGGCGGCAACCGCGGACGGCGGCAGAGAAACAAACAGGCCAAATGCAAGCGCCAACAGCGCAGTTTGAAACAACGCAATTCTCAGGGACTTCATATTTACCTCACGCCTCAAAAAATTTCGCTGAACCTATTACCTGCGCTCGTTCTCGTGGATGAGGCTTAGCTTCATCCACTGCGGCGGGAACAATGCCACGTTCGGAGACGAGCTGATAATCGAAGAGACTGTGGCCCCAGACCCGTATCGCCGGAGGTCGCTCGGCCCGCCAACGCGCTGCCTGCAGAAACGCAGACTACGCGCCCGCCAGCACCACGAAAGAGGGACACAGAAATTCCTCATAGTGCCTCTGCGTAAGTACGACCCAAACTTACCGGCAGATTACCGGGGACCGAAAGGGGAGGCTGAGCATTTGAACACGTTCCAATTCGGAAATCAAGTCGCAGGCGGAACCCGCTGCAGGAGCGGGGGGGGCGGTCGTAACCCACGGCGCAGGTGGGCTGTTGCGGGTTCTGGATCTGCATCCCGCATGAAACCATCCTCATGACTTTGCTACACTCGCCTGTCTCTTAGATTTCTGATTCGGGGGATTCATGACTAAGTCATCGGGAAGTCTTTTCGTTATCGCTACATCGGCCCTAGTACTGATTTCTGTCGCCAGCAGTTCGAGCGCACAGCAGAGGAAGACAGAGACTGCGGGCAAAACTGCCGCACAGGCATACAAAAATATTCAGATCCTTAAGGACATTCCCGCCGACGAGTTGGTGCCGTCGATGCAATTCATCTCGGCGTCGCTGGGGGTGGGCTGCGACTTCTGCCATGTTGAGCACGCGTTTGACAAGGACGACAAGAAGGAAAAGCAGACCGCACGCGAGATGATGACGATGATGTTCGCCATTAACAAGAACAACTTCGATGGCCATCGCGAGGTCACCTGTTATTCCTGTCATCACGGTTCGCACGATGTGACGGGAACGCCAATGATTGCGGAGGAAACCAGCGCTTCCGACCATTCGCGGGAAAATAGCGCCAGTGAAACTGCGCACAATACAAATCCACCTTCTGCGGATCAGGTGATCGACAGGTTCTTGCAGGCAGTCGGAGGTGTCGCTGCATTGGACAAAGTCAACTCCCGCGTGCAGAGCGGCCACATCGACTTTGATGGCCATCAGGTCCCGATTGAGGTGTACGCAAAGTCTCCCGACAAGCGGCTGTCAGTGATGCATATGCCAAATGGCGAGAACACCACCGCATTCGACGGCGAACAAGGATGGCTCAGCAATGGCGGCCGTTCAGCTCGGGAGATGAATGCGGCGGAGAATGCCGGCGCCAAGATTGACGCGGAACTGAACTTCCCGCAAAACCTGAAGCGTATGTTCGACCAGCTTCGAGTCAGCCGGCCGGAGAAGATCGGCGACAAGGAAGAGACCGTTGTCGTTGGGCGCAAGCAGGGACAGCCGCCGGTGAAACTTTATTTCGATCCTCAAACCGGCCTGCTCACGCGGGCGGTTCGCTATACGGAAACTCCCCTTGGCCGCTTGCCCGTGCAAATCGATTACAGTGACTACCGCGAGATAGGCGGAATTAAGACTCCTGCGCAGTGGACGCTCGCCCGCACCAGCGGCCGCTTCACCATTCACATTGATGAACTCAAGCAGGAACCGATTGCGGATTCAAAGTTCGAGCCGCCTGCGGCATCGTCGAACGATGCCGGCAAGCCACGATAACGGAGAAATACTGTTTCATCGAGCCTGCGAATTCTGCCTGGCTGAATTCACCACCACCCGCGCATTCTTCGGAGTGCGCGGGCCTAAACAGCCCGAGCGACAGGTGCGTAACCGTCCAGTGCATATCCATGTACATCCTTGAAGCGACGCCTCACCAAGTTGCTTAAGGCTCTTCGGCTGGCAACAAGCCCATTGTCCGGGAGTGCATTCCAGAGCTCCATACCCGCCGGATATCGCTTGAAATTTCAGAACAAATGAAAGCAGATCTGCCGCGAATTTCCGGCGAGCAGATTTGGCCCCAACCAACGTGTTCGCGCTGGCCATGCGAGTTTGGCTGCGAACCATGCGCAACGCCTGAAGATGCAGGGGCCGGAAGAGCCGAATCCCGTATCGCTGCCGCTGTTTCTCGTAATGAAGTTCTAACCCTCGGGTAATCGCAAGCAGGGAAGCAGACGATGAATGCAGGGATCTCAGGGTCGCTGAATGCCGAAGGCTCTTGAAAGCGCGCTGGCGTTCAATGGGCGCGTGAAGGCGATTCATCTCATCTACCTGCGCGTCGAGATCTTTCAAATTGCGATCGATCGTAGTGAGGTGCGTGTCGATCCGCCTGAAGCTTGTGAATGGCAGCGCCGCTTTCCGATTCGTCGCGGTTGTCTTCTCCGTCTTCCCAAACAAATGCCCAGCGAAGATGGGAAGTAAAACGAAACATAGTGCCGCCTGACGGTAGTGAGCCATTCGTGTTTCTAGTTCACTCCCCCGAGCTGGATTCGGCTTCCAGTTGCGCCAGCACCGTCCTAAAGGCGAAGCGATCGCCGGGACACCGCGTTCGCGACACCTCGCTATGTGGCATGATTCGCTGCAGAGGAATGTTGTACTTCTCGCGCAGATGACGACATAGCTTCACCAATGAGGCCAGTTGTTCGCGTGTTGGCGTCTTCGGCCCTTTGCGTCCTTCAGGATTGTCGCGAGAGCTGAAGTCGCCAACCAGAGCAATGCCAAGATAGGAGTTGTACCCGCGCGCGTGAGCTCCCTCACATCGCTCCGGCCTTCCCGACCGGATCTCGCCATCAGGAAGGATCATGTAGTGGTAGGCAATGTGATAGGTGCGCCCAAAGCAGGAAATCGCGAACCCTCTCTTGTAATGAAAGCGGTCCAACGCTCGCTCCGGGTTGGGAAGATCTTTGGCAGGGATCAGAACCGAATGATGAATGATGATGCCGGCCGGCGTGATCGCGTTAAAAAATGAGCTCACATCGGTGACGAAGGAATCCGTCACCGAAGAGGCATACGTGCTCCGAGCCAGCAGCCATGATGGCTGGAAGCGATGTCCGTACAGATTTTGCGTGGCCTTTACATCCGCAACAATATTCGCCGTCTTCAACGCAGCACCGATTAAAGAATTCTGCTGATGTTCGTAGCCGAAGATGTCTTTGTTTTGTAACTGGAAGTCGGAAACAGTGGTGAGATTCACCTGTTCCATCGGTCCAACTGCAACCGGCAGCTCTGGGCCCACAATCAAGTTGCCCCGTCGCAGTGCGTCTACGGCGCGAGCGCTGAGCAACAACAGCAAGAGATCTTTGCCTTCGGGCGCTCCGGACACTTGCGATACCGTCACCACGACCGGACTGGTCCAGGCGCTCTGATTGCGACAAGTCGCAAATCCGCGTTCAACGGTCGCTGGCGCAGAAGTCCAGGGGAAGATCACGAAACAAGAGGTGTGGTTTAGGACTGAATCGGGAATCGCATTCTTCGGGTCCGCGACAAGCTGCTCCAGTGCCGATCCTGAGCGCTGCAACTGCGCCAGGTACTCTTCATTCGGCGATGGCAAGCGAGCGATTGTCGGAGGACTGGATTTCTGTGGAGCTGGAGTCGGCGGCTGAGCTGCGACTTTTATCTGCTCGCGCCTGGCGCAGCCAAAGAGCTGCGCGATGGTAAGTAGAAGAACAATCCTGAATTTCTTCATTCCTCAGCCGGGCCCCGGAACGTCTGCAGGCTTAGATTGCAAGCGACGATCCCGAGTTGGAGGGCGGCATGCAGAGCGGCAGGAGCCGTTCAGGTACTCTCGATTTGTCCAACTCTGTTGTCTCGTCTGAGCGAATTCAAACTTATAATCGTCGGAGACTCCCCCAGATGGCTCAGACGGTTCCAATCCTTTGCCTGGATGGCGCATCGGATATTTCTCCGCAGGAAGATCGGGAACTCACGGTCCTGGCACACGAGGTTTTGGCGTCGCTGAATGCCACCGGTGTGGCTATCGCAATCGAGGATGGCGACCGCATCGTCTGCCGGGCGCGTGCCGGAACTTCAGCTCCGGAAATCGGCACATTTCTCGACCACAATTCCGGCATCTCCGCTCGCTGCATTCGCGAGGACGCCTCGCTTGCGGTGTATGACACTGACCTGGATGCCCGGGTCAACTGCGATGCCTGCCGCAGGCTCGGCATTCGCTCCCTGGCAGTCGCTCCACTGCACCACGCCTCGCGTGTGACCGGTTTCATTGAGGTGTTCTCGAATTTCCCAAGTTCTTTTGACCAGGAATGCCTGCGTCGTTTAGAGGCCTATGCCGCTCACGCATCCGCAATTCGCCACCGAGAGTTGCCGGCCGCGAGAGATTTCGCGCTCGAAGATCAGCACCTGGAAGATAGGTCGGGAAAGCCCATTTGTCCGCCTGAATTCATCGGCGCCCCCAACTCAGAGACAAAACCATCGCATTGGAAATGGGCCCTCGTGGTTGCAGCCTTTATTACGCTAATTCTGGTTGGATTTTGGTTTTACGGCCCGATGCGCGGCATTGCTCGCATTGCTGAGCAGCTCTTCTCCTCAGCTCCTGCAATATCTCAGGCGAAAGCGGAGCCACCTGACAGCCCGGCAAAATCCAGCAGTTTGACTTCACTGCAGGTTAGCGAAGCGCCCGCGGCGGTCGCTCCGGCGGTCGCAGCGCTGGGCAAAGACGCCTTATCAACGCGATCCACGGAAGTGCGCCAGCGCGCAGACTCTGGCGATCCCGAAACCCAGCTCATATTGCCCAATGATTATGGCGGGAACGGGACAGAAAAAGATTTAGTTAAAGCAGCCGCCTCGTACATCGTTGCCGGAATCGGTGGGAACGTGCAGGCCCGGCAAACAGCGACCGAGTTGACCGGGAAGCTGTCCGCTTTGCAAATTGCGCAAATTCGCTTTCAAGTGGCGGAGATGTTTCGGGATGGAACCGGCGTGCCTCCAGACCTGGAGATCGCCTATTCATGGTTCGCTTTGGCACAAGCCGCAGGGGACCGCCGCGCTGAAGCCGAAGAGAAGAAGCTCGGGACGGTAATGAGGCCGGAGGAAATCACCGAGGCGCGAAATCGCGCTGCGAGCTGGATTGCCGCGCATAGGCGCAAGAGCGTGCATTGAGCTTCCAACAGCTCTCGGTCTAGCTGCGTGCGATGTGAGTAAGATCCGCGGAAATTACTGAAAAATGGAGGCGCGGGTGAGAATCGAACTCACGCGTAAAGGTTTTGCAGACCTTGATGATCTGACCCGATCTACTTTCGTTTCAATGGCTCTTTAGTTCGCGGCAGAGATTTGTCCGCTTTTTGTCCGCTCTTTTGCGGCGTTTCATCTCCTCCAATGTCTCCTCATGCCAGGCGCTCATTGACAATCGCCACTGAGGGGCCTATGGTTATTAGTGAGCGAATACTTCCTGCCACTCTTTCAGGTCCTCTGAACTAAGTCAGCCCATCTGAAGTTGTCCCGCCTTAGTCACGTAACTGACGTAAAAGGATTACTTCACATGAAAAAAATACTTGCGCTTTTTGCTTCAATCGTAGTCTTGGCAGCCGTGAGCCCGCTTGCCGCAGCGAAGGATCAACCCACAACTAACGAAGCGGTCGCAGCCATTACCCAATTCGAGAACGATGCCGTAAAGGCCGATCTGGCGGGAGATTCATCTTTCTTCCAGAAGAACTATGCCGACAACTGGACCGGCGGCTTCAGCGGTGGAACTTGGAACACGAAAGAATCGATGTTGGCTGACATGAAAGACAACGCAAATAACAAGATGACCAGCGAAGAGATTAGCGATCTCAAAGTTCGTATTTACAATAACAACACCGCCATCGCAACCTACACCGATACTTATGACGGAATGGTCCGAGGCGAACACCGCGCCAAGACTGTTCTTAGTACCGATACCTTTGTTCGCCAGAACGGCATGTGGAAAGAAGTCGCAGGCCATAGTTCGGTAGCCAAGTAAGACTGAAGGCCAGTAATTCGGCGTGTGCTGCCAAAGCCCAGTTTCCCGCGTTTTCTGCGAAACTGGGCATCTTTGGCGGCGGGGCCGGATTGTTCCTAATTGTGGACCTTGCAGCGCTCTTGCTGAGGTCTCTCCCAAAAAGTGGGTGAAACGACCAGCCATGACGTGCTCGCTCGAGTCTCTCGGTGGCCTCGACCCCGATGTAGTCGAGACCGCATGTCTGGCTCACGACATAGGCCACCCCCCGTTTGGACACATCGCCGAAGAGGAGCTTCACGGCCTGGCGCAAGACATCGGAGGTTTCGAAGGAAACGCGCAATCCTTCCGGGTGATTACAAAGTTAGCAATCCATAGTCCATGGGATTCGCTTCGAGGAAAGCCGTAGTATCGTGGGCTAGATTTCACCCGCTCCAGCCTGAATGCAGTCTTGAAATATCCGTGGAAAAGAGGAGAGTTCGGTCCGAAGAGCAGAGAGAAGTGGGGCGCGTACGAGAGCGAGGCTGAGGAGTTCGCCTTCGCACGAGACGGTTTCCCACCAAACCAGCGATCTCTACGAATCCTGACATCTGGACTTATCGGTCTCTACATCCGAGCTGTTTCACTGAGAGCACCGAGAGCGGGAGCGTCACCGGTTGTCATTGACCCTGAGCGCAAACGAGAAGTCGTGATGCTGAAAGAGTTGACTTGGCACTTTGTAATTCTGAACCCGAGTCTCGGCGCACAGCAGCATGGCCACAAAAAAATATCGAGGGCCTATTCCGCTTTTTTTGAGGGTGATCTCAAAAGCGGTCGCTTCAACGCATTTCCGCTAAGCGCACGCGAATCCTTACAGGCGGCCACTTCTGATGCCGAACGTGTACGCGCTGTTATCGATCTGATTGCCGGGATGGCAGAGCAGCAGGCCATCCAGATGTATCAAAGGCTTGCTGGGATTTCTCTTGGTTCCATTTTGTAACGGTAGTGAGATAGCCGTTCTTGTCCGCTTTTTGTCCGCGTTCAAGCACAAGTCAGCCCGATTCAGTCCAAACGGGAGAGAACGAAAACAAAGTTGGAAAGCCAGCTAAATCGAACCCGTGCATGCAGCTGGCTAAGAAAAATGGAGGCGCGGGTGAGAATCGAACTCACGCGTAAAGGTTTTGCAGACCTCTCCCTTACCACTTGGGTACCGCGCCTTATTTGATCCGGCGTCCGAAACCACTTCCCTAATGGCCCAAAACCCCCGCCGGGAGCGAGGGTCGAAGGAAGCAATCGCGGAAACTGGAGCGGGAGACGGGATTTGAACCCGCGACTTCGACCTTGGCAAGGTCGCACTCTACCACTGAGTTACTCCCGCCCAGAACTGCTTCGATTATATCAATGGGCAAGAACAACACCAAAGGCTCTGCGCAGAGCGCACTCGTACGCCCTTTTCAAGCATAAAATGGTCAGTTCGTTTGCGCCATGTTCGGCATTTCGGCTATCTCGCGTTTGGGGCAGCCTGTGGGTTCTTGGAAAATGCTTTTGAGCGATCCGGAGTTTCTCATTGATGCCTCTATGTTGGCATTGAGTCTTGCGGTGGTAGTGATTTCGATCTTTTTGCCTCGAGAAAAAAGGAAGGCGTTGCTGAAGGATTTGTGGAGGAAGTGGAGCTGAACTTCTCTTGCAGAAAACATTAAAGCCTTCTCACCGCGCGATTGCCCTACTTCTACTGAGTTCTCTTGCCTTCGGACAGCATTCCCGAAACAAAAAGCGAGAAGTTCCCGAATGGAACGTCAAACCCCAGTGGGTGCACGCCGATGAGGATTTTCTCGCCAGTGATGCGCTGCGTGGCCGTGGCAGCATGACGAATGACGAACTCCTCGCTGCAACTTACATTGGCTCGCAATTTGAAAGTTTCGGCATAAAACCCGCTGCTCCCGACGGAAGTTATGTGGAGGTCATTGAAGTACCGGCCAGCGCGCTTCGTCCTAGGTCGAAAGCGGGAACGCCCTCGAATTCCCAACCTGATGATGAAGCGCACGCAACGCAAAAAACCGAACCGGCTCCAACATCGCCGGATGTGTCCGGCAGTCAAGCTCCGCCGCCGAGTCCGCCGGAAGCGCCGCTGCATACCTATAACGCCATCGGGATTCTGCACGGAAGCGGGCCCCACGCCGACGAACAGGCCATTCTTCTCACCGCGCATCTGGACCATCTTGGAATCAGGAAGCCGGTCAACGGCGATGACATTTACAACGGCGCCGATGATGACGCCTCCGGCGTGACCGCGGTGTTGGAGTTGGCGCGCGCCCTGGCTGCAGGACCGCCGCTCAAGCGCACAGTTGTGTTTGCCTGCTTTGGAGCGGAAGAAACCGGAAAAGCATTTGGAGCACGCTATTTCCTTGACCATCCACCGGTCCCGCTGACCTCGATCGTCGCGAACCTGGAGTTCGAGATGATTGGCCGCGCCGATCCGAAGGTCAAGCCGGATGAGCTTTGGCTCACCGGTTGGGAACGTTCCAATTTGGGACCTGAACTGGCGAAGCACGGCGCCAAACTGGTCGCCGATCCGCATCCCGAGCAGCACTTCTTTCGCCGCTCCGACAACATCGCTCTCGCGAAAAGAGGAGTGGTGGCGCAGACCGTCTCCAGCTTTGGGCTACACCCCCAGTATCACAAGCCGGACGATGACATCGCGCACCTCGACTTCGACCATCTCACGCAATCGATTCAATCGATGATTGAACCTGTGCGCTGGCTGGCCAATTCAGATTTCAAGCCGGAGTGGAAAGCTGGAGGAAAACCCTGAATGAATTGAGTAATTGAGAAATTGTGTAATTGGCCTAGAGGACCCATCCCAATTACTCAATTACCAAATTACACAATTTCTCAATTCGGTTTTTTCTTGATCTTGCTGATGCTCTCGTCGATCACTTTTCTACCGGCATAGCCTTCATCGGTGCTGTGCCAATGCGTGATCTTCTCTTCGCCCATCTTCCAGCAGAGCAAAATGGTCTTGCCTTCGACGATGCAGGGGAAATCGAGCAGTCCCATTTCGAGATCTTTTACTTGTACGCCGGTGGCATCGATCTCCGAAAGGACATCTTTGATGCGCTGAACCGTTTTTTCGCGCTCGGCGCGGCGCAGGGCCATACGCCCGATCTCGACCAGAAGGCCGCCTGAAAGAAAGATGCGCTGCGCCAGTTCCTGAAATTCGGAGTCGATTTTTTCGATGAGCTGCTTGCCGTCGATGGCTTGCTTCAGCAAGGACTGCAAAACCGGAAGCAAAACTTGCGCTTCCTGAAGAGTAAAAGTGCGTTGCGACATGAGACGTGAATCTATTTTATCGCAGTACGCTGCGGAGTGAAGATTTGTGATTTGGCGATTTCGTGATTTGGTGATTGGAAAAGCTCGCCAAAGGACTGAAACGAGAAATCACAGAATCACGCTCGGCTGCGGCTATTTAGAACGTGTGGTTTTCCTTATGGAGCCGTTACGTCGCCTTGTTGCACGAAAATCGGGAGCCGGAGCTCCACGAAGCAGGCCTTCGGTGCTGAGATCCTCGTCCAACTCGGGCCAGTGAATGCCGTATCCGCCGCCCGCGATTTTCCAGTTTTCCCGTTCTGCTGCAGTTGCGGCCAGCAAACGTGGATACCACGCTAGAGGCACCGTGATAGTGCGGCCGTCCATGAGAAGAACACTGATGGAATCGTCGGGAAAACTAACCGTACTTACCCGCTCATCTGCGGCGATTGTCGAAAAACTCATGCCATTCATCCAGAAATGGTTTGCGATTTGCGACGATAATATTACGAATAATCGTCAGTTCAGAAGCGCGAAATCCAAAGTTTTTGGCTAAAGAAACCGGATCCAACCAGAACTTAGCCGATTTCTCATCGCGATCTGCGTGAATATGAGGCGGTTCGTTGGGCTCGTGGCTATACACATAGAAGCGGTAAGGGCCAATACGAGCGAAAGTCGGCATGATTTTTGCCGACCATCTTACATTCTCGAAAACATTCTAAGCCGCAGGCACTTCCAGCATTCTGTCCAACGCCACTCTTGCCCAATATTTCACGTCTTCGGCGACGCGGATGCGATTGACTACGTTGCCGTCGACCAGGTTTTCCAGCGCCCAGGCGAGATGTTGCGGCGAAATTCGGAACATCGTGGTGCACAGACATCCGGAATCGTCGAGGGTAATGACCTTCTTTCCTTGCGCGGCAAAGCGCTTTCCCATGCGATTTACCAGATGAATTTCGGTGCCGACTGCGAACATTGTGCCCGCCGGAGCGGCGTCTACGATCTTGATCAGACGCTCGGTTGAGCCCAGCGCGTCGGCTTTCTGACACACTTCCCAGCGGCATTCCGGGTGAACAATCACGCGAATGCCGGGATATTTCGCGCGCACATTGTCCACGTGCTCGGGCAAAAAGCGCTGATGAACCGAGCAATGTCCCTTCCAGAGAATCACTTTTGCTGCACGCAGACGCTCCGGAGTAGTGCCGCCATTGAGCATGTACGGGTCCCAAACCACCATCTCCGAAAGGGGAATGCCCAGCGCGAACGCGGTATTGCGTCCAAGATGCTGGTCGGGAAGGAAGAGAATTTTGTCGGATTTCGCGAATGACCAGCGGAATGCCGCGCCCGCATTCGACGATGTGCAAACCAATCCGCCACGTTCGCCGCAAAAAGCTTTGATTGCAGCAGTGGAGTTCATATACGTGAGCGGCGTAATCCCTCGGCCCAGAGCCGTGATTCCCATCCCTTCGAGCTGTTCCCAGCAGCCTTCTACCTGGCCAATTTCGGCCATATCGGCCATAGAACAGCCGGCATTCAGGTCCGGCAGAATGACGTTCTGGTCGGGACGCGCGAGGATATCTGCGCTTTCCGCCATAAAATGCACCCCGCAGAAGACGATATATCGTCCATCGGCCTGCGCGGAAAGCTGCGAAAGTTTGTAGGAATCGCCGGTGTAATCGGCGAATTTGATGACTTCATCGCGCTGATAATGATGTCCCAGCACGACGCAATCGCGCCCCAGCTCGCGACGGGCTTCGGCGATGCGGTCATCCATAGTGTGATCTGGAAGAACGAGATAGTTGTCGAGCGAGCACGAGGCTCTTTCGGTAGCTGCAATCACGGTATTGCCTGCCTTCAGTTCCGACCCATTTGCGTCCGCCTTAGGCGAACATCCATGCTCGAAACGGGGATGTTGAAAGCCATCCGCCGGCTCCAGTAGCTCCACTACGCAGGTTCACGTCCGAGCTACGGGGTTGTTGAAGCCGACATCTGTTCGATGTTTCAGGCCTCGGAAGGTCGCAAAAAGCGGCCAACGCGGGTGTCTGAAGCCCTGTAAGTGTGGCACTTTCAGAGCTTCTTGGCAAGCGCAACTGCCCAAAATCTGGTGAACACGGAGGACACGGAGGTCACAAAGGGCCTGTAATTTCGGGTTTGGTGTTACCGGCAAGAGGCTAGCTCCCGAAATCGACTATGATCCTGTGTACATGACAGGTTTCCAAGCCTTCGTGCCCTCCGTGTCCTCCGTGTTCAACCCGGGTTTTCGCCTTCCTTAATGCCAAGACAAGCCCGGAAACGCACGCAACTCACCTTCTTTCTCGGCAAAGGCGGCGTCGGCAAGACGACGGTCAGCGCCGCTTACGCGCTCCATCGCGGCGGAAAACGCGGCAGAAACATCGTCCTGATCTCCACCGACCCGGCGCATTCACTCGCCGATGTCCTCAACGTGAAGCTCAAATCGGGAATGCAGACGCTGCGCAACCCCGGCGCGGGCAGGATTTCAGTGTGGCAAGTGGATGCGGGAGCCCGATTTCAGGAGTTTTTAGACGAATACCGGCAGCCCATTACGGAACTGGTGGAATCGGGAACGTTTCTGTCGAAAGCGGAAATCGACGCTTTTCTCGAGACCACGCTGCCCGGACTGGCTGAAGTAAGCGCGCTGCTCACCATTTCTGACCTGCTGGAGAGCGGCAAATATGACGAGATCGTCGTCGATACTGCTCCCATCGGACACACTTTGCAGCTCTTTCGCATTCCCACACAGCTCTCCCGCTTCCTGGAATTCCTGGAATTATCCGGCAAACGCGACCAGGTACTGGCACTACACTTCGGCGGAAGCGTCACTGCAACACGTCCCAGGGTGCTGGAGGAATGGGAATCTGTGCTCAATTCGCTGCGTTCGGCGCTGTCGAGCGAACAATCGAAGCTGGTAATGGTGAGCAGCGCGGAGAAGTTTTCGCTGGAAGAGGCATCGCGGACGGCCAAAATGCTGCAAGAAGACGCGCGCGCGGAGGTCGCGGAGGTAGTTTTGAATCGCGTAGTCACTCGCGCCAGCGGATGCAAGCGCTGTGAAATGCGGGGAAAACAATACAAATCGGCCCTGCATTTCATCGAAAAACGATTTCCCAAAGCGGAAATTCTCGTCGGAGAAGATCCCGGAGGGCCTCTCATCGGCGTGGAAAACCTGCGCGCATTCGGCAAACACGTCTTTCAGGGCCGGTCTTTGGCCGTGAAACCGCTGCCGACAACGCGAGTGCAAGCTGTGAAATTCGCGCCCGCAAAGTGGCCCACCGCGAAAACAGAACTGGTTTTCACGCTGGGAAAGGGGGGAGTAGGCAAGACCACCGTCTCCGCCGGCGTGGCTTATGCGCGCCGACAGCGCAATAAAAGCGAGAAATTGCTGATTTGCTCTACCGATCCGGCGCCTTCGCTCGACGATGTGTTCGCGCAATCCGTGGGCGACACGCCCAAAACGGTGCTGAAAGACGCGAAACTGCAGGCCGTAGAAGTCGATTCCACCGCCGAATACCTGGCCTGGAGCCGTCGGGTGAAGCGCATTATGGCGGATTCACTGCAAACCGAGCAGGGCGGAGTGCATCTGGAACTCTCGTTTGAGCACGAAATGATCTCGGCGTTGCTGGATATCGTGCCTCCAGGAGTGGATGAAATCTTCGCCGTCTTCAAATTACTCGACTTCATCGCCGCCCAGGAGCAGGCTTTAGTGGTGGATATGGCGCCCACCGGCCATGCTTTAGAGCTCCTGCGCACTCCGGAACGGCTGGTGGTGTGGACGCGGCTGCTGTTGAAAAGCCTTTCGGCGCACCGTAAACTGCCGCTGGCGCAGGAATTGGCGGTCGAAGTGGCGTCAATTTCGCAGCGGGCGCGCGAATTAGCTGACCTATTGCGGGATGCAAGCCGCGCCAGCGTCTTCGTAGTGATGCTTCCCGAGCCGCTGCCGGACCGCCAAACCGGGCGCTTGCTCGCGAGTTTGCGGGAATTAGGCCTCAATCCGTCGGCAATTTTCGTGAATCGAGTGCTTCCCCGAAGCCAAACCGCCGGTTGTCAGCGCTGCCAACGCGCGCGGCAGTGGCAGTTAGCCACTCTCTCGCGTCTCGAAACGGGAAAAATGACGTACTTTGCCGTTCCCGACTTCCCCGGCCAGATCGCCGGGGCCGCCGGACTGAAGCTGCTAACGCAAAAATTGTGGCAAATCAGGTGAAATCGAAGCCCGCGAGGAGTGCGGCAACCGTGCTGTACCTGTACGGAATCAGCGCGCCCGGTCAGAAAATGAAGATCTCAAGCGCAATCGACGGCGCCTCATCGGTGCAATCAATTGAGAATTCAGGACTTCAAGCGTGGTTTAGCCGCGTTTCCGGCGAGGAATTTGGCGAAAATCTGGCCAAAAACATGGAAAATCTGGAGTGGTTAGCGGCCGCCAGCGTGCGTCATCAGCGCGTGGTAAGCCAGATTTCCGCGGGAATCACGCTGCTTCCAGCACGTTTTGGCACGGTTTTCGCGTCCGAAAGCTCACTTTTAGACCACATTAAGCAGCAAAAAACGAAACTTTTGGCGACCCTGAAGCGAATCGAAGGCAGCGAGGAGTGGGGGGTGAAACTGTTTCTGCGTTCCGCATCGCCTCCGGCGCCGGTCGAGGCCGCCTCGGGACGCGACTACCTGCGCGCCAAAGCCGCCGCCGTCCAGTCACGTAAGCGCCACGAGCTCGATCCCGAGGTGGTGGAATTCGTCCGCGAGTTGCAGGCCATCGCCGCCGATTCGGCCCCGGCCGGCAAAGTCAGCTCCGGACAGAACCGTCTGGAGTGGCAAGCGTCGTTTCTGCTGCGCAAAAAAGATCGCCCAAAATGGGACCGAGTACTCAAGCACTACGCCACGCGCTGGGCCGACCGCCGCGAAATCGAATGCACCGGGCCCTGGCCGCCCTATTCGTTTGTTTAGTTCCCCCGGGTTAACACGAAGGTCACGGACGCCCAGGGCGTGTTCCCGGCATTCGCGAGTTGACGATCCCGCGTACTCCGTTTGTACTTGCATACCGAAAGCAGGGAAGAAGCATTCAGACCCTCGCGGTCCTGCATGGCGCGCGAAAATGGCCCGAAAGCTTATGAGCGGTTTTGCTTACGCATCCTTCAAGAATCTCTCATCCGCAATTGCTGCGTGTTAGCTGCAAAACCGCTCTGAGCCTACCCATAGTTGAGCCATAGCTCTGAGGTTGTGTTTGTATCTACGCGTTACCAGGTATTCCTTTCCGCCTTTGACACGCAGCCTGCACTCCCCGGTCGGTAAAGGTTGGATCTCCTCCACAGCCGAAATATTCACGACAGCCGAGCGGTGGATGCGAACAAAACCGTATGGTTGGAGCTTCTCCGCCACGGATGAGAGGGATTCGTGCACCAAATAGGGATGAGTTCGGTGTCGCAACGAAACGTAATTACCTTCGGCTTGCACTGCCCAGATGTCGGCTAAATGCAAGAGAAGGATGCTACCCTTTGCCTTGAACGCGATTCGTGGCGCCTCACGTTTCGCTAAACCCTCCAACTGTCGCAAGACTCGCATGAAGCTTGCAGCATCAACTCGGATTGCCGAAAGCAATGATGTATTTTCAGCTTCGCAGAACTCTTGAGCAGCTTCTGGAACAGACCTCTCAGGTGCAATGGTCCTCTGGTCCTGAATCTCGTGGGCGCTCATGATGTTTTCCCTTGCTCCCTTTTTCGACTTCCGCTACTCCGTGGTGAAGACGGGTGCACTGCTTCTCAGAACGGCCTGCGGTAGCGGGCCGCGTTTTTGAATGTCCTCCTCGGAGCTAGACCATAGCAAAGGCACGGGCCGCTACCGCAGGCCGTTCTGAAAGACGTCCTACATCACCGGAGCAGAGGATCCGTCTGACCACCTGCCCACGGGAACGATAAACACGTCGATTGGTTGAGCGCCCTTGAATTGTGGATTCAGCATGACCGGTGATTCAGGCAGATCGGCGCCCCACGCTTTGCCGTCCAGCGGCGGCGTATAAAACATCAAGTGGGCCACGTTGTGATCGCCGCGATCGGTGAGGTAGGCCTGCTTCGACATCATGTAACTCATCGCGCCGGGTTCGAGTGGCGGCAGTTCACCCTTTTCGAATGCTGCCTTGTTGCCTGCGATGATCTCAGCTTTCGTTCGCCCAGCTAACGCCATCTCTGTTCTCTTGAAAGTCGTCGGCAAAATGGACCGCACAGCCGGGGGATTGAAACAGATTGGACCGCGAATTCTGGGGTTCCAAAAGTCCGCACCATCGCCGGGTCCCATCCACGCTCGCTCGACAACGCATACAAAACCATTCTTGCCGGTAACGGCGGTTCTGTAGCCATGCCGCCCGAGGACCATAATGGTTGCTTCTCCCGATATGGCATCCGGCGCCGCGCTTCGCGCCAAAGCAATTTCGGCATTTCGGTCTGCAATGAGGTACTGATCGACTGGAGCCATGGTTGGATATGATGTTTTACTTGCCCGCGCTTGCCCTTGCTTCACTCCGATCAAACCCAGCGTGAGAACTAAACTTAAAGAAGCCACCAACGCCCATCTTGCTCGGTTCATGCGTTCCTCCTAGCTAAGAATCACTGCCGTTGCTTCACTGCACGCCTCTTCGACAGCAAACGCCGTCCGCCTTTACGGGGCTGACGAGGTGCGCGAAGAGACTTCAGCCATCCCACGATGTTTCTGATCCCCACATTCCATACCTTTACATCTTGAGCATTCTTTGCTAATAAGACGTAGCCCTCGTACATCGCGATCAGAAAGCCGGCAGTTTCGTGTGGAACCAGATCGCGGCGCACTGTTCCCTGAGACTGTCCTCGGCGTAAAGCTGTGGCAATTCCTTCCTGCCAGTCATTGAAGATGGCCTCCAGCTGCGTCCGGAATTTTTCGTCCAGAGCAGACATTTCCTGCGCCAAATTGACGAGGGGGCAACCGCCATTTACATCTTCTTTCCGCACCGATGTCGCCTGGACAATGTCGATCAAAGTATCGATGGGGTTCTTGCCCTGCCGCAGATAATGCAGCCACTTGTCCTGAGTGAGTTTTGCGATGATCTCCTCGACGACGGCATGTCCGAGATCTTCCTTGCTCTCGAAGTGGTAGTAGAGCGCTCCCTTAGTAACATTGGTGGCGGCCAGAATGGTATCGATGCTGGCACTTTGGAATCCCGAACGATAGATTTCGCGATAACCCGCTTGCAGCAAGCGTTCTCGCGTGCCCTCCGGATCGCGCAATCTCCGCTTGTTATCTCGGCCGTTCGACATACCGACCAGTATGTATGTTAATTGACTGAAAAATCAATCACAAATGATTGTGACCGGATTCTTGGCTGCTGACGTTCTCGAATTTCGTAACCGCCCGCCAGCGTGTGTATGAAAAGTTGGAGAAACAGGTGCTCTCGCCGTTTTGGGGCCGCCTCAGGAAGTTGTCAATCCGCCATTCGATTAAGAGCTCTGAAATGTTGGGCCTGTTGTGTCACGTAATCAGTGGGAAGGTGGAACACCAAATGCTTCCTCAGTTGTCAGCCTACACTAAATCTGAAAATGCTCTAATCCGTGAAATCCGCGGTAGGGCAGTTGGTTTGTGGTTGCTTTTCCGCGGCGCGCATCCATTTCGTCACAGTTGTTCGTCCCAGATGTTTGACACGCCTTAATTCGCGTGATTACTCTGTTCACAATGTCTACAAAATCCATCCTGCTCATCGGCCGAGGCACCGCTTGTTGTTGCGCGTGCGCCCACGCAGGTGTGGAGGTGTGTACGTAGACTTTTTCTAAGTTCCCAGAGTCTGCAAAAGCCCATCCGCACTGGATGGGCTTTTTGTTTCTGCGCAGGAGTGAATCGTGACCACATTCAACACATTCCGTAATCTCTTTGGCCTTTCCACCGACGCCGCTGCCGTATGGACCGCGCTGGCGCTGGCTGTGCTGGTGCGTTGGGGATGGCTGAAACATATTCCCTGGTAAGTGCGAGGAAAACAAAGCCATGGCCAGCATTGCCATTCCGCAACCGAAGCAGTATCCGCTGCCGCGCAGCTGGTTTGAAATTGGGCCCGGCATTCTTCTGCTGGCAGTCATCGGCCTGCTGGGCAAGCTGATCGAGCGCAGCATTGCTTTGTACGGAAAATCCCATCACCTCCATCTGCCCAACGTCGAGTACGTGCTATGGGCGATCCTCATCGGTTTTGCCGTGCGCAACACCGTAGGGGTGCATCCGATATTTGACGCGGGCATCGGCACCTACGATTTCTGGCTCAAATCGGGAATCGTGCTGCTGGGCGCGCGTTTTTTGCTGGGTGATGTCGCGCTGATTGGTGGAATCAGCCTCGGACTGGTCGCGGTGGAGATCGCGGTTTCGCTCGCCTTCATGACGTTTCTCGGCCGCGCCTTCGGTCTGAACCGGGACCTCACGGCGCTGCTGGCTATTGGGTCGTCGGTCTGCGGAGTGTCCGCGATCATCGCTGCGCAGGGCGCCATCGATGCCGATGACGAAGATGCATCGTTTGCCATTGCGGCGATCTTGTCGCTGGGGGCACTGTCGCTCCTTGTCTTTCCTGCCATCGGTCATTGGCTGCACATGAGCGACTACACCTTCGGTATCTGGTCCGGGCTGGCGGTAGACAACACGGCCGAAGCGGTCGCCACTGGCGCCATCTTCTCCGACAACGCGCAGAAATTTGCCGCACTGGCAAAGACCGCGCGCAATGCGATGATCGGTTTCGTCGTGCTCGCGTACGCTCTGCGCTGGGCAGCCACTGCCAAAACAAAATTTGAGGGCAGCAAGGCCGGGTTTCTCTGGAAGAAGTTTCCCAAATTCGTTTTGGGATTCCTGCTTATTTCGTCTCTGGCCAGCGTGCAGTTTTTTGACAAGGCCCAGACAGCATCGCTCGGCAATCTCTCGCGCTGGGCTTTCCTGCTCACCTTTGCCGGAGTTGGACTGAGGACCGATGTCCGCGCTCTGGGAAAGCAAGGGGCGCGGCCATTTGTGGTGGGATTCCTGGGCGAAGTCCTGATCGCAGTTTTTACGCTGGGACTGGTGCTGGCGTCTGCGCATTACGCGCGCTTCTGAAGCAGGGCCAAAGAAATAGGAAAGAAAGAATGCGGAATGAATTGGTGAGTTCTGCAACAAACGACAGGTTTCGGAACAACTTTTCATTAAGTGTCATCCTGAGTGCCGCGTAGCGGCCGAAGGACCTTCTGAGATGGATAGAACAAAATTGCCGGTAGCAGGGCTCTCCAACCGTGAGCGTTTGGCCGAAAAGTCACAGTCTGCAGAAGCGACCGAGGCATGTTGCAGAGGTCCTTCCTCCTCCCAATCAACTCCGCTGCTCGGAGTTGATTGCTCGTCGTCAGGATGACATTCAAGAGAGGACCGCGACTGCGAGTCGGCGGCCGAGTATGACAAAAGCACAAAATCCGTATGTCGGTTGACTTACAAATCGGGAAAGAAACCAAAGCGCAGAAGGCGGAGCGCCTCAAGCGCGAGCTCAACCCCTGGGAGCATATCGCGCAGATTCGCCGCTTTGCGCGCGAGGGGCGAAGCTCGGTTCCAGCGGAATGGGCCGGCATGTATTTCAAGTGGTGGGGCATCTACACGCAGGGCGGTGGCGCAGGCGCGATTGGCGGCAAGGGCGGTGAAGGTCTGGCGACCGAGTACTTCATGATGCGCATCGGACTGCCAAACGGCATCCTGACTTCGCGCCAGCTTCGCGCGATTGGATCGATCGCCAAACAACACGCGCGCAACCTTGTCGACATCACCGTGCGGCAGAACATCCAACTGCACTGGCTCACCATCGATGGCCTGGTCGAAGCCATGGATCAGTTGAATCAGGTTGGACTCGGCCCCAAAGGCGCCTGCGGAGATGTGGTGCGCAACGTCACCGGCTGCCCAGTCGCGGGGGTATCGCAAAACGAAATCATCGATGCCTCGCCGCTTGCGCAGCGAATCTCGGCCATTCTTTCGGGGAATTCCGAGTTCTACAACTTGCCGCGTAAATTCAAAATTACCGTGACGGGTTGCAGCAGCTGGTGCACATATCCGGAAATCAATGATGTCGCGCTCACCGCGGCAACGCGTCGCCGTGTCCATAGCAATGAAATCGGGTTCTCACTGCGCGTGGGCGGCGGGCTTTCGGCTGATCCGCATCTGGCGGTGCGTCTGAATGCTTTTGTCACGTATGAGCAGGCGCCGGATGTGGTGCGTGCAGTCGCGGAATTATTTCGCGATCAACTCGCTTTGCGCGAAAACCGGGAGCGGGCGCGCCTCAAGCATCTGTTCCTGCAGCAAGGGTGGACAGCGGAGCGTTTTCTCGCGGAGCTGGAAGCGCGCTTACGCTACAAGCTCGATGCGGCTGAGCCGGAGCAGGCTCCAGAGAGTGACGAGCGCGATCACGTCGGCATACATCCACAAAAGCAACGGGAGCTTGCTTATCTCGGCGCTTCGGTGCTTCGCGGACGCGCCAGCGGCGATCAACTCATCGCGGTCGCTGAGCTAGCTGAGCGCTTCGGAGCTGGGGCGGTCCGCACCACGGCCATGCAGAACCTGCTGCTGCTGAATATTCCACGACAGAAAGCTCCCGAGTTGGCGAAAGAACTCGCCGCGATTGAACTGCCTGTCGAGGGGACGACGCCGTTCTGGCGCGGGGCCATCGCCTGCACCGGCGCCGAGTTCTGCAAGCTGGCCATCACCGAAACCAAAAGCTTCACCCGCTGGGTGGTGGAAGAACTCGAAGCGCGCGTGCCCGAGTTCGATCAGCCGCTCAAACTGCACGTAACTGGCTGTCCGAATAGCTGCGGACAGCACTGGATCGCCGACATAGGCCTCGAAGGCAAGAAGCTCAAAGAGAATGGACGCCTCGTCGATGCCTACTACTTCTGCGCCGGCGGCGCGGTGGGAGGTTCGCCGCGCCTCGCCCGTCCGCTTGGATACCGCGCACCGGCAACGGACGTGCCGGCAGCGCTGGAGAGACTATTTCGGAAATACGTGCAAAGCCGCCGTGACGATGAAAATCTTCGTTCCTGGCTCGCACGCCACTCCGAAATCGACTTGCGGAATTATTTGGGCGGAACGCCGATCGCGCCAGTAGAGCGCGATGCACCATTCGCGACAGTTCCCCATGGGGTGGAGTGATGCGACCGAAAAATCCGGAGAAGACGACGTTGTTTCCTATTTTTCTCAAGCTGGCGGGACGCAATTGCGTTGTAGTTGGCGGCGGAAGAATCGGCGCGCAGAAAGTTGCCGCGCTGCTCGATGCCGGCGCGCGAGTGACGGTAGTCGATCCTTCGCCTGCGGATGAAGTCCGCGATCTCAAGTCGAGCGGAGCTATTCGATGGGAAGAGCGGACGTATGTCTCTTCCGATCTAGACGGCGCATATCTGGTGATTGCCGCCACCTCCAAACCGGAATTGAACTGGCAAGTTGTGCGCGATGCCCATGCGCGCGGGGCGTTAGTGAACGTGGTCGATGTTCCCCAGCTATGCGATTTTTACTATCCCGCAGTGGTTCGTCGGGGACCGCTGGCCATTGCGATTTCTTCCCACGGCAAAAGCCCGCTGCTCGCCCAGCGCTTGCGCGACGAGATCAGCGGCCAGCTCTCAGAAAGCATCGGCGCGGCCGCAGTGCGAATCGGCGCGGAGCGGCTCCGCATTCTCAGGACGCATCCAGCCGGGAAGAAGCGCGAGCAACTCCTGCGCGATCTGGTCTATCCATCGGGCCGGATTGAAGGCAGCCACGATGTCTGAAACTGCTCTGGGCATGGTCTATCTCGTAGGCGCCGGTCCGGGCAACCCTGATCTGCTTACCTTGCGCGCCATGCGATTGCTGCGGACGGCGGACGTAGTTCTGCATGACGATCTTGTCAGCAGCGAAATCGTTGCATTGATTCCCAAATCGGTCAGAACCATCAGCGTGGGAAAGCGATGCGGTGCGGCGAAGATCACGCAAGCAGAAATTCATCGGCTGATGATCGAGCACGCTGCCGAAGGCTATACGGTGGTGCGTCTGAAATCCGGCGATCCCATGCTCTTCGGGCGAGCCGGGGAAGAACTCGACGCGCTTAGCCACGCCGGCATTCCCGTCGAGGTTGTGCCTGGCGTAACTGCTGCGCTGGCTGCCGCCGCTGAGCTGCAGGTCTCGCTCACGGACCGTCGCGCAGCCGCCCGCGTCTGCTTCAGTTCTGGCCATCATGCGGATAGCGCTGGGCCGGATCATCTCCAGCAAACCACCCATGTGATCTTCATGCCGGGACCGGACTATGGAGAGGCGATCAACCGTTTGAGACGGGAAGGCGTACCGGACGACACACCTTGCATCGTTGCCGCAAATGTTTCCTCCGAATGCATGCAATGGATTGCCGGCACTGTAGGAGCATTGTCCAGTTTGGCGCCACTGCCAGCGCCATCGATTTTGTTGGTGGGTAAAGCTTGCGAGCGACTGCTGGGCCAACCGCAGGCTCGATCTGGGTATCAACCACCCAAGCACTCCGCAGCGCGGGACTCGGATTATCGGTAGAGGATCCGAGCGCTGATTGGGTGGCCCCCTGGGCCTCTTGCCGGATCCGGTGGGCGCCTCCCGTGTTCTCCATGCGTCTGCGCGGGGAGATTCGTTGCTGGCTCACTTTTGGGGGTCCCTCCAATTCCCTGCTAATTCCCTGTTCTTTGAGCAGTTGCCGGCTTCTGGCAGCTAGCTACAAGTAAAGCAAAGACTTAAGCGAAAATAGGGAAATTCCCTGCTAATTCCCTGCTTTCGGAGCAAATTTGCGGATTTTGGGCAGAATTCGATGGATTCTGAGTGCGTCGGCGAAAATTCCCTGTTATTTTCCCTGTTATTCTGCAGGAGCAGGGAATTTGGCGCTGAAAACCTGCCGCAGTTCCCCGATTCCATCATGACCGATCCATTTGCCGCGGGCAGTGTTGTGATTGTCACGCTGAACATGCCGCGAGAGAAATTCTGGGGAGTGGTGCTGGCGCTCACTCCAGCGGGCGCGAGCTTGCGGGGAGTCGACCTGAATTCCATTGATGACTTTGCCCGGCAGGTGAGGGCCGGAGAACAGGTTAGCGCCAATATCGTGTTCTTTCCCATGCACCGCATTGAACGTGTGGAAATTGACGCCCGCAATGGCGAGATCCCATCGCTTCAGGAACGGTTCGAGTTGAAGGCGGGGCGAGCTTTTGCCGAGGTGGTGGAGTGAGCGGATACCGGTTGAATAATCTTACGAAATTGTCATTCCGAGCGCCGGGTTTGCGCAGAGGAATCTGCTGTTCCGACGACTTGGCAAAGCAGGTCCCTCGCTACGTTCGGGATGACAAAGTCGATGATGAACCAGAGGCCGGCTTGGCAGCAATCTATGCGTATTTCATCCATTTCACAATTTCAGGAAGCGTTGGGCGTTTGCCGTACATGAGGATGCCAATGCGGTAGATGCGCGAGCAGATCGACAGCATCACGTAGATGGTACCGATGAGCAGCACGATGCTGAGGCCGATCTGCCACATGGGCGGCGTCTCGACGACGATGCGGATGTACATCAGCAGCGGCGCGCAGAACGGAATTAGCGAGAGCACCACGGAAAGGGTCGAGTGGGGATGCTGAATGACCGGCGTCATAAAGATCACTGAGAGGATCAGCGGCATCAAGACGATCATCTGTAGCTGCTGCGCCTCCTGCTCGGAGTTGACCGAGGAGCCGAGCGCAGCGCTGAGTGCGCTGTAGAGAAGGAATCCCAACAGGAAAAACGCGCCAAAAAAGATCATGTTGAAGACGGACAGGCTGAGCTGGAATTTTTGCCCGCCCATGCTGATCATTGTGCCGGCGCCGATGGTCGCAGCGGCAAAAGTCCAGATCGCAATCTGCGTCAACCCAACCAGCGCAGTGCCGAGGATCTTTCCCGCCATCAATTCGCGTGGTGTTGCCGCCGAGAGCAGCACTTCAAAAATCCGCGAGTTCTTCTCTTCGATCACTGAGCGCATTACGCTCATGCCGTAGATGATGATCGTGGTGTAGAGCAGCACCATCAGCAGCAGGGTAGTAAAGAACAGGCCGGCCCCGCCGCCCGCGACCACCTTCCCGTTCTGGACTTTCTGCGCGTTGATGTCTACCGTCTTCAGGGCACTCTCCAGTTCATCGCCCGAAGCACCGTGCGAGCGCAGCGCTTCTTTCAAGAGCGCGAATTGCGCTGCCGACTGCAAGGTGCTTTGCAGGTCGAAGTCGCTGGAGGACGAGGCGCGATAGTCGAATTTCCGTGCAGCTAAGGCTTCAGCGGGAGCCCAAAGATATCCATCGATCTGCCTGGAGCTGACTTCCTGAGAAAGTCTCTTCTCTTCCGCGAGAGAGACATTCGTATCCACATCGACAACGATGTTCCTCGCCTTCTGCCCTTCTTCGGACGGCCCAGCTTCGGGCGGGGCCACGATGCGCGCACGGATGTCGTCGCCGAACTGCGCGTTGGGCGTAGCGACCACCAGCTTCTGCGCTTCGCCGTTCTTGCGCGACATCAGCATGCTGGGCAGCACGGTGAAGCCGAACATCAACGCCGGTAGAAGTATGGTCATCACCAGAAAGGATTTCTTGCGGACGGTTTCCAGGTACTCGCGGCGGGCAAACAGAAAGATGTTATGCATCAGTCTTCCCCACGGTTTCAATGAAGATTTCTTCCAGCGACGGCTCTACCAATTCGAATTTGTTGACGCGTGTTCGTTCCGCGGCCAGTCGCAGCAGTTTCTGCGAATCCGCGCCGGGCACCATCCGGATTTCGACATAGTTGCCGTAATTGTTGAACGACTGTACAAGCCCGTCCTCGCGCAGGAAGGAATCCGGTCCTTCGTATTCCATCTGTACATTGCTCTTTCCGTAGCTCGCCTTGATGTCTTTCAAACGGCCCTGCAGCACGGCTTCACCACGATTGATCAGACAAATGGTCTCGCACAGTTTTTCTACCTGGTCCATGCGATGAGTCGAAAACAGGATCGTGCAACCTTTCTTGTTGAGTTCGAGCAGAACATCTTTCAGCAGGGTTGCGTTTACGGGATCGAGGCCGGAAAACGGCTCGTCCATGATGAGGAACTCGGGATCGTGCAAGAGCGCGGCGATGAACTGGATTTTCTGCTGCATGCCCTTGGAGAGCTCTTCCGCCTTTTTCTCCAGGGCTTCGACGATCTCCATACGCTCGCACCAGCGGCGGGCGCGGGCGGCGGCATCGGAAGCGGTGAGTCCGCGCAGTTGGCCGAAGAGCACAAGCTGCTCGCCGATCTTCATCTTCTTGTAAAGTCCGCTGGTCTCGGGAAGATAGCCGACGCGCTTGAGATGATCGCGGCGAAAAGGCCCACCGAACATCCGCACTTGTCCTGAATCGGGAACCGTAATTCCGATCATCATGCGAATCGTGCTGGTCTTGCCCGCTCCGTTCGGGCCCAGCAGGCCGAAGATGCCGCCGGCTTCGATGGTCAGGGACAGGTCTTTCACGGCAACAAATTTGTCATAGCTCTTGCAAACCTGTTCAAGTTCTACAGTTGGCATGGTGTTATGTACGTTGCTTTCCTGAAAGTGGTTTCAGCCAGGTTCGCCGCGGCGGACTCGCAATGAAACGTGTACGTCAAGCCGTAGTCTTTCGGCTTGCGCCGGCGCCGGAGATGCGGTCTCGCCCGGCTTCTTTCGAGACGTAGAGCGCCGCATCCGCAGCCGCAACCAACTCGTCTCGTGTGCGGCCGTGGGTTGGATATTCGGCGATTCCGGCGCTGATGGTCACCTTCACCGGCACGCCGGGGAAGCGGAAGCCGGCGACTGCTCGGCGCAGCTTTTCCGCGACTTCCAGCGCATTCGCGCCAGAAGTTTGTGGCACCAGGATGGCGAATTCCTCGCCGCCGTAGCGGCAAACGACGTCAACTTTACGAAGCTGCTGCACAAAAACATTCGAGACCTGTCGCAGCACCTCGTCGCCCAGCAAATGTCCGAACTCGTCATTCAGGCGCTTGAAATTATCGATGTCGACCATAATCACGGTCATGCGGCCTTGATAGCGCGAGGCCCGTTCGATTTCGGTCGCGATCTGCATCTCGAAGTAGCGGCGATTGTAGATGCCGGTTAGGCCGTCCACGTACGCCAGTTGCTGCGCCTTTTCAAAGTGGTGCGCATTCTGGATCGCGGCAGAGCAAATGTCTGCCACGGACTCCAAGGGTGGAACATCCTCTTGCGCAAAGTTTCCGGGTTTCGTGCTCTCCAGCGCGAGCACGCCGAGCTTCTCGCCAAAGAAGATGAGAGGCACGCACATCTCCGAGCGAGTCTCAACAAAGCCGGCGACGTAGTGAGGCACGAACGCGACCTCGTTCTCGACCACAGTCTTTCCTACTTCCAGCGCGCGCGTGCCCGAACCGGTGCCCGCCGGCAACAGCGAACCCTGAGGAAGGATCGGCGTCAGCTTGCCTTTGTGCGCGCGCACCGCGAGTCGGGACTCCTCATCGCTGAGCAGAACGACTACGTGATCCACCGGGAAATGCTGCAACACTAAATCACATACTTTCACCAGCAGTTCGTCGAGGTTAAGGACGGCCGTGGTTTGCCGGGCAATGGCGTTGATGGCCTCCAACTGCTTGGTCCGGCGCTGCTCCAGGGTGTACAGACGAGCGTTCTCCAGCGCGATGGAGGCCTGCGTTGAAAACAGCGCCAGCAGGTCGAGCGTTTCGGAGTCGAAGGCGTCCAATTCCTCGCTCTGGATATCGAGCACGCCCACGACTTCGTCGCGCACCATCAGAGGAATAGCGACTTCAGATTTGGTCAGAGGGAAATGGCCTATATATCGCAAGTCCTTGCTCACGTCGGGCGCGTATACTGGCCGCTTCAATTGAGCAGAGCTGCCGATCAGGCCCTGTCCAAAGGCCATGCGCAGGTGCGATTCGTCGATGGGACGTCCGATCGCGGTGCGAACAAACAATTCCTGAGTACTCGGATCCAGCAGCAGAACCGCCGCATTCTGGATGTGGAAGTAGTCTCTGACGATGCCGAGGATCTGCTCCAGTACCTCATCCAGATTAAAAGTGGAGAGGACGACTTGGCTGGCGTCGTAGAGTAGAGCAATCTTCTGCATGCGTCAGTCGGGTCAAATACAACAATCTAAAGCTACTCCGGACAGTCCACGAACATCAGAGGGGGAGAAACGCTAGTTACCTGATCGGGGAGAGGAAGCCAGCTTGGAGCCGAATAACCTTTTAATTAAATCGCGATTCGGTGAGGATTGACAAGCTTTTTCAGCGATACCGACCCTCGCCGTTATTCGCTACCACAGAGAACACTGAGGGCACAGAGGAAAGAAAGGCGATTTTGGGGTTTCCTCTGTGTTTTCCGTGTCCTCTGTGGTGAAAATGCGTTTGCTCCCCTCAGCGGCGCTGCTCTGTGCGTGAGTTCCTGGCTGCCGGACGGATGAGAAAGCCGATCACTCCATAGATCACCAGGCAGATCCAGAAGTCGATGAGCAGTCCCAGATCGGGAAAAAGACGGTAGCTGCGGTGCTGTGCCGCAGGGGGCAGGTGCGGCATGATTAGGAAATAAATACCGTTGCCGAGCAATACCGCCACCAGAGAGACAAGAAAGTTTCTGGAAAGACTCACTGCATGTTTAGACACCTGAAAGGGCAGCGCAGGTTTCCAAATATGAATGGGTTTCGCAGCTAAAACCCAGCATGCTGGCGGGATGCCTCACAAATCCCTCAGCTCGGCACACGGGCATAAAATTCTGAAGGCCGCGCCTGATACCATCGCCAAACAGCGCCCATGCTCGAACTGCATACTCCAATCCAATATGTCAGGGGAGTCGGACCACGGATTGCCGGCGTATTGTCCGAAAAGGGCATCAGCACCGTCGAGGACCTTCTCTACTACCTGCCCTTCCGCTATGAAGATCGCGCCAATCCCAAGAACATAGCCGAGCTGCGCGCGGGAGAGATGGCCAGCATCATCGCCGAAGTGCGCGGCTCCGCCCTGTACCGTACCAAGAAGATGCCGATCTTCGAGATGACCGTCGCCCAAGGCCGCAGTGCAGTGAAATGCATATTCTTCAATGGGGCATACCTCAAAGATCGCTTCAAACCCGGTCAACTCCTGGCTTTGTACGGCAAGGTTGAGGAGGGTTTTGGAAAATCGCCGGGTGGTCGGCTGGAGATGAAGCAGCCGCAAATCGAGGTGCTCGGGCCGCTGCCGGACGAAGCCGAAGAGGCGAGCCTGCTCGAGGCCAAGCTGGAAGACTCGCTGGAGATGGGGCGCATAGTGCCCATTTACGAGGGCACCGGGAAACTGAACTCGCGCTGGTTTCGCCATACCATCCATCGCGTCCTCAGCGAACTGAATCCGGAGATTCCCGACGGCATTCCTCCCGCGGTCCGCGAGCATCTTGGCCTCATGCCGCGCCGCGAAGCCTTTCAGCAGGCGCATTTTCCCTTGGTTGGTGAGAGCCGGGCCGATCTAGAGAATTCCAGCACTCCGGCGCACCGCCGGCTGATCTTCGAAGAATTATTTTTTCTGGAAGTTGGACTGGAGCTCAAGCGGAGGAACTTCCGGCGGCGCACCGGGATTAAATTCGAGCTGAACGATGCGGTGCGCGCCGCGATCAAGCGCTTTCTCCCCTTCCATCCGACGGCGGCGCAAAAGAGAGTGTTGGGCGAAATTGCTGCTGACATGCAGGCACCGGTTCCCATGCGGCGTCTGCTCCAGGGAGACGTTGGTTCCGGCAAAACCATCGTCGCGCTGGAAGCCGCGGTCATCGCCATTGAGAACGGCTATCAGGCGGCGTTGATGGCGCCTACGGAAATTCTTGCCACCCAGCATTACCTCTCCGCCCGCAAGCTGCTTGAAGATCACGGATACCGGGTGCTTCTGTTGACCGGCTCGCTCGAAGAAGATCGCAAACGCGAGGCGCGGCGCCATATTGCGCAAGGCAATGCGCAGCTCGTAATCGGCACTCATGCACTCATCGAAGAGAAAGTTGAATTCGCAAAATTAGGATTGATCGTTGTCGATGAGCAACACCGTTTCGGCGTGATGCAACGCTGGCGCCTCATGCGCAAGCCCAGCGACGAGCTTGCCGAACCCGATGTCCTGGTGATGACGGCAACGCCGATTCCCCGAACGCTGGCGCTCACCCTATATGGCGATCTCGACGTCAGCATCCTCGACGAGCTTCCACCGGGGCGCACTCCCATCATTACCCGCATGATCTCGGATGAACGCGCAACTGAGGTCTGGGAATTTGTGCGCAAGCAAGCGGCTGCGGGACATCAGACCTACATTGTCTATCCGGTAATCGAAGGCAGCGCCGACGAGCCCCATGAATTCACGCCGGATTCTGCCAAGATCAAAGGCAGCGGTCTGAAAGCAGCAACGGAAATGTACGAAGAGCTGCGCAACAAGGTTCTGCCTGGCGTGCGCGTTGGCCTACTACACGGGCGTCTGAACTCCGACGAAAAAGACTTGGTCATGCGCCGATTTCAGCGCGGTGAGATTGATGTTCTGGTTGCGACCACTGTGATCGAAGTCGGAGTAGATGTGCCGAATGCGACAGTGATGGTGATCGAGCATGCGGAGCGTTTCGGGTTGTCGCAAATGCATCAGTTGCGTGGGCGCATCGGACGCGGCGCGGCCAAGTCCTATTGCGTGCTGATGACCGGCAGCAAAATTTCTCCCGAAGGCCAGCGGCGCCTCGACGCCATGACCCGCACCCAGGACGGTTTTGCCATCGCCGAACTCGATCTCGAACTGCGCGGACCTGGCGAGTTCTTCGGCACGAAACAGTCAGGCGCGCCGGCATTCCGGGTGGCCAACCTCATCCGCGACCGCAAACTGCTGGAGCTGGCGCGAATCGAGGCCCAACGCATTGTTTCTACCGAGGACAAGCAGATCAGTCATGCGGAACGCACGACTGTGATGTCACATCTGAAGACCCACTGGCAGAGAAGATATGGACTGGTGGAAGTCGGGTGAGGGCTTGTCGCCTTGCGATTACCGTCGTTCCCTGAGAACAGGGATAAAATACAGGGAATTTTTCACCAGCTAACCAAAACGCGTCGCTTTTTGCCCAAAATCGACGAATTTTCGGTGTTTGCTGAGGAAAGGAACAGGAAAAGAGCAGGGAAACCTCCAAAATCACCACAAGTGATTGCAGGAAAAGTGAGTTAGCAGCATTGGTTAATAGAGATTCGGAAAATTAACAGGACACGAACAGGAAGAAACAGGAAAGGGATTTAATGGAGTCAGTTTTTCACAAGTGCTGTCCAGTTCCGACCTGATCACCGCAGCCATAAGAGAGGGCAGCCACCGAGCTGACCGCAGAGCATTTCTGATTAGCGCTCAGGGTTCAATCCTTATGTCCAGCGTAGGCGGTTTAAAGCTCATGCTCTGGTCCTTCTTCTCCACCCAGAGCGCCATAGGTTCTTTGCGGTCATTGATCATCACCACCACCAGCACGCCGCTTGCATTTTTTGGAGTAATTGTTGTGCGGATGCGATGCGAGCGAATGTCGCCGTATTCG
Organism: Terriglobales bacterium; assembly: GCA_025980765.1. Taxonomy (GTDB): domain Bacteria; phylum Acidobacteriota; class Terriglobia; order Terriglobales; family Acidobacteriaceae; genus Gp1-AA112. The sequence goes on from JAICXB010000023.1 coordinate 31,115, forward strand.
CCCGTCGGGCCCCAGTCGAGTTCAAACGTTCCAAAGTTGTAACCGGAATACTTTTGCGGATGCTGCTTCCAACTGGCATCGGCATTCCAGATGCCGTACGCCTTGTCGTAGTTCTTTTGCTCGACCGCCGCAAAAAAGTGATTTACTGTCTGCTCTTCGCGCCAATTTCGGAAATGGTAGATGAGGTACGCGGCAATTGCGATCACGATGATGCCGGCGATCACGTACATGCGGCGGCGCCTCTCGATCCGCGGATCGTATTCCTTGGCTTGAAAAATCGTCATAGCTCAAATAGACGCCAACCGATGAAGATACGACTCCGGGCAGGTCGGCGGCAATTCCGAATACCATCGACCCATTTGCGTGAATGCTTCCATCTTCTTCAGCAAGGGTGATAGCGGCCTCACTGGGATGATTTGCAGGTGCGGCAACCAAGTCGACCCGAAGGCTCTGGCCGGCATCTCTCCTCCGCATGTCGCCCTCGCCCTTGTCCAAGGGAATTCCGGTGTTATGCAAAACTCTGCACACCGGTATGCAGAGTTCCGCAGTATGATTCGTAAGCTGTTGAATCGTATGAGCTGTAGTGGTAAGAGGATTGCTATTTCATGCGATCAGGGTTCAGTCTAAAGGCATCAGGAGCATCGGAATTTCCGTTGCGAGTTTCTGATGGAAACTAATTTTTATGCTTCTAGAACCATGCGAAGCTCAAGAACCTTCAAGTTCGAGAGACCAGGTCTTCGGCAATTTGGACACTAGTACCGCGATCATGCCGCTGGAATCTGGGGTAAGCATTATTATTTGCTGCCACAACTCCGCGCAGCGCTTACCCACCACCCTGGAACACCTCAGGAACCAAAAGGTTGAGGGCTTTCCATGGGAAGTAATTCTCGTGGACAACGGATCGACGGACAACACTGCCCGTTTTGCCGAGGAGCTTTGGTTCTCACAGGAAGCTCCTGTCTCTCTGACGATTGTCAGCGAGCCGCAGCTTGGATTGACCTTCGCTCGACGACGAGGGACCCAAGAAGCTCGATACAATCTGCTGAGTTTTGTAGATGACGATAACTGGTTGGCGCCAGACTGGGTCCAATCACTCTTCGAAGTCATGTCCTCACATCCAGAGGTAGGTGCTTGCGGAGGGTACAGTCGCGCGGAATTTGGCGGGAATCGCCCTGAGTGGTTCGGCGATTTTTGTTATCTATATGCGGTGAATGGTCAAAATTGCTTGCAAGGCGATGTCACCGACCGCCGGACGCTATGGGGGGCTGGGCTCACTTTTCGTCGCAGCTGTTTAGACCAGCTTGAGCAGGAGTTCGGTTTCAAATCCGTTTTGTGTGGCCGCAAAGGAAACCGACTGAGCGCTGGCGAAGATACAGAGATGTGCCTCGCCCTCCGGCTCGCGGGTTGGAAATTATGGTCGGAGCCGCGGCTGTCGCTGGTCCACTTTCTCCCGGCCTCGAGGCTGAATTGGCAATATCTTCGCAGGTTGGCATATGGATCAGCCTTTGCAACGCCCGGTCACGATGCTCTTTTCTTTGCTCTGAAGCCTGCAAGAAAAGGCGTTTTGGCGCTGGCTCGACGTCTCAGGGAATCCTGGCTGTGGCAGACTCTTTTTGCAACTGCGGCCCTGATGCTTCACCCCATCGTATTGGTCAGGTCTCTGTTCTCGTCTGGCGAAGGCAACCCGGAAATCATCAACACGGAATTTAGAAAAGGTCGATTGATGGGGTTGCTCGCTTCATTTGCCTGGTATGCGCAAAGACGAACGGAGGTTGGTCGCATGGCAAGAACAGTGACAACAAAATGTGACTTGGCGGCTTCCAGCTAAAATCATCTTTTTGACGCACGGTCACTTGCAGTCGGAACGACGTTCACGCGAGCGTCACAAGATTTCTCTGATGTCGCCGACTCTGCGAGTAACGCGCTCACGATCCAAATATTCCAGCAAGGGAATCGCGTATTTGCGCGATACGCCGGTGAGGTCCTTGAAATGGGCCACATCCATTTTCGGAGCTGTGCTTTTTTGGGAAACGACCCTGTGCCGCAACGATTCGAGTGCGCTGCGGTGAAAGACCAGATCGTCCGACACTTTCACTAGCGAGCCTTCACGTAGAAGCAGGGTCACAATTTTTTGCGAGCGCAAGCGATCTATTGGCAGGCCGGCCAATACTTCCTTCAGTGCCGGAACCTTTAACCCAGCGGAAGAGAACGCGTTCTCGATCGTTTTGCGCGCTCGCTCTTCGTCGGCATTCATGGTGACGCTACGGCCGGCAAGCTTCACCAGTTCACCTTGAATTTCAATTTTCTTGCAGGCCGAAAGCTGGTCCAGTAAAAAACCGGAAACTTCGCTGCCCAGCTCCATGGCTTCGCGTAGATTTTCTTTGCCCATTCCCCCGACTAACGGATTGGCTTTGTGAAAATTCTCCAGCGCGATGATCAACGCGCTTGTAGCTCGTTCCGCGGCCTTCCCGGACAGCAACAGAGCGCCCGCCCGGACAATGCGGTTGCTCTTCGCCAGCGCCTGCACGTAGCTTTCGATTTCGGTTTGGCTTCGGCCGGTTTGCTTTATGGCATCGGCGCGACTCAGTCCTGAAGTCCCGCTCCGCTCTACGCGCATTGCGAGGGTTTCTTGCGGATCCGCTGCCTCGATTTTGCGAAGGAAATCCAGCGCGCCCTCAATTTCCCGCGCGCTTCGGTGCATGGGGAAAGCGTCCAAAACCACTCCGCCGCCGATCGTAATTACCGGCGAGAACTGGCGAATAATAAACCGGTCTCCCGGAACCATCAGCAGCGGCTGCGCGAGCCGCAATTGCGCCAATTGGCTGTTGCCAGGTTCGAGCTGACGGCCTTCGAGCAGGCGAACCTGGGCGACACTTTCGGAAGAGTAGACATGCAAGTGCACACGCGAAAGATGCTTCAAAGGCTTTGCGTTGTTGAGCAATTGCAGGCGCACGTCAACCCGAGTGGACGGCTCCAGGGTGTCCGGCTCAGTCAGCATCATGCCGCGCGCGAGCGTGTCCGCGGAAACTCCGGCAAGATTAATGGCGGTGCGCTCTCCTGCTCGCGCCCGCTCCGTCGCAGCGCCATGCACCTGGATACCGCGGGCACGCACCCGCTTCCCGCGGTGATGCAGTTGCAGCTCCTGCTCTCGCGCGATCGTCCCCGAGATCAGAGTTCCGGTGACCACAGCGCCAAAGCCTTTCATGACAAACGCGCGATCAATGGGCAGTCGGGGCAAAGCACCGGCGTTCTTTGCGACAGCTTCATCGGCAAGCCGTGCCAGCTCCTGCTTGAGTTCGTCGAGGCCGTCGCCGCGCACCGCGCTCACAGCGATGATGGGAGTGCGCGCAGGATCGAGGAACGATCCGCGCAGGTAGTCTTCAATTTCCAGCCGCACTACATCGAGGGTGTCGGAATCGACGCTATCGCACTTGGTGATGGCCACCAGGCCGCGGGGAATTGCGAGCAGACGGCAGATGTCGAAATGTTCGCTGGTCTGCGGCATGATGCCTTCGTCGGCGGCGATGACCAGCAGCACAAGATCGATGCCTCCCACTCCGGCCAGCATGTTGCGCACGAAGCGCTCGTGTCCGGGGACGTCGACGAAGCCCAGCCGCAGAGGCTCGCCGGCGGGGCTGATGAGTTCGAGATTCGCGAAGCCCAGATCGATGGTGATGCCGCGACGCTTTTCTTCGGCCAGGCGGTCGGCGTCGATGCCGGTAAGCGCCTTGACCAGCGACGTCTTGCCGTGGTCGATGTGGCCAGCGGTGCCGACGATGACGGACTTCATATGTGAATGAATGACCTACGCGCTCTCTCGCGGGGTTTTTTTTGTGTAGAGGCCGTCCCGTATGCGTAAGAATTGTCATCCCGAGCAAAGCGAGGGATCTGCTTTTTCAACCAGCTCCGAACAGCAGATTGCTCGCGCCAAACCAGGCGCTCGGAATGACAAGCCCGGGCGATGGACCGTTCGATTACTCTTCCACTTCCACCACCTCGCCACGTTCGGCCTTGGCGGCGGTGATGATCTTCTCCTGCAGCGCGGCGGGCACGATGTCATAATGGGCCATTTCCATATTGAAACTGCCGCGGCCCTGGGTCATCGACGTAAGATCGACGCCGTAGGTCAGCATCTCCGCCATGGGCACCTCGGCCTTCACCACGGTGTTGCCGCCTTTGTTGTCCATACCCTGAATGCGGCCCCGTCGCGAGTTCAAGTCGCCCATAATGCTGCCCGCAAACTCGTCGGGAATGGCGATCTCCACGTGCATGATGGGCTCCAGCAGGGTCGGCTTCGCCTGTTCCATTCCTTGGCGAAACGCCAGCCGTCCGGCCATCTTGAACGACAGTTCGTTGGAATCGACATCGTGATAGGAGCCGTCGTAAAGGATCACGCGGAAGTCCACAACGGGATAGCCGGCAAGAAAACCACGAGCGGCGGTCTCCACGATCCCCTTTTCGACGGCGGGAATAAAGTTTTTGGGAATGGAGCCGCCAAAGATGTCGTTGACGAACTCGAAGCCGCCGTCGCGCGGCAGCGGCTCCATCTTGATCTTGCAATCGCCGAACTGTCCGTGGCCGCCGCTTTGCTTTTTGTGGCGTCCATGGGCGTCCGCTTTGCCGCGAATAGTCTCCCGATATGGAACTTTGGGCGCCTTCAACACCACTTCGGTGTGATAGCGCTTCTTGAGCTTGGAGACGATCACTTCGATGTGCTGCTGTCCGGTGCCGGCGAGCAGGAATTCCTTCGTCTGCGCATCGCGGAAGAAGCGCACCATCTGGTCTTCTTCCATCAGCTTGTGCAGGCCGTTGGCCAGCTTGTCTTCGTCGGCGCGGGTTTTGGGCTCGATGGCGAACGTGATGGCCGGCTCGGGAAAGGTCATCTGGGTGAATGAAACCGGATGGGACTTGTCTCCCAGGCTGTCGCCGGTGAGCGTGCCTTTCAGCTTTGCCACCGCTCCGATGTCTCCGGCATGCAGCTCCGTTACGGGAACCGCATTCTTACCCTGCATGATGGAGAGGTGCGCAAACTTCTCCGCCAGGTTGCGGGTGAAATTCTGTACGGTTGCGTCGTTGCGCACTACGCCGGAAAACACTTTGAAGAAGGAGATGTGGCCGGCAAAAGGATCGGAGATGGTCTTGAAGACATACATCGCCAGCGGACCGGAGTCGGAGACCGCCAGAGTTCCCGCGCCGGAGGAAGCGCCATTGCCTCCGGCGCCGTTGCCCGCGGCCGCGGCATTGGCGGCGAGTTTCACGGCAGGGCGCTCGGCGGCGGTGGGTGCGTAGGTCGTAATGAAGTCGAGCACGTGGTCGGTGCCGATATTGCCTAGCCCGGAGGCGAAGAGCACGGGAAAGATGCGGTCGTCGCGAATGGCCTCATGCAATGCGCCGATCAGGTGCTCTTCGGGAATCGTTCCCTTCTCGAAAAACTCTTCCATCAGCTCGTCTTTTCCTTCGGCGACGAGTTCGACCAGGGCTTCATGCGCGCTCTTGGCCTCTTCGGTCAACTCGGCCGGAATTGGTCCTTCTTTGCCTTTGCCGTTGCCCCCCATGCTGTAGGTGTAGGCCTTCATCGTGACCAGATCGACAACGCCGGTCAGGTTGCGTTCACTGCCGATGGGCAGGAACACCGGCACTACCTGGCGTCCGAAAGCGCTGCGCAGGGATTCCAGAGCGCGACCTTTGTCGGCGCGATCGCGGTCCATGCGATTGACGACGATGATGCGCGGCATCTCCATCTCGGCGGCGTAGTCCCACACGCGGCTGGTCATCGCCTCCACTCCGCTCACGCCATCAACCACCACCAGCGCCGCCTCGGCAGGAACCAGCGCGGCTTTGGCCTCGTGCAGAAACATGTTGAAGCCGGGAGTATCGATAAGGTTGATCTTGCACTTCTCCCACTCGCAAAAAGCGGGCGTGCTGGCAATGGACATCTGCCGCGCGACCTCTTCATCATCAAAGTCGGTGACCGAGGAGCCGTCGTCCACCCGGCCAAGCCGCTGAGTGGATCCTGCCGTATAGAGCATCGCCGAAGCCAATGAGGTCTTTCCGGAATGCGAGTGGCCCACCAGGGCGACATTGCGCAGATTCGCGCTTTCGTAGGTCTTCACAAGGAACTCCTTTCGATGCGGAGCTGAAATGTCGGTTTGATTTGGAACTTAGGATTGAGCAGAGCAGGAGAGAGTAGCGGGAAGGGAAGTTTTCGCGTTCGCTGCGGCGAACGCGCAGCTACTCTGCCCGGGCGTTGTCTCCCTGAATCGTATTCATTGCACACCGCTCGCGCGCTATCAACCAGACACGGGCTGGCGCGAAAAGCCATAGAACATCACCACCGTGGGAGAGCAGCAGAAGGGCTCAAACACCGGATCAGAAACCAAAATCGTAACACGCGGGAGGCGATTTCACCACGGAGGCACGGAGAACACTACAGAAAGGATTTGGAATGGATGATTCCGCAATTGGGCAAGTAACGCCATGTGGCGAAAATCACGCAATCACCAGCCGACATTACTTGATTTTCTCCGTGCTCTCTGTGTCTCCGTGGTGAATAAGGCCTCTCACTTCCCCGCGAATTTCGCCGTCCGTTTCTCCAAAAACGCCGCCGTGCCCTCATTTTTGTCTTCCGTGGCACAGCAGACGGCGAAGAGAGTGGCTTCGAGGTAGAGCCCCTCCTGCTGCGTCATCTCCATTCCGTGGTTCACTGCTTCCATGCAGTATTGGATTGCGAGGGGACCGTTCTTCATGATCGCCTGCGCGATGGCTTCTGCGCGCGCGATGAGCTGGCCCGCCGGAAGGACTTCGTTGACCAGCCCGATGCGATGCGCTTCCTGCGCGCTGATCATCTCTCCGGTGAGCAGCAGTTGCATGGCAATGCCTTTACCGACCAGCCGCGGCAGCCGCTGACTGCCACCGTATCCGGGAATGAGGCCGAGCTTGACTTCGGGCTGTCCGATCTTCGCGTTGTCGCTGGCGAGACGCATGGTGCATGCCATCGCGATCTCGCAGCCACCGCCCAGCGCGAAGCCGTTGATGCAGGCGATGACCGGCTTGCCCAGATTCTCGATGAGATCGAGCACCGCCTGGCCGCGATGCGTGTACTCCTTCGCCTCGACGGCATTGTTCTTATTGAGCTCGCCAATGTCGGCTCCGGCGACAAAAGCCTTCTCTCCCGATCCGGTGAGGATCACGGCGCGGATTGAGCGGTCGTCTTTCAGTTCGGTGAAGACCGCGCGCAGCTCGCTCATTGTCGCGCTGTTCAGGGCGTTGAGCACCTTGGGACGATTGATGGTGACGTAGGCGATGGAATTCTTCTTCTCGAACAGAAGATTTTCAAATGGCATGTGAATGTCTCTTGATAATCAGAAGGCTTTACTTCGTGCCCCTGAGGGCTGATTCAGGCTTCGGCCATGCTGTCCTGGTCCGCGCCGAGGGAAGCTGTCGGGTCTGCGAGATCGGAGCGAACATATTGCAGCTTCCCGGTATGGTCCGCGAACAAAATATGAGCATCTGGAGTGTACAAAGACCAGCAGTCCTCGTCGACGGATGCATCGGAATAGCCCTTACATCTGAGTTCTGCGTCTTCAGAGAAAAGAAAACGTGTGACCCGGGTTCGAGGGTCGTGCAGTACTTTACTTAGCTCTCTCGTCTCGAGGCGCTCGACGGCTGCTTGCATGAGACGGCGCATGGATTCCGAGTCTGCGATTTTTTTGTTCTTCCATGTCAGTTGCCATTCGACATATTGAATCCAGAGATGCCATTCGTAGCGAAGCCGGTGATTTTGTCGAGAGGCCTGACCGAAATCAAAAGTTACAAAACTGCCATAGCCCAGCCGCGCACGTCTGGGGGACTTCCCAAACAGCGGCGTGAAATATCTCTTAAGCTCGGCGTTAGGTGTTCGCATACTCTAGAAGAAGAGTGCAAGACCCCACTCTACAATCTCCTGAACTGTTTTCAAACCTTCGCCCGAAATTTCCTCGTGCAGCATTCGCCACTCATCTGGACTGAGCTTCCTCTGCAGGATCTTTTCGAGTTGTCGGATTGCTTCCGCAAACTGGCGGTTCTGTTCTCGATTGCTCACGAATGGAACCGATCACGCGAAATCGTGTTTCCCGGATAGGCACAGATTTAACCAGACAGCACATGTCCCAAACTACAGCTTCACCGGCACCGGGTTCTTAGGGTCTTTCCAGTCGTAGAAGCCTTTGCCGGTTTTCTTCCCGTACCAGCCGGCCAGTACCAGCCGCTTCAGCAGCGGCGGCGAAGCGAAACGTCTCTCTTTGAACTCGTCATACATCACATGGGTGATGTAGTAGGTGGTGTCCAGTCCGACGAAATCGAGCAGCGTGAACGGTCCCATAGGATAGCCGCAGCCGAGTTTCATGGCATTGTCGATGTCGGGCACCGAGCCGACTCCTTCTTCATAGGCGCGAATGGCGTCGAGCAGATAAGGAACCAGCAGGCGGTTGACGATGAATCCAGCCTTGTCGGAAGTGCGCACCGGGACTTTGCCCAGCTTTTTGCCGAACTCGACCGCAGTATCCATCACCGCATCGTCAGTCGCGATTGTCCGAACGACTTCCACCAACTTCATGAGCGGGACGGGATTAAAGAAGTGCAGGCCAATAAAGCGGTCTACTCGTCTGGTGGCGGTCATCAGCTCGGTGACCGATATCGAAGAGGTATTCGTAGCAAAGATCGCGTCGGGCTTCACGATGGAATCCAGCGCAGCATACATCTTCTTCTTCTCGTCGATGTTCTCGATGATAGCTTCGATGACGATATCGCAGCCTGCCAGATCTTCCTTCTTCTGCGTGCCTTTCAGCCGCGCGCGGATCTCGTCCTTCTGCTGCGCGGTAATGCCGCCCTTCTCCGGTCCGCGCTCAACGAACTTCGCCAGTGACGCGTCGATGCCAGCAAAGCCCTTGTCCAATGCCTTCTGCTCGGCCTCGAGCACAGTAACGTCATAGCCAGCCTGCGCCGCCACTTGCGCAATGCCAGAGCCCATCAATCCACAACCCAGGACGCCTACGTTCTTGATTTGCATTCGTCTATTCCTAAAACCATTTTCACCACGGAGACACGGAGAACACGGAGAACACGGAGAAAGCGAAAGAATGTCAAAGCACCTTCCGAAGAATTCCTTTGCTCATTTGCGATACATGAAAATTCAGAATGAACCCAACCCGCTTTCTGGTTAACCGCAAATAAGTGAGCAACTGCGCTTCGTGCACTTTGAGAATGCTCTCAACCGCTTTGAGTTCAAGAATGATTTTGTCTTCTACGAGAATGTCCAGTTTGTAACCGCACTCCAGTGCAACACCTTTGTACATGACAGGAACTTCAACTTGTCTGCGGAAAACTAGACCACGTGAAGCGAGTTCGTGGCACATACAGATTTCATATGCCGACTCCAGCAATCCAGGGCCCAAATGTCGATGAACTTCAATTGCTACCCCGATAATCTGTTTCGAAAGCTCCCCTTCAATGAGCTTCGATGGATCACCCAGTGCGCGTTGAGTGCCAACGTTCATCCTTATTAAGCTTTCTCCGTGTTCTCCGTGTCTCCGTGGTGAAATGAATTCGCGCTCAGCCGGCGATTGCTTCCACAATCATCGCGATCCCCTGCCCGCCGCCGATGCAGGCAGTCGCCAGTCCGTATTTCTTGTTGCGGCGACGCAATTCATAAAGCAGCGTGATTACCAATCGTGTGCCGGTTGCGCCTAACGGATGACCGAGGGCGATGGCTCCGCCGTTTACATTGGTGCGCTCGCGGTCGAGGCCCAACTCCTTTTCCACGGCGAGATATTGCGCGGCGAAAGCTTCGTTCACTTCCACCAAGTCCATGTCTTCGAGCTTGAGCCCTGCCCTCTTCAGCGCGATGCGCGAGGCGGGTACGGGACCGCTGCCCATGATGCTCGGATCGACTCCGGCGATCCCCCAACTCACCAATCGGCCAATGGATTTCAACCCGCGCTTCTGCGCGTCTTGCACCGGCATAAGGACTAGAGCGGCGCCGCCATCGACGATGCCGCTGGCGTTTCCCGCAGTGACCGTCCCCTCTTTGCCGAATGATGGCTTGAGCTTGGCGAGACCTTCCATCGTGCTCTCCGGGCGCAGGTGATCGTCTTTGTCGAACATCTCGCCGGTGGGATTCCCTTTCCGGTCCTTGAGCGGAACTGGCGTGATCTCCTCGCCGAGGCGGCAGGCCTTCTGCGCTGCGGCGGCGCGCTGCTGCGAGCGTAGAGCGAACTCGTCCTGCATCTCGCGGGTGATGCCCTGCTCGCGTCCATACTTCTCCGCCGTTTGCGCCATGTACAGCCCGCAGTAGCTATCGAGCAGCGCGACCATCAGCGAGTCTTCCATTTTGCCCTCGCCCAGGCCGAAGCCCCATCGCGCGCCTCGGATTACGTGCGGCGCCTGCGACATTGATTCCATGCCGCCGGCCAGAGCGATCTTGGACTCGCCCAGTTGGATCATCTGCGCAGCCGAAACGATCGACTGCATGCCCGAGCCGCACAGCCGGTTGACGGTCAGGGCCGGCGTCTCGATGGGCAGCCCCGTACGCAATCCGACGTGGCGGGCGCCATAAAGCGCGTCGCCCGAGGTCTGCTGCGCGTTGCCGAAGACGGCATGATCGATTTCCTCAGCGGCGACACCGGAGCGGCGAATCGCCTCCTTGCCGGCAACTGCGGCCAGCTCCATCGCGGTAAAGTCGCGCAGCTTGCCGCAGTAGCGGCCCATGGGCGTGCGCGCCCCATTCACAATTGCAATATCCCGAACTTCAAGCATGAGTTTCCCTGCAGATAAAGATGAGTGCCGCAATGTACACGGAAAATTCAGCGAGCATTGAGCAAACTTCTCAGTTTACCAAAGGGGGTTAACACGAAGGGCACAAAGGCAAATACACAAGGTCACGGAGATCTTTTCTGCAATTCTCTCCGTGACCCTGCTCGCCAACTTCGTGTCCTTCGTGTTAACCGAGGGCGGGCTGCTAAACTGGCCCAGAATGCGTCCCCGCATCGCCATACCTGTCCCCACGTCCAACAAGGCTGAATACAACCAGCGCTCGTTGCCGCCATACCTCGAGTGCATCGAGGCCGCCGGCGGCGAGGCGGTGATCATTCCCGCCGAGGCCACGCCGACGGAAGTTGCAAAGCTGGTCACAAGTTGCCAGGGAGTGCTGCTGCCGGGCAGCCCTGCCGATGTCGATCCCCAGAAGTACGGGGCGGAGCGGGACCCGCACACCGCGCCTGCCGATCCGGGCCGCGACAATGTGGATGAACTGCTGCTGCAGGACGCGCACAACCTGCATAAACCCATTCTGGGAATCTGTTACGGATTGCAATCGCTCAACGTTTGGCGCACCGGCACTCTGGTGCAGCACATCGCCAACACCGGCGTCGATCATGGGATTGGCCGCAAGGCGGAATTCGCGCATGGGATTCAGGTGGAACCGGGCTCAAAGCTGGCGGAAATTCTGCTGCCCGGGGCCGGCGGGCTCGATGTGCCCGTCAACTCCAGTCATCATCAGGCAGCCGAACGCGCCGGCGACGGCCTGCGCGTCGTGGCGCGGTCGGCTACCGACGGCGTGATCGAGGCGATCGAGGGAATCTCGCCCGATCATTTCGTGCTCGCGGTGCAGTGGCATCCTGAGCGCACCTATTATCTTGACGAACCATCGAAGGCAATCTTCCGCGCGTTCGTGCAGGCGGTAAAGCAGTGGAAGCCGCGAGAGGTATCGGAGTCGGTGGGTTGAGCCGACAGCAGTGCTCATCGCGCTCTCCACGCTCGCTCTGCTGATCTGGCTTTACCTGCTTCTCTTCCGTGCAGGCTTCTGGCAGATGAATCAGTATCTGCTGCCGCACCGGCGCAGCGATGGTTTTTGCAGCATTGCTGCAATCATCCCCGCGCGTAATGAAGCTGACGTGATCTCCCGGGCGATAACATCGCTGCTGGCGCAAGATTTTTCTGGTTCGCTCCATCTCTTCGTTGTCGATGACCACAGTTCGGATTCCACGGCCCAAATTGCACACGAAACCGCGCAACGGGCCGGCGCGGCGGAAAGGCTCACCGTCATCCAATCTCCGCCACTGCCGCAGGGCTGGGTGGGCAAGGTGTGGGCGATGAATGAAGGTTGGTTAGCGGCGCGCCCACTCAATCCAGACTACGTGCTGTTCACCGACGCCGATATCGAACACGCCCCCGACAATCTGGCGAGGCTGGTGGGGAAGGCCGAGTCGCAGGAGCTCGATCTGGTTTCAGCGCTGGTGCGCCTGCGCTGCGAGACGCTGGCGGAAAAGCTGCTGGTTCCGGCGTTTGTTTATTTCTTCTTCCTGCTGTATCCCCCGGGGCAAACCTCGGACCCGCGCAGTCGAATTGCCGGAGCTGCCGGTGGCTGCATGCTGCTTCGGCCTGGCGCACTGGAAAAGGCAGGAGGATTCGAAAGCATTCGCGCCGAAATCATCGATGATTGCAGCCTGGCTGCGCAGCTAAAACAAAGTGGAGGCAAGCTGTGGCTGGGCATCAGCAATGAGACCCGCAGCCTGCGCGGCTACGGATCATTTGGCGAATTGCGCGTGATGATCGCGCGCACCGCATTCAAGCAGTTGCGCCATTCCGTCTGGCTGCTTGCAGTTTGTCTGCTGGGCATGCTGCTGGTTTTTGTACTGCCGGTCGCACTGCTCGGGTCGCGTAGTCTGACCGTCCAGATTGAGGCCGCCATCGCGCTCGGCTTCATGCTGCGGACCTACCTGCCCGCAGTTCAACTGTACCGGTTAAATATCGCGAATGTGCTTACGCTTCCGCTGGCGGCCGTTTTCTACATGTACGCGACGGTCTGTTCGGCGGTGAGCTACTGGCGCGGCAAAGGAGGACAATGGAAGGGCAGAGCGCAGGACACCCGGACACCAGATAGCGTTTAAGATTTCGAACTGCTGTCGGTCTTTGTCTCAGCTTTAGTTTCAGACTTCGATTCAGTCTTCGAGTCTCCGGCGCTGGATGATGAACTGTCGGACTTGGAGCCAGTAGCAGAGCTCTCGGTTTTGGAAGTCGACTGGCCGGATTTCTTATAGTCGGTTGCATACCAGCCGCTGCCTTTGAACTGAACTGCGGGCGCATGCAACATTCGTTCTATCTTCCCGCCGCATTTTGGACACCTCTCAGGGTCTGCCTCGGAGAAGCTCTGGATTTTTTCGAAACGATGCTGACACTGCTGGCATTGGTACTCGTAAAGAGGCACGGATCTCCTCGTTTAGAAATGAAGGATAAAAAAATGAACCCATCGCGATTCTAGAGGTTAAGAAAAAATGGCGTCAAACAGGGCGGATGGCGCGCCCAGCCGCAAAAAGAGCAAAAGGCTTCCTCCCACCCGATTCAGGATCGTCGCGCCCGACTTTTCATTCAGGCGCGACCAAGTGGTACTGAAGCCTTGCTCCTCCGGCAAAAGCGCCGGATCCGCGCGGTGCAAACCCAGTGAAATCGTGACCGCGACTATGCGATCTTAGCCAGCGGCACTTCCGCAGCCGTAACCTCTGCCCTCTCCTGCACCTGTTCCTTGCGCAACCGCATCCAGCGCAGGGCGAATGCGCAGAAGAGCAATCCGGCCATTGCTACCGGATCTGGCGTAAGCGCAGCTTTGAGCGCCGCGCGAGCCGCGCGAGCCGTCGCCTGCGGTCCATATTGCTCGAGCGCCAAATTGAAGTATGCCGGCTTTTTTTCCGGCGTATTCCAGCCGACACGAGCGGGAATGAAAGTCGTTGCAGGCCGCTCCACCTGCTTGAGCAATTGCTTGACCGTTGGCTGAATCGGGGTGGCGCTTGCGATTGCCGCCGCGCCCAGCCACAGCGCAGCAAAGAGCCCGATCAGCCAGGTTGCTTTTAAGCGGTTCACAGAATGGATTAGATGCCAGGCAGGGTTGCGGGTTGCGTGAGACATTCGCCCTCCAAAAAATGGATGGAATTGCACAAATCGTGGGGGCAAACGACGTTACGATTCAGAGTAGCTTAGCCCATAATGAAACGAATCGCAAAGGAAATCGTTCCTGGGCCGAAGGGATGGGGCCCAGTCAAACGGCCGCAAAAAAAGCAGCCCGAAGGCCGCTTTTTCGCTTGATTCGATCCAAGAGTTATGCCGGTGAAGGATGGCCGCCGGGCGCGAGTCCTGGATTGCGCGTGGGCTCGGGCTTGAGCACCTGTTGCACGCCGCCATCTCCCGAAGTGGGAATCTTGACTGGCGGAAGGTCCTGGCCATCGATAATCAACTTGATCTCGTTGGCATCAAGGACTTCGCGTTCCAGCAGGGCTGCCGCCATCCTGTGCATGATTTCCTTGTGGCCGGCAAGAATTTCCGTCGCGGATTTATATCCGGCATCGACGAAGGTGCTCACCTGGATGTCGATCTTCTGGGCAGTGTCTTCGCTAAAATCGCGGTGCTGATTGATTTCACGGCCCAGGAAAATCTGCTCTTCTTTCTTGCCAAAAGTAATCGGGCCCAGCGTGCTCATACCGAACTCGCAAACCATCCGGCGAGCGAGATCGCTGGCCTGCTCGATATCATTGCCGGCGCCGGTAGTCATCTGGCCCAGGAACATCTCTTCTGCAACGCGGCCGCCCATCATGATGGCCAGACGCGTTTCCAAATATTCTTTGGTGTAGGTGTGCTTGTCGTCGATCGGCAATTGCATGGTCACGCCCAGCGCCATGCCGCGGGGAATGATTGTTACTTTGTGCAGCGGATCGGCATGTTCGCGCATGGCCGCAACCAGGGCATGGCCGGCTTCGTGATATGCCGTGACCTTTTTCTCGTGATCGCTGAGCAGCATCGATTTACGCTCGGCGCCCATAAGAACTTTGTCCTTCGCCAGTTCGAAGTCGTACATGTACACGGCTTTGCGGTTCTGGCGGGCCGCGTTCAGCGCGGCCTCATTCACCATGTTGGCCAAATCGGCGCCGGAGAATCCCGGAGTGCCGCGGGCGAGGACGGAAAGATCGACATCGTCTGCGATAGGAATCTTGCGAGTGTGGACGCGCAGGATCTCTTCGCGTCCGCGAACGTCAGGACGCGCAACTACAACCCGGCGATCGAAGCGGCCCGGCCGCAGCAACGCGGGATCGAGAACGTCAGGACGGTTGGTGGCAGCGATCAGGATCACGCCGTCGTTGGACTCGAATCCGTCCATCTCGACCAGCAGTTGGTTTAGCGTCTGTTCGCGCTCATCGTGTCCTCCGCCCAAGCCGGCGCCGCGATGGCGTCCAACGGCATCGATTTCGTCGATGAAGATGATGCAGGGAGCATTTTTCTTCCCCTGCTCAAACAGGTCACGCACGCGGCTGGCGCCAACGCCGACAAACATCTCTACGAAGTCGGAACCGGAGATCGAGAAAAACGGCACGTTGGCCTCGCCGGCGACTGCGCGGGCCAGCAGGGTCTTGCCGGTTCCCGGAGGTCCGACCAGCAGGACGCCTTTGGGGATGCGTCCGCCGAGCTTCTGGAATTTCTGCGCTTCACGCAGAAACTCGATAATTTCTTTCAGCTCTTCCTTGGCCTCGTCCACTCCGGCAACATCCTTGAATGTCACCTTCTTCTGCTGCATCGAGAGTAGTCGAGCGCGGCTCTTGCCGAACGACAGAGCCTTATTTCCGCCAGTTTGCATCTGGCGAATCATTACGAACCACAGCGCCGCAAAGAGGATGAGCGGTGAAAGGTTTAAAAGGATCGTAGCCCAGCCCGTGCCGGAGTTGTCCTTCACAGTGATGTTTACGCCCTTATCCCGGAGATCTTTGATCATGTCGGGATAATTCGCGGGAACCGTTGTGTGAAAACCGGAGTTGCTGTTCTTGAACTTGCCGTGAACTTCGGTGCCGGTCATGGTAACGTCGGCAACGTCACCGCCGTCCACCTTCTGCATGAAGCTGGAAAACGAAATATCTGTATCTTTTGCGCCGCTTCCCCCGGCCTGAACGACTTTCCAAAGCAGCACTCCAGAAAGCACAATGACCAGCCAGAACGCCACGGTCTTAACGGTTGAATTCACTCTCAATGCTCCTAAACCTACCCTCGGTCGCCTGCTTCAGAACGGCAGCTGATACTTTGCATGTCAACAGGAGAGGCAGACCTTTTCTCCCATAGTGCTTAGATGCCGGACGTTGGATTTTGCGCTAAAAATCCATATCTAATGAATTGTATATGGTTTCCGGCTCCGGAAGCTTGTCGAAACGTAACCGGGTTGCGACCAGATTCCAATCCATTAGACACCCCGGTCTGAGTTAAGGTCACCGGGGAAACCAGCAATAAGCAATAAGCGATAGGCAATAGAGGTAGGCAATAAGCCACAACGCGGGGCTGTTTCCCTGCTTATCGCTGATTGCTTACGCTTGTTGCGGGTTTTCTTGCTGATTTCCTATCGTTTATCGCTTATTGCTTCATTCGCGATAAACGGCAGGTTTCGGCCATAGACGGGATCGCCCATTCCGTAACCGACGATGAAGGTCTCATCCAGCAGGAAACCGAAGTAGTCGGGTTGAATCGGCACGCGGCGGGCGTTCTGCTTGTCGATCAGCGCGGCCAGCTTGGCTGAGGACGCGCCCCAGCTCAGCATCGTCCGCAACAGAAACTCGCTGGTCTGGCCGGACTGGATGAGCCCCTCCACCAGCAGCACGTCTCTGCCTTTTACATCGAACTCCGGCCCATAAAAGATCTCGACCGCTCCCCCATCGGCTTTGGCTTTGCGTTGCGGCCGCACGAACTGGCATTGCACAGGAATTTCAATAGCGCGGAGCAGGTCAGCAGCGAAGACGAATCCATTTTCGAGGACGCAGATCAGCATCAGATTCTTACCGGCGTACTCGCGCGAAATCTGCTGGCCGAGCTCCTTTACGCGCCGTTGAATCTGCTCCGCTGTGACGAGAATTTTTTGTGCCATCGTGGGGTGAGAACGACCCTTAGGAAATCACTCCCCGCTTTCTTCTATCTCAATTATGAGCCGACTTCCCGCTCCTTTGAGCCGAACTTCCGGCGAGTGAATGCCGCGGATCCAGATAATCCGTTCGCCAATTGTCGCCACCGGCCAGAGCGCTTTTTCTTCCGCTTCCAGATGCAAAGCATAGAGCAATTCCTTTACACGCTTTTCTGACGTGCTCTGGGCGGCTCGGAAGCGGTCTCCAGGTCGCCAACTGCGAACAGAAATATGGTCGATTGCCGGGAATTCGATTGAGTGCGCCCGATTATACGCTGCATTGGGTTCAGTCCCGTTGCCTTCGGAGATGCGCACCCGAATCGTGGCGCCCACTTCGGCAATGTGGACGGTGCCTGGCACACTAATTCTGTAATCCTATGGTTTCGCTGACGAAGGAACCTTGGCCTGCAGTCGCTCGATCCGCAACTCGCGAAACAGCCGGTGAGCTCGCCACCCTCCGGCAAGCTCGATAGTCTTTCCATGTGACTTGCCGTTCATTAGTTCTCGAAGGTATTCGACGTGCTCGAAGTCCAGATTACATCCGAGATTCTCTGCCGCCGCCCGCAATAGCCGACGCTGCGCCGCTAGTGGTTGTTGTTGCAGCTTATGCAAATCGAACGATGCGGACTGCTGCGCGGTTTCTTTGCGTCCGCCGCCACGCGCCGGCGCTCCCCGAAGTGTCACCAGCGGCAGAATGCGAGCGATTTGCTCATGCCAGTATTCCTCCTCCGCCCTGGCGATTGACGAAATGTGCGCCAGGGAGCTCTCAATCGATGGATTCAGGTCGGCCTTTAGTGCTGGAAGCACGCGCGCACGCACGCGATTGCGGGTGAAGCCCAGGTCGGCGTTGCTGGAATCTTCCCGCCAATCCTGGTGGATGGAGTTTAGATAGTTCTGCAATTCATCACGGCGGAATTCGAGCAGTGGGCGAACAATACCGCCACGCGCCAGCTTTTGTTCCGGAAAAATGCCGGCAAGGCCGCGGGTTCCCGCTCCGCGCGCCAGCTTCATCAGCACGGTTTCGGCCTGATCGTTGAGCGTGTGCGCGGTAGCCACGCGGTTTGCGAGGCAAGAATCACGGTTATGGCGATGCAGCTCGGAGTGTCCCAGCCCGGTAGTAGGGACGAGCATTGCCGAGGCAGGGGGCATATCGTTGCCCAGCAGTTTCGAGAAAAATCGGTAACGCAGTATGCGGGCCGCAGATTCCACACTGGTGCTGTTGGCCGAGGCCCAGGCCAATGCATCGCCCGCTTCCGATTGCAGCTCCAGCTCGTATTTCCGGGCCATAGTGGCCACAAAAGCACGGTCGAGATCGGCCTCAGCTCCACGAATTCCGTGATGAAAATGTGCGACTGACAAAACAATGCCCAACTCCTGGCGTAATTCCAGCAAAAGTCGCAGGAGCGCTACGGAATCAGCGCCGCCGGAAACGGCAACCGCGACTCGATCTCCAGGCCACAGGAGCTCGGATTTGCGAATGAATTCTCGAACGCGTTGGAGGAGGGGAGGCATGGGAATAGGCAACAGATCGATTACCGACAGCTCCAATGTAAAGCACTGAAGCCTAATTCGACACCGCCACAAGGGCGCGCCCCGGTCCTTCAGGCTTGCCTACCGCGTCTTTTGCTACATTACAATCATGCCCACTCTCTGGGAAAAGTGGATGTATGCGTGGGAGACCCGGCTTACTACGCGCGATACCAATCGCATCGTGCGTCCATTGGAGTGGGGCATTGAATGGACGCGAAATTGGCCGCAGGTCAACGGTAATTTCCCAAAAAATCCTGCAGATTTAGATGATGTACGCGCAGAACGCTATTTTCACGAGCTCAACCAGCGCATTGTTGCCGACAGCGACCGCTTTTTCGGCTATGACACACCCTCCGATTTTCGTCTGGAAGAACGCTTGCCCGAGCTATTCCCCACCAATGTGCGCCAGCAGCGGCAACTGGCAAAGTTGGAGCAACAGGCGCGCAGGGGAAAGCTGAAACCGGTCCCATTCCTGCGCTTCACATCGCCGGTGCGCACACCTTATCCCGAAAACGACGTGGTAAACGCGCGCTGGTTTCCCGCACTGGATCGTGCCGGCAAGCCCAGCAAGAAGGCCGTAATCGTATTGCCGCAATGGAATGCCGACGCATTCAGCCACAACGCTTTATGCAAAGTCATGAACCGCTATGGGGTCTCCGCCCTGCGGCTAAGCAAGCCTTACCACGACATTCGCCGTCCCGCAGAGATCGAGCGCAGTGATTATGCGGTGTCCTCGAATGTGGGCCGCACCATGGACTCCTGCCGCCAGGCCGTATGCGACATCCGCTGCTGTCTCGACTGGCTGGAAATGCAGGGCTGCGAACGATATGGGATTCTCGGGACTAGTCTGGGCTCCTGCTACGCATTCATCGCCAGCGCGCACGATGCCCGAATCGAGGTGAATGCCTTTAATCATGCCTCCACTTATTTCGGCGATGTGGTGTGGACTGGCCAATCGACGCGCCACATCCGGGCAGCCCTGGAGGATGTAATGGACCCTGACCGGCTGCGCCAAGTCTGGCTGGCCATCAGCCCCACCTCATACATGCGGAAGTTTGCCGCCCATCGAAAAAAGGTGCTGGTGGTTTACTCCAAGTACGATTTAACGTTCCTGCGCGAGTTTTCCGAGCAGGTGGTTGCGCTGTTCAAACAGCACCAGTTGGATTTCAAGGCCGTCGCCTTGCCCTGCGGCCACTACACGGTAGGGGAAATTCCCTTCAAATTCATCGACGGCTGGCACTTAGGGTCCTTCATCTACTCGGCATTTAAGCAGCTGGAGATTGGGTGATCGGGTGATCGGGTCAAGTCAGATCACCCGATCGCCGCATGGCCCTATCCTGAGGCTCGTCGCAGCCAACACGAGCTACCCTTCCTCTCATCCATCCCTCTACGAACCTTCGGAGGATGGTCATGAAACCAGCCTTGGTTTTTGTCTTGGGAGCTCTCGGACTGCTGACTCTCGCGAAATTTCAGCGACGCGGCCCACAGACCCAAAGCGCAGAGCAGCCTTTAGAGGAGAAGCCACGGCGGCGCCGTTTGCGCGCGGGCAGAATGCGGTTCCGCCACGGCAATGAAGACGGATTGCTCGATCTGAACTCGGCCACTGTCTTCGAGTTAAAAGAGCTGCGCGGAATTGGGGAAGTGCTTGCCGGACGGATCATCGAAAACCGTCCGTATGCAACCAAGATTGATCTGATCGGCCGCCGCGTGATCCCCGATAGCGCCTATGAAGGCATCAAGCATGCAATCACGGTGCGACACGCTGCATGAACGAATTGGGTCATCGGGTCATCGGCCCATCGGATGATTTAACTTCGCCCGATGACCCGATGGCCCGATCACCCGATTTCTAATGGGTTGGCACCCTCGTACCTGTCCCCTCGTAACTAAGCAATAACCCTCGCGACCACTCAGGTTCACTTTTCATTGACTTGCAAGATAGGAAACAGTACTTTTCCTCAACAGCACTGGTGCGTTTTTCCTAGCCTCGAAGCCCTGCAGCTTGGTGGCTTTGAAGCCTTAAAGGACAACTTGTGGGTATCAGAATTCTGCTTGCCGATGACAGTGTGACTGCCCAGAACATGGGCAAGAAGATCCTCAGCGAAGCTGGTCATGAGGTTGTGACGGTAAGCAATGGCGCTGCCGCGGCGAAGAAGATCGCGGAAATGAAGCCCGACTTGGCCCTGCTGGATGTGTTCATGCCGGGGTACAGCGGTCTCGAACTCTGCGAGAAGCTGCGCAATGCTGCCGATACCAATCGTCTTCCGGTGATCCTGACCGTCGGCAAAATGGAGCCATACAGCCCGCAAGATGGCGCCCGTGTGAAGGCCGACGGTGTGATTATCAAGCCTTTTGAGGCCACCGATCTTACTGCCGCGGTCGAACGGCTCGCGCAAAAATTGACACCTGCGCCCAAGGCAGCGGCAAAGCAAAGTAAATCGGCCAAGCCGGCTGATTACGAAGCCACTGTACGGCTTGATTCGAAACAGATTGCAGAAATGCTGAAATCCGGCGGAGCGGAATCCACCAACAGCGAATCTGCAGCTCCCGCGCCGGTCAGCACACAATCAGCTGAAGAGTTTCAGGTTGCACCCGCGCCGCCCGAAGCACCGGAAGCAGCGATGGCCGCATTCGGAGAAGAACTCGCATCTGCTCCCGAACCCGAGAAAGCGCCGGCGACGATGAACTCCTACATGGAGGAATATCTCTCGGACGCTCCGACCGTCGTGACTGCGAGGCCTGCTTCCCCTCATTCGGAAGATCAGAACACTGCCGGTATTCCTGTAGCAAACGAGCTCCCGGTGAGCAGGTTCGAGTCGGAAGCCTCCAATGAAGCTCCAGTGGTTGCACTCGAAGAATTCGAGCCAACCGCGGCTGCGCCGATAGCCGAAATGCCTACGGCACAGGAACCCGGCTTCGAAGCCACGCACCAGAGCTCCGAGCCCGTGACCTCAATCTCGAAAGATCCTGAGCTGGAAACCGATCCTCACAAAGCGACGACCGAGTTTCCCACGAAATTCGGAACGCCTGAGACAGACATTTACGAAGCGCCGATGACTTCGGTCTCCCAGGAACTCGTCGCCGCATCGGATGCGATGCTGGAAGCGACGATTTCGGGTCACGTCGAGGGAGGTTCTCACCAATCCGCCCGACCGATTGATGAATTCGAAGCGCGCCTGCAGCAAGCCATGGCCGCGTATCAAACCGAGCCAGAATCCGCAGTAGAGACATTCGAATCTCAGCTTGAATCAGAGCCCGCTGCGCCGGGCACGGCTGAGCCTGGCAATGGCTTCGAGTCGCAGGTTGACGCCGCAATGCAAGCGTATCAAACCGCAGAGTCGGAGTTAGGTTCGGCGACGTCGGAGCTTCACGTCGAATCGTTCGCACAAGAGAACGCGACAGTAGAGACGCAGGATGTTGAGCCTACACCGGAGGAGCCCGCGGAAGCAGTCGCGGCAGAGCTCAACGAAACTCCGGTTGCGGCAATCGGCAGCTCCGAAATTGTTCCGCAAGAAACCGAACCCGCTTTCGCCGTCGCTCATGCTGCAATCCTGGAAACCGATGACACGGTCATTCAGCAGATGCGCGAATCTTTTTCCGATCTGCCGGTCGATGGCAGATCAATGCCTGAACTAGGATCGGAGACCGACGCGATTCCGATGGCGATGGCTGTCGCCGCTGCGGCATCGGCGCCATCGTTCTCGGCCCCGTCCTCTGCTTCACCGGGACACGAGGCAGCGTTCGAGATCACGCGTGCGCTCAGCCATGCGCTAGGCGCTGAAGCCGCGTCCGAAGCCACTGCCGAATCGACCGCCAGCCAGCCCGACGGGAGCGCTCCGCGAGACGCCAATAAGATGGCGAGTGCAGTCGAGCGCGTCCTGCAGCGCGAGCTGCCCAGCTTGGTGTGGAAGGTCATGGCCGAAATTGATATCGAAAAGCAGGGACACTGAATCCAGCAGCTCGTCTCATGCAATAAGGTCCCGTCCCCATTGCGGGAGAAGCGATTCCCACTCATAATCTGACGCGTTCCCCGGGAGGCTTTTCGCGATGCTTCTCGTAGTCACTGTTGTCCCCTTTGCCTGCGCATTGATCCTGTTCTCTTTCGGCTTCGATCGCTTCATGGGATCCTGCGACACTCCCGATCTTGCCAACGCAATGCGGCAGATTAACCATCCCGATCTTCAGTCCTCCGAAGCGGAACAGCGAAAGAAAATGGCAGCAAGCGCCTAGATGTATTGGCTCATTGATTCTGGTCCGCTTATGCGTTTGCCATCGCATGACGTGGAACTGAATTGAAAGCGCTAGACTCGCGGTCCGCTTGCGTGATCACTGGGCGCGATCACCCGGTCTTGGTTGAGGCTGCTTCCGCCTTTGGGAAATGATTCAACCGATGTAGATGGATAGAGCGAACCTTGACAGCGTCTTCAGCGTAGCGCCGATCGAAGATCATTTGGGCCAGATGCCAGGCGCGGTGCACGTGCTCGGAGCACAGCGTCAACGTGCATCGCTTGTTATTGGCCGCGCGCGCCTCGATGCGATACACAGCGGGCGCGCCGCAGACCTCGCCATCAGCGGCGACTCCCAATCCGCAGAGGGCGATTATGCGAGACATGTATCGGACTGGCTCTTCTTTCAGGTCTGGCGCACCGACTTCGAGCGCTTCACTGATTTATCGGCTGTAACCAGGGTTTGGCCGAGTAAATACCTTCGATCACGCTGCCTTGAGCATCTGATCGAGTTGCGTTTCGGGACCCGATTCCTCTTCCGTAAGCCCTAACAATTGCCGCTCTTCCAAACTCATCTCTCGCCCGAACGCGACGCGAAAACGGTACTCGAGATCAGACGGGAGCGCAGCAGGGCCGCGACTGATCTGAATTGTCGACATGCGGCGGTGAGATGCCTGTGCGGCCGCCGAGAGTTGCCCCACCTTATTTTTAAGCTGTTGAGAATGCGCAACTTATAACATCATCGTTAGGTATTATTAACGCTCTGCGGTGTGGACATTCTCTGTCGAGGTCGCAGACAATGTGGCGTCGGCAACCCGGATAGCAGCAGCCGTGGGCAGCACATCATGCACTCTGACCACATGTGCGCCCTGCAATATGCTGGCGGTAACTGCAGCCAATGTGCCGCTAAGCCGCTCAACTGATTCTGTTTGCGAGCTGCTCGACGAAGTCCTGGCAATGAACGACTTGCGCGAAGTCCCAGCCAGGAGAGGAAAGCCGAGCTGGTGCAACTCTCCAAGTCCGGCCAACAGGGGATAATTTTCTTCATAGCGCTTGCCAAAGCCGAAGCCCGGGTCAACGACGAGCCGCTGACGACGAATTCCAGCTTTCAGAGCTTGATCGCTCAACCGTCCCAGGTCCCGCGCCACCATAAACACAACTTCATCGCCATGAAGTCGCGGCAAGTCGCGCCATTCTTCCGGCCGTCCCCGGGTGTGCATCAGCACGCAACCGCAGTTCACAGCCGCGAGCAGCGGAAGCATCTGCGGGTCCCAGGTGAATCCGGAAACATCGTTCACGATCTCGGCTCCGGCCGGGATTGCGGCTTCCGCCGTCGACGCCCGGTATGTATCCACAGAGATGATGGTCTGCGGCGCTTGCCGAAGAATTCCAGCGATTACCGGCAGCACGCGCCGACGTTCTTCCTCGGCGCCGACTGGATCTTTCTTTCCCGGACGCGTGGATTCACCGCCGATGTCGAGAATATCGGCGCCTTCGGCCACTAATTTCAAGCCATGCGCGACCGCGCGGTCAATGTCAAAGAATTGTCCACCATCGGAAAATGAGTCGGGCGTAACGTTCACCACGCCCATAATGAGCGTGCGCTCGCCGAGAGCAAGAGTGCGCGATCGAAGCTGCCAGACGAATTTAGGACGCACGTTGCGATTGTAAACAGTCCGAATCTGCAGGTAGGCTACATTGCAATGCTCCGATTAGCGCTGCGATCTTCCCGTCTGCTGCTGATTTTTCTGCTTGCAGGATTCCTCAACGCACAAACCACACCGGCAACCACCCCGCCAAGCCCGGTTCCATCGCATCCGGAACAACCAGTCGGCAGCCTGCAGGCACGAATCGACGCAATTCGCGCGCAGGATCCGCGGGCGCAGCACGCCATTTGGGGCATTAGCGTCGTCGATCTTGCCAGCGGCGCGCCAATTTACTCCGAAAATGCCGGCATTCTGCTGATGCCAGCTTCCAATACCAAGCTTTTCACCACTTCAACCGCACTAGCGTTGATCGGCGGAGACTACAAATTCCTCACCACAGTGGAAACTGCAAGCCATCCCGACAAATTTGGACGCATTTCCGGCGACGTTTTGCTGGTGGGAAGAGGCGATCCCAATCTCTCAGGCCGCGTTCTGCCCTACCTCAAGAAGACTGAACGCCAGCTTCCGCACACTCGTGTATTGGAAGAATTGGCCGACAAAGTTGCTGCGGCCGGGGTAAAGGTCATCGATGGTGACATCATCGGCGACGACAGTTATTTCGTTTATGAGCGTTACGGCGAAGGCTGGTCGCAAGACGACCTGATGTGGGAATACGGCGCTCCGGTTTCGGCGCTCACCGTCAACGACAATGTGGTTTTTGCCAGCATAAAACCCGGATCGCACCCCGGCGCGCGGGCGCTGCTTACGCTCGATCCCTACACCAATTACTACGCAGTTCGCGACCTGGTGATGACAACCAGGCCCGGAACGCAGCGCAATATCGGCATTTTGCGCGAACCTGGCTCGCTGGAACTGACTTTTTGGGGCACGATTCCCATGGGAGATCCGGGCGACGACGAAGCGCTTTCCATCGAAGAACCGGCCACGGCAAATGCGGAATTCCTGCGCACTTTACTCCAGCAACGCGGAATCCTGGTGCGCGGCAAAGCTCGCGCGCTGCACGCGGAGCTCTGGCGGTATCCGCCGACGATCGAAAATCAGCCGCTGGCTGTTCCTCCTTCCGCTCCAAAAAAACCGCGTGTAGTGCTGGCACAACATGATTCTGTGCCGCTGGCGGAGGATTTGCAGGTCATCAACAAGGTCAGTCAGAACCTGCATGTTGAGCTATTGCTCCGCCTGATCGGGAAATTACGCGGCACTTCCGGCTCGGTTTCCGCCGGACTCGATGTAGAAAAGCGTTTTCTCGCCGAGCAGGTTGGCATCGATCTCACGGAATTCTCGCTCTTTGACGGCTCTGGACTCTCCCGCGAAGGTCTGGCCACGCCGCACGCCTTCACCCAACTGCTGCGTTATGCCGCAACTCAGCCCTGGGGAACGCAATGGAAGGAAACTTTGCCCATTGCCGGGGAAGACGGATCGCTTTCTACGCGCTTTCGCGGCACGTTTGCAGCCGATCGCGTCGAAGCCAAAACGGGACAATTAGGCGGCGTGAACTCCCTCACTGGATATGCGCTGACCAAAAGCGGCAAAAACATCGCATTTTCCATCATCGTGAACCATCATCAGCTGGGAAACAACAAGGCCAAACAGATGATTGACGACATCGTGAACGCGATTCTCGAGGCGGAATAGAGAAGGATTTCGTAATTTTGTAATCGGGTAATTTCGTAATTGAACCCCCGAACGACAAATTACGAAATTTCGCAATTACCCGATTACGAAATTCGGTTTATGCCTCCGTGGTTAAAATAGATGTTTTATGCCCGTACTTACGAATTACGTGCAGGAAATCGCTGCCGCCGCCGGCCTGCAGATCGCATCTACGTCCTCCGCAACTGACTTCAACGGCGCGCCTACCGCGCAGATTCACTTCAAATCCGCGTCCGGATCGGCTTCTTCTCTGGAGATAACTGAATCGTTTACTGCCGAAATCGAGCGCCGTTCCGAGTTGCGCGATGAACTCGCCAGCTATTTGCGGGGGCTGGAAAAGCGCATGCGTGCGCCGCGACCGGAGGTTTTTCTCACTCTGCATGGCCTTCCCCTAGCCATGCAGCAGTTCAAATGGCCTTATCATCGTTCCACTTCGGGAGCGGATTCCTACATTCTGCACGGCATTGCGCAGCTTGCCGAGCCGGAAAGCCCGCTGCACGCCAAGGTTTCCGCCAGCCTGACCGTCACGTTTGCCGAGGTTTTGCCTGCATTGGAGCAGCCATACGCGGAAAGCGTAACGTTCAATGCGATCCGCAAAACGCTTGATCTCGGCCAACTCGAGCTGCTCAAGAGCGGAAATCGCCAGCCGGTTCCGGTGAGCACGCGCTATTACAGCTTCCGCCAGAAGCGATTTATCTTCAACGACACCAGCGACCAGCAAAGAAAAGACTTCCTCCACAGCAAGATTTTCTGGACCAGCGGGCGCCTGGGAAGCCGCAAATCCGTGTGGATTGCCGATCCTTATGACGCGCAATACCTGGATTGCTCGCTCGATGACCTGCGGCAAATCGGCCGCGAACAGACAGACGAAGGACTCTTTACGCTCGATCCAGAAGGGGAATACGCAGCCGCAACTGACAAACTGATGGCGCGCGCCCCCGAATACGAAGCCAAAATGAACAGAGCGCTCGCGCTGCTCAAGCCAAAATTCAACGAGGAAATGCGCGCCGGCCATCAAAACATGTGAGGACTTCAGCTGCGAAGCTACGTAGCTTCGCAGCTTCGAAGCTTGTTTACGCGACATCTTCGCGATGTTTGTTCTGGAATTCCCCGCAGATACTGCACCGTCCAACGATCGTCGGACGCTGCCGGCGCAGGTTTTCTTCAAATCTGGCCCAGCGTTGTCCCTGACTTGCGTCCGGATAATTCGGCGTTCGCCCCTGCGAAGTCTGAGTTTCGCCGCCCGCAATCACCGCATAATTGGGCACATCGGCCGACCTGGGCGAGCGTTTCGCTCCCATACGATCTTGAATATCGGCGCTGTTGAAGACCGAATCGCCTTCCATCGTCTGCTCTTCCGCCGACAATTTGCTGCCGCGATCGGTGTGATAGGTGCGATCTTTCTCGCGATTCGCGATGTCCCGGTCGCGAGTTGCGCGCGAAATATCGGCCGCTTCGCCGACTTCCCGCACAGGACTCGCCGTTTTAGTCGCGTTTGTTTCTGCGGTTTGACGGTCCTGAATGTCGCCGCGATCGGTTCCCAGCGAGTCATTCACGTGCTCCATGCGCTCGTTATCGGGATCTTCGCCCCAGCCAGTGGGAGTTGTGTTCATCAATCCGGTGTTGCGATGGCGAATTGGGCTCTTGTAACCGGAGATGGGCTCGCCGCCAGGGCCGGTCGGAGGCGGCCCAGTGGCGGGAATGTCGTCCGGAATGAGCACATTTGTGCCGCCCGCTTCGTGCAAAATCCCCGCTGTCTCCTCGAATCCTGACGCTTTGCGGTAATTCTTTTCGTAATCCGACCAGCGTTTCTCGTCCTCTAAATGCTTTTCGTCGTAGGCGGGGAAGGTTTCAATCTGCTTTTTCGTCAGATTTACCGCATATTCATCATCTTTATCGCCACGCGAGCGAATGCGATCGGCGGGGACCACGAACCTTTTGCTGCTTAGCCAGCCTCCGGTATCCACCACCGCATAGCGCAGCGCGCCGGTTTCATGGTCGAAAATCACGTCATCAATCTTGCCCAGCTTGTCATTATCGCGCCCGTAAAGCGCCGCTCCGCGAACATCATCCGCGTTATCGGCAAAGCGAAAGTCCCGCAAACTGCCTACATGAGCCATAGATATGCTCCTTTTTTGTAGTTGAGATGCGGACTTAGGAGGGGAGGAAGGCCCCGCAAACTACCCCGAGATCGGGTGATCGGGCCATCGGATCATCGGGCGATCTGATTTTTTACTTCATCCGATGACCCGATCACCCGATGGCCCGATCTTTTTCAGTGTGCTTGCCGAATGCTTTGCCGGAAATCCCCGCCTTCCATCTCGATTTTGCGGCACATTTCGTGCAATCGAGAGCGCATTCGCTCGCCAATTCGGTCGCCCAGGGTCTCATCTCGAGCCGCCCGAGCGGCAATTCGCCGCGAGGCAGCCATGGCTTCGTCGCCCGCTAGCCTCGAAGAAGGCGGCAAATCGTCAAAATTGGAGGTAATTATGGTCGTTCGCTTGTCGTTGTAGCGCGTATTCAGGATGTGGCTCACCGTATCCCACACCCATTCCGTAGGTTTTACCGCGCCAAGTTCATCCAAAACAAGCACTTCCGTTTCGAAAACTGGCTGGAGAATCTCCAGTTCAGTGGCCTGAACCGTGGAATTGTAGGAGTTTTGAATGGCCTTTAAGAGCTCTCGGTAGTCATAAAAGAGACAATTAGCGCCCTTCTGTGTGACCAGTTCGCGCAAAATCCCGACCGCCAGGTGAGTTTTGCCGACCCCAATGGGACCCAGAAGCATCAATCCGGTGGTCTCAACCGGGTATTCCTCGACAAAACGGTTGGCCTGAAAAAGCGCTGAAGCCAGGCTGCGGTTCGCCCCGGGGAAGTCCGACTCAAAATCCGACAAAGTGCAGTGCTCATACCGCGCCGGGATGCGCGCCGTCTTCAGCAACCGCTCCGACCAGTTCCCCAGCCGGCAGTCGCAGCGGACGACGGCTTTCGATTTTCCCGCCGCTGCCGGCCCAGACTTCCATCCAGAACCGCCACACAGCGGACACTCAGCGTTTGCAGCCAAAACAGGTTGATTCATTTTGTGAATATTTCAATGTTATTCGAACGCGATGATAGGAGAGAGCGACAAACGAGACAACGCCAAAGAATGGTGCAGCCGATGAATTCACATGCAGTGAAGCTCACGAAGTTTTTTTTGCTGAAAAAGCAAAAGCTCATACGGATGACGCGGATGTTACGGATCGGACTGATAACTCTCAACTGCTCGAAATGAGCTTCGGCCCTGAAATCCTCTGTTCCAATTCGGGAATCACCTGCAGCTCGACAAGGATCACCGTTTGGCCGGCGATGCCACAATCAATCCCGCGAATTCACCCGGCCGAGCGTGCGCCAGATAGACCGTGCCGTTTTTCGTGACAACGCCATTGCGAGCGCCCTCGTGCGTCGGCACTTGGGCGACCAGGGTGAGCTTGCCCGCGTTATCGACGTGGGCAACCGTCAGTCGTGCGGCTTCAGCGGCGCCTACATAGAGCATGTGCGTGGCCGGCGAGTAGTTAAGGTCATCCACGCCGTCGCCGGTATCGATCGATGACAACTTCTCCCCGTTGTGCCCGACATCCAGCACCTCGGCCCGGGTGCTGCAGGCGACGAACAGGAAGCCCAACTGCTGGTCCACCGAGATCCCATGCGGCCCGTCCTCTCCGCATGACGACGGCCATTTGGCAACAGTTTTGTGCGTCTTGAGATCGATCGCGGTGGTGAGGTCTTTGTCTTCGTAGTTCATGTACAGGCGTCCGCGCCTGGCATCGACCGCATAGCCTTCCGGACGCCCGTCAAAAGTCAGCTTTTCCTTTTGTGCCAAAGTGGAACTGTCCAGAATGCGCACCGAATTATCGCGCGGCGCGGTTACCCAGACTTCCTTCGTCGGCGCGACATACACAACCCCGTCAGGAGTGGAATCGATGTGACCGCAGCTCTTGCGGGCGAGCGTCTTTTCATCCACGGCGCAGATGCTGGAATCGGCGCGATCGCCGACGTAAACCACGCCATCCCCAATCGACACCCCGCTGGGGCCCTGCGCGCGCATGCGTGCGCCCCGTTCCACTTCGTTGGTGGCAAACCCCGAGATCTCGCGAACGCTGTCATTGCTCGTGTCCACCACATCGACCGATCCGATGTTAATGGCGGGCACGCACACGTATCCCGTTTTGGGATCGTAGGCAATGTAGTCCATCGTGATGTTGCCTTTGCCATGATCGGGAAGCGCCAGAGTGCGGGTCGTGTAGTGAGCGCCTTGAGCGCTTTGCGCGTGGACAGCGTGCAACCCAACCACCAAAACTCCCGCGGCCAGAAGCGCGAGGAAAAGTGAGATTCGCAGTTTCATGCGAAAAATGTTACACCCGGCGAAGGAGATGACGCGCGGACAGCGAGCCATTATCGGGTGGAAACGCAGCATGCCCGTCTCCTGGTCCTGGCGCAATGCGCGCATAATCGAATCGCAAGCAATCGCTGCTAAGAATTGTTATTCTGAGCGAGGGCGAACGCCCGAGTCGAAGAACCCCTGCGATGTGTCCGCCGGACTTGCGGCTTCCGGTTCAATATTGGGAATCCTCGCTGAAAGTAATGGGTAGTATTTGGCGCATTAAGCACTGTTGGGTCCTTCGACTCGGGCGTTCGCCCTCGCTCAGGATGACAGCTTTGGGCCATTTCCCGCCTTTGACAGGATTACAGTAAGTCTGAAAATGCTCTAGCGCAGGCTGGCCGGCCGGCGCCATTCTGCGCTTCACTCCGTAAGCTCGCTCGCAACCCACAACTCGTTGTGAAAGAATCTTGATAGGGTGAGGGAAATCTTTATGCGGCTGTTCAGTTGGCGAAAGCGCGATCACGCGGTAAATGGGACAGCGAAGGTCTCCATGTACACACTCTCCGTCTGTCCCTCGTGCGAGAAGGCCAAGAAATTCTTCGCCGATCGCCACATCCCGTTTTCGTACATCAACTACGACCTCGCGCCCGTGGAGGTGCAGGACGAAATCCTGCGCCAGCTCGAAGCCGAGGAAATCCAGGCCTTTCCCCTGGTCCGCATCGGCGACCAAACCGTCCAGGGATACGACCCAAAACGCTACGCCAAACTGTTAGAAGAGCAGCTGCGCAGCTCCGAAGCGTCGTAAACCAGCTTTGCAGCCACGAAGCCCCGCAGCTTCGCAGCTTTCCGCGGCCATCGTCGGCCGGTGCTGGGAAGCCCCGATTCAGTCGGGGGAAGCGATGCTTCAGCATCGCGGGGGAAGCGGTTTCTCTCCACCTCTTTTTTCCTTGTTTTGGGCTGGCCTGCGGCCAGCGCCAAAAAAAAAAATTTTGGTCGGGTGATTAGTATTGGCGCAAGCGCCGCGCC
>JAICXB010000009.1 GCA_025980765.1 Terriglobales bacterium
GAAGGCTCTGCCCGCGTTCCGCCGCAAGCAGATATTGCTTCAGGTTGCGGCGAGAATAAGCGATCACGCTGCGGTGTTCGTTCGCTTGATGGCGCTCGAAGCCGGCAAGCCCACCAAAGCGGCGCGGGTGGAAGTTGAGCGCGCGATTCTTACCTTCACCACTGCGGCCGAAGAGGCGGTACGGATTTACGGCGACTACCTGCCACTGGATTTCACCGCGTCCACCGAGAATCGCTGGGGAATCGTGCGACGATTTCCCATCGGCCCGATTGCGGCAATCACGCCCTTCAATTTTCCTCTCAATCTCGTCGCCCACAAATTAGCGCCGGCCATGGCTTGCGGATGTCCGGTGCTTCTCAAGCCGGCGCCG
Organism: Terriglobales bacterium; assembly: GCA_025980765.1. Lineage (GTDB taxonomy): Bacteria > Acidobacteriota > Terriglobia > Terriglobales > Acidobacteriaceae > Gp1-AA112. The sequence goes on from JAICXB010000009.1 coordinate 371, forward strand.
CAAACGCCCTTCTGCGCTCTGCTGCTGGCGCAGATCATTCGCGACGCCGGCTGGCCGGCATCTGCGCTGAGCATTTTGCCTTTGAGCAATCAAGATGCGGCTTTACTGGTTGCGGACGAGCGTATGAAGCTGCTGAGTTTTACTGGCAGCGCCGCTGTGGGATGGCAATTGAAACTCGACGCCGGAAAAAAGCGCGTTCTGCTCGAGCTGGGCGGGAACGCTGCGGTGATCGTCCACCGTGATGCGGATTTGCAGGCAGCGGCGCAGCGCTGCGTCTCCGGAGCTTTCACCTATGCCGGCCAGAGTTGCATTTCGGTACAACGCATTCTGGTGCACGCATCCTGCTTCGACGATTTCACGGCGGCGATGCTCGCGGGCGCGCGGCGGCTGCGGATGGGAGATCCGCTCGATGAGAGCACCGATGTTGGACCTATGATCCGCGCTTCCGACGTGGAACGCGTGCAGCAGTGGATTGCTCAGGCAACCAGTTCGGGCGCGAAGTTGCTTCTGGGCGGGAAGGCTCAGGGATCGGTGATCGAGCCTACGCTGCTCTCCGCCACCGCTCCGCAGATGAAAATCAACTGCGAAGAGGTATTTGCGCCGGTGGCAACCATCGAGCCGTACGAAGAGTTCGATTCTGCCCTGGACCAGGTAAACCAATCGCGCTACGGCTTGCAGGCCGGAGTCTTCACCCGCGATGTAGGACTGATCTTTCGCGCCTTCGAGAAATTGGAAGTGGGCGGTGTGATAGCGGGCGACGTGCCCACCTTCCGCATCGATCCCATGCCGTACGGAGGAGTCAAGGATTCGGGGCTCGGACGCGAAGGCATCCGCTATGCTATGGAAGAGATGACCGAACCCAGGCTGCTGGTGCTGGCTGGAATACAGAACGTCCAGCCGTAGCGGCCGCGCCGCGTTGCGGTTGGTTTGGATTTTCAAACACAGTGGCTGTGGAAAAAGCCTTTCGGAAGCCTTTCCTGTTCTTCCCCTGTTAATTTGGAGGAAGCTACTGGCTTCTAGCTCCTAGTTGCTAGCAAACCAAAGACTTAGAGCGAAAACCGAGCCTTTCCTGTTCTTCCCTGTTCGTTTCCTCAGCTTCCGCCGAAATTTGCAGCTTTTGGGCAGAAATCAACATTTCTTGCCACAACCCAAGAAATTCCCTGTATTTTTGCCCTGTTCTCAGGGAAGGTTGAATTTTTCCGGACCTAACCGGCTGGCTATCGCATTCCCATGAGCACCGCAAATGCTCCTTTGCGCCATAGCATTTCGACCCGGAAGCCGCTGCTGTCGAGCAGCTTGATTTCCGCTTCGAGGGGCACGTAGGTGTCCTCGCTGGACCAGGCCAATAGAAATTCCTCGGCCTTTGCCGGGGAGTAGGAGCGCTGTAAATGCAACTTCCAAGCCTGGCGCTGCTCGCGGGCGAGGCCGGGATTCGATGCTGGATTGCAATCCACGATGATAAAGACACCTCGACGACGTAACGCTCCATGAATGCGTCGATACAAATTGCTCTTCGCGCTGCGCGTCTGCAGATGATGTAAGGAGAAGGAGGCCACTACCGCGTCGCACGCAGGCAGCGGCGCGCGAGAAAAGGTCGAACAAATGAGGGTGCCGCGGCCGCCTAAGCGTCGGGCCGCAGCTTTCAGTATTTCCGGATCAAGGTCAATGCCGGTGATTCTGGCTTGAGCTGCCTTTTCCAGGCAGCGCACCGCCAGCGCGCCGGTGCCTGTGCCCAAATCGATGATCTCACGCGCCTTCGCGGGTACCGCTGCTGCAGCCGTATCGAGCATTTCGTCATAGTTAGGGATAAAGGTGCGAATGCGAGCATCGTACTCGGCCAAGTCAATTCCCAAATGTGTGGCGACGCCCATGATTACGCGATCAGCTCTGGATTAGCTGCGGCCACTCCGATTCCCAGATCCACTCGAAATCGACGCAGGTCAAGGTGAAGCGGAAGCGCTTGTTCGGAAGTGTATCAGCGTGAAACGTGACCAGCTCGAGCGGCCAATTCAGTTTCGCGAAATCCACATTCTCTTGCCAGGCGGAAACGATTGTGGCGCTGGGGAACCGTGCGGCGATGATTCGCGAAGGATTGGCGCGTGGAAACCCGGAGCAGAAGATATCCCCATCCTGCATGGAGAAATTGCGCACCATGTAGATGCGGTGCTGCTCGTAAGAATCCAGGGGCAGATCGCTCATACCTGCCTTCGCCAGGAGCGCGGGTCAGCGGAGGGCAAGGCGCTCAGCAACATCTTGCACCTATTCTCAATGTTTAGCGATGAAGAGTTGGGTACTTCCTAGCCGGCCCGGAATCCGCCGTTGGATATCGCGCCGGATCTGTTGCCACCTGAGCTCACACTCAAGTTGCTGAAATTGAAGACCTGCCGCCACGACGTTGCTATCGTATCGCTCTTTTTCGAGTCGAATGTACTAGCTTCAGCAGGGCTGGGGTGAATCCCCCAGGGCCGAACCGCAACAAAAAAGTGCGAAGAGACCGGCTGAATCCGGGCAGCATCCAAACTATAATCAGACAATGCGAGCAGCGGGTATCGCTCTCGCCAGAAGGTCAAATGTCGAAGCAGCTTAAGGTTGGCGTTCTCTCTCTTTCTTTCACAATCGTAATTCTGATGGTTCTGGGCGGGCTGGGCGTTCACGCTTCCAGTGACGATGGCGCGTATCGCGAGTTGGGCGTTTACAGCGAAGTGCTCTCCCGCATCCGCACGGAATACGTTGAAGAGCCAAATTTTCCGGCAGTAACCGGCGGCGCTTTGCATGGACTTCTGGAGTCGCTAGACGCCAACTCCAGCTATCTCACGCCCGAAGAATACAAGTTCTATAAGACGCACATGCATGAAGGCCGCGCGAACATCGGCGCCACCATCAGCAAGCGCGCCGGCTACGCTGCAGTGGTATCGGTAATTCCCGGCGGGCCGGCGGACAAGGCCGGACTGCAGAGCGGCGACTACATCGAGGCAATCGAAGGCAAAAGCACGCATGAGATGTCGCTGGCGGCTGTGGACGAAGAAATTGCCGGAAAGCAGGGAACGACAATCAATTTTTCCATGATTCGTCCCGGCAAGGCCGAGCCGCAGAAGATCACGGTAACGCGCGACAACGTTCAGATTCCCGGCACTACGGACAAGATCCTGGATCAGACGATCGCCGACATCGATCCGCTTACACTGACCAAAGGCAAGGCCCAGGAGATCGCGGCCAGACTGAAGGAAGACCAGAAGAACGGCGCGAAGAAAATCATTCTCGATTTGCGCAACGTCTCTGAAGGCGACCCCAACGAAGCCATTGCGGTGGCGAACCTATTTCTGAACCATGGAGTCATCACCTACTTGCAAGGGCAGAAATTCCCGAAACAGACCTTCACCGCCGATCCGCAGAAGGACGTCACCAACCTGCCTCTAGTCGTGCTGGTAAATCGCGGTACGGCTGGGCCGGGAGAAATTGTCGCGGCCGCCATCCTCGATAACAATCGCGGCGACGTTGTAGGCAATAAGACGTTTGGCTCCGGCTCCGTGCAGAGGGTCATCGACATACCCGACGGTTCGGCGCTGATCCTTTCCGTGGCCAAGTACTACATGCCGAGCGGCAAGGCCATTGAAGATATGGATCCGCTGCATGCTGGAGTCACTCCGAACATTCTCGTCGCCAGTAGTGATGATGACGGCTTGCCGGACGACGAAGATTCCGCGACGCCGAGTACGCCGGAGAAGCCTAAAGCGCAGAAAGACGATGAGCAGCTCCGCCGCGCAGTGCAGGTGCTGAGAGCGCGCAGCTAGAATCCTCCAGTGGACTTGGTGGACTGACTGGATTTCATGGACAAATTTCTAGAGGTCCATCTCGTCCATTGTGTCCACTGAGTCCACCTGGTGCGCACCGCACTTTTCTTCTCGACTCCATCCACTCCCTGGCGATAATGTGCAGGAGAGCTCCTCACCCCAGCGGTTCTCTTGAACACCTCGCGGCATTGCCGCGATTCAGCCATGCAGGTCGAAACCACTCCCGAAATCCAGAGCCAGGAAGATACCGAGGTAATTCCTAAGCGCAGAGCCGGCCGTCTTGGTTTCTTGCTGCTCGCTTTGCTGGCGGCGATTGTGGGTGCATCGGTCGGATTGCTGCTGGTTTATTCCACCGATCTGCCACAGATTAGCGAACTTGAGCAGTATCGCCCCAGCTCGATCACCGAACTTTATGACGATCACGGACGCGAAATTGGCTCGTTCGCTCTGCAGCGACGGGTGATCGCCACCTACAACGAGATTCCTCGAAACTTACGCGATGCCGTGATCTCGATCGAGGACAAAGATTTCGAGCGGCACTGGGGCATCGATTTCTGGCGACTATTTGGCGCCGCTTATCGCGACGTGCGCTCCGGCGGGCGGGTGCAGGGCGCTTCCACGCTCACCATGCAGCTATCGCGCAACCTATTTCTTTCTGCCGACAAGAATTGGGGACGCAAGGTCCAGGAGATCATGCTGGCCATCCAGATCGAGCGGCGTTTTACGAAACCGCAGATCTTTACCATGTACGCGAACCAGATCTTTCTTGGCTCGGGTGTATATGGCTTTGAAGCGGGAGCCGAGTTCTACTTCAGCAAGCACGCGAAGGATCTTACTCTCGAGGAAGCTGCGCTGCTGGCAGGCTTGCCTAAGGGACCGTCGAGTTATTCTCCGGTTCGTTTCCCCGAGCGCGCAGTGCATCGCCGCAACATGGTGATTAACGCCATGCTGGAAGACGGCAAGATCACAGCCGAAGAAGCCGCGCGCGCAAAATCTGCTCCGCTGCGCCTGCATCTGCAGAATGCCCCAAACTCGATTGCGCCATATTTTGTCGAAGAGGTGCGCCGTTATCTGGAGAACAAATACGGCGCCGAAGAAGTGCATGAAGGCGGGCTACGCGTCTATACCTCGCTCGATTTGGACGAGCAGAAGGTGGCAAATCGTGCCGTGCTCGACGGACTGGCGGCCTACGAGCATCGTCATGGCTGGAAGGGAAATCTGGATAATGTGCTCCGCGCCGGTCAAAAGATTTCCGATTATCAGAACGCCGATTGGGACCAGCTTATTGAGCCGGGCAGCTACGTGCACGCGATCGTGATCGCTACCGCGCCGGGTGTCGCGTTGGTGAAGCTGGGTAAATACACAGGGCAACTGAGGACTGCCGATATCGCCTGGACGCATGCCAAAGATCCGGCATCCCTGCTGAAACCCGGCGACCTCGTCTACGTCAGAGTGGTTGAGATGCCTACGCAACGTGGTGATCTGCCCGGCGCGGCCGTCCACATCGCGCTGGAGCAGGAGTCGGGTGTGCAGGGCGCGCTGATGGCAATGGAGAACTCCACCGGAGATGTGAAGGCGCTGGTAGGCGGGCGTGATTTCGACGAGTCGAAATTCGATCGCGCTACCCAGGCGCTGCGCCAGACGGGATCTTCGTTCAAGCCCTATGTCTACACTGCTGCCGTCGATGAAGGCGCCAAGCCCGATGACACCATTCTCGATGCGCCGGTCAAATTTCCGACTGGGGCAGGCGTGTGGTCGCCGCACAATTACGACAACAGGTTCGAGGGCGAAATCACTTTGCGGCATGCGCTGGCGGACTCCCGCAACATTCCCGCAGTGAAACTCGCGCAGAAAGTCGGCATGGATAGAGTCATCGCCTACGCGCACAAATTTGGGATCACAACCAGACTGGAGCCGTACCTGCCGGTCGCGCTGGGCGCGGCGGAGGTTACGCTGCAGGAACAGGTTTCCGCCTACAGCACCTTCCCGAATGATGGAGTGCGAGTTACGCCTCGTTTCATTCGCAAAGTGATGGACTACGACGGCCACGTGCTCGAAGAAAACTATCCCCAGGTCAAGGACGTGGTCAGCGTGCAAACTGCGCGGACCATGACCAGTCTTCTCGAGACTGTGGTGCAACACGGCACCGCCGCCCGCGCCGGGGCAACGCTGAAACATGCTCTGGGCGGGAAAACAGGAACCGCGAACGACTTCACCGATGCCTGGTTTATCGGCTTCTCGCCTGCCATCACCTGCGGAGCATGGGTTGGTTTCGATGAGAAGAAGTCTCTGGGAGCCAAAGAGACTGGCGCGCAGGCCGCTCTCCCAATATGGGAAGCCTACATGCAAAGCGAAATCGCCAAAAATCCCGGAGAGAACTTCCCCGGCGACATGCCCTCTTCGCCGCCGGTTCTCAAAGCGCAAGCCGCAAGCGGACACCTGCTGGCCGGCCGCGACGACGGTGGCCGTGTCCACAGCATAGGTCTTGATAGGAAGAAAACACCATGAAGTTCCTGCGCTTCGTGATGCGCTCGCTGGTCCTGCTCCTGATCGCCCTGTTCTCAGCGGTGATGACGATGAGGGTGGCGATCCATGGGCGCGAAGTGCGGGTTCCCAATCTGGTCGGGATGACAACGGCGCAGGCCCAGGAAAGCGCTAATAGCAGCGGGCTCATCGTTTCCATTGACGACAAGTTTTATAGCGCCAGCATCCCGCCTGGGAAAGTGATCTCGCAAGCGCCAGAGGCAAACAGCAAAGTTCGCCGCGGATGGCGCGTTCGCGTCGCGGAAAGCCTGGGCCCGCAACGCGTCGCCATTCCTGACGTCATAGGAGAAAGCGAGCGTGCAGCGACCATCAATCTGCAGCGCCGCGGATTGGACATCGCAACAGTCGCCAGCGTTCCCTTATCCAGCGCAGCGCCCGAACAGGTAGTCGCCCAAGTTCCTCCGGCAAATGCGGTAGGCGTGGCTTCTCCGAAGATCAGTTTATTGGTGGCTCAAAAGCCCGATGATCCAGATTATGTGCTTCCCAGCTTCGTAGGTCGGTCCGTCACAGAAGTTCAAAACAGGATTTCGCAAGCGGGGTTTCCGCCTCCGGTGGTTATAACCCAGTCGAACACGCCGGCTCCCGCGTTGTCTGGTGCATCAGGAGCAAATACGCCTGCATCCGCTGCGGTCGCCTCGGCAACAGTCGTGAGCCAAAGCCCGGCGGCAGGATCAAGGGTAACTACCGATACCGTTATTCATCTGCAGGCTCAGCAATAATTCTCACGAGCATGGAAGTTTGCCCCCGCTTCACTCGCAGTGCTCGATGATGGCTGCGAAAAAACCATCGCACTGGTGCACTCCAGGAATCGTTCGCAGGAAGGGTCCTTTGACCAACCTGTCCACTGCATTCGCATGCACCTTGCCGGCTTTAACTAACTCATCGAGTCGCGTGCAAACTGGTTTCAGATGAAATGCTGGGTGCTGTCGCACAAAGTCTTCCGCGACGCTCTCGCCTTCTTCCGGCTCCAGTGAGCATGTTGAGTAGACGAGAAAGCCACCACGCACCACCAACGCTGCGGCTGACTCGAGGATCTCGGTTTGGAGCTGTGCCAATCTGGGAATGTCTTCCTCCGTGAGCCGCCACTTGATCTCTGGATTACGCGCCAGCGTTCCCGTGCCCGTACATGGCAGATCGGCGATGACGCAGTCGAAGAGCTTTACAAACGGTAATCTCCGCGCATCGGCCGCGAGCACCTCTCGAGCTCCGGTAAGTTCGCGCATGAGCTTAACGCGATGTAGATGCAGGTCGGCAGAGACGACCAGCGCTGCGGGATTCTGCTCGCTTGCGATAGCGCTCTTGCCTCCGGGCGCGGCACAACAATCGAGAATGGTCGCGCCCTTCGCCAGCATTCCGACCAGTTGAGAAGCTTCATCCTGGATAACGGAGCGGCGGAACACTTCGCCCGGCAGGGAACTGGGACGGGAAAAGCCGCGCGGTGTCGCCGGGCGCTGCGTGGCATGATCGCTGATAATGCGCCAAGCGCCCTGTACCAGCGAACCAGGTTCAAGATGCCATCCGGCGGCCAAATCCGCGGCCGATCTGGACGGATCCGCACGAATCGTCGTTGCCGGACGCTGCTGGTCGTAGGCGCAGATTCCGCGGGCGATTTCCCACCCATAGTTCTCGACCCAGCGTTGTACCAGCCACAGAGGATGAGCGTACCCGCGGGCAATGCCCTCTGTATCTTCCCGCATTGGAACTTCTGCCCGCGGTGTGCCGGCAAGCTTTCGCAAGACAGCGTTTACCAGCGGGCCCGCAGATCGCTTTCCATGCTGCTTTACCAGTTCCACGCTTTCGTTTACTGCAGCGCGAGCTGGGATTCGATCGAGAAATAGCAGTTGGTAGGCTCCCAGCCGCAATGCCAGCTTTACTTCATCGTCGAACCTGGAGATCGATTTTCCTGCTGCTGATTGGAGGTGTTCATCGAGCATCTGCTGCCAGCGCAAGACCCCCATCACCAGTTCGGTAGCGAGTGCGCGATCGGTCAGCGAAAGGCGTTCGAGAAGATTGGAGTGCAGCAGTTCAACCGCATAGGAATCGCGGGTAGCCACTCGCAGGAGAACTTCGAACGCGGCTGCCCGCGCCGGCGAAATCCCGGATGCAGGAGACACAACTATGTCCCGAGCCTCTCGCCCGCACGCGGGCGATAGCCGCGAACAAAATCGGCGGCCCTCATGCGTTTTTTGCCTTCGGGTTGTACCTCGAGCAATTCGAGGGCGCTGCCTTCAGCGCATGCGACAAAGAGCCGATCTCGATCAATGGTCAGAGTGCCAGCCACGTTTGTTGTGGCACAGGCGCCCTCGCCTGTGACTGGCGGCAACCGCACCGCGCTGTTTTGAGCTTGCGCACCCGTAATCGCCAGCTTCCTGCTGCGAAAGGTTGTATAACACCCGGGCCACGGCTGGAATCCGCGCAGCCGGTTGTAGATCTGCGATGCGGGAAGCTGAAAGTTCGCGATTCCGTCTTCTTTCTTTAAGATCGGCGCAAGAGAGGCATAGCGATCGTCCTGTCGCTGCCGGACAATGGTTTCGTTTTCAAAAAGATTCAGCGTTGCCACCATCAACTCGGCGCCGATTACCGCCAGGCGAGCGCTCAACCGAGGCGCGGTCTCGTCCGGCCCAATTTGCAAGTGGCCTTGCATTAGAATGTCGCCAGTATCGAGTCCCTCGTCGAGCTGCATGGTGGTTACCCCAGTGACGGTCTCGCCCTCTGCGATGGCCCATTGAATTGGCGCTGCGCCGCGATACTTTGGCAATAGCGACGCATGCACGTTGATGTTGCCGAAACGCGGCAACGAAAGCATCCACGGTGGAACCAGCCGCCCATATCCCACCACAATGATCGCCTCCGGCGCGATGGATTCTAGTAACGCGCGGAAGCTTTCATTTTTTTTGATCTTTTCCGGTTGCTCGATCGCGAGTCCGTGTCGCTGAGCACACTCTTTCACCGGCGAGGCGCTCAGTTCCAGTCCGCGTCCGGAAGGACGATCGGGTTGCGTCACTACCAGCGCGATCTCGTCGCCGCGGGCGATCAACGCGTCCAGAGTGGGAACCGCAAATTTCGGCGTGCCGCAAAAAACCAATCTCATTCATTCCATGGTAATGGAGAGACGGGCGCGGCCCTCTGACGTGTTGAAGACCAAGTTGGCCAATGCGCGTGGGGAGAAATCGTGCCCTGATACGAACCTGTCTTTTGCGAAACTGAAAGTCAGAGCCGGAGTCGCTTACTGGTTTGGGCTCGAGATCATGTTAAAAGCCGATAGAGCGACTAATCTCGGCAACTCGCCCGCCGAGCATTCTGCATTTCTATACGGAAGGAAGGCTGACGACGGGGAACCTACGAGTTGTAAAACTCATCCAACGTCTGAGACAAACCGTGCAGCTCACGACAACGGAGAGGTCAGCAATTCCGCAAGATCATTCCGCGAAATACTGGCGGGCAACGCTGTTTTGCGTGCTCGCTCTGCTCTGCGCCGCCATCGTATTCCTAGCCCTCAAGTGGCCTTTTACCCGCGGCAAAATCATCAGCGATCTGGAAGGCGCGGTTCACGGCCAGGTCGAGATTGGTACATTCCACCACACGTTTTTTCCGCCCGGCTGCGTAGCGGAAGATGTGCGCCTGCACTCTGATCAGTTCGTTGCCCCAACCAGTGTGGTCACCGTGCAGAGGCTGATTTTCCGGACAAGCTATGGAAAACTGCTTGGGAAACAAATCGAATTACTCGAAGTGCAGGGCGCGAGCGCAATAATCCCGCCGTCGGGTTCCGCTTCTCATGATTCGTCTCGCAAACAGACATCAAAATCCAATGTAGCCAAAGCGCAAATTGAGCGCTTCGAAGTGAACCGCGCCAGCCTTCAGGTGGAACGCTCGGGAGGACAAGCTCCACTAACATTTCAAATCGGGCAGTTTGTCCTTCTCCATTCCAACGGTAGTTCTGATCTGCCGTTCACGCTCTCCCTGCGGAACCCGGACCCGCCCGGTGATGTGACGGCGAATGGATCCATCCATTGGAATCGTGAGCAGCCTTCGCAGAGCGCGATCTCCGGTCGCTATGCGTTTAACCATGCTCAACTTGGCGCCATGAGCGGAATCGGAGGGGTGCTGTCGTCCACCGGCAAATTCCAAGGACCTATTGATCAGATCGACATTCAGGGCACAGTCAAGGTTCCCGATTTTGAAGTGAAGAAAGCCGGCCACCCGATGCCGCTGACCGTGGCTTTCACCGCTGCGGTCGATACCAAAAAGGGAACTGTTGAACTAAAGCCGGCGACGGCGCAACTGGGCCAATCCATTGTCGATTCGTCGGTAGATATTGGCGAGGCCGCGGACCACGCCGGCGAGAAGACCGATGCCGATCTCTTAGTCAACAGCGGCCGCATACAGGACTTCCTGTACTTGCTGCTGCAGGCTCCGCAGCCTCCAATGACCGGGGTATTCAGTTTTCAGGGCAAGGCGGCCATACCGCCGGGGAGGAAGCCGTTCCAGCAGAAGGTGCAATTGCAGGGCGACTTCGGAATTGGTGGCGGCAAATTCACCAATCCCCAAACCCAGCACAATATCGAAAATTTAAGCGAGAAGAGCGAAGGCGATCCCAAGGGCCCGCCGGAGAGCGTGGTGTCCGATTTGCGCGGCCACGTCGAGCTGAAGGACGGCACGTTCACTTTTTCTTCTTTGTCGTTCAAAGCGCCGGGAGGAGTTGCGCGGCTGCATGGCACTTACAATCTGCTGACGAAGCAGGTAGACCTGCGAGGCAAAATCTTCACCGAGGCCAAGCTGTCACAAGAGACGACTGGCGTGAAATCGTTTCTGCTGAAGATCATTGGTCCCTTTCTCAAGAAGAACAAGCACAGCGGCGGGGCAATAATCCCGGTGCACATCGTCGGAACCTATCCTCACCCCAAGTATCAGATGGACCCGATTTGAAACAGGGAAGAATTACTACGCCTCAATGCGAGGCATCATCGGGATATTGCGCGTGCTCTTGAATTCAATCATCACCGCATGCAGATGGTCGAGGGTTTCGTCTACCGACAACGTGTACATCTCGCGGCCATTGTCGTAGCCGGATTCAATCGCCGATTTCAAGTAGCGGCCGGCAATTTGAATGGCAAGTGGATCGGTGATCGATTTCCCACTCTGCTCTTTGTACTTCACCCACGCCAGATGCGGGAGTGAGATCCAGACCGGCCTGCCACCGGCGAGGAATTTGATGTCGATTGCATCGGCGTGTCGGGTAGCGATCGCCACAATCACTGCCTGATATGTGCAGTGCAGCGGTTCACCGCTCCATCGGTCCACAGCTGTGAAGTCGTCATACATAAGGCATGGAAAATATAACATGCAGCGCGAGTCGAAACCGGGGATCGCCTCTCGGCAGAATCGGGCAGCTTAATTCAATGCTTTCCACAAGACTGGACCACGGGATTGCTGAGTCTTTGCTGTTCACCGATTTTTCCCATGCTGCTATAGTAAAAAAATCCCCAACGTGAACCCCTGGTCTCGCAAGCTTTTCGTTTGCACAAATCTGTTTCTTGTCGCATCGGTGGTCCTGTCTATTCTGACTTTGGCAGCATGCAGCCGTTCGGCCAGCCACAATGCTGAGGTCCTGTACGTCTCCGCCACGCAAGCCTTTCTCAGAGACCGCGTTGCTGCGGTTTATGCCAAAACCGGAAGCGTGCACAACGGCGATCGCGTAATCGTGCTCGAGCATGGCAGGCGATGGATACGCGTGCGCGACGAACGCAACGAAGAAGGATGGCTTCAGGAGCGCTATCTGGTGGATGAGGGTGTCTTCAAAGCGTTCCACCAACTCTATTCCGAGCACGCCGGAGATGCCGCGCAGGCGCGCGGCGTGTTGCGCAACGATTTCCGCTTGCACGTCATGCCTGGCCGTGAAACCGATCGGCTATTCCTTTTGAAGGACGGCGACAAAGTTGAGATGTTGGAGCGCGCCTCGGTGCCGAAGAACGGCGCGTTGCCGACTTTCAAATCCAGCCTTCCATCGGTAATTCCCGCCGACAAGCAAGATGCGGATGCAAAAGATGCAGCCAAAGAGGAAGAGAAGGAGTACTCCGCAGCCGAGCCAACCGATTCCGACCAAAAAGGTAAAAGAAGAGGTCCAGTTCACGCGCGCAACGCCGCCGACAAGACTCGGCTGAAGCAGAACGTCACTGAGAACGCGCCGCTCTCCCCGATGGAAGATTGGTGGCTGGTGCGCGACCATCAGGGCCATGCCGGTTGGGTGCTGGCTCGGATGATCGACATCGATGTACCGATCGACATCGCGCAATACGCGGAAGGGCAGCGCATCGTCGCATTTTTCCCGCTCACAACCGTGCACGACTCGCAGATGAACAAGGACGAGCCCTATTACCTGGTGCTGCTCACCGAACCTCGCGATGGCCAGCCATTCGACTACAACCAGGTGCGTGTCTTCACTTGGAACCTGAAGCGGCATCGCTACGAGACCGCCTACCGCGACCGCAATATCTTTGGACTACTGCCGGTCACGGTCGGGCATGAAGCATTTGACACAGAAGGCGTTCTGCCGGTTTTCACCCTGCATGTCCGAGATGTGGATGGCCAAACCCGGCAAGAAAAGTACAAGCTGGAAGGCGTGCTAGTGAAGCGGGTGCTCGCGCCCGGAGAGCAGCCGATCAAGGCCGCTCGCGCCACTCCGGAAGGCGCTAAATCGGCGCACAAGAACCGGTAGTTCTCACCCCCAGGCTATCGGCTATGGACAGTCTTTCCTGAGAACAGGGGAAAAATACAGGGAATTTTCACCGACCCAGCCCAACCTGCTATAACTCCCGAGTTAATTCCCCTGTTTTCTGGCAGATGCAACCTAGTAGCAAGCCGCTGATTGCAAGAGCTGAGGAAAGGAACAGGAAAGGAACAGGAAAGGTCAGTATTTTCCACCTAAGCCAATGATTTGCTAGCAGTTAGCAGCCAACAGCTATTAGCTGGCTCCGAAATAACAGGAAAAGAACAGGGAACGAGGTGACCCTTGGTTGAGACGAGGGGAGAAGTCCATGCTTCACAGGCCCCGGCGTTCCGCTGAAATTGATAAGGAAGCTTTGGCCCACTAACTATGGCCAGCCATCCGCCCGGCCTATTAAATCCCGCTGCCGCTCTTGTGCGTCACTCATCACTGATCGTGACGAATGTGTTCGAGAAGATCCAGAAAGCGCTGATCCTGGCGTAGCGGTTTGAAGATCGGGTCCAGCGCGATGGCGGCCATCATCGGAGAACGCTGCTGATATTCCTGTGTCAGGCATTCCAGCGCCTGATCGTTCTGGCCCAGGCCCACGTACAGCCAAGCCTGAAACATCAGCGATGAATTCGAGGCTTCTGCGCTCCTTAATTGCTGAAGCATCGCCTTCGCCTGCTCGCGATGACCGCTGACAGCCTGCACGTAGGCAGCAGTCGCGCGAACCCCTACGTTGTTTGGATTCAGCTCCAGAGCTTTGCGCGCCTCCTCCGCAGCCTGCGAAAACTTTCGCTGTTCCGTATAAGCGATCGCCAGGGAGCGGTGTGCCTCAGAAAACAGCGGATCCAGGTCGATGGTTCGTTGTAGCAGTTGAACTGCCTCGTCGGTCTGTCCTGCCGAGAGATGGAAGACCGCGTCATCGGTGTTGATGATGGGCGAAACTGGATCGAGTTGGCGGGCGCGCTCCACTTCCGCAAATGCCTCGTTATGCCGGCCGGTGCGCCACAGGTAAAAGGAGTACCAGTGATGCGCCGTGGCATAGCTGAAGTTAATCTCCAGCGCGCGCTTAAATTCAATTTCAGCCCCCGGCTGCAGGTAAGCAGTGCGCACCAAGCCCAGCGTCGAATGCGCCTGGAATGTCAGATCATTCAGATGCACCGCGCGTTCCGCCGCTGCCTCGGCCTTGTGGTACATCTCTTTTGGCGTGGCATGACCGTAATAGGCGTTGACCAGATAGGCCTCGGCTAGATCCGCCTGGGCGGGCGCGTAGGTGGGATCGCGTGCGATCGCCTGCTGAAAATAGCCGATGGCCTTGGCCAGACCTTCTTCATTGCGCTTGTTCCACTCATAGCGGCCAAGCAGGCAGAGGTCATAGACCTGCGGATCTATGGTTGGAGCGCTGTCCAGATGTGCCCGCTGCGCGCCGGAAAGCGCGATCCGGATTTGCGCGGCGATGGCCCGGGCAATATCGCTTTGCAGACGCAGGATGTCCTGCCGATCGCTGTCGTAGTTCTCCGCCCATACATGCGTCTGATCGCTGGTCTGGATCAACTGAGCGGTTACGCGCACTCGATCACCCCAACGTCGAATGCTGCCCTCCAGCAGATATTGCACTCCCAATTCTCGGCCAATCTCGTCCACTGGCTTGGAGGTGTGTTTGTAAGCCATCGAGGAGGTGCGGGCAATCACGCCCAGGCGGTCCTGCTGCAGTCCCCCGAGTTCGGCAATCATCTCCTCCGTGAAGCCGTCACTCACGAATTCTTGTGCCGGTTCGCCGGTCAGGTTTTGAAAGGGAAGCACGGCCAGCATCAGTCGGCGTGCAGGAGCCGGACGATGAAGGCGTTGCAGCAGGAGAATGCCGGCGGCTGCCAACAGAACCAGGACCGCAGCCGCAATGATTACGGTTGTTCTCCAGGAGCGGCGGCCCGCAGGATCGATCTGAGTTATCGGCGCGGCACCAATCTCAGTTTCGGGGCTTTCCAGGACTATGCGCCGCTGTCGCCACCAATCATCCAGCTCCGCTTTGTAAGCGTAGATGGTGCCCTGCTTCTTGTGCTGTAAGCGGTGCACCGGGAGCTGCTCTTCCCGCTCCCAGCGCTGGACGGTGGGAACACTGCGCTTGAGGTAGGCAGCAACGTCCTTCCAGGAGTCCAATCTCTCCTCGGAAGTGTTGGTTGGGAAGGATGGTTGTGTGCCCGAAGCGCTACTCATCATGACCGCCGACGGCCGTTGTGGGGGTGCGGAATCGTACCCTGCTCTGGGTACCGGAATCAAGGATGTTCCGTCCCATTCTTGCCATACGTCAAAGCGCTTCAAAGCGCGTAATCACTGGATTGAACGGCTTTGATGCTTGCTGCTGGATGTGCTTGTCCGAATAATCCTTGTGCTTTTTCAAGAATCCGTCCGGCTGTGGCTTTGGGGAGAAGCATGGTGCGGGCGGATTCGCGAAAAGCAGGGGGATGTACATGCGGAACGCTGTCGCGATTGCGGCTTTGACAATTTTTGCGGTTAGCGCGGTTTCCGCCGGTGGAGCCCAGGCGGGTCGGATCGACGGGATCTCACCTGTGGCCGCTCGGGCTGGCGAGCAGGTTGTGATTAGCGGAATTGGCTTTGGCGGTCCGAATGTGACCATCACCGTCGGCGGCATTCCGGCCAAGCTGGTTGCGGCCACGGGAAACCGGGCAGTGTTCATCGTTCCGGAGGGAGTGAAGCCGGGCGTCACCACTGTCGACGCAACGAATCCTGGCGGACACGCCGGCAGCATCGCCTTCACCTTCCTGGAAGGCACGTTGCTGGCCGGCGACCCAACCAAGGGCGTAGCAGACGTAATCCTCGACAAGAGTTCGCCCGGAGTGGGCGGCGACGATCTGCTGAACGGGCTGATCCTCACGCGGCTGGAGATTGTGGTCACACCCGATGCTACCGTCGCCGAGTTGAACGCCGCGCTGGAGAAGGTCGAGGGCGGCATTGTCGCCAGCTCGAAGGGGCTGCGGGACATCACCATCGCGGTGCCGCGCCAAGAGTCGGCGGCAGACCTGGATGCAATTGCAACTACTTTGGAAGCGATGCCGGGCATTCGCCATGCCGGCACTACGACCGTGCCCCAGGCGAAATTCCTGTATTTCCCGCCAACCTTCGACTCGGTCGTGGTGCTGCGGCACTTGCTGCCGAGCCGTTTTCCGGCGGCCTGGAATGTAGCCAACAGGCTGCAGACCTCAGATGATCCAAGCGGCCTATGTACAGTGACGCCGGTAAATCTCCTGGTAGCCGATGAGTTCGGCTCAACACCGCCGGCCGTTTTTTCTAAAGTGCCGTTGTTCAACCCGCCGGCTACAGCGCCCTTTGGATCGATTGCACCCGACGAACTGCACGGATACGAAGTCGGCTTGGTGGCCAGCGCATCTGGGATTGGCGCAAATCCAGTGGGCGGGTGCGTGAATGAGGTGCTGACGCAGGTCGCCGGCTTCGGAATCAATGGCACCACCGATGCCATCGTGGCAAACATGCCTGCGGGGAGGTTCATCATCAACTACTCGATAGGTTTCCCAGATAACTGTGCCCTCGCCGCATGCCTGCCGCCCAGCGATCGCATGCCCTCGGCAACCACCAGAGCCTACGAGGGCCTGGACTGGAAGAAGAAAACCAAGAGCCGCTGGCACGATTTTCTAATTGTGGCCGCCGCCGGCAACGAAGCAGATGAAGAGAGTACGGCCATTTATCCCGGAATGGGAGATGCCCGATATGGGTCGCAGATGGAAATCGCACAAGTTCCCGATCCGCTGATGAGCTGGGCTGTAGATGGCAAGCTGTGGGACCCAACTCTGGGCTTTTCCTCGCTCGGTTTCACGTCGCTCGCGGCGAGCCCCACAGCATATTCGTCTTTAGTGCAGGAAATTACTGACGCGCAGCTCACCGGGCCAGATGCCGTGGCCGACAATGTGATCGTGGTCGGCAGCGCGACAGCAGCGCCGCGTGGAACAGTGCTGACCCAGCGCGTGGGCCCCGAGCAATTGAGCCCGTCTGACTTTTCCGACCACAATCCCGACGTGCTGGCAGTTGGCGAAAATGTCTTCGACGCACAAGAACTGCAGGGCACGAGCTTCGCTGCGCCTGCAGTATCGGGACTTGCGGCTTATCTATGGTTGTTGAGTCCGGAGCTGGAAAATCGCGGCCCGGCCACAACCAAGCAGGCCATTGTCGCCAATGCGCGCAACAACATCATTGACGCCTATGCGTCAATGCTGTCACTGGATGCGGCAGCGACTCCCGACCCCTCCAGCGCGCCCATCCGCCGGGCGCTGCTTGATGTGAATCAGGATGGCGTTTTCAATGAGCTCGACCTCATCCTTTTCTTGCAACACCTCTACTTCTTCGATACCAACACGAACACCATCACCTTCGAAGCGCCGGCGAGCACGGCTGCCGATTTCAGCGTTTTCGACCTGAACGGCGATGGCTTCACCACCAGCGGATCGCGGCGCGAGCGCTTCGACCTCGACCGCGTGGGCTCGACCCAATTCGGCGCCGCCAATTACTCAATCGTTACGCAGAGCATTGAAGGCGAGGACGTACGCTTCGATGAGAACGAACTGACCGATGTAGAGATTCTCTGCTATTACGCCTACTCGCCGATGTACCAGGGCGATACCGACGCGCGCAAGAAGCTGATGGCAGGGCGCTGCGGCCTGGCTGTCGATCCGCCGACGGTCACGCTTGATCCTGGACACACGCAGCAGTTCACGGTAAATGCGCCCAGCGCCGACCCGGTGACGTGGACGGCGACCTGCGGAAACATTGACTCCAACAGTGGTTTCTACACCGCGCCGTCTCAGGGCGGGACGTGCACGGTGCGCGCCACCAGCAATGTCGATTCAACACAATTCGCGGAGGCGACTGTCACCGTAAACGGCGCAATCGGGCACTTCGATCTGGATACCGGATTCCGCGCGGAACTTCGCGCACTGGTCGGAACTAATCTTCTTTTTCCCGATCAGGAGCTCACCGCCTCGAACTCCAGCACAGTGAATCCGCCGCTGCCACTTCTGGTCAAAGTCACCGACGTGTTCAATCCCAGCGGCGGAGCGCCAGCGAATTACAGCTTCAGCGCACAGGCCGATGGTCCGCTTCCAGGCCGCAATGACCCGGACGCTTCTGGCATGTTCAATGGGCAAGTAAATTGCTCGGGAAGTGGATCTGCGAAGAAGGATGCGGATGGAAACATCATAGCTGCCCCCGCCATTCCACGGTTGCAGCCGTCCACTGCCGGCGACCTCTCCGGCAGTGTGCGAACGGGCACGGTCACCTTGACGGTGAATGGGCAATTGACAAGGTCAGTGACACCGGCATCGTCGAGCTCTGAAAACGTGTCCATCGAATGGAATTCTGCTGGTGGTCTCTCGCAGGCCATGTTGATAAATGCGAATGACTTCGACCCCAGCATGGGCGTGATTCCATTCAGCAAAACAGTGACTATCACAGCGCCGGGATCGTTCAGTGTGGACTGGGGCGCCGATTTGGACTGTCGTGGCAGTACCGACTCGGACGGCAACCTGAGCGTGAACGGAAAAGCAACAGTCTCGTTCAGTTACAGCTTGTCGAACTGAGCCTCAAAAAAGTGGGGAGACGGAGCAAGCCGCGTCTTGCGGCTGGGAAGGAAAATTGCTTTATCGAGAGTCCGTCCGGCTGTGATCTTTGGGGAGAAGCCATGGTAACGGGCGGATTCGCGAAAAGCCAAGGGGGATGTACATGCGGAACGCTGTCGCGATTGCCGTTTTGACAATTTTTGCGGTCTGCACGGTCTCTGCCGTTGGCGCCCAGGCGGGTAGAATCGACGGAATCTCACCCGCGGCCGCTCGGGCTGGTGAGCAGGTAGTGATCAGCGGAATTGGCTTCGGCGGACCGAACGTGACCATCACCGTCGGCGACATTCCGGCCAAGCTGGTTGCGGCTACGGGAAATCGGGCACTGTTCATCGTGCCGGAGGGAGTGAAGCCGGGCGTCACCACCATCGACGCAACGAATCCTGGCGGACACGCCGGCAGTATCACGTTCCGATTTCTGGAAGGGACACTGCTGGCCGGCGACCCGAGCAAGGATGTAGCCGATGTAATCCTCGACAAAAGCTCGCCGGGCGTAGGTGGCCATGACTTGCTCAACGGGCTGATCCTGACGCGGCTGGAGATCGTAGTCACCCCCGACGCCACAGTTGAACAGTTGAACGCCGCACTGGAAAAGGTTGAAGGCGGCATCGTCTCCAGCTCGAAGGGGCTGCGGGACATTACCATAGCGGTGCCACGTCAGACATCGGCAGCAGACCTGGACGCAATCGCGGCAACGCTGGAAGAGATGCCCGGCATTCGCCATGCCGACAGTACGACCGTGCCGCAGGCCAAGTTCCTGTATTTCCCGCCGACGTTCGATTCCGTCGTGGCGCTACGACATTTGCTCCCGAGCCGCTTTCCCGCCGCCTGGAATCTCGCCGGGAGACTGCAAACATCGCCAGATCCGAGCGGGCTATGCGCGGTCACGCCAGTGAACCTCGTCATAGCCGATGAGTTCGGCTCAACCATTCCGGCGGCATTCAGCAATGTGCCACTCTTCAGTCCTCCGGCTCCCGCGCCCGCAGGATCCATTGCTCCCGACGAACAGCACGGATACGAAGTGGGCTTGGTGGCGAGCGCGTCGGGAGTGGGCGCCAACCCGGTGGGCGGATGCGTAAACGAGATCTTGGCGCAGGTTGCCGGCTTCGGGATCAATCGCGCTACCGATGCGATTGTGGCCAATATGCCCGCCGGCAAGTTCATCGTGAACTATTCCATGGGCTTCGCAGATAGCTGTGTCCTGGCCGCATGCCTGCCGCCCAGCGATCACATGCGCTCGGCAGCCACCAGAGCCTACGAGGGTCTGGACTGGAAGAAGAAGACGAAAAGCCGCTGGCAGGACTTCCTGATCGTGGCTGCCGCCGGCAATGAGGCAGACGAAGAGAGTACAGCGATTTATCCCGGAATGGGAGATGCCCGATTCGGCTCGCAGATGGAGATCGCAAAAGTTCCCGATCCGTTGATGAGTTGGGCTGTCGATGGCAAGCTGTGGGACCCGACTGCAGGCTTTGCCTCAGAGGGTTTCACGTCGCTCGCGGCGAGCCCCACAGCATATTCGACTTTAGTGCAGGAAATTACTGACGCGCAGCTCGCCGGGCCAGATGCGGTTGCTGACAATGTGATCGTCGTCGGCAGCGCGACCGCGCCGCCGGACGGAACAGTGCTGACCCAGCGCGTAGGCCCCGAGCAACTGAGCCCGTCCACATTCTCCGACCACAACTCCGACGTGCTGGCGGTCGGCGAAAATGTCTTCGACATACAAGAATTGCAGGGCACGAGCTTCGCTGCACCCGCGGTTTCGGGACTTGCGGCATATCTATGGCTGCTGAGTCCGGAGCTGGAAGCCCGCGGTCCGGCCGCGACCAAGCGAGCGATTGTCGGCAATGCGCGCAACAACATCATTGACGCGTATGCATCGATGCTGTCGCTGGACGCAGCCACTACGCCCGACCCCTCCAGCGCGCTCATCCGCCGGGCGCTGCTTGACGTGAATCAGGACGGCGTCTTCAACGAACAGGACCTCATTGCGTTCCTGCAACATCTCTACTTCTTCGACACCAATACGAACACGATCACCTTCGAAGCGCCGGCGAGCACGGCGGCTGACTTCAGCGTCTTCGACCTGAACGGCGATGGCTTCACCACCAGCGGATCGCGACGCGAGCGCTTCGATCTCGATCGCATCGGCTCCACGCAATTCGGCGCCGCCAACTACTCGATCGTCACTCAGAGCATTGAAGGCCAGGATGTCCGCTTTGACGAAAACGAACTCACCGATGTCGAAATCCTCTGCTATTACGCATACTCGCCGATGTATCAGGGCGACATGGACGCACGCAAAACATTAATGGCTGGGCGCTGCGGCTTGGCAGTCGATCCAGCGCGGGTCACGCTTAACTCCGGCCAGACGCAGCAGTTCAAAGTAAACGCGCCCACCGCCGATCCGGTGACCTGGACGGCAACGTGCGGAAACGTCGACTCCAATAGCGGTTTCTACACCGCGCCCTCCCAGAGCGGGACGTGTACCGTTCGCGCTACCAGCAACGCCAACCCAAGCCAGTTCGGCGAAGCGACCGTCACCGTCATCGGGTCCAGCGCAAACAAGATCGCGCTGACGTCCAGAAGGTGTCGTACTGAAGCTCAGGCAACCGCAATCTTCACCTTCTCAGATCCGTTCGATATTGCTGCAAAAAATTGTTCGCCGTTCCCGCCGCCTCCTTACACCGTTCCCGCTGTGAATCTCAACGACGCCACCAGCGGGTTCACCTACTCGGCGAACTATATAGAGAGCTTGTCGCCCGTCGAGATCGCAAGCGATTCGATATCGCAGGGCACATTGGACGTCGTGGCGGCTGTTGATCCGCCGGCTATCGTGCCTGGAGGGATGCCCGATACCACGTTCTTAAGGGCAGCTGGGTCGGTGGACGTATTGCTTCAAGTGAAGGATCTAGGACCTTATCAATTGACGGTCAGCGGCAGTTTTTCGACTGACAACCAGATTTTGTCGTTTTTCAACGGGACTCAGGTTCAGATCTGCACCGGCGTGATTGACTGCCAAGTCTTCAGGCCGAACTTTCAGAGCGAAGCGCTAGGGGGCACCTTCAATTTCTCGCGACGTCTGGGGAGCGGCGGAGCGAATGAGGTCGAGTTCTTCATTGCTGCAGACTCTGGCTTCACCTCAGCACTTGACCAGCCCAGGCAAGCCAATGCGGAGGCGACGGTGATCTTCTCGATCCAGAGAGTGCAATGACATACCTTCAGCTGCCCGTGCCCGCCCTCGCAGCTCAGCGCCTTATTGGCGACAGAGGTATTTAGCTTCTTCAGAGACGAATCTGCACAATATTCTAAAGCTGCGCTCACCCGAAACCCGCATCCAGGACTTCCATCCCTGGATGCTTAGCAGGAGCTACTCTCTCAACCTCCTGTGCTGCGCAGGGAATGTTAGGAAGCTATTTACGAAACATCTTTGTGTGCAATCTCGACTTCAAAGTTCTCGGAAGAACAACTGCGATCCGAATTCGCGCAGTTAGCAGCGGTGGAACCCGTTACCATCATGCGCGACAGTTTGCCGGCCAGCAGCGAGGCTTCTGGTTTGTCGAGATTGCCAGTGGTGAGCAGGACGGCTTTTCGGTAATTTCTACAATTTGACCGATCGGGTACTTTGAACCCATGCTCCGTGTCTCGTGTCTGCGTTTGAAACCTAATTTCCTGAGGCATCAGGCGGGGAGCCAGGCCCATCCAACGCAACATGGCGGAAAAGGTCAATAAACTCGGGCTGAAGCGCGATTACAGCAAGTACCTCTACTTCCTCGACAAGGATGGCAATGTTTGCCAGAAGGCCAAATCGGGCGACGGCAAGACCGAAGTGGTGGTGAAGAACGCGGTTGATCGCGACAATCAATTCTTGTACTTCATTGATAAGGATGGCGACGTTTCGCGCTCTCCTCGTGTGACCCGCGGTAAAAATAAGGCAGCATAGGCGCAGCCCAAGAACGTGAGCGTAAGCGACAGTTGGAAGCTCCTGGTCTTCCGCGATGGGAAAGTTTTGCGCGACGCGCGCGAGCTGCTGCTCGAATTCCGCCATACTCTCCAGAGCGTTTGCGAGCTATCAGATTTCGCTTCAGGTCCTGCGCGAGATGCGCTCCTGGAAGCGCTGCTTCGCTGTGGAGAACTGGAATGCGCGCTCGCCGACGCGGGCGGCGATTCTGCTCAGATCATCTGCATCGCTGCGATCACCGATCGTCTGGCCACGGCCTTACTCTCCGGACAGGCGCCAGAAATTCCCGGAATTGCACTCGACAATTTGGAAGAACTCGTTTCTCGCAGCATCGTCGGGGTTTCCCCTCCGGAAGGTTTTTCCTACTACGCGCTGCATCCGCTCGATTGCGCCGATCTGCTTTCGGAGCTGCAGCTTCGTCCTGCCGCTGCTGCCGTGATCGGCATCCGTTCGATTGGGACAACGCTCAGCGCGGTTGTGCGCGGCTGGTTTGAATTGCACGGCATTCCGGCGGAACGGATTTGCGTGCGCCCCGACGGGCATCCGTTTGATCGCCGGCTTAACTTAAGCGTCGACGAGCGCTGCTGGATCCGATCTCAGAGCGGGCGCGGCGCCATGTTCCTGGTTGTCGATGAAGGACCCGGCCTGAGTGGCTCCTCGTTTCTTGCCGTGGGCGAAGCGCTGCTCGAAAACGGCGTGGCTCCCGAGCAAATTATTTTTATTCCGAGCTCGGAACCGGACCTCGATGCGCTGCTGGCTCCCCAAGCTGCTGCGCGGTGGAGCAAATTTCGCACCGTGGCGCTGAAGCCCACACGCCACATTCCGCAGGATGCCCAAGAGGATGTCAGCGCCGGCCGCTGGCGCAATGTGGTATTCCCATGCGCAAGTGATTGGCCGGCGAGCTGGATATGGACTGAGCGGAAAAAGTACTTGTCGGGAAGCCGAGACCATCTCTTCCGCTTCGACGGCTTGGGGCATTATGGGACAGCGGTGCGCCGCCGTTCCCAATTGCTCGCAGAATACGGTTGGGGACCAGCGGCCGAAGCCGCCGGAAGCGGCTTCACCGCATTTCCCTGGCTGGATTCTAACGGCGTGGCACAACAGCTTTTGCCTGTGAAGTTAGCCCCCGCCAGGGTTAGCCAGAAAGAGATCCTGCAGGCTGCGCAATACTGTGCCTTCCGCGCAGAGCATTTCCAAACCGAAGTTCAAGATCAAAGTGCGCTCGAGCATATGGCGCGTACCAATCTGGAGCGCGCGATGGGCATACATTTGCCCAAGGATTTTCAACTACCAATCGAGCGAGCAGTGATTGCGGATGCACGCGTGATGCCTTACGAGTGGATGGTCAGAGATGGCCGTCTGCTCAAAAGCGACGCCTCCTGCCATGGTGACGATCATTTTTTCCCTGGCCCAACCGACATCGCATGGGATTTGGCCGGACTGATTGTGGAATGGGGTCTGGATGGAGATGGCAGTCGCGTTGTTCTCGACGAATACTCGCGAATTGCACGGGACAATGCCTCGCCTCGTCTCCCTAACTACCTGGTTGCATATTGCGCGTTCCGACTGGGGTTTTCCGTGAGCGCAGCGCAGTCAATCACAGATTCGGCGGAGCAGCAACGATTCGCGAAAGAAGCGCGGAAGTATCGAGAAAAACTGGGCAATTTACTGCACACATCAACAGCAGCGTGATTCAATCGAAAAACACAAAAATCGATTGAACACGGAGGACACGAAGGGAACGAAGGTAAGAACGAGGAACAAACTTTGCAATCACCGAATGCCCTCGCCGGCCAATCAAGTCCTCTGTGACCTCCGTGTCCTCCGTGTTCAAAGGTTTTGACTTGGCCGAATGCTGATTGCTATCTCACGAATAGAAATCGGCAATGGCCGCTACCACCGTTTGCTGCTCATCCTGGGTGATCTCGGCGAACATCGGCAATGAGAGCGCTTCGCGCGCAGCTTGTTCCGTTTTGGGTAAGGAACCTTCACCATATCCCAGATAGTCGAAGCAGGGTTGACGGTGAATCGGAATGGGATAGAAGATCTCAGAGCCGATCTGGCGTTCGGTGAGGAATTTGCGCAGCTCGTCCCGCGCCGCAGCCAGAATGGTGAACTGGTGGTAAATGTGCGAAGCCGGCGGCGAGCTCTGAGGTAAGCGGATGGGGGAATTCGCTCCTGCAAGTCCAGCCGATTCGAACAGATTGAAGTAAGTGCGGGCGCGCTCCTGGCGCTCGCGGTTCCAGCGCTCCAGGTGCTTCAACTTCACCGAGAGCACGGCCGCCTGGATGGAATCGAGACGGCTGTTCCAGCCGATCTCTTCATGCAGATATCGCCGCGGCATTCCGTGGTTGCGCAGCAGGCGCACTCGTGCGGCCAGCGCCTCGTCGTTGCTGGTTACGCATCCGGCGTCGCCGAAAGCGCTGAGGTTCTTGGTGGGATAAAAGCTGAAACAGCCCAGATCGCCCAAAGCACCTGCGCGTCGCCCGCGCCAGGTAGCGCCGAAAGCCTGAGCGGCGTCCTCGATGATGGCCAGTTTGCGTTGTTTGCCGATGCTGCAGAATTTGTCCATGTCCGCGCACTGTCCAAATAAATGCACTGGCATGGTGGCTTTGACGCGCACGCGGTGGTCCAGCATCTGCTCGACCGCCGAAGCATCGAGATTGAACGTTCCCAAATCGATATCGGCAAAGACCGGACGTGCTCCGACGCGCACGATAGCGCTGGCGGAAGCGAAGAAACTGAAGGCGGTGGTAACCACTTCGTCCCCAGCTCCGATTCCGGCAGCGGCCAACGCCAGGAACAATGCATCGGTACCCGAGTTGCACCCGATGCAGGCGGACGTGCCCAAGAACTGCGCAGCGGATTTTTCGAACTCCGCAACGGCTTCGCCGAGGATGAAATGCTGCGAGTCGCAGACTTGCCCAATGGCCGCAAGAATTTCTGCGCGAATGGGCGCGTACTGGCGCGAGAGGTCGAGGAGCGGGACAGCTTCCCCTGATCGGGTAACCAGGCCTGCCGGAACTGCTTTGGCATTCACAGGACACGAATTCTAGCACTGCCTTGGAGCCGCGAGAGCACTTCCATTTCATCCCAAAATGAATTGCCGCAACCTCAAGTAATCGAGCAGCTTATCCTGCTATTCCCGTCAGTTATCCCAAAAATAATAGGATTCATCCCATTTATTCCAAAAGCAGAATTCCTGGCCTGCCGACCCCTGTGGAATTCTCGTGTAAGTAGCTGGATTTAAAGAAAAATTTACAAATTCTTAACAATGGTCTACCGACTGCATTCGGTTTTTGCATCGTTTCCCCCCAGAACTCTCAGGAGAAATCAAAACATGACCAAGAAAACGCTCCTGCGGTTTATCTCGGTCGCCTTCTGCTTCCTTCTCTTCGGGGTGGCAGTTTGTGCGGCCGATGTAACTGCGCGAATTCGAGGTACGGTTACGGATCCTAGTGGCGCCGTTCTACCGAATGTCGCCCTGACCGCGACAAATACCCAAACCGGAATAACCTACAATGCCACTTCTCAGGCCAATGGCACCTACGAATTCCTGAATTTACCCGTAGGTACTTACAACCTGTCAGCCGCTGCTCAGGGATTTCAGAAGTTCTCTGCCACAGGCATCGTTCTCAACATTGACCAGGCTTATGTTGAGCCGGTGAAGATGACGGTTGGTCAAACCACTGAGACGGTCGAAGTTCAAGCCAACTCGGTGCAGGTGGACACCACCAACATGCAGCTCAGCAACGTGGTGGAAGCGAAGCAGATCGTGGATCTGCCGCTGATTACCCGCAACTTCACCCAGCTTGAGCTGATCCAGCCGGGCGTGCAGGCTTCCAATGACCGTTTTGGCACCTTCTCCGCAAACGGTGGGCAGACCCAGCAGTCGAGCTTCTTGATCAACGGAACCGACACTAACGACCTGCCCCTGAACACGGCGATGTACCTGCCCAGTCCCGATGCTCTCGCCGAATTCAACTTGGTCACCAGTTCATTGAATCCGGAGTACGACCGCAACTCCGGCGCCATCGTGAACGCGAGCATCAAGAATGGAACGAACTCGTTCCACGGTGACGCATTCGATTTTTACCGCGACACCTTCCTGAACACACACAACTTTTTCCAGCTGACAGCTCCTAAGTTCCACCAGAACATCTTCGGTGGCACGCTAGGCGGACCAGTTCTGAAGGACAAGGTGTTCTTCTTTGGCTCCTATCAGGGGATCCGGGCTGTACAGCCGCAGACAGTGGCCAACAATACGGTTTTCTCGGCCGCTCAACTAAATGGACAATTCGGTGGGACGCTGTCGAAGAATGCGATTCCGGGAACTTTGCTTGGTCCGACTGGCTGCCCTGCGGGATCAACCTGGGCGTCGTGCTTCCCCGCCGGAAACGTGCCGGTATCGGCATTCAATCCGATCTCGCTGGCATTGGTGAAGCAATTCGTTCCTCTCCCAAATGCTTCCGCCAATCAATTTCTCTTCAATCCGACAACTAACACCATACAAGACCAGGGTATCGGTCGAATTGACGCCAATGTGACCTCCAAAGATCAGCTTTGGGGAGTTTTGGTATTCCAGCATGCTCCCTCCAGCGATGTTCTCCCTTTTACCGGCGCAACCCTACCGGGATTTGGGGATACGAGCCGGCGTGAAACCCATCAGTTCACTGCCTCATGGACTCACACTTTTAACCCGAATACGTTGAATGAATTCCGTTTGGGTTATTCGCGGTTCAACTTTGACGCAGTGGAGCCCCAGAACCCAGTTCAGCCGTCATCGGTTGGCTTCGCAATTAATCCGCAAAACAAGACAGGAGCCGGATTGCCGTTGATCAGCGTAACCGGCATGTTTAGTTTGGGATTCAGCAACAACGGGCCCCAACCTCGCAAAGACCAGACGTATCAGATCACCGACAACTTCTCGAAGATTTTAGGCAGACACTCCTTGAAGTTCGGCTACGAAGGACGTCGATTCAATGTCGACAATCCCTTCTTTGGCAACAACAACGGCAATTACGCCTTTGGCGGCACCGGCACCTTCAGCACCGGCAATGCAGGTCTCGATTTTCTACTGGGCAATCCCGACAGCTATGGACAGGGCGCCGGTGGCATCATTAACGCCAGGGCCTACGAAAGCTACATCTACGGTCAGGATGTTTGGAAGATGCGTGACAACCTGACCCTGACCTACGGTCTGGGTTGGCAGATCGACACTCCGTTCCACAATCGCCAATTCAATGGTCTTGCGGTCAACTGTTTCATTCCGGGACAGCAGTCGACGGTCTTCGCGACGGCTCCTACCGGCTTCGACTTCCCTGGCGACCCCGGCTGCAATGATGCCGGCGGCGCGAAGACTGCGTGGAAGGACGTGGGACCGCGAATTGGCTTTGCCTATTCGCCGGATCTCGGGTTCCTTTCAGGCGGCTCATCGCACAAACTCGCGATCCGCGGCGGCTATGGAATCTACTTCAACCGCTCGGAGGAAGAAACTTCACTGCAAAACCTTGGAGCACCGCCGTTCGGATTGGGATCCGCAGGAGCCAACGATTTCCCGGGCGGTACAGCTCCATCGTTTGCCAATCCATACCAGGACATCAACACGGGAGTCGTATTCGGCAACAAGTTCCCGTTCACCTTCCCCAGTGCTGGAGCGGCAGTGGATTTCGGTCCATTTGAGCCACTGTCTGTCAGCACTTACAGCCCACATTTCCGTATTCCATACTCGGAAAACTTCAATCTCACCGTTGAACGCGAATTGCCCAGCAGCATGGTCATGCGCCTCAGCTATGTCGGCTCACTTGGTCGTCACGAGCAGATCGACTATGAGGCCAATCCAATCAGCGCTGCGGGTCAGGCTGCTTGCCTGGCGGATCCGGTTTGCATCAAGAACAGAAACAACCAATCGGTGCTGTTCCCGACCCACACTGCATTTGCTCCGGGCGATCTGATCGCCAGCGTGGGAACGATCGATACCATTGGTTCCTCCAACTACAATGCCTTCCAAGCCAGCCTGCAGAAGGGCTTCACCCGTGGGCTGCTGTTCCAGATGAGCTACACCTATGCTCATGCTCTTGATAACGGATCGAGCTTCGAAAACTCTGGCTTTGGCGGCGCCAACCGCGGCTTCAACCAATTTGTGCCGAGTCTGAACTATGGAGATTCCGCTTTTGATGTGCGGCACCGCCTAGTATTCAGTCCGGTTTATCAAGTCCCGAATTGGAAAGAGCTGCCGGGACTGCACTGGCTGCCGGACGTTGTCGGCAGGGGCTGGGGCATCTCCGGAATTGAGACTCTGGCAACGGGGTTCCCGATCGATATTCGCACGAGTTCCGGATCTCTGTCTCTGTTCTGCTCGTCAAACTTCCAGTTCTATGCCTGCCCGGATATTCCTAATCAAGTTGCTCCAATCAAGGAACTCGATCCGCGCGTGGGTAAGAACTTCTGGTTTGATCCCAGCAGCTTCTCCAAGGAAGCGATTGGCACCTTCGGTAACGTTCACCGCAATCCGCTTCATGGACCTGGAATCAACAACACCGACGTAGCTATCAGCAAGGACATCTATTGGCCGGGCAGCGAGAGCAAGTACATCGAGCTGCGGCTGGAGAGCTACAACGTGTTCAACCACACCCAGTTCTATAACCCAGCATCGCCCAACAACATCTCGAACAGCATCACCAGCGGGACGTTTGGTCGTGTGCTTTCGGCTGCACCCGGTCGGCAGTCGCAGCTAGCAATGAAAATCTACTTCTAACCAGAAGAAGTTCTGGCAGGGCACCGTGCAAACGGTGCCTTTTTTCTGCTCGATTGGGGCTACACTTCCAACAGCTCTTGGAGGGAGAACTCGCTGGTCGGACTTTCGGAGAGAAATGAGTGAATCATGAGGTCGGCTTTGAACATCGGCCTTGAACCCGCTTGAGATTTGGCACAGAATCGAGCCTGAATTCCGCGCGCCCACGTGAACTTTAAGATCGTCGGCAAAAATTCATTCAGGTGATCGCGAGCGGCAGCGGGATTCGGACGCTTACCCGGCTGCGCAAGAACTACGGCCCAGGTCGGTGGCGAAAAATGAAAGGTATTACAGTCGTTCAATTCAGAGCGGCCAAAAAGGAAAGTCGAGCTACATTGGTATGAAGCGCATGGCATCGGCAAAAAAGAATTCAAGATCAAACGGTTCCTCGAAGAAGAAGCGCAAGACTGGATCTGAGTTCGCGGTCTGTATAGGAAATTCGAAATATCCGGCCTCCCTTGAGCTGCGAAAAATTTATCGCGTTCTTCCCGACGACCTCGCTGCTGTCGAGGGTCTGCTCAGGGTCATCGACGAATCGGGAGAGGACTACCTCTATCCCGAGGATTACTTCCTCTCCATTCAACTGCCCAATCCGCTCGAAAAGGCAGTGCTGGCATCGTAAGCCACGGCTAGTTGCAGCACTTTTCTGGGCCACACCAAAGCTGAATCTGCTCTGAATTAAATCCCGAACAGCGGGAAGTGGCTAGCGGCCGCCATGAAGAAGATGATGACCAATGTCAGATAGAAGCTGAATCTCGCGGTCAGTGCCGATTGTCGGGCCAGCGTGGGTGTTGCTGAAGGCATTGCGGCGCCGGTTGCGATTGCCGCTTCCATTGCGCGCAGGATCTTCTTGTTCACGCGCCAGACTATGCCCCACACGTTCAGCAGCAGGAAGAAGCCCATCCCGCCGCCGATCCCGATGCACAGCGCGCGATTGCTCTCCCATCCATGAGAGTTCAGGACCAGAAATATCCAGCTTGCCAGCGCGACTACCACGGCCGCACCCACATAGACCAGCGGAGCCTTGCCCGTGCGCAGCAAGCCGTAGAAGATCCCCCAGGCCACGATCCAGATCACAAAAAAACTGGCCCAGTAAGTGCCTTGATGTGCGTTGCCGTTGTGTGCGTCTGCAGTCACGATGTTGCCGAGATAGGCGAGTCCGGAGAGCACCGTCACCAGCGATGCCCAGCGAAACCAATTCAGCGCGGGCCACATCAGGGGCGGTAGAATCCGCATGCGAGTGGGGACATCAAGTGTGCCCGCAAATGGAGAGCTGACCAGATTGAAAAAGTAGAGAAAGCCGATCCACAAAATAGCGCTCACGATGTGCAGCCATCGCCACAGCATCTCCACATTGACCAGACTTGTTTCGGGCCAATGGACGAGAGGTGCGGCAGCGACAGCCAAATCCACTACTGCCACACCATGTAGCCGACTCCGGCGAGCAGGACGGCCAGCGTGAGAGCGATGGCAATCGAGATCAGCAGCGTGAAAGCGAATTCGAAGCGGGCGGCATTGGACCGCTCAGTATTTGCATTGCTCATGGTCAATAAATCTATTGCGAATGGCTCTCAACCGCAAGTATGAACACGCATATCGCAATGGGTTACACTCGATGGTTCACGGAACGGCCTGTGTAACATCTGCCGCGCATGAGCAGATAAGACAGAATCACCTGCGGTCGCGGGGTGTTTTTCATGGAGGGAATTTGTTCTCATTCAAATCGCCGGTTTTAGTTGCTGTCTTGACCTTCGCTTGCGCCGCCACCGCGCGGCCCGCTACTTCAGGGCTTGCTGCAGACCCAACTGCACGGCCCGCTACCGCAGGCCGTTCCGCGAACTCTGTCCAAGCACCTGCGGCCAGCAACAGCTCTAAGCCGATGATCGGCTATACCGCTTACGATTCCCGTACCGAGACCGAATGGGAACAAAAGTTTCGTGCGCTGCCCGTGCCCGAGAACATGCGCGAGAATATGCGCCGGCTTAGCGCCTTTCCCCACAATGTTGGCTCCGCTTACGACAAGGACAACGCCGAATGGATGCTGGCAAAATTCAAAGAGTGGGGATTTGACGCGCAGATCGAAACTTTCGACGTCCTCTTTCCTACGCCAAAGCAGCGGATGGTGGAGCTGATCGCCCCCACGAAATATCAGGCCACACTTCAGGAGCCGCCAGTCGCCGGCGATCCGACCTCGGGTCAAACCAATCTGCAATTGCCAACTTATAACGCCTACTCGGCCGATGGAGATGTGACCGGCCCGCTGGTGTACGTCAATTACGGCATGCGCGACGATTACGAGGAACTCGATCGCCTGGGCGTCTCGGTCAAAGGTGCGATCGTTATAGCGCGCTATGGCGGAGGCTGGCGCGGTATCAAGCCGAAAGTGGCATATGAACATGGCGCAGTGGGCTGCATCATCTACTCCGATCCGGCTGACGATGGATATGATCGCGGCGACGTCTTTCCGAAGGGCGCATATCGTCCGAAAGACGCTGTCCAGCGCGGCAGCGTAGAAGATACTGATTATCCCGGCGACCCGCTCACGCCCGGCGTAGGCGCCACGAAGGACGCGAAGCGCCTGCCGATCAGCGAGTCGAAGGTCATTGAGAAAATTCCGGTAATTCCCATTTCGTATGCAGACGCACAGCCGCTGCTCGCCGCAATTACCGGCCGCACCGCTCCGGCAAAGTGGGTGGGCGGGCTGCCCATCACGTACCACGTGGGTCCGGGCGCCGCGCAGGTGCATCTGGTGATGAAGTCAAATTGGGACTTGAAAACGATCTACGACGTGATCGCCCGCATTCCCGGCTCGATCTATCCCGATGAATGGGTCATTCGCGGAAATCATCACGATGCCTGGGTGAATGGCGCCGACGATCCCGTTTCGGGAGCCTCGGCGTTGCTGGAAGAAGCGCGTTCTCTCGGCGAATTGATGAAGCAGGGATGGAAGCCCAAGCGCACCATCATTTACTGCGCCTGGGACGGCGAAGAGCCCGGCCTGCTAGGCTCAACCGAATGGGTGGAAACGCACATGCCGGAGCTCGAGCAGCATGCGGTGACATATATCAATTCCGACAGCAACGGCCGCGGATACCTTTTCGCCTCCGGCGATCATCGTCTGGAGCGGTTTATCAACGATGTCGCCAAAGATATCCAGGACCCGGAAAAACAAATCTCCGTTTGGCAGCGGTCGCGGGACCAGCGCCTCGTGCGCGCCAGCGCCGCCGATGATCGCAGCGAACTTCGCCATCGTCCCGACCTGCGCATCGGCGCGCTCGGCGATGGATCAGACTATGCTCCGTTTCTTGATCATGCTGGAATTGCCGCACTGAATTTGGGCTTTGGCGGAGAGAGCGGCGGAGGCGTTTATCACTCCGTCTACGACGATTTCTACTGGTACACGCATTTTGGAGATACCAAATTTGTCTATGAACGCGCGCTTGCGCAACTGGTTGGCACGGCGGTGATGCGTATGAGCGACGCCGATCTCATCCCGCTCAGCTTCGGCGACGCCGCCGACACGATCGCAAAGTACGTGAAGGAACTAGAGTCGCTGCTGAAAACCGAGCAGGAGAAAACTAAAGAAACGGACCAGGAGCTGGAGGAAGGCGTATTTGAAGCCACATCCGATCCTGAGCGAGCGACGGTCCCTCCGAAGCGCGAAGACTATCCGCCGTTCATGAACTTCGCTCCGCTGGAAAACGGCAGCGCCGCGCTCACGCGCAGCTCGGACCATTTCGAGAAGGCGCTGGCGAAAGCCCAGGAGCACGGCGGGAATGCGTACTCGAACAAAGCCGTGCAGGAACTGAATCAGAAATTGATTCAGAGCGAACGAGGATATCTAACCGAAGCAGGTCTTCCCGAGCGGCCCTGGTTCAAGAATCAGATTTACGCGCCCGGCGCCTACACCGGCTACGGCGTAAAAACCATTCCCGCAGTCCGCGAAGCCATTGAAGAAAGAAAATGGATGCAGGCCGAAACCGGGGCTGAAGTGGTGGGCAAAGTCCTGGAACACGAGGCCACCATGATCGAAGATGCAGCCAAACAGTTGGAATCGATGGAAAGCAAATAGTGTTTGCTCACTGCGCAGCGACTTCGACCTTGTACTCGCCTGCTCCGTGAACCTGAAGCAGCGTTCCCTTATGTCTGGAGATGACGGCCTCCGGAGTGAGCCGAATGGTTATCGAGGTGGCCTCTTCGGAAAGCTCGATTGGTTCGGGTTGGAAGTTATCTTCCGTAAGCTCCTGCTCACTGAAGTACCCAGGCTTCACTACGCCACTGAGAACGTGATTGACAGCTTCGACCGGCCGCGATTGATAACGGGAGAGAGTTGAGGAAACGCAACAGCGCAGAAGCCCGCAGCAGAGAACAATAGGACGCTTATGCGGAAGAGCGTCCCCCAGCCAGAGAAGCGCCGCATCCGCATTAAGCTAGTCCAGAGTTGTTGAAGAATGCAAACTGTGCCGGATTTCAAAACCCGGAGCAGTTCTACCAGCGATTGCCGCGATCGCCACGATCGCCGCCTCGACCACCGCCGCGTCCGCCACCGTAGCCGCCCTGTTTGTGGCCGCCGCGACCGCCGCCGCCACCCGGGCCACGCTCTTCTCGCGGACGCGCTTCATTCACCGCTACTGGGCGGTTTCCAATCTTCTTGCCGTTCAAAGAGGAGATGGCCTGCTGAGCTGCCTGCTCATCCGCCATCTCGACAAAGCCGAAGCCTCGAGGTTGACCGGTGAACTTATCGCGCATAATGGTGACGCGTTCTACTGCTCCGAATTGCGCGAATTCGGTCTGCAGTTGTTCTTCCGAAACGTTGAAGTCGAGATTACCTACGAAGATGTTTCTCACCGAAGCTTCCTAGCCTTCCTGTCTCGAGCAGGAAGTAAGCAACCTGCTCCTGCTGAGCATCCAGATATGGTACTCCCAGCCCTGAATTTGGGCTAATCTCAACTCTTGAGAAGTGATCTCTCAGTCCAATCCCAAGGACCTCAACTGAATAGTTCGGGCAGGGCAAGGCGCAATTGCTCCAGGCTGTCGCGCACGTCTTCGGTTGCGCCTCCTACGCCGATTCTTATCCGCTCTGGATCTTCGAAAAAATGTCCTGGGACGACGCTGATCTCGTATTCGCGTTTGAGCCGCTCGCAGAATTTTTCGACGTTTCCGCTTCGCAGTCGGGGAAAAACCACGGTTCCGTGCTCCGGCCAAAAATATTCAAGCGCCGATTGCGATTCCAGGACCTCTCGCAACAGCCGGCGATTTTGGTTGAGGACAGATTTCTGCTTTGCCGCAATCTCGTCGAGTTTGCTGAACGCAATCACGCTCAACAATTCGGCAGGATAGACAGCGGTCGCGCCGTGCAGATCGTTGATGTGCCACATGCGTTCCGCCACTTCCGGCGAGGCGAGCGCCCAGCCGCAGCGGAGGCCGCTCAATCCATAAGCCTTGGTCAGGCTGTTCGTGCTGATGAAGGCATCTGGAGCAACGTGAACTGCGCTCTGCGGCTGCGATTGCCAGAGCATCTCCAGGTAAACCTCATCGACCAGCACGCGTGCGCCGACTGATCCGGCGATGCGGCCAATCTCCTGCAGCGTGTCGTTCGCTAGCAAAGCACTGCTGGGATTGTGGAGATTGCACAGCACGATCAGTTTTGTCCTATCCGAGACACTTCGCTTTAAGTCCTCTAGATCGACCTGAAAGTCCCGGGCCGCCGGGCGCTGGAATCGCCGTACCGTCAGCCCTAAATATCGGGCGGTATCGAGCAACAGCCCATATGTGGGCTGCTCGATCAACACTTCGTCTCCTGGATCCGCGCATGCCGCCATCGCGAGATAGTTCGCCATCGACGTTCCCGCAGCCGTGACCACGCACTCTTCCGCCACTCGGTATCTATGCGCGATCGCCTGCTTCAGCGGCTCATATCCATAGTTGTCCGGACCATTGATTTCGAGTTGCTCGATTCCAACGCCGAGCTCCCTTAATGGGAATGCCGCCATGCCGCTGCTCGCGAGATTGAATCTCGCGCCAGAGCGTAACTTTGCGAACTCCATGTAGGCCGAGCGACTCTGTGTTCTGTTGGTCATCGAATGCGGTTCATCCTCCTCCAAATGTAGAACATGGGAATTCCGGAAAACAGAATGGAAATCGCGATTCCTGTGTTAGCGGGAAAACGAATGATGGTGTTCAGCACCACCAGCGCGCAGATCAGGCAGAACACTGCGGTGCTCCAGGGATGTCCTGGCATTTTGAGTTGCGCGTCTCCAACGCGCCTCCGACGAAAGATGAAAAGGCAGCCGGCCGACAATCCGAAGAAGACCCAATCCATCACTACGACATAGCTGAGAATCTGCTCGTAGCGCCCGGTGAGCATGATGACCATCGTCCAGACGCTCTGCAGCACGATGGCTACCACGGGCACGCGCGTCGCGGGATGAACCCAGGCAACGCTGCGAAAGAACACGCGGTCTTCAGCCATGGCAAAGTACACACGTGGCGCAGTCAAGATTCCCTGGCTGAGAAATCCGATGGTGGAAATCGCAATCCCGCAAGCGATGATGGTTCCGCCGATTCTTCCCATAGCCGCGTTCATGACCGCCGACGCCGGAGTGTGACTGAGTGCAAGTTGCGCCGGCCCCAGCGCGCGCAGGCAAACGAAATTCACCGAGACGTACAGCGTCGCCACCGCGGCCACTCCCAGCAGAAGGCCGCGGGGAAGATCGCGGCGAGGATTCTTCAATTCCGCCGCTACAAAGTTCGTCGTCTGCCATCCGCCGTAGGCGAAGAGCACCGGAACCATTGCAGCGCCAAATTCCGATAGCAGCCCAATCGAAGCCGGACGGTCTGCGATCGGCAGCCAATGGCTTTGCGGCACGCGCAAGAAGAAGAATCCCGCGGCCACCAGAAAGACGATCGCGGCAATTTTGGTCACCATCAGCGCGCTCTGCACTGTGCTGCCTGTCTTCACGCCGAGGCAATTGACCAGAGTCAATATCGCCAGTGCCACCACCGCCACACTCGCTTCCGGCAAACGCAATCCTGTAAGCTCAAGAAAATACCGGGAAAAAGTGACGGTCACGGCCGCCATTCCGCCGGTTTGGATCACCAGCAGCAGCACCCATCCGTAGAGAAATCCGATCAGCGGATGATAGGCCTCGCGAAGATATGCGTACTGTCCACCGACCTGCGGCAGACGCTCCGCGAGTTCCGAGTAGATAAAGGCGCCCGCCAGCGCGATGATTCCGCCCACCACCCAAGCGCCCAGGATGAGCGCGGGAGTGTGAACCTGCTCAGCGACCACATAGGGATTAATGAATATGCCGCTGCCGATGATGCCGCCCATCACCAGCATGGTCGCGTCGAATGCGCCTAATCGACGCGCCAGGCGTGGCGTCGAAACAGCTTCCGGTTGGCTGCTCGCCATTCGAGGAGTTTACATGCGGGATTGGTGAGTTGTGGCTTCGACTAGCGAACACATCCTGGTTGAGTAAGACTTAAGAGTATTGCTTTCGTTCCGCACATGCTTCGAACTTCAGAAAGCTGTGGGCCAAATCTTCCCTTTTTAGGCTGGGCGAAAATGGACACCAACCAGCACACTTGAACATCGAGTTTTCGATGCTTAGCGCTTATTCCTCGATTCTTCTGACATTTGCATTACTGCGGTTATGGCAAAGTACGTGCGTATTCACACGGAGAGCTAGCGAGACATCGTCATTCCAGGAGGGAACTTGGGCAATCTGGGGCAAGAGATTCGCCAGACCGTGCGACAGTTGCGGAAGTCTCCCGCATTCACTGTTACCGCCATGCTGACGCTGGCCTTCGGCATAGGCGCCAACGTTGCCGTCTTCAGTGTGATGAACGCTGTGCTGCTCAATCCCAGCGGCATCCCAAACTCTCAGGGGCTGGTTGCGCTTCGCGCCAAATACATCATGGGCGGATTGAGCAACATTTCTATCTCCGCTCCTGACTTCCAGGATTCTGTCGACGGCGCTCAGATCTTCCAGTCGGCAGCGATTATGCAGCCGGGCAGCTTCAATTACAGCGCGCCCAACGCGCAACCGGTGCGGATCACCGGCGCGAGAGTCTCCTCCAGTTGGTTTGATGTATTTCAAGTGAAGCCGCTGCTGGGGCGCAATTTCACTCCGGAAGAAGATCTGCCCAACGCCAATTTCTCCGCGATTCTCTCGTATCAATCGTGGCAGAAGCGTTTCGGAGGCGATCCGAACATTGTCGGCAAGACGGTGGAACTCAACCAGGTGCCGTTCCAAATCGTCGGCGTCATGGGCCCTGAGTTCGATTGGCCCAATGCCGCCGAGCTGTGGACCCCGCTCGGCATGCAGCCGGAGCGTTTTCATGACCGCAACTTCCGCTTCAATGAAAATCTCTTCGGCGTCGCCCGCCTCCGTCCGGGAGTCACGCTGCAACAAGCCAATGCTTATGAGCAGTCGCGCGCTCAACTGGAAATCACTAATGAGGGCGCTAACAGCTTCGCGCAGCGCTCCGGCTGGGGCATGTTCTGCCTGCCGTTAATTGACTATGTCGCCGGAGACTTGCGTCAGCCCTTGCTGTTGTTGTTGGCGGCCGTGGCTTTGGTACTGCTGATCGCGTCGTTCAATATCGCCGGTCTGCAGCTTGCGCGCGGATCGGACCGCCAGCGTGAGCTTTCCATCAAGATCGCCCTGGGGGCGCCCCGGCGCAGATTAATCGTGCAGGCGTTTGTGGAGAGCGTGTTGCTCGCTTGTGGCGGAGTGTTGTTTGGGATTCTCCTCGCAAAAACTGTGATTCCTCTTCTGCTGCTGCTGGCTCCGGAGAGTTTGGTGCGCAACATCAATGTGCAGTTGCAGATTCCGGTGCTGTTCTTCATCGCAGCCATTGCTGCGCTTTGCGCGGTGCTGTGCGGCGGCGCTCCAGCATGGCAGACCACGCGAATCAAGTGGATGCAAACCATCCGCGATAGCGGCCGCTCCGAAACCTCTGGAACCGCTCAACAGAACCTGCGCTCGGGTCTGGTGGTCTGTGAAATTGCTATGGCCATGCTGCTGCTCGTCAGCGCGGGATTGCTGTTGCAAAGTTTGAAGCACGTGGAGCGGGTGCAAACCGGATTCGATGCTCAGGGTCTGATGTCTGCCCAGATATCTTTGCCGCGCTCCGTCTATAAAACCGACGAGCAGCGCGCCGCCTTTTTCACCGCCGTGGAACAACAACTCAAGACCATTCCGGGAATCACCGATGCTGCTCTGACCGACACTCTGCCGTTTACCGGCAATGGCGGCAGCTCCTCGTTTCAGATCCAGGGACGACCTCTGGCGCCCGGCGATCCTGGCCCGCATGGCAATGTTCGCCTCGCCTCTCCCGATTATTTCGCCACGCTGCGGATTCCGCTGCTGCGCGGCCGCACTTTCACTGCTGAAGACCGCGCCTCCACAGAAAAAGTTGCGATTATCGACGAGACCCTCGCGCGGCAGTACTGGCCGAACCAGGACCCGCTGGGGCAACACCTCGATCTTGGCGGCAAGGAGCCTTACACAATCGTCGGTCTGGTGAAACACGCGCGCATCTCATCGCTAGATGCCGATTCCAGCGAAGGCACGTACTACGTCGCAATGGCTCAGGTTCCGGACAGCAGCGCCGGCCTGGTCGTGCGCACGAAGTTATCGGACCCGGTGCGGCTCGGCGGAGCCATCGAGAGAGCCGTTCATGCTGTCGATCCGGACCAGCCCGTGTATGACCTGCAAACGATGGTGCAGCGCGTTGATGCGTCGCTAGTAAGCCGCCGCTTTCTGGTGGTGTTGCTCTCCGCTTTCGCCGGCCTCTCGCTTTTCCTGGCGGTGCTGGGACTTTATGGCGTAGTCACTTATATGGTGAAGATGAGGGTAAGGGAAATCGGCATCCGGATGGCGCTGGGCGCGCAGCGCTGGGACGTACTGCGCATGGTTCTCAAAAACGGGATTCAACTCGCGGCGGTTGGAGTACTCATCGGCGTAGCGTCAACTTTCATTGCCGGACGCGCGATCTCCAGCTTGCTGTACGAAGTGAAGCTCTATAACCCGGCGACGCTGCTGGAAACCTCGCTGCTGCTGGGTGCGGTGGTAGTCATCGCCAGTTTCCTGCCCGCCCGCCGCGCCTCCCGGCTCGATCCCATGGACACGCTGCGCGACAATTAGTTTGCGGGTGGCAAACGGAACGACCTGTCGTAGCGGGTGGCGCAATGGCGCGTGGGTCTTCCGGCTTCCGAGGATCGGGTAGCAACAATCGTGACTGCGATTCTTGCCGTTTCCGTCTGGTTACGCAGAGGCAGTGCCCGTCAATTGCACTGATACGGCATCGTCTGGGTGTTCCATAAAACGCTTAAAGAAGTCGACGATTGTGATGCCGACCACCTCGTTCGTGTCGGGCTTGACTCGCACTATCACGCCGTTCGCTTGTTCAACGCTGAGGGCCGGTTGGGGATCGCCGAATGAACAGTAAAGGACGTCTGCCTCTCGGTCATACTTCATTTTTAGGTCGGCTGCGGCCGGAACCATACTACTTCTCCGTCTCTGCGTGGTTTGCGTACCAAGTGGGCCGTCATTACGCGACCAACTTTGTTCGCCTCCAAGCGTTCTACGACAGCACTCATTAAGATGTTTTCGCGTCCTAAGACAGTGCGTTCACTACTCCGATAATAATAATGAATTGCCCGCCGCTGAGGGTCGCGCTTGACGAGATTAGGATCTCGAATTGTCTCTTCCAGAAGATCTAAAAGTCCCGCAATCTCAGGATGGCCTTCGAGGATATGGTCCCATCGCTCATCATCCAGCGTCACGTCGTATCCCTGAGTATCCGTGACGCGAAATATGGCCATTAATTTGCGCGAACTGACACTTCCATTAACTCACGTCTGTCCGCCCGGAGAAAGTAAATAGTACAGAACGGTGGAGAGCCAATCGAGCAGTCCGCAGCAGGCAGTAGCAGCAAATCGGCCCCGCCTGCGCGGGGCCGTTGGTTGGCGTTCAGTTTGGGTTGTGGCGTTAGTCTCCCGATGGCATTAACGTGAGCTCTTCCGACTCCGCGAGCATGGGCACGTATTCGGGGACATGGCCATTGCTTGACGGCCGTGCATGGCCGTTGTTCTTAGCTGGCGCGTGGCCATTGTGTGCTGTCTTCGAGTGGCCATTGCCGGCGTGCTTCTCGAACTGCGCGGCTTCGGTGGAACCTGCCAGAGCGCAGGTTGAAGTCTGGCCGGCGGAGATCACGGTGGCAACGGAATCAAAGTATCCGGTCCCGACAAAGCGCTGGTGTTTCACCGCTCCGTATCCGTGATGCTCCGCCAAATCGAATTCTTTCTGCTGCAGTGTGGAATAAGCCGCCATTCCCGTTTTGGCATATTCTTTGGCCAGCTCGAACATCGACAGGTTCAGCGCGTGGAAGCCCGCCAGCGTGACGAACTGGAAGCGATAGCCCATCCTGCCCAACTCGCGCTGGAACTGCGCGATATCATGATCAGACAACTTGGCCTTCCAGTTGAATGAAGGCGAGCAGTTGTATGCCAGAAGTTTCCCTGGGAACTGCGCATGGATGGCCTGGGCGAAGTGGCGCGCTTCTTCCATGTTCGGCTCGGAGGTTTCACACCAGATCATGTCGGCATATGGCGCGTACGCCAGCCCGCGAGCGATAGCGCACTCAAGGCCGCCATGGATGCGGTAGAAACCCTCGACGGTGCGTTCGCCGGTCACGAACTGGCGATCGCGTTCGTCGCAGTCACTGGTCAGGAGCTGCGCGGAGTGAGCATCTGTGCGCGCCACAATCAGCGTGGGCACGCCCATCACATCCGCCGCGAGGCGGGCGGCCACGAGTTTTTGCACCGCTTCCTGCGTGGGCACCAGGACTTTTCCGCCCAGGTGGCCGCATTTCTTGGCTGACGAAAGTTGATCTTCGAAATGGACGGCGGCGGCACCGGCTTCAATCATCGCCTTCATCAACTCAAACGCATTCAGACATCCGCCAAATCCGGCTTCGGCATCCGCAACGATAGGCAGCATCCAATCCACGCCGTTTCGGCCTTCGCTGTGCGAGATCTGATCGGCGCGCAACAGAGCGTTGTTGATTGCACGTACCACATTGGGAACGCTGTTCACAGGATAGAGGCTCTGGTCGGGATACATCTGTCCGCTCAGGTTGGCATCGGCCGCGACCTGCCAGCCACTCAAGTAGATCGCCTTGAGCCCGGCGCTGGCCATCTCGACCGCCTGATTTCCGGTCAGTGCGCCCAGGGCGGGAACATGCGATTCTTCGTGCAGCAGCTTCCAAAGCTTCTCCGCACCGGCCCGCGCCAGTGAGTGTTCAACGCGAACCGTGCCGCGAAGACGTTCGACATCTTCGGCGGTGTACGGACGCGTAATTCCGTCCCATCGTGAAGAATTCCAGTCGGTCCCGTTGCTGTGGTTCGTGCGCATATTGCGTTCTCCAGAATTGGCATTCAACAACCACTGCATTAGAAGCCAAAACGCTGGTTCGCGACAATGCTGGTAGTCCGATTCGGACGGCCGGACGGATCATCCTATGCAGTAACTACTTACGATTTAAGCCATTGATTAATAAAGTCTTATTATTTGATTCCGCAGAATTTGAGCCCCAGATCCAATCCGCCCTAGACCGAGTCGGATGATTGGAGATACAATCCCGACCGATGTCCGACCCGGAAACCGATATCGGCCAGCGCCTAAATGCCACGCTGGATGCCCGCCAGATCGGCGAAGGCTTCAGCCTGCTCGAAAAGGCGCACCAATCCTTGGAGAAGCTGGATCCGAAGGCCAAGTGGGCGGCAGCCCTGGTGCTCTGCGTGTCGGAATGGGTGGACGCCGGGTACAGCGATCATCGCTTCATTGAAGCCCTTTTGGAGCGGTTTCCCAACGATCTGCGCCGTGCCATGCCGATCTCCGAGTACCTGCTGTTGCGCATGGCCGAGGCTTTTTCCTGTATCGCCCAGGAGGAGGCCGACGATGCCATCGGCCTGCTCGAGTTTGTATTGAGGGCCGAACGCGAATTGGGCGATCCGCGTCTGATGGTGCTTGCGCATTTCTGGAAGGGACGCGCCCACCGCAAAAAGGGCGAGTACGATGCCGCCTTGCGCGACATCGTCGAAGCTCGCCGGCTCTCTA
Organism: Terriglobales bacterium; assembly: GCA_025980765.1. GTDB lineage: Bacteria > Acidobacteriota > Terriglobia > Terriglobales > Acidobacteriaceae > Gp1-AA112. The sequence continues at coordinate 42,941 of JAICXB010000009.1, forward strand.
ACCGGCTGAACACGTCGAAGCTGACCGCGCTGATCCAGATTCAGGAAGGCTGGATCCAATTCCAATTAGGGAAGCCCAAAGAAGGACTCAAAGTGCTCGATCACGCCGAGGCCACCCTCAAGGGCACCGATGACTGGCTGGCGCTGGGAAATATTGAGTCTGCCCGCGGCCGAATTGTGCGCCGCTCCGGCGAGTACGCGCAGGCGCTGCAGCATTTCGATCGTGCAGTCGCGATTTATTCGCACCGTTATCCTAATCATCGCAATCTGGCGCGCGCGCTGGTGAATGCCGCCTATGTGAAGCGGCTGATCGCTTTGCAATTGCGCAAGCGCATCGATTCGCGCGCAGCCACGGCTTCTCGCAAACCAAAAGAGGAAGGCGATTCCGGCGGAGGTTATCAGGCGCGCTACAACCAACTGTGCCGCGAAGCTCTTGAGCAGCTTCATCACGCGGGAGAGATTTATGCCCATCATCAGCATCATGGGGGTACCGGCACTGTGCTGGTCAACGCCGGCCAGCTCCATCTCGATCGCGGAGACCTCGATCGTGCGACGCAGGAAGCTTTGAAAGCCTACGAGCTCGCGCAGCAGAAACACGATCACATCCTGATGGCCCGTGCTCGCGTGCTCGAAGCCGCGGCGGAGAATGCGCGCGTCGAAGAGCAGGCGGGAGAAGAGGCCGACATGGCGCATCATGCCAACCTGGCGCGACAGTATTCCGAAGAAGCCATCGCCTTGGCCCAGCACACGGAAAATCGCCGCCTGACAGCAGGCGCATATCTGGCGCGGGGCAGCACCGCCGCCAATGATTTCTTTCAGGATTGGGATGAGGCCAAGAAGTACGTCGATCTTGCCAGTTCGCTGCTCAGCGCCGACGATCGCGACCATCTCTGGGAAGAGATGTCCATGCTCAAATCGCGGCTGCTGCGCGTTTCAAAAGTGGATGACACCCTTCGCGCCTGGTCAGAAGGCATGCTCGGCAACAAGACCTTCCAGCAGGTGACAGAAGAGTTCGCCGAGATTGTGATTCCCAAAGTCTGGATGAGGGAAGGGAAGAAGGTATCGCGCGTGGCCCAGCGCCTGTCGGTCTCGCCCAAGAAAGTGCGCCGCATCCTGCGCAACGCCGGCCTGCTGGAAAACGGCCAGGGTGGCTGAACGCATTTCTCACGACAGATCTGGTCCCGCTCTTATCACGGGAAAACCAGACGCGGATCACGCGGATGTGACGCGGATTCCAAGCAAAATGGTGAGAGCTGTATGGTGTGGTGACAACAATCAATTCCTTCCTGATTACTCCACCACCAATCACCCAATCCGATCCGCGTGATCCGCGTCTCATCCGCGAAATCCGCGTCGGGTTTGTGAGAAAAGCAGGTTAGCTTTCCTCCAGGTGTGGAGGTCCGGCAAGTCTGAGCCAGTCTCGGTGATAGATATATGAAATTCCCATCAACACAACTCCCAACGCGATGAAGCTGACGATTCGATAGCCCTGTTGCAGCCCCGAGGTGTCAAAGAGGAAGACCTTGGCGACGGTGAACGCGATCAGAACCAGGGCCTGCCAGCGTGCGAATGCAGATCGTCGCCAAAAGCCGAACATCATCAGGCCCGCTCCATAGGCCAGCCATACGACCGAATAGCTAAGGTGACGCGCAAATTCGATCTGCTGGAGTGCCTCTGCCCGGCTGTGAGTGGAATGCCGCCACGCAGAAAGCTGCACAGCGAAATAGCTGGACACTTCCAGGGACAGCGCGATGACCGCAAGCAGATTCAGTAAAATGCCGGCCACTCCCTTCCATGAGTTCTGACGGGTCAAGGGCAGACGCTCGCAAAGGAGAATGATGCCGGCGAGAATCGCAATTGCAAACAGATATTCGCCAAAGCGCGCGTTGAAAATCAGGGTACGAACATGAAAGTCATCGATGACCAGCAGGCGCACGATCCCCAAGCCGAGGATGGCAGCAGCGAAATACAATGCGAAGACAATTCGCTTCCACCTCGCTATGTAAAGCAGGACCGCAGATTCGATCAACCAGCCGAGAGTGATCCAACTCGAACTAAGCTCCAGTGGAATGGCCAACGTAAAAAACGCAATTGCAATGGCAGCGTGCAACAGCTTCATTGATCTTGCTATTTGCGCGTCGCGCCGCCTGATTCGCTCAAATTGCGCACTGAGAGCGAGCGCGAACGCCCCCAGTCCGAGAGCAAACCACCCCAGAGGCGCATCGTCGTACATCGCGCGCAAAGCCAGAAACACTGCGGTCGCGTTAAGGGGTTGCAGGGAGAAGAAAATCGACGAGCGCGCCTGTGACGGCTCGTTGTTGCGCGAATTAAGCAGCGCAAACGCGGCAAACACCGCGGCAAAGGCCAGCAAAAATGCAGTGGTCAGCGCTCGCTGATCTTTGCTGTAATACTCACTGAACCAGGCAACGTAAATCGCAGCAGTACCGAAAAATCCACTCAGTTGCAGACGAGGCCAGCGCTTGAACACAACAATCGCCAGAATGGAGATATCTAAAATACAGACATAGGAGAAGAGAATCGCCTCGCGATTTTGACCGGTCGATAACAGGAGGGGCGTGCTGAACCCGCCGATCAAGGCGAAGAACGCCAGAACTTCGGAGTCCTGCATCAACGACAACCAGACCGTCACGCCGGAAATCAGGACCATGGCGGCGAACGCGAGACCAACTGGAATCAGGTGATAGCTCTGGAACGCGCCCCACACTGACAGATACAACGTGCCAATGCCAAGAGCTTTCAACGTGTAGGAGAAGGGAACGTGTCCGCGGGCGCGGAGGCGCTCGCTCCAAAGGATCAGGCCAATTCCTGCCAGCAGTCCCGCCGCGATCTTGGCTTTCGGACCGATCCAGCCAGCGTCGAAGGCATAGCTGATGAAATAAGAAGCGCCGGTGAGGATGGCGATAATGCCAATTCGGTTCAGCCAAAATTTGCCGATTTGACCTTCAAGTTGGCCACGACTGAGCCGGGGCGATTCAGCGCGATTCAGCAGTTGCAGCCTCCTTGGCGGCTGGCTAGGAATCTCCGTCTCCGATGCCCCGGCTGGCGCAAATCGCTGCTCGCTCGCCTGTGGCTGGCTATGTAAGCCTTGGTCTTGCTCCAGCCGAGAGAGGCGCTCTCGCAGGGCAGTCAGCTCTGCCCGAACTTTGGTGAGCTCATCTCTAAGCTCATCTTGAGGATCGGCCATAGCAGTAGGCTATCTCACCTCTCAACCGATGACCGGCCGGATTGCGAAACCGGACATTTTCATGCGCCTCACCCCCGGGGGGCACTCCAGGTGGAAAAAATTCCCTGCTAAATCCCTGCTCTTTGGCACTTTCTTCAAAAACTGTCACTTTCGTGAGTGTTTGCGGGGCTCCTGCGACTTTTCCACACATTCCCTGCTAATTCCCTGTTCTTTTGCAAGATTTGCGATTTTTGGGCAGAATTTGACGATTCCACAGGCCGCAGAAAAAAATTCCCTGCAAATTTCCCTGTTATTCTTGCGAATCGCATCTTCCTACACTTTTTTGGCCGCCCAGCTTTGCCTCTTGCTGCTCTACTACATCACCGACCGCCGGCAACTTTCACAGAACGAGGTCGAGTCACGCCGTCTGCTGCTCCATTGCATTCGCCGAGCGGCCGAAGCTACGGTCGACTTTATTCAGTTGCGAGAGCGAGATTTGCCGACTCGTGATCTGTTTGAGTTGGCGATGACAGCAGCAAGGATCGTGGAAGAAGCCAACTCCTCGCGGGATGCCAAAACCTGTTTGCTGATCAATTCACGAATGGATATCGCGGTGGCCTGCGGGGCTGCCGGGGTTCACCTGCGGGCGAGCGATCTCTCCGCTGCGGATGCGCGCTCGGTGATGATGGCTGCCGGCCCGAGTAGGCCGGTCGTGGGCGTCTCCTGCCACAGCATGGGCGAGGTGGAGCTTGCCGAAGGACAGGGAGCGGACTTCGCAGTTTTCGGTCCGGTGTTCGAGAAGTCTGGTTCCGATTTGGCCATCCCAGGCCTACGCGGTCTCGAGCAGGTTTGCCGCAATCGGCGAGCGGCGAGACCTCCCATGCCGGTGCTCGCCATCGGCGGCGTGGATGTGAATAATGCCGCAGCTTGTCTTGCCGCTGGAGCCCATGGCATTGCCGGAATCCGTCTTTTTCAGCGAGAGGACGTGCGCGAGTTGGTGAAAGGCTTGCGCAACGGCTGACAGTTTTGTAACCAAAGCGCCTGAAAGGCGGATGTCACAGGACCCGTCTCACCGCACCTGAAAAATGCGGGTTTTACCCGTCGATCTATTTTCGCTGCTCGGATTGGTCCATGCGGCATCTGAATGACTGTGGATTCAGGCCCGCAGATCGAAATGATGGAAACTTCGCATGAGTCTGCCCATACGGGGATTGAGGAGCACCGGGCAGAGTCGCTGATCGGTTATCTGCGGGCGGTATTTCAGATTCGCGGATCGCTTCCCCCTTTCCGGAATGCGCCGCAACGAGCTCTGGTTCCGTGGTGCCGATCGTGAGCACGATCCCATTCCCAGTCTGTTTCGCTACGAGCATGCCAGCGATTGGGACATTCGGCGGGAGTTTCGCCGTCGCGGCGTACAGATGCTTTCGGAACGGGAACCGCAGGACCAGTGGGAATGGTACATCCTAATGCGTCACCACAATGCGCCTACGCGCCTGCTCGACTGGACTGACAGCGCTCTGATCGCTCTTTATTTTGCGTTGCGCTCGCCGTTGCCCGAGTACGTTCCACCGGCAGTCTGGGCGCTCGATCCGGTGCGCCTGAATCAGGTGGTATGCAACTGCGACTCAGTAGTTTTAAGCAATGAGCCGCAGGCGGCCGACTATCTGACCGAGTCGCAACAAGATGAACTCCGACCGGAGTTGCCCATTGCCGTGGATCCTGTTCACGTTTCGCGGCGGTTGGCAGTTCAGAGAAGCCGCTTTACCATTCACGGCACCGACCGCAATGGATTGATCACCGTTGCAGCACGAAATCCCGGCGTGCTGTTCTGCATCACCATCGCTAGCAAGTCGGCGTCGGAGATTTTCGAGGACCTGCGCACCTGCGGGGTTTCCGAGACGACAATTTTCCCCGATCTCGAAGGCTTATCGCGTGAGCTGCTGCGCGAATGCGGGAACGAGAGCTGAGGAAGCAGTGCTGCGCGAATTCTTCTCTTAGTTACTCCTAGAACCCACGCGCATGCTGCGCGTCGCATCTAAACCTTGTACCAGTCAGCAAATCCAGTAAGTCACGAGCGCCACCGTGCAATGGGATTCCGCCATCACTCTCGCCTACGCCGCGGAGCAGCTATTCGCCGCCTCCCAGCTTCTGACCAGCGATTTGGTTCCGGGTAGTCGCGCCCTGCGCATGGCCTATGATCGCCACATTGTTCCACTTCTCGAAAACGAACGATTCCTGCCCGAGGACATACGGGAAAAACTTATGGGAGCACACCAATCATTTGTTAGCGCGAATTGCACCGGATTGAGCCACGACTGCGCGCGCCAGCTTGCTTCAGAGTTGATGAACATTCTCAGAGACGTTAGTAGGACCCTCAATCGAAATTCCGGTCCTCCATCCTGGAATGTAATTGATGAACGCATCGCTTAGAATTTTGCGCGAACCTCTCTTTGACTGAGCGTAGATTTGAAATCCCGCGGCGCCCTGCGTTATCTGCAGCCATGGCACGGCAGTCGACGCCAACAGCTGCGAGGGCCTGCAGCGCGCGGAACCGAGGAAAGAGAATTCGGGCTAGCGGTGGCCGTTCTCGCCGGCCTTGAAGATGTATTTGATATTCGCCTTATAGAGCAGCAGATTGGAGGCTCCATTGCGATTCAGCTTGATGGAGTTGCGATCGTACCACTCGATCCAGCCATGCAATTCCTCGCCATCTTTCAGCACCACCACCATCGGGGTGCGACTCTGCATTTGTTTTTGAAAGTAGAAGGTTTCGGCATGTGTCTGCTCCGGCGCATTAGACCTGCGCGGCACGCGTTGCTCCGCACTGGTTAAACGATCACTGTCGGAGCGCTGTTGCTGGTTGGAAAGCGGCGGACGAATGAGCTTGCGACTTACGAACTCATCTGTCTCAGGGGACCGCTCTGGCGCGCGCCCGACGGCGGCGGAATTGCCGGAATCTTTCATGGAATCTTAACTCCACAATACATCGCATCCTCAACTTCTCGTCCCGCCAACATGCGCCTAATCTTAAGCTCCCGGCTGCCAGCTATCAGCTTCCGGTTCTCGAAAGCTTTGGCACGAATTTGGAAGCCTTCGCGAGTCGCTGGTACCAGAATGGGTCTTCAGAGTCTATCATTGCTAGCGGCTGTCAATCTCCCAAAGTTACCCGGAAGCTGGGTGGACGATAGCTATTTTTCCAACGAGGTAGCAAAGGCATCTAGCGACAGCGATCGCAAGAGATTGCGGCGCATGCCGCGCTCGACTTCCGCAAGTCGCTGCGATGCCGACACGATCCAATCAAAATCGATCCCTTCAGCCAGGCGCCCCAGTTCACCCTGAATATCGGTGTTGCGCACCAGTTCTGGCGAACCGGATTTCAGCATCAGCAGGTCCTCGAGCAGCGCATAGATGGTCCTTAGAAATTTTTCGATCTGTTCGCGCCCTTCGGCGCCCGCTCGATAGCTTTCCGTGATCTTGAAAAGCTCGCTGTGATCGCTTCCGCTCACAACAGTTCGCAGCACCGTGAACGCGGCGGAACGGGCCTCGACGTACTCGTTCAGTTTGAAGCTGAGTGCGCGGCCGATGGCTCCATTGGCGAGCCGCGCAATCAATGCGCGCTGCTGCGGTTTGAGCTCCTTGCGCGCCGAAGCCAGCGCCGATTCGAGATCGGCAACCGGCAGAGCGCTCAGCGTGAAGGTTACTCCGCGCGAGCGAATCGTAGGGAGCAGTTCACCTGGATTGGTCGTAAGCAGAATGAGCGTGGCATATTCGGGCGGCTCTTCCAGCACCTTCAAAAGAGAGTTGGCCGCCTCTTTCATGAACGATGATTCCGTGAAGATGAACACCTTGCGTCGCGAGTCCACGGGCTTGTAGTAAACCGAGTCGATCACCTGGCGGACTTGCCCAATTTTGATCAGCATCTGCGGGGGATCGGGAGGAACGACCATCACTTCGGGATGCGTCTGGATCAGGATGCGAGACTCTCGTTTGTCTGCCTCGCGCATGGATTCGCGCGCTTCCACCGCTTCGGCAAAGCGTGCCTCGAGATCGTCGGCCTGCGCAATTCGCGTGCAGTTGGTGCAGCGGCCGCAAAAATCGGGCAGATCGTCGGATTGGGGACGATCCAGGCAATTGAGAGCTTTGGCGATCATCTGCGCCAAAGCATATTTGCCGGCGCCCTCTGGTCCGGCCAGGATAGCGGCATGGGGGAAGCGGTCGCGGGCGAGCATCTCGCGGATGCGGACAATGGTTTCCGTATTGCCATGAAAGTTGCTGAATGACACGCTAGCTACGCTCCTCAATTGTCATCTGCATTCCGTATTTGGGGCGCAGTGTGATCAGCGGCTGTGGTTGGACGCGGTGCCCCGGCACCAGGCGCAAACGCCAGCGTTGCGCGAAAGTCGCGAGAATCAGGATGCCCTCCATCCAGGCGAAGGACTCGCCAATGCACTGGCGCGCGCCGCCTCCAAAAGGGAAGTAGCTGAAGCGTGGCCGGGCGGCTTTCGCTTCCGGCCTCCAGCGCTCGGGATCGAAGCGTTCCGGATCGGGAAAATAGCGCGAATCGCGCTGTGTGACGTACTGGCTCAAAAAGATATTCGTGCCCTTCGGCATGAAATACGGGCCGAGGGCGAAATCATCGATGGCTGTTCGACCCATCGCCCAAGCCGGCGGATACAGCCGCATCGACTCTGCTAATACCATTTCTGTGTATTTCAGTTTTGCAACATCTTCGAAACCAAGCTCGCGGCCGGCCACAACAGCATCGACTTCCTGGTGAAAGCGGCGCTCCACTTCGGGATCCTGCGAGAGCAGATACCACGTCAGCTCAAAGCATTGGCAGTGGTTTCATATCCCGCTAGGAAGATAGTCATCACCTCATCGCGGATCTGCCGGTCAGACATTGCGCTGCCATCGTCGTAACGCGCGGCCAGAAGCATGGAGAGCAGGTCGCCGCGGTCGCCTCTATCTGCACGATGTTCCGCAATCATCCGGTACACGATGGCATCGAGCCGCGCGCGAGCTCGGCGAAAACGCCGCATTCCGGGAAGCGGATAATTCTGCAGAGTCTCGGCAAACGGAACGATCACCAGGAAGTTGTAAAGCCGCATGATCGCGTTTACTTCACGGCTGATCGCATCGACCTCTGCGGCGACATCGGAATCGAACAGCGTTTTCGCCACGACGTCAAGCGCAAGATGCATCATCTCCAGTGAGACGTCGAGGGTCTGCCCAGCTCGCCAGCGCCCGCGAACGTTGGTCGCTTTCCCAACAATATCTTTCCCATATGCGGAAATCCGCTGGCGATAGAATGCGGGCTGCGCGAGACTGCGCTGCGTGCGGTGGAATGGGTCCTCACTCGTGATGAGGCCTTCGCCGATGAGCATCTTCATTCGCTGGACGGTGCGCTCTTTGACAAAGTTTTGGTTCTGCACCACCAGGATTTCCCGAATGTATTCGGGATTGTTGAGGAGAACAACATGCCTATGGCCCAGACGGTAATGCGCCGCATCGCCGAAGGTGTGGCTCAGGTGCTGAAAGAGGCCAATAGGATTGTCAGGACGAAATCGCTTGAAGATATAGAACCACAAATTGCGCTGCAGTCCCGGAGGAAAGACGTAGGGGCGAGGACCACTTTGGGCCGAGGCCATCGGCAGGTTTGAAGCGACGCTCATGGTTATTGGCTCACAGCGGCGTGCTTGCTCAGCTCTGGAAACGCGACATCCACGATTTTCAGGATCTCGGTTTGGATCGACTGGATTGACCCCGGTGAAATCCGCTTCACGCGGTGAGTATCGCGTTGCGCGATCTCCTCAAAACCGCGCTGAACTCGACGAAAGAACGAAGCGCCTTCATTTTCGAAGCGTTCTTCGTCCGCAGTGGCGTTTTGATTGCGATTGCGGGCGCGAGCGATGCTGGCGTCCAGGTCGGAATCTAGCAGCAAGGTTAGATTGGGCCAGAGATCGTGGCAAAGCTCGCGGTGAAGTTCGAGCACAATCTGCGACCCGAGTTCTCGGCCGCTGCCTTGATACGCTTCAGTGCTGTCGGTGTAACGGTCGCAGAGAACAACTCTCCTGGCGCGCAGCGCGGGGAGAATCACTTCGTCCACGTGCTGCGCGCGGTCGGCGAACATGAGCGCGAGCTCGGCGGAGGGACTCAACCCCGCAGTGCGGGAATCGAGCAGAATTGCGCGGATGCGCTCGCCAATGGCGCTTCCGCCCGGCTCGCGTGTGGCCAGCACATCGAAGCCGCGGGCGATGAGCGTTGCCGCCAAACGTTCGATTTGCGTGGTCTTCCCGCAACCATCCAGTCCTTCAAATGTGATGAAGATGCCGCGCGACAGGGGCATAGCTGAAGTCTAGCATCGGACTTGCATACTGGAAGCACAGCTCTTTTGCCACGGAGGACACGGAGGAATACTGAGGAACACAGATCAGACGAGAAGGAAAAGCGGTAAGCAGCGGTGAAATCAGGTTTCCAAACCTCTGTGGCCTCCGCGTCCTCTGTGGTTAAATGACCCAGTATTTCGCACGACGCAAACTGGCAGGAGGTTCGTATGCCCAGACTTGGCGATGACATCGATGATTACTGCTCGCGTTGTCAGCGCACCACCGATCATTCCGTGGTGGTGATGTCCGGTGAAGAGGTTGAGAAGACGCGCTGTCGGACCTGCAATTACGAGCACAGGTTTCGAAAAAACAAAGGCGGAAGGAAAGAAATGTCGGCGCAGGAGGCCTTCGCCAAGGTGCTGGCCAGCGTGAGCGGCCAGATGAGCGAAGCTCCCAAAACGAAAAAGAAACCATGATTCTCTACTCGTATTTCAGCGCAATTACCGGGTCTACGCGCATGGCGCGGCGCGCGGGGATGTAGCAGGCGGCGAGCGCCACAACCAGCAAGACCACTATGCTCACAACCAGTGTGACGGGATCGTAAGCGGCCACACCATAGAGCTGTCCTTTGAGGAAGCGAGTCAGGCCGAGCGCTGCGGCCAATCCGACTGCCAGTCCCGAACACGCGAGCACGAGCCCTTCCCTCAGCACCATCTGGCTGAGATTTCCCGGCGTGGCGCCCAGCGAGGCGCGAACTCCGAACTCACGAGTGCGGCTGGCCACCGAAAAGGAGACCACGCCAAAAACTCCCGCAGCAGCCAGCAGCAGGGCTATCAGTCCAAAGCCGCTGACCAGATAAGTGCGAAATCTGGGTTGCTGAACTGAAGCATCAACTATCTCGGACATGGTAGCGATATCGGTAATGGGAAGGTCCTTATCGACGCTTGCGACCGACTGACGAATCGCTCCTAGCACATTCGTAAGCGGGAGTGTGCTCCTGACCACAACCATTCCACCCCAAAATGGTTCCTGATCAAACGGTACATACATCATCGGTCCGGGCTCCTGACTCAGGCCGGCATCGTGCACGTTGCCGACCACGCCAACAATTTCGTGAACCTCCGGCGAACCCGGTGGAAACCCAAACGAAATCTTCTCGCCGACCGGGTTTTTGTCGCGGAAATACATTCGCGCGAGCGACTCAGTGATGATGGCCACGTGGGGCGAGGAAGCCGTATCGTGGCGATCGAAGTTCCGGCCGCGCAACAATGGAATTCCCATTACGCGAAAGTAGTTGGGCGCGACGGAAGCATAATCGGCGGTCTGCGCTCTTTGCGCAGATGCCGGGCGGTCAGGAAAAGAGATCGGCAGGTTTACTGGAGCGTCGGCCAATGGCAGCGGGACGGCCAGGGCGGAATCCTGCATCCCTGGCTCTGCTTGAAGGCGCTCCATGAAGGCATCGGAGAACGCCGTCCACTGCTGTGGTGTGGAGTATTGATAGCGGGGCAGCGACACCTCCGCCTTCACCACATGCGCGACCGTAAAGCCGGGATTCACCGATGTCATCTTGATCAAGCTGCGCCCCAGCAGGCCGGCTCCTGCGACCAGGACCATGGCCAGAGCGATTTCCGCGCGGGTGAGCAAACCGCGCAGCCGCATGCCGCCACGGTCGGCGCCGGATTGGGCTGCGTTGCTCTTCAGGTTTGACTGCACGTCAGCTCCGGCAGTCAGCAGCGCGGGAGCCATGCCAAACCCGATGCTCACGGCCAGGGAGAGCAACAATGCGAATCCCACGACCCAGCCGTCGAGCTGCGCGGGTTGCGTCGCCGGCGCATCCGCAGGCAGGAATGACACGAGCGCCCGCGTGCTCCAGGATCCAAGAGCTAAGCCGGCAGCGGCCCCAAGCAAACCAAGCACGACGCTTTCGGTCAAGAATTGCCGCACGATGCGTCCGCGGCCGGCACCGAAGGCTTGCCGCACTGCGACTTCCCGAATGCGCGAAGTCGCGCGCGCCAGGAGCAGATTGGCAATGTTGACGCAGGCCAGCAAAAGCACCAGCGCGACGGCGCCGAGAAGCACCAGCAGCGGAGCTTTCATATCGCCGACGAGCACCGCCTGCAGTGGCACCACGCGCGGTTTCCAGCCGCCATCCTCGGCTGGAAACTGCTCCCGAAGCCGCTGCGTAAGCGCATCCATCTGCGACTTCACACTTACCAGCGAGGCGCCGGGACGCAACCTGCCCACCACCGGCACAAAATGCAACGCGGGTTTTTCCATCCACGGCCCGAAAAGCGGATCTTGAACCAGAGGGATCCAAATCTCCTGATGCAAGCCAAAAATGGGAACTCGAAAGCGGCCGGGCATAATTCCCACAACGGTAAAGGCCCGCTGGTCGAGATGAATGGAATGGCCCAGAATGTTTGGATCCGCGCCGAAGCGGGTGCGCCACAGCCCTTCGCTGAGCAGCACGACTGCGCCGGCGCCCTTTTTGTTGTCTCCGGGAAAAAGGTAGCGTCCTTGGAGCGGACTTACTCCGAGCAGGGAAAACATCCCCGGTGTGACGCTAACAGTGGTGACCACCGTCGGATCGCCCGCGCCAGTCAGGGTGAGGTCATGGCGATCGGCTCCCGCCACCTCCGCAAAAATCCCGCTTTGCTCGAGAGCCTCGAAATCCCGATAAGAGAAGCCGTTCGCTTTGATTCCCTGCTGGGCATTGGCTTCGAGCACACTGATCAGTTGGTCGGCATGAGGATAAGGCAGCGGCTGTAGCAGCACCGCGTTGACGACGCTGAAGATTGCCGTGTTTGCGCCGATGGCAAGTGCCAGAGTGAGGACCACGGCGCAGGTGAAACCCGGTGACTTGCGCAGCAGGCGAAACCCATAGCCGAGGTCTTGACGCAGGTTGTCGATCCAGTTCCACCCCCATGCCTCGTGGATCTCTTCCCGCAATCGCAGAGTGCTCCCGAATCTGCGATGCGCTGCAACGCGGGCTTCATCTATCTGTCTGCCATCATGGCGGAGTTCACGAGCACGCAGTTCGCGATGTAGGCGCATTTCTTCGTCGAGTTCCTGGTTAAAGTGCTCGCGATTCGCGAAGAGCATGCGAACGCGTCTGAGGTTCTCAAGCACCCATTCCCAGAAGTCCATCTTCTTCTCCCAATTCAGTACCACGCCCAGTGGCAGGGGGCCAGGTTACCGGTCCGCTTCCGCGGATCGTACTTAGGCGGTCTGGATCACCCGTGTGACCGCCCCAATCACGCGCTCGAAGCGCGATATCTCCTGTTCTAACTGCTTGCGACCGGCGGTTGTCAGGCGATAGTAGCGGGCTCGTCGGTTTTCTGCGGTGACGCCCCACTCGGCTTTGACCCACCCCTTCATCAGCATCCGTTGCAGCGCGGGATACAGCGAACCCTCTTCCACTTGAAGAACATCTTGCGAGAGCAATTCAATACATTTTGCGATCTCGAAGCCGTGCAACTCGCCATTGCGAGCCAGCACGCGCAGGATCAGCATGTACAGAGTGCCAGGCGGGATTTCGTCGCGGGACACGAACGCTCTCGTATATCGAGTTACATAGGTAGACTATGCCAGCCAGGACAGGTTAGCAAGAGCTTCGATTTTGATCTTTGAAGCCACGGCCGACGGCGCCTGAACCAATGGCACTTTTGGGGCACACTCATGGCGGGCGCCTCGCGCTCGCTTTTTAGCCGAAACAGGTGTCCCTGTGTTGTCAGTCTTCGATCACTCCAGCAAATAAATCGGTCTCCATCGCGATCTCGCGCGGCTTGCTGGTCGCCGCCAGGTGAAATAGCTCTCTGGTTCCGAACCTGCAGATGTTCTTTGAGAAGCGCTCATACAACGGATTCTGAGTTGTGTGAGCTTTGAAAGCGGCCAGCTTCAAATCGAACAGTTCGCCAATTTCAATTGAAGCTGTCCACGGTGGCAATGAAACAGGTTGTCCGTCAGACAAGAAGCCTGGCCAGGTGGAGTAATACAGTTTTTGCGTTTGCCAGGGTTGTAGAACGGCATCGATTTGCTCAGTGAAGCGATTCGTTCGCGCTGCCCAATGAAAAGCCATGGTTCCTACCAGCGATGCCATGGAGTGATCGACGTGAGCGGTGATTGCGCCTTCGGGTCCGAACGTGAGCATTACATGAGGTTTGAATTGTCGCACCCGCTCCGTGACCTGCTCGGTCATGGAATAGAAGTTTGTGCGATCCAGCTTCGCATCGGGAAAATCGAGTACCTCGCCGCGGCTGACTTCGAGGATCTTGCAGGCACGGGCAAACTCCCGGCGGCGCATGGCTGCAAGTTCATCATCTGAGTGCGCAGGCCCGCGGTTGCGCGCTGCCTGCCCCGGAGTGAGGCAGATAACGTGAGTCTCTACTCCGCGCCGCCGGTACAAGACCAGAGAACCACCAAAACCGCCGGCCTCGTCATCCGGGTGAGCGGTCACTACTAAGAGTCGCAGCATCTTTCCTCGCCTGACACAACATCCAAATCTGTACGGCAGACAAGCTGCCACGTCATGTCTAACACGCACCCCATTCCAACATCCAGTTCCCGCATTGCCGTCGTCGTGCTGGGCATCATTGTCACGCTATTTGCCGCGGGCTATATGGTGGGGCAAGCTTCAAAGCAATCCGGTACGCGGGCCTCGCAGGCATGGCACTTGCATTCTCGTGTTCCACTTGGCTCCGATACGCTTTTGCTGAATCCAGCGCATGAAGTAGTCAGCATTCTTGCGCTGGCAGAATCTCCTCAGTTCGAAGGCTGGAGTCTCGCTCTAAACCACCAGAAGCCGGCGCTGCTTGACGTCTCCGGCAAGCCGGTGCAAGCCCTTCCGCGAGTGGTCACCTTTCGCGTGACCGCAGGTACTCGCGACAAAGTGATGGACGGCAATCCGTTGCCGCTGGATGTTTCTCAAGATCTGAATTCATTCCTGCTGGGGCTGCACTTTCAGGCTGAAGTATTTCGCGGCATGCAAATGCGGCGATTGCAGCCGGTAAGCGCGGCGATGATCGGCGTGCCCGCGACGGAAGCCTCCAATGAACGCATCTATCGCGTGAAATTCAACTTCGGAAGTGTGCGTCCCGATGACCGCATCGTGCTGATCGTCACCGATGCCAGAGGTCAGCGACTGACGAAGTTCCATCTGGAATTTCTGTAGTCCGCCTTTGGATCCGCAAAGCATCGGTAATTCCGACTTTGCGGAGCCAATGCCAGTCTCGCCAATTGTCGATCTCATCGGCAAATCGCTAGAGGATCCATTTACATCTAGTCCGACGGACTAGCGAACGCATGCTATGCAATACAATAGCCGCGCTCAGAGGAGAGCTCTTACTGGCATGAGAATGATCGCGGCGATATTGGTATTGCTGGTTGCGGGGCTACAGTCGTCATGGTCGCAGTCCACCGAAATGGTCCGCGGCACGAAAGAAGGCGAGACCTTTGTCGCTGGAGGCCACAGTGTTCCCGGGGGGCGCGGCGACAGCGGCGTTTTCCAGGCGGGTTTCCGTTTCGGTCGCGTATTGCTCTCGCGTCCATCGGCTAACCTGGAATACTCGATTGATTTGATTCCGGTTTATGTGATCACCCAGCGGCAGAATGCCTACGGCGCGAGTTTTACTCCGTTCAATCTGAAATACAATTTCACTTCCTTCCGACGAGTGGTCCCTTATGCTGAACTTGGTGGTGGGGTGCTCTTCACTAATCACGACGTCCCCGATGGTACAAACAGCGTCAACTTCACGCCGCAGGCGGGCATTGGAGTGCATGTACCTATACATTCAGGCTCGAACCGTCATCTCTCGATCGCTCTGAAATACGTTCATATTTCAAATGCCGGACTCGCTGTTCCCAATCCGGGACTGAATACAGTGCAATTCAAGATCTCGATTGGACACTTCTGCAGCCCGGACTCTTCCGCCTATAACGATCAAACTGGAAAATGCAAGTATTACCGCCCCTAGATCCGCGCGTCGGCAGCCAACCTGATCGGGGCGCAAGAACTAACGGGCTTAATCCCCCAGCCCCCTCGCCCACCGCCTGAACGGGTACGGCGGGCACCACGCCCAGGTTGTCGTAGCTCAGAACTGGAACATGTCGAGCATGTCTCCGGACAAGTCGTTGCGGGGATTCAAGCTGCCCAATTTCCAGTTCCACTGAATAAGCTTCAGAATGGAAACGTGGTCCATCTGCACATGAGACACGTACCCCTTCTTAGCGAAAGGTGAAATAACCAGGGTGGGCACGCGCGGCCCCAAACCCTGCGCATCGAGCTGGGGTGGAGGAACATGGTCGTACCATCCCCCCGCGGTGTCGAAGGTGACGATGATTGCGGTCGTGTTCCAGATTGGAGACGCCTGTACCTCATGGACCAAAGCATCGATGAAGCCAATGCCCACTGAGAGCGGCTTGTTATTGCCAGGATGTAGGTCCTCGGAGCCGCTGGGGATGATGAACGAGACTGCGGGCACGTTCCCGCTCTTCAGCAGCCCGGCAAATTTTACGTAATCCTGAGTGCTCGCTTCAGTAGAGGTGAAGTACTGGAAGGGATTGTGTACGGAGCTCGAATCTGAACAGATGCCGAACGATTGCTGGAATACGCCCCAGGTGAATCCCTTCGCAGTCAGCTGATCCGCGGCATTTGTGAAGGTCAGGGCAGGCGATGGCGTTCCCTGTTGATTGCAGGGACCGAAGGCTGGATCAATCGTCTTGGTGTTGTTGCTGTCTTGCGCGGCAATCATATACAGCTGATTTGTCGGTGCTTCGGCAATGACCGAACTGAAATAATGATCGGCCAGGGCGAACTGGTCGGCATAACCCCACAATGTGGCAATACCAGGAACGGTATTGTCGAAGTAGCCCAGGCCTACATCACCATCGAAAGCGGCGTACTTGTCCATCAGCCCGCCATCGATTTCTCCCAAATATGCGGTGCGACTCTCCGGTAGCAGCGGTGAAACCGGATTTGTTTGCAGGAACGGTGAAATCGTTTTTCCCGCTTTGTCGACCTGTGTGAAACCGGGAATGCCAGGACGAATGCCCTCGACCGTGTTGCCGTTGGTCCCGGGATAAACGCCAAAAAGCTGATCAAAACTTCGGTTTTGCATGATCACAACGATGATGTGTTGCAGCGGCGAAGCCGTAGGCCCGGGCGCATTCACTGTTACCACTGCCATTTGTGTCACGGTTTGGTTGTCGGCAGAAGTTGCAGTTGCGGTATAGGTTGTCGTGACGGTTGGTGTGACCGCAACGCTGCCGGTCGCAACGTTTTGCTGAGCCCCCACTCCGTTATCGATTGTCAAGGAGGTCGCGTTGGTTGTTGTCCAGCTCAAAGTTGACGAGCTGCCGCTGTCGATTGTGGCTGGACTTGCTGCAAACGTCAGTGTTGGCGCTGGCCCAGGAGTGGTCGGAGGCGTCACCGTAACCGTCACCTGCTGCGTGACGCTGTGGTTGTTAGCACCTGAAGCGGTTGCGGTATAGGTGGTTGTCGACGTCGGAGAAACACTCACGCTTCCTGCGGCGATATTCTGCTGCGCTCCAACTCCATTGTCGATCGTAAGTGAGGTCGCGTTGGTGGTTGTCCAACTCAATGTTGATGAGCTGCCGCTGACAATAGTCGCGGGAGCGGCGGCAAAGCTCAGAGTTGGCGCTGGATCTGTAGGCGGCGGATTGGTCGCAGGTTGCACCGTTCCACCGCCGCAACCGACCGCGATGACTATGCTTAGAATTGCAAAGAATAAGAAAGCAAAGCGAATTCCGGGGAACGATTTCAATGCCCTTACCTCTTGCATTGAAGTTGGAAGGGGCAGCTCTGGAGGGGGTTGTTCGGTAAAGAACGATTAACAGTCTCGTACCGTCAAATCCAGTGACTCACCCCAAAGTCGTTTCGAACCTCCTGATTTAGAATCGTCTTGGTCCTATGTTTGAAAATCTCTCCGAAAAGCTGCAACGAACATTCAAAAACCTGCGCGGACAGGGCTCCCTCAACGAAGAAAACATGCAGGAAGCGCTGCGGGAGATCCGCCTGGCGCTGCTCGAAGCGGATGTCAATTTCAAAGTAGTCAAAGAACTCATCGACCACATTCGGGAAAAAGCCATTGGCGCCGAGGTGATGCTGAAGATCTCGCCGACTGAGCAGGTCGTGAAGATCGTCCATGACGAATTGATCAACATCCTGGGCAAGGACACGGCCAAATTGAAATTTGCCTCGCAGCCGCCGACGGTGGTGCTAATGGCCGGCCTACAGGGATCGGGTAAAACCACATCTTCAGGCAAGTTGGCGGCTTGGCTGAAAAAAGGCGGACATCGCCCCATGCTGGTGTCGGTGGACGTGTATCGTCCCGCCGCGCGCCAGCAATTGAAAATCGTCGCCAATGCCATCTCAGCCAATATCTATGAAGGAAAGATCGATGGCGAGGCGAATACGGCTGTGGTGGAAAGGTTGGCCAAGGAGGCACGCCGCGAGGCGATGAATTCGGGATGCGACGTGCTGATCGTCGATACGGCAGGCCGGCTGCATATCGACGATGAATTGATGAGCGAGATGCAGCAACTCAAGAACCTGCTGAACCCGCAGGAAATCTTGTTTGTCGCCGACGCCATGACCGGACAGGATGCCGTAAATTCCGCCAACGAGTTCCACAAAAAACTGAATCTTACCGGGGTCATTCTCACGAAAATGGATGGCGATGCCCGAGGCGGCGCGGCGCTCTCGATCCGCAATGTCACCGGACAGCCAATCAAATTCCTCGGTGTTGGCGAAAAATACGATGCGCTGGAGCCGTTTCATCCCGATCGCATCGCCGGCCGCATTCTTGGCATGGGCGACATCCTCTCGCTGGTCGAAAAAGCCCAGGAGACGCTCGACGCTAAGAAGTCCGAAGCTTTCGCAAAAAAGGCACTCAGTGGCGACGGCTTCTCGCTCGAAGACTTCCGCGAACAATTGCGGCAGATCAAGAAGCTGGGCTCCTTGCAAAGCATTGTGAAGATGCTGCCCAGCATAGGTCCCTTTGCCGGCATCCAGAACATGGCCGACAAGGTGGATGACAAAGAATTAAATCGGGTGGAAGCGATCATCAATTCGATGACCGTGCACGAGCGCGATCACCATGAAGTGATCAATGGCAGCCGCCGCAAGCGCATCGCCCGCGGCTCCGGAACCAGCGTACAAGAGGTGAATCAGCTCCTTAAGCAATACGCCATGATGAAGAAGCAGTTCAAGAGCCTGAGCAAGGGCGGCGGGCTCTCGCGCAAACTGGCAGGTATGCGATTCCGGTGAACCGATCAGGCTGATTCCGTAGCTTTTCAGTTAAGAAACCAAACCGGCCATAGACCGCTACTTCTCAATCCAGAATTCCCTGCTCCGGAAAAGAACAGGGAAATTTGCAGGGAATTTTGTGACGGAGCTCCAAAAAGCTCGAGATTCTGCCCAAAATCCGCGAATTCCGTCGCCGAGCAGGGAATTAACAGGGAATTTGTAAATATTCGAATAAAGCTTTGCGGCTGAACGGCTTATGACCATTTGGGAGAGATTCAGGAAATCAGCAGGGAATTTTGCAGGGAATTTCTTGTTTTCCACAGCCGACCCTGGTGCTTGGTAGGAATGCGGGCTAACGCCGAGCTATCTGAAGTGCCTGTTCCCACATCCCATATTCTCGTGAGCGCCGACCCTATCAATCACGAGAAGATGTTTGCCGATCTTGCCCTCCAGCACTGGCGGCAACTGGGTGAGGAGTTGAAAGCGGATGTTGAGCAGTACGTCCAGGCCGGCGGTTCAGCTTCGTTTTCAGAATCTGCGGAGGGCGAGTATCGGGTCAGCAGCTCCGACTCTGGTTTGGAAATGCGGATTGTTGCCGATCCCGCCGACCGTATAGCTCGTTATGACTTCATTCGAACCAACGATCACAGCGCTGGAGCTCCTGAAGGGGGCATTTTTTCCATGCGTGTGAGCCGGAATAACCGGGTGGAGTTCTACTCCTCTGACCAGGAGCTCCAGGCGGAGGAGGCCCGCAAGCTGTTGCTCGATCCAGTCTTGGCGCCGGCGGCCTGAATTTCCCGTATTGAACTTTGGGCACCCCTCGGCAGTTACCCTAAATTTGTCATTTTTCAGGGGAATACGCCATAATCTTAAACTGGCTGTCTTGAGTTCGCCGCGACGTGAACCATTATTTTGCAGCCTTTTTCGGAAAGGACAATAGATTTCTGTGTTAATGATTCGATTAGCGCGCGTAGGTGCGCGCAAGCAACCGTATTATCGCGTGGTGGTTATCGACAAAGAACGTGCCCGGAATGGCCGTGCTTTGGAAGTGGTTGGGCTGTACAATCCGCGAACCAGTCCTGCAACCGTAGATCTGAAGCGAGAGCGTATTGAGCATTGGGTCTCAAAGGGCGCTCAGATGTCGGATACGGTTGGCAAACTGATGTCGAAAGCGCCAGCCCCGGCAGCGGAGACAGCGGCGTAGAGAGATTGTGGACAGTTGACTTTGGAATTTTGAGTGGGAAACTCGCTTTCAAAACAACGTTCAAAATTCACGAGTTCAGATTCTCGCAGATGTTTGGGGCATTGAATTCCTTTAAAAATCCTGGGCTCGGCCTGCGTGCCGCCCATACTGGAGCTGCTTATGCCGAATGAGCAAGAAGGGGACGTGCGAGCGCTGGTGCTGGAAATTGCCAAGGCGCTGGTGGATGAGCCCGACTTGGTCACGGTGGAGGCCGTCGACGGACCGGAGAGCACGATTCTGGAATTGCGCGTGGCGCAGCGGGACTTGGGCAAAGTTATTGGCAAGCAGGGACGAACTGCCCGTTCCTTACGTACCATTATCGGCGCAGCCAGCATGAAGCTGCACAAGCGCCACACCCTCGAAATCATTGAGGATGGACTGCCAGGTGGACCAGCAGCGTAGAGGTCTCTTGCGGATTCACGCTTCATACCGATCGGGTGATTTCGTGATCGGGTGATCGGGTGATTTGAAATCGCGAAATCACACAATCACGAAATCGCGAAATTTGCGAAAACAGACTTTGTCGTCATCGCTCGCTTAGTGCGTCCTCAAGGGCGGTGCGGAGAAGTGCTCGCCGATATCCTCACAGATTTCCCGGAAAAATTCGGCGAACGGCGACAACTCTGGGTTTCGGGTAACGGCCGGCCGCGCCGAGAACTTCAACTTGAATCAGCATGGACGCACAAGGGAAGAGTGGTCCTGAAATTCGCCGGGATAGATTCCATCAATGATGCTGAGAAGCTAACCGGCATGCTGGTCGAGATCCCGCATTCGCAGCGTGCAGTCCTCGAAAGTGGTTCGTTTTACGTAAGTGATCTGGTAGGCAGCGAACTCGTCGATGTCTCCGCCCGCCGCAATAAAGTGGGAATCATCGAAGATGTTGAGCAGGGATTGGCAGCGCCGCTTTTGATTGTGCGCGAAGGAGACCGGAAATACGAGGTCCCGTTTGCAGCAGAATATGTAGTGCGCTTCAACCCAGCCCAACGCACGCTTGAGATGAAGCTTCCACCAGGACTGCTGGAGATCAATGCCCCGCTCTCTCCCGAGGAGAAGCTCGAGCAAACAGGTAAATCTTCACCACGGAGTCACGGAGACACGGAGAAAAAGAAAACTTCAATTTCTTGATTTCTTGCGTTCGGGTCGAGTGCCTCACCCAAGTTTCGTACTCGTCTCCGTGTTCTTGCCTCCGTGGTGAATAGAGTTTTGAATGCGATGCGTTTCGAACTCATCACCATCTTCCCCGATTTTTTTCGCGGACCGCTCGATTTTGGCGTGCTTCGCCGTGCACGTGAGCAGGGGCTGGTCGAAGTAGCAATTCATGACCTGCGGGCATTCACGCACGATCGCCACCAGACCATAGATGATCGTCCATTCGGCGGCGGGGAAGGGATGGTATTGAAGCCGCAGCCGATCTTCGAATGCATAGATTCCCTGGGACTCGGAACCCGCGAGCAGCGATCTCAGTCCGGCGCCAGCCATTCCGTAATTCTGCTTTCCGCACAAGGTCGGCTCTTCGATCAACGTGAGGCCGAGGGCCTGGCCCGTCTAGATCGTGTGGCGCTGATCTGCGGACGTTACGAAGGGGTGGACGAACGCGTCAGCCAGCACCTCGCCGACCGCGAGCTCTCGGTAGGCAACTTTGTTCTGAGCGGAGGCGAGCTTGCCGCCGCTATCGTGATCGACACGGTTGCGCGACTGGTCCCGGGCGTGCTCGGCAATGAAGCCTCGGCGCACCAGGAAAGCTTCAGTTCAAGCGCAGCTCCGGCAATTGACGGGGCCCCTGATTCCACATGCAGCTCCGGCGGACTGCTGGATTATCCGCATTACACGCGTCCCGCAGATTTCCGCGGCTGGACGGTTCCCGAGATCCTCTCATCCGGAAATCACGAGCAGATTCGCCACTGGCGACGTCGACAGGCGCTGCAAAAAACGCTGCGCAACCGTCCGGATCTCCTGACGCGCGAGCCTCTCAGCCGCGAGGACCAGGAGCTGATTGCGGAAATCCGCCGGGATCAGCGCGAGAACTGAATGGAACTCTCATCGAATGCGGTACAATAACTGTTTGTTTGTCTGACGTTTGGCGCGCCACGCGCTTAGGTTTCAGCATTCTTCGCAGCCGGGCTATGTCGGTCCTGCGCTGCAATCAAAACATTCCATCGTAGCCCGGCAGCAAGTCGGTGCGACGTATGCAGGAGAGGAACTCATTATGTCGATATCACCGATTATGGCCAAGCTGGCGCAGAAGTTGCAGCGCAAAGATATTCCACACTTCACGCCCGGAGACACGTTGCGTGTGCAGGTAAAGATTAAAGAAGGCGACAAAGAACGCCTGCAGGCGTTCGAAGGCGTGCTCATCGCGCAAAAAGGCGGTCCGCAAGCCAGCATTACCGTGCGTAAAATCAGCTTCGGCCAGGGTGTCGAACGCATTTTTCCGCTGAACTCTAAGGTCATCGATAAAATCGAGCGCGTCCGCTCCGGTCGCGTCCGCCGCGCCAAGCTGTTTTACTTGCGCGAACTCAAGGGTAAGGCCGCCAGGCTGAAGGAAGTGGAAGGCTGAGTCGTCCAATTGAGAACACCCGGCCACTGGAAATGGACTAAGTGGACGAGGTGGACGAAATGAACTTTTATTCTACAAAGTCCATTTCGTCCATGACGTACCACCTGCCTGCTGTTTGGCTTCGCCGACCTCGTTTTCCACCGCACTCTCCACAGCAAACGCTGCTAATATCGGCGCAGTGCCGGTCAACAAACCATCGAAGCGCTCGCGAAAGTACTTGAAGATGCTCAAGCCGGGGGAAGAGCAGCGCTCGATGTCGACGCTAAAACTGCGTCTGCTCAAGAAGCTGAAGTGCACTCTGCACTACGAGAAACTTGCGTGGGCAACCGGTGCGCAGCTTGTTGCCGGCGTCGATGAAGTCGGTCGCGGAGCGCTCTTCGGCCCGGTGGTTGCCGCCGCGGTGATTCTCGAACCCGGCTACCGCATTCGTGGACTGCGCGATTCCAAGCTTCTTCTTCCGGAAGTGCGCGAGCGTCTTGCCACAAAAATTCGCGAGCACTCCATCGCCTGCGCGATTGCGTCCGTAGATGCATCCCGCGTGGATGAAATCAATATCTATTGGGCATCGCTTGAGGCGCTCGCTGCAGCAGTGAAAAAGCTTCAGCCCGCGCCCGATCACGTGCTGGTCGACGCGTTGAAAATCGATGTGGAATACGCGCAGACCAAGATCATCCACGGCGATGCGCTAAGCTGCTCGATCGCTGCCGCGTCGATCATCGCGAAAGTCGAGCGCGACCGCTGGATGCAGGATTTCGATCGCGAATACCCGCTCTACGGACTCGCATCCAACAAGGGCTACAGTACGCCTAAACACAAGCGCATCCTGCGCGAGCACGGCCCTTCACCCCTGCACCGGCAATCGTTCGCTCCAGTCTGGATGGCGCAGGCTGAGCACACGCCAGACCTGTTTGCCGAGCTGCAGCAGGAGGTCGAAGCGGTTTGCGGACCAATCCCAGAGGCAGTAGCGCAGACCTGAGTCTGCATTATTCATCAAGCTGGTTTGGTTTCTTAAGGTGTCATCCTGAGGCGCAGCCGAAGGACCTCCTGCAAACGCATCTGGAGTTATGCACTCAGAAAGGCTCCTCGGCGGTTGTACGTGGGAACCCTGATTCTTGGTTGAAGGGCCGCGCAACCGACGTTTCAGTCCGACACTGTTGCAGGAGGTCCTTCGGCTGCGCCTCAGGATGACATCTAAAAAAGTGGAACACTCTGTAGATTCTAGAGAGTTCCGAAAGCTGGGCGAACCCGCATTCGGCCTGCGTACTCGCAGATTTCTCTGCGAACGTGATGAATAAGGCAGGTAAGGTCGCGCGAAAAATTGCGCCGCCGCTTCCCCTGGTCCGCTAAGCTCGTCAAAGTTCCAGAAAGCTGAGGACACCGATGCACGCTCTGGCGCAGGATCTCCGCTTCGCATTGCGGCAATTGCGAAAATCGCCTGGCTTTGCTCTTGTGGTGATCGTCACCCTGGCTCTCGGAATTGGCGCGACTACCGCAATCTTTTCATTGGTGGAAGGCGTCCTGCTGCGTCCACTGCCGTTCAGCAATCCCGACCGCCTGGTTGTGCTCGGAGATCACTTGCGCAGCGGTCCCGGCTCGGTGACTGCGCGTGAGATCGGCGCCTACTCGAATTCGACCACCGCTTTCTCTACCATGGGCGGCTATATCGGCCGGGAGTTTGAGGTCTCAAGTGGAGCAACTCCGGAACAGGTAAATGCGGTTCGCCAGACCGCAGGCGTTTTTTCCACGCTCGGTGTGCATCCCATTCTGGGACGCCTCTTCACGCGCGAGGAGGACGATTCGCATCAGCCGGTCGCCGTCATCAGCTACGCCTTCTGGACGAGCCGCTACCAACGTGATCCTAAAGTCGTTGGCAGCTCCATTGTTCTCGATCGCAAGTCCTACACCATCATCGGGGTGATGCCGCGCGATTTCGAGTTCCCCCTTACCGCCGGACACCTCGACCAGGCACAGCTCTGGGTTCCGATGAGCTTCACGCCCGAGGAACTCTCAGATGACTATGCCGGAATGTTCGGATACCACATAGTCGCGCGCCTCAGAGACGGCGTGACGCTGGCCCAGGCAGCGCAGGACGCCGATCGCGTCGCACAGCAGATCATGCGCAATTTCCCGGCGAGCATGTCTGCAATCCACATCCGCGGGTACGTCGCCAGCCTGCGCGAGAACACGATCTCCGACGCGCGTCCGCTGCTGCGGACTTTGTTTCTTGCCGTCGCTGTGGTTCTGCTGATCGCATGCGCCAATGTTGCCGGCCTGTTGCTGGTGCGCGCCATCCGCCGCCGCCGCGAGTACGCGGTGCGGCTCGCCCTGGGCGCGCGCTCCGGAATCATCATCCGTGAATCTGTCTTCGAAGGACTGCTGCTCAGCCTGGCTGGAGGCCTGCTTGGTTTCACGCTGGCCGCAATTTCAATTCGCACCGCCCTGCATCTGCTGCCCGAGTCGATGCCGCGCATCAATGCAATCGCGATCAATGCCTCCGTTGCCGGCTTCGCTCTGTTGATCGCACTGGTCACTGGAACGCTCTGCAGCCTGGCCCCAGCGTTCGCGGCATTGAGCGCCAATGTCTCCGAGAGCCTGAAAGAGGGCGTACGCATTGGCGGCGGCGCATCCACGCATGCGTGGTTGCGCTCGGCGCTGGTCGTCGCTGAGATCGCGGTTGCGCTGGTGCTGGTCACTACTTCAGGCGCATTCCTGCGCAGCTTTGCCAAAATGCGAGCCGTCGATCCCGGCTTCCGTGCTGACCGCGTCCTCGTTGCCGGCTACCGCTTGCCGCACCAACAGTATTCCAGCGATGCCGCAGTGGACTCATTCCATCGCGCAGTTGTGGAGCGGCTCCAAAGCAGGCCCGCGATCGTCGCCGGTGGATTCTCCAGTGTTGTTCCCGCGACCGGCGCCTTTGCGGCATCCACATTCACCATCGAGGGCGACCCGGAATCGAACTGGAAGCAGCAGTTCGCCGCCTTCGCTATCACCAGCGGCGATTACTTTCGGGGGATGGGTATCCCGCTCATCGAAGGCCGGTACTTCACCGACCAGGACCGTGCGGACAAGCCGCTGGTCGTGATCGTCAATCAGTCGATGGCGAAGCACGCCTGGCCGGGAAAGGACGCCATCGGCAAGCGCATGCATCTGGGCAATCCCAAAAAGGGACTGCCGTGGGCGACGGTCGTCGGCATTGTTGCCGATATCAGGTTGGGATCGCCCGACGAACCTAGCGACGACCAGTGGTATTTCCCCGCGCAGCAGCCCGCGATTCTCTCCGGCAACTCCAGCAATAAGCTGAATGAGCCGACCAGCGGGTACATCGCGCTGCGTTCCAGCCGCCTCCCGAGCAGATGGCGCAAACCCTGCGCGCAACCGTCGCCGAGATCGATCCGCTGCTGGCTCTCGACCAGGTGCAGCCGATGAATGACGTAGTCGTGAATATCGAGGCGCCGCGCCGCTTCAATACCAACCTGATTACGGCGTTTGCCTTGGGCGCGCTGCTACTCGCCATCACTGGAATCTACGCAGTAGTGGCCTTCTCGGTCTCACTGCGCTCGCAGGAGATCGCTGTCCGCATGGCGCTCGGATCACAGCGCGCCGGCATCGCCCGCCTGGTGCTGATCTCCGGCGCGAAGTTGGCGCTGCTAGGATGCGCTCTCGGCATCGTCGGCTCTGTTGCGGCTTCGCGCCTGGTCAGCGGCTTCCTCTTCCAGGTAAGCCCGACGGACCCGCTTATCTACACGGCCAGCGTCCTGCTGATGATTGCCATGGCCCTGCTGGCGTCAGCCATCCCCGCCACCCGCGCCGCCTCGGCCGATCCGATTCAGGCATTGAGGACGATTTAGCGGCTAGCTGCTTGCTACTGGCCGAAATCGGATGGCGGCCGCAGTAAAATAGGTAGAATATCCATTGCAACCGCCGGAGGCTCTTGGTTATGCGCCGCCCGATGTTGTTTGCCCTTTCCTTTTTTCTATTTGCTCTCTCGACCATTCCTGCCGTGGCCTCTCAGCGGATCGTCATTCGCCGAGTCGTTCTGGAAGGCGTGAAAAAGCTTCCTGCAGCCGAGCAGGAACGCATCATCCGCAACGTGCAACAGCATGTGATGAACAAGACCGAAATTGATGAGGCCGCCGAAAGAGTGCGTTATGGATTTCAGCGGGATGGCTTTTTTCATGTGTTCGTGCAGGATCCCACGGTAAAGGTGGTCGCCCGTCGCGAGAACGAAGAAACCGTAGATCTTGTCATGGACGTGCAGGAAGGAGAACAATATCGGCTGAAGGAGATTCGCTTCAGCGGCTCGAACGAGTTTCCTGTGGCAGCGATGCGAGCGCAATTT
Source organism: Terriglobales bacterium (assembly GCA_025980765.1). Lineage (GTDB taxonomy): Bacteria > Acidobacteriota > Terriglobia > Terriglobales > Acidobacteriaceae > Gp1-AA112. The sequence continues at coordinate 69,854 of JAICXB010000009.1, forward strand.
CCCGTTGCCGACGGAGGCATCTTCAACCGGGAGAAGATTGGCGTCGGACTGGACCGGCTCCGCAGGCTTTACGGCAGCAAGGGCTACATTAATTTCTCAGCCGTTCCTGAAACCGAAGAAGACGTCGCAGGGCACACGGTTGCCCTCATGGTCGAATTGGACACCGGAGCTGTATTCCATTTTGGGAAATTGATCGTCGCCGGAGAGGAGTCACAGCCCGGCGCAAGCCAGAAGTTACTCACTACCTGGAAAAAACATGAAGGCCAGGTTTACGATCCTGCTGCCCTCGAGCAATTTCTCCGCGAGCTGCATGCCCGTCCCCAGATTAAACCCGAACAGATATTCGAGATCTCGCAGGACCCCATCACGCACGTTGTTATTCCCCGCATCGTCCTCTCCCCTGGATGCACAGCGACTTTGGGCGGGCTCTGCAGGTTTTGAGAGCGGCGCATGACACGCCAGGTGTTCGGATAGTTGCAACGGATACTCGCGGCGCGGTTCCGTTTACCAGTCCAGCCACCGACGACCTCAGAGTAGTTCTGACTTGACTTACCTCCACTTCTAGGTCTAGCCTTTTCGACGTTGCCAAGTTGTCTAGGGGTGCTCGACATGGCGAGAAATGATTTGCAGGGTAGCCTGGATCTGCTGGTCTTGAAGACCCTTTCCCAGGCGCGGGAGATGCATGGCTATGGCATTGTGCTGCATATTCAGCATGCATCGGACGAGTTGCTTTCTGTCGAGGAAGGATCACTTTATCCCGCGCTCCACCGCATGGAGCAGAGTGGCTGGATCCGCTCGGAGTGGAAGCTGACTGAGACCAATCGCAAGGCCAAGTATTACCGGCTCACCCCGCTCGGGCGCAAGCAATTGCTCGAAGCCGAGAAGAGCTTTGAGCAGCTTGTGAAGGGTGTGAATGCGGTTTTGCGGTACGCGTGAGGGATTTAGGGAAGGGCACGCATTAAATCCGTGCCCTTCCCTGAATAGCCGACTCATTGATGTGAGGTCATCATGTCGATCATCAACCGAATTTCTAATTTATTTCGACGCTCCGAGTTGGAGCGGGAGATCGATTCAGAACTTGCGTCGCACATCGAGATGCGCACCGCCGACAACATCGCCAAGGGCATGTCGCCGGAAGAGGCGCGCCGCGATGCGCTGATCCGATTTGGGAATCCACTGGTGACCCGCGAACGGGTGACGGCTGCCGACGCCGAGATGACTCTGGACTCAATCTGGCGCGACCTTCATTACTCCGCACGGCAATTGCGCCGCTCTCCTGCGTTCACTTTGACGGCGGTGTTGACGCTGGCGTTGGGCATCGGCGCCAACGTGATCGTCTTCAGTATTTTCAACGCGTTGATCCTGCGACCGCTGGACGTCCCGCAACCGCAGGGGCTCTACAACGTGGTGCAGGGCCCGAAAGGGTTTGTGAGCCAGTCGTACCCAGACTACCTCGACTACGAGCGACGCAATAAGACCTTCAGCGAGATGGCGGCGTACCGCTTCCTCGATGCCGGCCTGAGCACGGGCAGCGCTGCCTATAAGAGCTGGTTTTACGAAGTCTCAGGCAACTACTTCGACATGCTGGGAGTGCAGCCCATGTTGGGACGATTCTTCCAGCCCAGCGATGAACACGGACCTAACTCGGCCCCCTACATCGTGCTTGCGGAACCATTCTGGCGCTCGCATTTTGCAGCAGATCCCAACATCGTCGGGGCGAAGGTCGAGGTAAACAAGCAGCCGTTCACTGTGCTGGGCGTCGCTCCGGCTTCCTTCCACGGAACCGACCTGTTCCTATGGCCGGATTTTTGGGTTCCTATGCTTGACCAGCCCCAGATTGAAGGCTTTGACCTGCTCACGCGGCGAATTGCTCATGCTATCTGGATATTAGGACGACTGAAGCCCGGCGTTACGCCGGAGCAGGCGACTGACAACCTAAACAGCGTTGCCGCGCAACTGGCGAAAGAGAATCCCGCGGCTGACGACGGCATGAGGGCGCGCCTGGTGAAGCCCGGTTTAATGGGCGATTTTTATCGCGACCCCACCCGCGCATTCCTGCTTGGCATCATGGCTCTCGCTCTGCTGGTGCTGCTGGCAGCATGTACGAACCTGGCCGGCATCTTCGCCGCACGCGCGGCAGACCGCGGCCGCGAGCTGGCGATCCGGCTCGCCATCGGCTCCAGTCGCTGGTGTGTGCTGCGCCAGCTGCTCATCGAAGCAGTGATGGTTTCACTGCTGGGCGGCATCGCCGGAACGCTGCTCTCGGCAGGCTTGCTCGGTGCGCTCACGCGCTGGCAGCCACTGGTAGAGTTTCCCGCGCACGTGAACGTCGTTCCCGATGTGCGCGTCTACCTCATCGCCTTGCTGCTCTCAGTCGGCAGCGGTTTGTTATTCGGGCTGCTGCCGTCGCGTCAGATCTGGCGAACCAATGCGGCGCAGGCGATTAAGAGCGGAACGACCGGCACGATCTTCTTTCGCCGCTTCGCATTGCGCGATCTGCTGCTGGGCGTTCAGATCGCCCTCTGCACTCTGCTGGTGACGTCGGCTTTGGTAGCGCTGCGCGGAATGCAGCGCTCATTGCACGCTCCGATGGGATTTCAGCCGCAGGGTCTGATGCTGGCCGAAACCGACATGCACATGGCCGGCCACGCGGACAAAGATGCGCTGACACTGCAAAAGCGAATGTTGGAAGAGGCCGGCAAAATCCCCGGTGTGACTGCAGTGGGCATAATCAATGACCGGCAACTAGGCGCGGGAGTGAGCAGCACGGCCGTGTGGCGGCAGGGCACAACCGACTTCCGCACCTCGACCGAGGTGATGACTCCAGACTACTTTTCAATTTCACCCGGCTACTTGCGCGCTGCGCAGACTCAGTTATTGGCCGGACGGGACTTTACCTGGAATGATGACGAGCACGCGCCGAAGGTTGCGATCGTGAACCAGACCTTCGCGCGCAGGCTGTCCGGCAGCGCATCCGCTGTCGGAATGCACTTCATGACCGGGAAAGACGAGTCGTTCGAGATCGTCGGTATTGTCGAAGACGGTAAGTATGAGTCGCTCACCGAAGACCACCAGCCCGCAATCTTCTTTTCTCTCGGGCAGAATCTGGAGAGCGATACCGCGTTGATTGTCAGGTCGCAGTTGCCGGCAGTGGAGATTGCCTCTGCGCTGCATCGTATGCTGGCGCAGATCGATCCCAACCTTCCCTTTATGATCCACAGCTATCCCGAAGCGCTGGCCTCAGTGCTGTTTCCCGCGCGAGTGGCGAGCGCCAGCCTCGGCATCATGGGCCTGCTGGCGGCAATGCTGGCCGTGACTGGAATTTTCGGCATGGCGGCCTATTCGGTCTCGAAGCGGATGAGGGAACTCGGGGTTCGTGTCGTGCTCGGCGCGCGGCCGGCGCAGCTCATGCGCTCGGCGCTGGGACGACCGTTGATTCTGTTGCTCGCCGGATCGGCGGCGGGACTTCTACTGGGCGTAGTTGCCAGCAAGCTGCTCGCACAGATCGTCTATCAAGCGAATCCCCGCGATCCGCTCGTGCTGAGCGGCGTGATGTGCACCATGGCTCTGCTTGGCCTGCTGGCGATTTGGATTCCCGCGCGCCACGCGCTGGCGATTGATCCGGCAGGGTTGCTGAGGGAAGAGTAGAGCAATTTCCAATCAGCACTCAGCAATCAGCACTCAGCGATCAGACACAACTGACATTTCAGTGATTCATCCGTCCTATCCGTTGCATCAGTGTCATCCGTGCGAGGTGTTGGCTTTGCTTTTGACCTGGTTAACTGACTGCTGATTGCTGACAGCCGATGAGCTACACCAGCAGCTCGGGCATTTCGAGTTCCTGTTTGCGGAAGGCGCGGAGGAAGGCTTCTACCACTTCCGGGTCCCAGTCTTTGCCGGCGCCACGTTCGATTACTTCTTTGGCGTCGTAGCTTGACATGGCTTTGCGGTACGGGCGATCGCTGGTCATTGCGTCATATGCGTCGGCGACGCTGATGATGCGGGCTTCCAGGGGAATCTGCTCGCCTTGCACGGGATTGTATCCACTGCCATCAAACTTCTCGTGGTGTGCGAGCACGATTGGCAGCACCCGGCGCAGGCTGCCTCCTACCGGCTCCAGCATCCTTGCGCCCTTCTCGACGTGGAGCTGCATCTCCTCGAATTCCGTTTTTGTAAGGCGTGCAGCCTTGTAAAGAAGATCGCGACTGATGTCGAGCTTGCCGATATCGTGCAGCAGCGCGGCGGCGCGCACGTCCTCAATCTGCTCATGTCTCATGCCATAGCTGAGGGCGATGCGGCTGGCATACACCGAGACGCGATACGAGTGGTTCTGCGTGTACTTGTCCTTGGCAATGAACTGTTGCAGGATCAGCAGCACGCCGTTATAGGTCTCGCGCAGCTCGCGGACTTGCGCCTTCTGCTTGTCATAGAGCGTGCCCATCAGATACGCGGTAATGACCAGCGTCCCGCCCCAGACCACAATCTCAAACCACTTCTCCGAAACGAGAAAGAAGATAGGAGCGGCACTCTCGTTCAGCAATTGTGGCGAGTCGTAAATGACCAGGCAGACGATGACGATGCTGGCAACCGCGGTGAGCACCGCGTGCCGGCGTCCAAAGGCGTAGGCGGAGAGGATCGTGGGCAGCGAGTAGAAGCCCAGCACCATGTGGTGCGAAGAAACCAGGAAATTCACGCCCGCGGCCAAGACAAAAAGAGAAAGAATCAGCCACAGCTCGGTATTGACTCGCGTCAGCGCGCGCAAATCCAGTTTCTTGCCCATGAAAACCCCACAATTCCGGCCATAGTACCGCGCCAGCGTAGTCTGGCAATTGCAGGGCCGCAAGTTACTTTGGGCATAGTGGAAGCTGAAAACCAAAGGCAAGAGCAAATGCTCGCACGGATTTCACGGACGAAACGGATTGCACGGATTTTTCAAGAAAATGTTTTTCAAGGGCAGAATCTAAATTCCGGGAGAATGGATGCCGGCCAGCTGCAGATCGCATCCTTTTTGTTGGTGTCTTCGTCCGATCCGTAGCATCCGTGAAATCCGCGTGAGATGTTGCTTTCTTCTGAGGATGAACTCTTTCATGCCCGTAGCAGCTTCTGTTCCGTTTTTGTAACAAAATCGGAGAAGTCACCATGGATCGGCAGTCTGTCGATTACAAGCTGGTAGTGCCGGTTGCGCGTTCCTTTGCGCCATCTATTCTGAATCCGACTGCGGTGAGCTCCCCTGGGCTGCGACCGGCCATTTCAAGCCAACTCATCTCTTGAGAATGGGCTGCTCTTCGGCGGATGAGCTTGGAGGCGCCGTCCCCGCAGAATCGCGCAATGAAAATCCCAGAACTACAGCCATGATCGCGAAAGCTGCGGCGGGCACTAAGGTGAAGATCACGTCCAGCGAAGCAGTGGAGTTCTCTTGCTTCCAGATGGCCCGTCGTTCCGAGCGCACAATGCGGTTCTTGTTAGCCGGATCGTGAATATGCCAGTAGGGAACCACCAGACACCAGAGCGACAGCGCGGCAGTCAGGACGATGCTCACCCACAGCGCAGCTTTGCGCACATGGGCGGAACGGGATGGGATGGCGGCTGTCACAATTGCCTCGTCGGAGATGCATTGACCAGACGCGAAAGGTGGCGTCCTCAGATCGCGCAAATTGCAGGGGACCTCGCGGTTACAGCGAGACGGGAGGTGGACGTTTCTCAACTGCAGGAATCCAGCAGAGTTCGGGACAAAAAGCGCGCGGTTCGGGCTGCGTCAGGAAAATCGCATTTGCTTCCAAAGCACGAATCGACGCGAGCACGACCCCAGCTGGTATCACTCCAGGGGGGACGATCGATTCCGGCGCCGTCCAGGTATCTTGCAGCTTTACTCCTTCCGCCAAAGCCGGAGTTTGCGCAAGATCGTCGCTAATGGAGATTACGGGAAGCAGAAGGACGAGGATGCAGGCGAGAATCACCAGTCCGCGAGCGAATGGAACAGTGTCGTCGGTGCTGAGGCGGCGCCAGTGCGTCCAGGCGAGGAACGCCGCGACGGAGAACGCGAACCAGGCGAGGTTAAGAACTAGTTCCATTGGTACTAAGTACAACACAAAACGCAAGCAGCCTCAATTTGTGCCATAATTCCACATCGTTTCAGAACAGATGTGGGGGAATCTATGGCTTTTTGTGCAAGTTGTGGTGGACAGATCAACGATGGTTCGACGTTTTGCGCCAAGTGCGGCCGCCCGGTGCTGGTTGAATCCACGGGAGGCGGAGCAGCGGTAGCAGCAGCTCCGGCCGCCGCGGGAGGCATGGCCGACAATGTTGCGGGAATGCTGGCGTACGTGACCTTCATTCCGGCAATCATCTTTCTCGCGATGGCGCCGTACAATCGCAACAGCTTTATCCGCTTCCACGCGTTTCAATGCATCTTCTTCAGCGTGGCCCTGTTCGCCATTCACCTCGTGCTCGACTTCATCCCGATCATCGGATGGGCGATCTCGATGCTGGTGAGCCTGCTGGCGCTGGGACTGTGGATCGTGTTGCTCCTGAAGGCTTATCAGGGACAGCGCTGGAAGGTGCCCATCCTTGGCGATATGGCAGAAAAGCAAGCCAACGCGATGTAATGTAATTTTTGCGAATTGAGAAAAATTCAGGCCGTCCTCGCGGACGGCCTTTCTGTTGCCGGCGGGAAACTTATCCCTGGGTTTGCGAGTCCTGCCCACCCTTGTGGCCGCGGCCATGATGGCGATGTTCCTTGCGCATTTCCTTGAACTTCGCCTGCTGATCAGGATTCAACTTGCTCATCATCTGCTCGTTCGTGCTCTTGCGTAGCTCTTTCATCTTCGCCTTCTTCTGGTCGGCAGTTAGAGAAGAGTCGTTCTTGATGGCCTTGAATTGCTCGCGTGAGCTCTCGCGAATCTGCTTGAGCTCGGTCTGCTGCTCTGGAGTCAGATTCAGCGCTTTCGCAAACTTCTCACCGCGCTCGGTTTTTTGCGGAGTGGTTGCGGTTTGCGTTGAATTGTCCGGAGTTGAACTCGCTGCCTGGGCCATTGCTCCCAAGGGAAGCAACATCGCGCCGGACAGGATTATGGTTAACAGTCGATTAGATTGCATCTATCACCTCTGTGCAGTGGAAACCCAGAGGCTGTGGAAAAGTTGCGGATGAACGGGCTGTGGACTTGGTGGACGTGAGGGACTAAGTGGATAGGGGCACACCCGGCGCACCAATTTGCGCTTACACGCGCGAGGCTGTTTTTTTGAAACAGGGCACGAACGCGCTGGTGGTCTGCTGATATTGCCGATAGTCTTCGCCGCGGCTGCGCAGGGCTTGCGCTTCCGTCGCGGGAATGCCGGTGATCTTGAACAGAAACCAGAGCATCAGCGCGGGACAGATAACTGCAATCCAGCCGTGCGGCGAGCCCAGCGCGAAGATCAGCCAGGCAATCCAGATGAACCACTCGAAGAAGTAGTTCGGATGGCGGGAATAGTTCCATAGTCCCACGCGGCAGGTCTTGCCTTTGTTCGCGGGGTTCTTCTTGAAGGCGTTCAGTTGCGCGTCGGCTGCCGCTTCGCCGCCAATCGATACCGCCCACAGCGCCACTCCCAGATATTCAATCCAGGAAATCACGGGCGTGGCATTGGTTGCGGCAAAGAGAAACGGCAACGACAGCACGGCGTCGAGCAGCGCCTGAAACTCGAAGAAGAAAAAGAACTTCAGATTGATGTTGGTCTTCCAGTCCTGGCGAATCTGGCGATAGCGTCCTTCCTCCGGCTGTCGCCACACGCGAGTGAAGAACAGATAGCCGCCCAGACGCACCGCCCAGATTCCCACCATCCCCAAAAGGAGAACTTTGCGCAACGGATATCCGTCGGCCAAAATGCAGTACACCACTGCGCAAAGCAGTAGGCCGAAGGTCCAGCCAACATCGACGATGCCGGCGTTTTTGGTTTGCAAGCTGATCAGCCATAAGATCAGCATGAGCGCCGAAACAGCAGCCCACGCCCACAGGGCAAGCGTGAGATAGTCTCCGGCTGAGATCATGCATTCACCTCGCGCGAACGTTTCAGCACGGCTCCGCTAACCGCGCCGAGCCTGCGCATTAGCGGCGTCAGCACCAGATACATCAGCCAGATCGCCAAAGGTCCAACCAGCAGCCACGCAATCATGGCGTGCCAGCCAGAGGTCCAGTAGGTCTTGGTGGCCTGCCATGCGCTTTGGCGAATAGCTGCAAACATCATTGGAATCGAGAGCGGCACGCGGGGAGACTGAAACAGCGCCTCGCCGAAGCGGATGAAAGGAATCAGCAGCGCGAGCTGCAGCGGATAAACGAAGTAGTTGACCAGTTGAATGGCAGGGAGGTTCAGGCGAAAGACCACCGCCGCCAGCGCGCAGAGAATCGTCGTGCTTCCCAGCATGGGAAAAACGCCGAGAGCGATGCCGAAGGCAAGGCTGAGCGCGATCTTTTCCGGCGTGATTCCTTGCCGCAATAAATCGATGAGCGGCGTGACCAGCTTGCGATAGAAAAAATTTTGCTTCATATGCGACGCGTGATTACGTCGCTGACGGGTTCTCCTGGCTTTAACCGGAACAACTGAATCAGCACGTAGAAGGACATGGCGATATTTCCCAGCCCCATGATCAACAAGAACCACAGGATGCGCATGGCCATGGTTCGTTCCTTGTAGCATACCCAGACAAAGAACGTGGTGAAACCGAAATAGGCGTCCCAGAGCGTGGCCATTGCCCAGGGGTTAGCGGCATATTGCGGCTGCCAGCGTGGGAAGTCCCACAGCTTCACCTGCATCTGGGTGCGCGCGGTCATCACCACCATGAAGAGGAAGATGAACAGGAAGAGGATGATCAGGAACGTTTTCATTTTGCTATCCGAGCTAATTTCATAAACTGCTAATTACGGTGGAACTGCGCTCAACGTGCTCGTGAAAGAGCACTTTCAAGGGGGCGTACCTTGAGATCTATGAGCCCACTCCCCAATCACCAAATCGCGAAATCACGAAATCGTACGGCTGACGAGAGCATACCCTCTTGCGACCAATGGCGCACAATGGCGTAACAGCAGTCCTGAATCTGGGCTACACTTCGGCAGCTTCCTCCGAGAAACGAACGGCCCTCATGGTGTGTCAGGTGACAAAACTGGCGCCACAGCACGAGTGCGCGAATTCGGCACGGTACGCGATCACCATCAGTTATCTCGGCCGTCCCGCGCTCACGGTACATCTTTGTGCCGTCCATATCCTTGACACCTGGCACCTGGCGCAAAGCAATTCCCTGGTCAGCTATGGCAATGCCGGCCAGGTAAAGAGCGTCGCCGTGAAGAAGGTGTAACCGAATGTCGTCGCACCCTCTTGAGAATGCCGCGTATTAGCGGGAGGGTGCGTGTCTGGCGCCAGAGTGCAGTTTGTTGAAATCGCGCATGTACACCCGCAAGCCAAATGCGGGAGTTTCTTTGGTGTAGCCCGCCACCAGTTGCTCTTTGTAATGATCAAGGAAGAAGTCGAACGGGTCTTTCGGGTCCATATCGATCAGGACCATATCAGTATCGTCCATAGTGAGTTTTCCAAAACGCAACTGGTTCCCGCGATAAGCCATGTAGTTCCCATTGTAGGACGGCTTCTTTGCGGACTTCGATGACCCGAATATCTGCACAATCTGATTGCCGCGCAGCGCTACGGCGGTGACGCGCCCCTGAATGCGCGGCGGCGGCAGAATTTGCTCCGGATCGAGAATGACATCGTCCTTTTCCGCGCGAACACCGTGCAGTTTGTCTGTTTTGATCAGATTGGCAATCTCGATTCCAAGCAGGTCCATCAACCCTTTGACCGGCAAGTGCAAGGCCCGGATCTTGTCGGCGTGCAGGCGAATTTTTCCCTCCGTGGTGACGCTCAGGGTCCCCTCGGTTTCGAAACCGACATCTCCTTTGCTGTGGAGCTTGCCTTTGATCTTCAGTTTTCCGCGATCGACGGCGATAGAAATGTCCTTCAACGGCGAGTCCTTCGCGGCAAACACCTGCGAGTTCAGCACGTTGGCGAGCGACGCAGCCGAAATCGCGATTTCCGCTGAATCAATGTGCAAAATGAACGAATCTTTGGCATCGAAGACCGGCATGGAATTGGGCGGTGTCGGGACCAGCTTTCCTTCCAACCTGCTGATCTGTACCGATGTCGCTGCGGAGTAATGGTAAGAGACATTCCGCATTTGAACCTGCACAGCGTGTGCGTCGTCGGGTGCAGCAGGCTCGCCATGGTCCTGAGCGGCAAGCGCGCCAATGAGCATGAGAACCAGCCAGAGCGTACCGTTCATGGTTTAATCCTCGGCGCTCAGGGCAGGGAAGACAGGACGATTTCCCAGCGAGGTTCGGAATCCATAGAGGGCTATCACGACGCACAGCATGACCGGAATAAGTCCTCTGACGAAGTACCAGCGCGAAGCGTCGAGCGCCACAGGGAAAAGCAGGAATAGGTTCTCGACAGTGGTGGCAACAATGGCTGCCAGCAATCCGAAGCGGAGAAACACAGTCAAGCTCAGCGCGGCGATGATCACCGCCATGATGGTCTCCGCGACCGGATTCTCGTTGCCCAAATTGATGAGCGTGAGCAGAATTCCGACCGCGAGAATGGCTACGGCATAGTTCTTCAACAGGCTGCGAAACAAAAAGAACAGGAATAGAAGGGTAAGGCCGAAGAAGATGCCGCCCGCGAATTGCCCAAGCAGGACTCCTGTGAACTGGGCAGTTGATCCCAAAACCGGACCGTCCCCGTTAATTGGCGTTTGCCCGGCGAGATTGAACCATGCCGGCAAGGCATTCACCACTTCGATGCAGAGCACGATCAGGGCGCCAAACAGTGAGCCCGCAAGAAGGTCGCGCCCAACCATCGCATCGCGAAACTTGCCATTCAACAGGCGGCTCCAGGAGATCAGGAACTCCGGCCACTGGCGACGCACGTAGGGTTCCAGCGTCACGTAGTAAATCCACAGCAGAGCAGCCCCCAGCAGGCTCAGGCCGGCGGACTCGCGCAGTCCCGAAAACTCGGCTCCGGTATCGGGAATGTGATGACGCAACAGCTTCCGCGCCGCAAATTCCACCACAAGGAAATACAGGGCCAGTCGGAAAGCGCCTTTGCGGTCTCCACGGCCCAGTCGAATGTTCTTACGCGCGAAGAAGATCGCGAGAACCATCAGCACTACGGCAATCACAGTTACAGTGGTGTACTTAATCGCACCGGTTCGATTGGGCGCCGCCGGATGCTCCCATTCCGGCGTGTCCAGCCACGGCGGCGAAACCTGGAAGTACACGGCTTTGCCGCGATAAGACGCTGCAGATACATGGATCGGCGTACTGTCGGCTTCGTAGGTGCCCTCCCAATCTCGCTGCACATCGAATGGTTCGGTGGGGAGCCATTTCGCCGGCGCAGGTTTGAAATGGCCCATGTCCAACCCTGCGGCCTGAAAGAGAACGCGCCAGTCTGCCTCACCGCCGGCCGTTCCGTTCTCGCGTTGGTCGGGTACCGCGCGCAGCCCACGTAATCGCCCCATCGAATCGAGTCCAATTGTTACCATTCCTGAGGTCTCGTAAGGAGGATCAGAAAATGTAACGTCGCCTTCGACGTTGCGGGGAATCATCAACTCGGGGCTCTGCCGGTAAAGAAAGCTCAGCGCGCCGGGATTCGCCCCGGTAATTGGCTGCCCTTTCGGGGACGGCATCTTTTTGGATTCGCGATACAGCAGATAAGGATAATTTCGGACAAACTCACGCGACCAATCCGCCGGATGGTCGGAGTACCCCGCGCTAACGACAATCTCTCTCGCGCGTTCCTCAAAACCGTCAGGAGTCTTGTTTAGCGGATACAGCGCCAGATCGGTCGCGTATCCGGCGACCCAGAGCACTGCGATGAATGCCAGCGCAACTCCTCCAAGCAGAGACCAGGCTGTGCGCGGTGCCAGCGCCTGCTCGCCACCTGCAGCGGCGACCATCTGCGGGGAGGGAGTTTCACCCGCGGCGAGCGCTGCCGCCAAAGGATCTCCGCCGGGCAATGCCGCGGAAACGTCAAGTGCCGTTTTGGGACGCTTCTGCGGATCGCGCTCCAGACAGCGCAGCATCACCCGCTCCACCAGCGGATCCAGATCGTGCACCACGCTGCTGGGCCGCGACGGCGAGCTGTGCTCGCGCAAGCGCATCATCTCCGCCAGCGTGGCCGCTTCAAACGCGCGTTTACCAGTAAAAACTTCGTAGAGCACAAGCCCGAGCGAGTAAATGTCGCTCTGCTCTGTGACTTCTTTCCCCGCGAGCTGCTCCGGGGCCATGTAAGCGGGAGTGCCGGAGCTGATTTCCGAGGTCTGAATATCGGCCGCGACTCCGGCGAGTCCAAAGTCCATGATCCGGACCTTGCCCCGGTCATCGAGCATGATGTTCGAGGGCTTAAGATCGCGATGCAGCACGCCATGCTCGTGGGCGGCGGCAATGCCGGCGCAAAGCTGGCGCGAGATCTCGATGGCTTTGTCCTGCGGAAGACGGCCGATCTTGCGCAGCAGCGTCGCCAGGTCCTCGCCGGCGATGTACTCCATGCTGATGAAGGGCACACCGTTGGCTTCGCCAATATCAAAGACGCGGCAAACGTTCGGATGGGAGATGTCGCGGGCGATGCGCACCTCGCGATGGAAGCGAGCCAGCGCCGCTCCGTCCTGTACCAATCTTTCGGGAAGCAGTTTCAGCGCGACATCCTCGTCGAGCTTGAGGTCTTCCGCGCGATAGACCTCGCCCATGCCCCCTCGTCCCACAAGCGCGACAATGCGATAGCGGTCCGCCAGCAGGGTGCCGGGAACGATGCGTCCGCTTTCGGCGCGCAGCGTGACTACGGAGATCTGGCCGCGCGATGAAGAGGATGGCGGCGGCGCTACCGGATGTGAAGGGCTGCGATCCAGCGTAGCCTGAGCGTCCATGTCAGAGCTGCTAGGAGTGCCGCAGGAAACACAGAACCGCGCCGCATCCGGCACATGGCTACCGCACTGCGCGCAAAAGGGCATGAATGCCGGATTTTACCGCAGCTTCTGCGCCTCTGGCCCGGCGATTCGTCCCATATCGAGCATGGGGCGTACCACCTGTTGCCGCCCTCGGCTGGGAGACATTGCGCAGATGCAGGGGAGCGCCTATGCCCGACGTGCTTGGTTATTCCTCGCGCAACACGCGCATGGGATCGGTGTGCGCCGCGTGCAGCGCCGGAACCAGTGTCGCCAGAGCGGCAACTGCCATCACCAGCAGGATCACGCCACCGAAGGTCCTGAGATCAAAACGGGAAACTCCATAGAGCATGCCTGACAGCAGGCGGACCGAGGCGGCGGCGAGCGCGATTCCAACGATGCCGCCAATCAATGCAACGCGCAGCCCCTGCATAAGGAAGCGCACAGCCACCTGCTTTCGCAGAGCGCCCAGGGCCAGCCGCAGTCCGATTTCCCGGCGGCGAAGGCTTACGAAATAGCTGAGGGTCGCAAAGAGGCCGAGACAAGCGAGCGATACCGCGGTCAGTGCAAACAAGCTGAGCAGGACAGTGCGCAGCCGGTCTTCGGCAAACGAATCGCTCAATCTCTGCGTGAGCGGCTGAACATCGAAAACCGACCGGTTTGGTTGGATTCTGTGAATTGTGCGTCGGACAGTGTCAGCAAGAGTCATGGGCGCAACTCGCGTGCGGAGCATGTAGTAGGTCCCGGGAAAGGCCACATTGCTGCACCAGTAAACCGTCGGCATCGGTTCCGTATTGATACCCTGCTCGCGGGAATCAGCGGCGATGCCGCGAATCTCGCCGCTTAACGAGAATTGCGAAGCTGCCGCCGGTGCTAATGCAAGGTGATGTCCTATGGCCGAACTCTGCCCGAAGTAGCTGTTTGCGAAACTGCGATTCACTACTGCAGTGGGGGTTGTCGTGTCCTGGCACGGATCGCCGGCCAGGACGGGAATTCGCATCACCTCGAAATATCCAGGGGAAACGAAGCGGCTGTCGGCAATGACTTTCCGATTCGGGTCCTGCCCGCCTTCGAGGACCCTCAACTCGGTTTGGCGCTGGCCGGGCACCCCTGGCAGCGTGGAGACGTTTGCCGCGGCTTCTACGCCGGGAATCGAGCGCAGTGTCTCAAGAATATGTTTGGAGAGTTCGGTCAGCTTCTTCATGTCGGCGGTCTCGCCATAACTTTCGCTGATCTGCAAGGTGAGCACATGATTCGGATCGAAGCCGGGAGAGACCCGCGCTAGTTCCTGCAAACTTCTTTGCAGCAGCCCCGCTCCGACTAGCAGGGTCACCGCCAAGGCCACTTGCACGCCGACGAGCACCCACTGCACCGGGCTTCGTCCGGAGACCTGTGAGCGGCTTGCATTGGCGAGCGCGGCTGTGAGTCTTCCGCGCGTGCCCTGCAATGCCGGCAAAAGTCCGCATAGGAAGGTCACGAACAGAGCGCAGACAAGCGAGTAGGCAACGATTCTCCAGTCGAGGCCGATCTCCTCGACCCGGGGCAAATTTGGCGTGAACGCGCGGAACATCTTTGCCGCGCCGGAAGCGAGGACCAATCCGGCTACAGAACCCAGCAGCGCGAGAACGAAAATCTCTGTCAGCAACTGTGCGACAACTGTGCCTCGCGACGCGCCCAGAGAAAAGCGGATGGAAATCTCGTGTTCGCGGTCGGTCATGCGCGCCAGCAGCAGCGCAGCAATATTCGTGCACGCGATGAAGAGCAGGAGCGTGACGGAGCCGAACAGGACCCAAAGCGAGCGCCGCGAGTCCCCAACGACGACCTGTTTCGCCGGCACAAGCTTGATTGCAAGGTTGGCATCAGTTTTGGGAAATTGCTGACCCAGTTCCGATTGCACATGGGCCAGATCAGCGCGGGCTTGTGCGAGGCTCACGCCAGGCTTAAGCCGCCCAATGGAGATGTACCAGGTATCTTCGCGCTTTGAAGCATACGGCCCGTCTGGCGAGATTGGAGACCAGGCATCGACGTCGCGATCGGGAAACGCAAATGAAGCCGGCATCACTCCGACGATTGCAATCGGAGCCCCACCGAAATGCAGCGCTTTGTGCAATATGTCGGGATCGGAATGGAAGCGCTCGCGCCACATCCGGTCGCTGATCAGAACGGCCGGTGGTCCACCCGATTTTCCCTCCTCGGGAGTGAAATCGCGTCCCAAAGCGGGAGAGACGCCGAGGGTCTGCAGGAAGCGCGGCGCCACGAACGCCTGAGTGAGCTTCGCCGGGACCGCGCCCGAGGTCTCCGATTCGTTCTCGGTGTAGTATCCGGTGATCGCCTGGAAGGTGGAGTTCATCCGGTTCCAGTCTTCGACGCGGACCGGAGCGGTATACGACCAGGGACTCTTTTCCCTAGGAGTGAATTGCCGGATCATGACGAGCTCATCGCCATGAGGGAAAGGAAGCGGACGCAGCAGGACGGCATCGATCGCGGAAAAGACCGC
>JAICXB010000018.1 GCA_025980765.1 Terriglobales bacterium
CTCCCGGATTGCTTTGGTTCGCACCTTCAGCTTCTCCGCTCAGGCTCGAATGGACTATTCACTTGTTGGGAACAACGTCCTGAAATCTCACATTTAGAGGGCGGGCTTTTCGGCGACATTGCTAGACTCGAACCTATGCCCACCAAATGGGAAACAGAAGCTCGCGACATCCTCAAGCGGCCTGCACCAAAGGTTCCACCGAAGTTGACCTCGCGCCGAATTGGGATTCACACATCGACCGCGGGAGGCGTCGAAACTGCCGCAGAGCGCGCTTATCGGCTGGGTTGCAACACGGTCCAAATCTTCTCTTCCAGTCCGCGAATGTGGAAGCCGTACCAACTATCCAAGGCTCAATGTGAGGAGATGCGCCGGCTAAAGGAAAATTACTGCATCTCGCCTCTGGTCATTCACACCAGCTACCTGGTGAATCTGGCGAGTTTCACTTCTGAGTTCCTGAATAAATCTATCCAGGCATTTCGAGGTGAAGTGGAACGCGCACTAGCGCTGGGGGCGCAGTATCTAGTTCTGCATCCCGGTTCACATCGCAACCTCAGCAGGGGAGCAGGCCTCAAGCTGGCGGCCGATTCCATCGCGCAGGCAACCGCTGGTCTGGAGATGGAAGCTTGCGGCTTCAAAGTACTGATTGAGAACTCCGCCGGCGCTGAGTTCTCGCTGGGCAGTTCGTTCGAGCAAGTCGCTGAGTTGCTGGAGAGGCTGCGCCCGGTATTGCCCATCGCCGCCTGCATCGATACTTGCCATACCCATGTCGCAGGCTATGACATCGTTTCAGCAGAGGGATACGAGGAAACTCTGAGGACCCTGAATGAAACCGTAGGCTTGAACAACGTCCTGGTTTGGCACTGCAATGACGCGAAAGCTGCCCGCGGCTCGAAGCTCGACCGGCATCAACACATCGGCGAAGGCAGCATCGGAGTTGAAAGTTTCCGGCGGCTGTTGAACGACAGCCGCACGGCACATTCCGCCTTTATTGCCGAGACGCCCATCGACAACCCTGGAGACGATCAAAAGAATGTGGATGTGCTCAAAGCGCTGGTGAAAGATAGCGGGTAGATTTACCACAGAGGACACGGAGGGCACGGAGGAAAAAGGAATTTTGAATTCCTGAGTTTTGACTTGTGACTGTCAGGTGGGCGCATCGCGGGCTTCGCAATCAACGATCAAAATTCAACATTCAAAATTATCCAGCTTTCCTCTGTGCCCTCCGTGTCCTCTGTGGTGAAGATTTTCGATGGTCACCGAATCTCGATTACGTTTTCCGTTTTGGCATTGTGCTCGGCGGCGCTTTGAGTGACTCTGCGCGCAAAGTCGAAGAAGGCTTTGGCGTGAGGAGAATTCTCCCCGCCGAGCACCGCCGGCAATCCGGAGTCTCCGCCCTTGCGAATGTCAGGATCAAGCTCCACCGCGCCCAGATACGGAACCCCAAATTGCTTCGCTGTCCGCTCGACTCCGCCTTTCGAAAAGATATCAATCTCATGCTGGCAATGCGGACATAGAAAGTGACTCATGTTTTCGACCACGCCGAAAACCTCCACCTTCACTCCGCGAAACATTTCGATGGCTTTGCGGGCGTCCTGAAGGGAAACGTCGGACGGGGTCGAGACCACCAGCGCGCCGGTAAGCGGCACAGTCTGGAACAGCGAGATCACCACATCGCCGGTGCCGGGCGGCAGATCGACGATCAGAAAATCAAGCTCGCCCCACTCCACCTGCTGCAGAAATTGTTTGATGATGGAGTGCAGCATCGGCCCGCGCCAAACCAGCGGCTTGTCGCCAGGACTGATGAAGCCCACAGAAATCACCTTCACGCCGTGGTTGGTCAGCGGCGCGATACGGTTCTCGCCGAGAACCTCCGGCTGGCGATTCACGCCCATCATCAGCGGAACGTTGGGGCCGTAGATGTCGGCATCGAGCAACCCAACTCTGTGGCCAATCTTGGCTAAGGCAACCGCGAGGTTGACCGCGACAGTCGTCTTGCCGACTCCGCCTTTGCCCGAACCGACGGCAATTACATTCTGAACTCCAGGAAGCGGCATTGGCCCGGGCTGCGGCGCGCCCGCATGCATGTGTCCCACGTGAACTCCTTTGAATAGTCGAACTCTTGATTATACGGATGCAATCGGGTGATCGGGTCATCGAATGGAGTCGAAACACATCGCCATGACCCGATTACGATTACCTCGCCGAATAGCCGCCGTCGATGGGAAACGCTGCTCCCGTGGTCCATTTGGATTCATCGCTGGCGAGGTACACGGCCAGTTTCGCGATCTCTTCCGGAACTCCGAAGCGGTTCATGGGATGCAACGCCTCGCGCTCGCGCCGCGCAGACACCGGATCGGGAACCTTATCGATGAACGGCGCGACCATCTCGGTATCCACGATTCCCGGACAGATGCAGTTCACGCGAATGCCTTCCGTGGCGTGATCGAGGGCCATGGCTTTAGTCAGCAGAGTGACTGCGCCCTTGGAAGCGGCGTAGGCTGCGCGATTGCGCGCTCCGACCAGACCCAACACAGACGACAAATTGATGATCGATCCTCCGCCGCGTTCGCGCATGGGCGCCAATACCGCGCGTGAGAGTTGCCACACCGCGCGAACGTTGGTGTCGAAGGTCTCTTGCCATTCTTCTTCGCTGAGCGTTTCTGCGGTACCGGCGATCAGCACGGCAGCGCTGTTCACCAACACGTCGATTCCGCCGAAATTTCGTTTGGCAGTCTCAACAATGGTTACGATGTCAACCGGCCGAGTGACGTCTGCCGGAAATGCCAGGGCGGCCGCACCGATTTGCCGCGACACTGCTTCCAATCGCTCGCGTCTGCGCGCCACCAGGAGGACACTGGCGCCCTCCCGCGCGAATTCTACGGCACACGCACGGCCAATGCCCGTGCCCGCTCCGGTAATGATCGCAACCTTACCCGTGAGTCTTCCGTGCTCAGTCAAAGCTCAGCTCGCGTGAGTTGATTGTTGCGTTTGCGCTCTTGCTCACGCTGACGCAACTCGCGGCGGCGGCCCGCGTCTTCGTAGCGCTGCTTTTCCTCTTCCGTTTCGGGAATCACTGCTGGAACCGGCACGTGGCGCCCGCGATTGTCCACGGCGACAAACGTGAGGTATGCCGAAGCAATGTGCCGGCGCGTGCCGGCAATGTAGTTTTCCACCCAGCATTTCACCCCCACTTCCATCGAGGTGTGAAACGCGCGATTTACCGAGGAACGCAAAATCAGCAGGTCGCCGACATGCACGGGCGCCAGGAAATCAATATGGTCCATCGATGCGGTGACCACATAACTGCGGCTGTGCCGGTGCGCGGCCATAGCGCCGGCAATATCGATGAAATGCATCAATCGTCCGCCGAGCATCGCATTCAACGGGTTGGCGTCATTAGGGAGCACCACTTCAGCCATCTCGGACACCGACTCCGAAACCGGCCTGGGCTGCAACCGAGCATCAAGACTTTCCATATGTGAGTAGATTGGCAGGGCAGAGCAAATGATGCAAATCCGACCGGCTTGCTGCAGCTGCGTTCATTGTTGGAGCGGCAACTCCTGTGCGTTGACTGCCTGCCAACGACCATTGCGATACGCGAAGACGTCGGTGAATGCCGTGCGTATCGGCGGCTGCGAAGGGCGAGTTGCGCGAACGATGCCATTGACGACGGCGACCGTTCCGTAGATGCGGGTTCGCATGCTTTCGAAGCTCTTCGCTCCCGAACTGAGCCGCGGGTGCGCCTTCATGTATGCGATCTGCTCGCGTTTCGTAATCATTCCCGAGGGCAGCACGTGAATAAAATCATCAGCTAAAATCGCTTCCAATGCCTCGGGCCGATCTTCATTTTCGAGCCATTCTTCCTCAAGAGCCTTGATCTTGGTTTGCGCTGAAGATTGCTTGTGCTCGGCCGCGAAGGCGATCAGCGGAATCGTGACGAGGATGACAAAAACGGATCGTACGAGGCGGGATTTCGCCAGCAAGGTAATCCAAGGCATTGAGCATTTTCTCCCGACGAGCAATCAAAGCAAATTAGCCTTCAGCGACGGCCGCTGATAATTGTTTGTATCTGCTTCAGGTGATTCAGGTCGTGTCCCGCGACCATCCGCACCATGTGGTTCACGCTTTCATTTCCTCGCTCCTGATGCACGCCGTAGTTTTCCCACAGCTTCCGGGACACCGCCTTCAGAAGTGCAATATTGCTCTCCCGCAGCACGCGAAACGTCTCTAACGACTGCTTTGGATCGCGATGAGCATAGTCAAAAGTCTTTGCCCACTGATCCTGATCGTAAGCCTGAATCGGAATCGCATTCGTGCCGAGAATCTGGCGCAAACGCCAGGAAATCGCGACTTCCGCATCGGCCAAGTGCGCCGCGATTTCCGCAATTGACCATTTGTTTGGAGCGGGCCGGCGTGTGAGCTGCTTTTTATTTTTGCCTTTCAGCAGGGCGGCCAACTTCCTGGGAGCAGCCATTTGCAGGCTGAGGGGCTCTCGTCCAGTGGTGTAACTCAGCAGACGCTCGGTATATTGCTGTGGGGTTTCAGGCATGGGATCGCTCTCCATCGAGTGGTGTGTCACTGTGCAAACAAAACTTTCCGTACGAGAGTAGATTGACGCGGCAGAGGAAACGATGCAAATTGCAATTGCTGCGGCCGTGGAAATTTCAAATCAAGCGCAGTGTAGGATACGGCGATTATGAGTGCTCGCCGTGTGACGGTTATGGGAAGCTTCGTCGCCGATCTCGCCTTTCGCACTCCTCGCCTGCCTGGCTGGGGAGAGACGGTAATGGGATCGGCATTTCTGTTTGGACCTGGCGGCAAAGGTTCCAATCAGGCAGTGGCGATAGCCCGCCTCAAGGGCCAGGTGACTCTCATCACGAAGCTTGGTCGCGACACGTTTGGCGAATTGGCGCGCCGCACTTATCACGAAGAGGGAATTGACCCCGAGTTTATCTTTGACACTAGTGAGCACTCGACCGGCGGGGCTGCAGTGATTGTGGACCAGGTCAGAGGTGAGAACGCGATCGTGGTTGTCCCTGGCGCCGGCTTTCATCTCACGCCGGAGGAGGTGGATCGCGCGGCTACAGCAATCAAGGAATCCGCAATCTTCATGACGCAACTCGAGCTGCCCATTGCAATTGTGCAGCATGGGCTGAAGCTGGCGCGGGAGCTGCGAGTACCGACAATCCTTAATCCTGCGCCTGCGCAACATCTGCCAGAAGAATCTATCCACTTTGCGACTACCTCACACCCAATGAAGCTGAGGCCGCGGAATTGGCGGGCCTGCACGTCTCCACAGTGAGCGACGCTGAGCGCGCTGCTGATGTGTTGCTCGAGCGCGGCGCCGGCAACGTGGTAGTCACGCTGGGCGCGCAAGGTGCGCTGGTGAAGAACGCCAGTCTCACCCAGCACGTTGCTGCATTCGACGCCGGCCCAGTGCTCGAGACCACCGGCGCCGGCGATGCTTTCAATGGCGGATTCGCGCTGGCACTGGCCGAAGGCATGAACATTGTCGAGGCCACCCGCTTCGGCTGTGCCGTTGCGGGAATATCGGTCACGCGTTTGGGTACAGCGCGTGCCATGCCTCGCCGCGCAGAAGTCGATGCTCTGCTAAAGCGCTGCTGATATTAAATACGGCGACCTGTGCAATACCTTCTGCTATGATGTGCAACCGCATCTCCCAGAACCCAAATAGGCCATGGAAAATTTATCCTCTAGTAGCCCCTGCCCAGCTGAGCCGGTCTCTCCTTTCCCGTTCTCTTATGCCCTGATCGCTGATTCCAAGGGTTCCGACACCTTTCGGCAGCGCCCATCAAAGAATGAACTGAATCAACGGACCACATCTGGCAATCGCGTCCTGCTGGTTGGGAGTATTCGGGAGTTGGCGCTGTATCGGGCAGAGGTGCTTGGCGCCTATGGTTTTCGAGTGCTCACGCCGCAAACCGCTGCCGATGCCTTGCGCGTGATTCGCCGCAATGAGTTCGATATTGCGGTGCTGACCTATACGCTTCCAACCGATTTGGTGGAAGAACTGGCTGAGCAGGTGCGACAGTCTTGTCCGAAATGTCCGTTGATCGTGATCTCCGATTCTAAACGCGCGGATCCGCGGATCTCGCCAGATCAGACAGTGTTAGCCGATGACGGCCCGGCAGCCCTCATTGCGGCGTTGCGCCAGGTTACCAGGCAGCCCTAGCTGTGCCGTTTCGCATTGGCTACTAGGTTTCAGCTTTGGGCTGAGAAGCAATTCGGCAGGCTTTCCCTGAACCCAAGACTCATGCCGTAACCTTTTCCTCTCCTCGTCCGTTTATCTTGTTGAGCGCCATGCGGAGATCTGGTTGAAGGCCCCGACGAACGATGTCGACGAGCGGCTTCTGGTCGAGGCCGCCAAGCGCGACCCTGCCCGCTTTGCCGAACTTTACGAGCACAATGTGTATCGCGTGTACGCCTATGTATCGCGGCGGGTTAACAGTCGTGAAGAGGCCGAAGATATTACCGCGGATGTATTTCACCATGCCCTGGCGAACTTGAAAACCTTTGAGTGGCGTGGCGCCCCGTTTGCCGCCTGGCTCATGCGTATCGCGGCACATCGCATCATCGATCGTTGGCGGAGTTCGGCACGTGCGCAGGGCAGCCCGCTGACTGAAGATCCTCAGGACCTGCACATGGAAGACGTCGAGCAACGCGCCGCCCTCTTCCAACTGGTGAAGCGGCTTCCTGAAGACCAGCGCCGGGTGGTGGTCTTGCGCTTCGTTGAGGAGAAAAGCATTCGAGAGATCGCCCAGGAACTCCGCCGCAGCGAAGGCGCGGTGAAGCAACTTCAGTTCCGCGCGCTGCAGAAGCTTCGCGACAGCATGGAGGTCGCCCATGCCTAAGCTCTCCCGCTTCGAGCAACTCGACCAGGCAATCGAAAGGCTGCTCTCGCGCAGCGACACAGCGCAGTTCGAGGTCGACGCCGAACTTTCAACCCTGCTGCGTCTGGCAGGCGAACTTCGCGCGGCCCCACGCGAGCAATTTATTCAATCGCTTAAGAGCGATTTACAAAGGAGTACTTCAATGGCAACCACAGCAGAGCCTGCAGCCACAGTCCGCACCCATGCGGCGCCCGCTTTGAGATTCAAGAGCGCAGCAAAGGCAATCGAATTCTACAAGCGAGCTTTCCATGCGCAGGAGGTCATGCGCTTCGAGAACGAAGGCGGCATTGGCCATGCCGAATTGATGATCGGCGGCTCGATGATCTTCCTGGGCGAAGAGTGGCCAGAAGGTGGCCGCTTCAGCGCCGAGACCCTGGGAAATACACCGATCAGCATCGAACTGGACGTGCCCGACGTCGATGCCTTCGTCGCCCACGCAGTCGCCGCCGGAGCCAAATTGATTCGCCCGGTATCCGACCAGTTCTACGGATACCGGCAAGGGACGTTGCTCGATCCTTTCGGCTACGTATGGGGGGTCTCGACTCTGAAAGAGGAGATGCCGCTGCAGGAGATGCATCGCCGCTTCCGCGCGATGATGGGCCCGCAGCCGCAGCCGGCGAAACCGAAGGTCGATCCCGTTCCCGCCGGCTATCGCACGCTCACAGCCTATCCGGTGGCGCAGGATGCGCTCGGGCTGATCGAGTTTGTGAAGCGGGCATTTGGCGCTGAAGAGACATTCCGGGCCGTGGGCCCCGCCGGCGGAATCCATGCGGAGGTGCGCATCGGCGACTCCATGATGATGATGGGTGGCGGCGGTGCCGGACTCGCGTGGCGCGGAGAATCCATCCCCATGGCTTTTCACCTTTACGTGCCCGACTGCGATGCGACGTATCAGGCAGCGCTCGAGGCCGGCGGCATATCCATCGCGGAACCCGTGGATCAGTCCTACGGCGAGCGGTCCGCCAGCGTGAATGATCCCGCCGGTAACTTCTGGTACATCGCTACATACAAAGGCGAGAACTACAAGTGGGAAGGCGCGCCCGACGTGCAGCCGTATTTGCATCCGTTGCGTGCGCTGCCGGTGATCGATTTCCTCAAGCGCGCCTTCGGCGCCGAGGAGCTAGGCCGCTACGCCTCACCCGATGGAGTGATCCATCACGTGACCATGAAGCTCGGCAGCTCACATTTGGAAATGGGCGAAGCACATGGCGTTTATCAGCCAATGCCGGGCATGTTTTATCTGTACGTTCCCGACTGCGACGCGCTCTACCATCGCGCATTAGCGTCCGGCGCGACATCGATCGCCCCTCCGACCGACCATGATTACGGCGATCGCAGCGGAGGAGTGAAAGATGCGTTCGGCAACCAGTGGTACATTGCAACCCACATCAAGGACGTGAGTGGGTAAACGGAAACGCCCGCCATTGCGGGCGGCGCCGTGTTCCACAAGGCGATAAAATCTTGTCACCGATGAGCGCCCACTCGGCGGTGAAGCGCGTTTCAACTCTTGGTAGTTTGAAACGCGAACTCGCGCAGGCAGCCGATCCCGAACGGGCGCGCAATCTCGCCTGGTTTTTCAAAACGGGACAAGGCGAATACGGAGAAGGGGACGAGTTCCTCGGCATCACCGTGCCGGCGCAGCGTGTCCTCGCGAAGAAATACCGTCACTTGGATCTCGCGGATATCGCGAAGCTTCTCCAGTCTGGCAAGCACGAGCATCGCTTCACTGCCCTGCTGATTCTGGTCGCGCAGTACCAATCCGGCGACTGCGACAAGCGGCAAGAAATCTTCGACCTCTATCTTGGGCACACCGCTTGCGTCAACAACTGGGACTTAGTGGATACTTCCGCTACATACATTGTTGGAGAGCATCTAGTCTCGCGCCCGCGGCGGATTCTCTATCATCTCGTCAAATCGCCAAATTTATGGGAACGCCGCATTGCAATCGTCGCGACGGCGGCTTTCATCCGCAGAGGTGACCTCAAAGAAGCGTTTGCCATTGCCGGCCGGCTGCTCGCGGACAAGCACGATCTCATCCACAAAGCAGTCGGTTGGATGTTGCGGGAAGCGGGAAAGCATTCGCAAGCAGAGATGATCGACTTTCTCAAGCGTAATTACTCGCAAATGCCACGCACTACGTTGCGCTATGCAATCGAGCGCCTCCCCGCGGCCGAGCGAAAGAGGGCTTTGAAAGGAATGTTCCGCTAGCAGCCAGCAGCTAGTAGCTAGCAGTTCATATCTCACTCAAATCGCAGCGCCGCCACCGGACTCACCCGAGTGGCACGTCTTGCCGGAATCCAAACAGCCACGAGTGCGACGGCGCTGAGCAACAGCAGGGTTGCAATGAACGCCATTGGGTCCAACGCCTTCACTCCGAACAGGAAGCTGGCGAGGAAATGGGTCAGCCACAGAGCTCCGCCCACACCGATCGCAACGCCTATTGCAGCCAGAACCATACCCTGCCGGATCACCATGTTGCGGATCGTGGAAGCTTGTGCGCCCAGGGCCATGCGGATGCCAAGCTCCTGGGTGCGTTGCTGCACGGAATAGCCCATCAGCCCATAGATGCCGATCGCTGCGACGAACAGCGCCGAAGCGCCAAAGATGACCAGAAGTAGCATGTTGAAACGCTGCCGCGAGGTATTAAGCACGACGATTTCATCCATAGTGCGGACATGCGCAACGGGCAGGCCTCCACTGGCCTCGCGCAGCGCGACGGCAAGGGGCTTTACCAGAGGATGCGGGTCCACAGGACTGCGCACAATCCACATCAATGGCGCGATGCGCGAGTTAAGCGCTGTCACTTTATCCGGCATTTGCGCAATGGGGATGTACATCGCCGGAGATGGATCGCGATTCAGGCCATCACCGCGCATATCTCCAACAACGCCGACGATCTGCCGCGGCGGTTCAGCAAACACCGATCCCATATTCGCGCCGATCAACAAACGGTCATTTAGCGGATCGCCAGTGGGCCAGTATTTTCTGGCCATGGCTTGATTGATGATCACCACACCGGGGGCGGAGCCGTCGTCCTGCTCGGTAAAACTGCGACCGCGCAGAATCGGCACTTTGAACGCATCAAAGTAGCTCCACGAAATGGGCAGATAACCTGCGCCGCCGGAGTTAGGATCGTTGGTCTTCGGTCGACCAACGATGTCGAACGGCAGGCCAAAGCCGCCGTCCAGTGGCAGGCAGCAGGCAGCGGCCGCAGTTTCTACGCCGGGAATATTCTTCAGCCGCTCGGCGCCATCCCGGACAACCTGCGCAACGCTGGCGGTGTTTTGAAAACGCTCTCCACTGATCGACATTGCCATGGTCAGCACATTGTGAGTGTCGAAACCAGGATCGACCGCCTGCAGCTTCAAGAAGGTGCGGATGAGCAGGGCAGCTCCAACAACCAGAACAAGAGCCAGCGCCACTTCACTGATCACAAGCAGCGAGCGCACTCTCCCGGTTCGGGAACCGACACCGGCCTGGCTGCTGCTCTCCTTAAGGGCCACAGCGAGGTTAACGCGCGAACTGCTAAGCGCAGGAAACAGACCAAAGAAAATTCCCGTCAGTATGGAGACCGCAACAGTGAACAGCAGCACGTTGCCATCGAGATTCACTGCAGAACCGTGTGGCCCGATGCGGGGGATACCCCCGGGGCTGATGGCCAGCAAAAGGCGAACTCCGACGAAACCGATGATCAGTCCCAGTAAGCCACCGACCAGCGATATGGCGAGGCTTTCTGTGAGCAGTTGGCGGATGATGTGGCCGCGTCCAGCGCCCAAAGCAGAACGTGTGGCGAGTTCCCTCTGCCGCGCCGTAGCGCGGATCAAGAGCAGGTTGGCCACATTGGCACAGGCGATGAGCAGGACAAACGTTACTGCGCCCAGCAGAACCAGAAGAGACAAGCGGCTGTCGCCGACCATAATTTCCTGCAGCGGCACCACCGCGAATCCCGCCTTCGGTCCCATCGAACCGGGGTAGGTGTTGCGGAACTGGTCTGCCGCCAGCTTCAGCTCGGCATTCGCCATTGGCACCGTCACACCAGGTTTGAGCCGTGCCGCAACCTGGAAGTAATGGGCCATGTCCCGCGAATTGAGATTGAATTGATAAGGCAGCCAAAGGTCGGTAGGGGTCGCTGTAAAGAAGTCGCGGCCGATGATGCCAACCACGAGATAAGGCTGGCCGTCCAGTTGAATGTTGGTGCCGACGATGTTTGGATTGCCGCCCAAGCGACGCTTCCACAGGCCGTAGCTGAGCACGGTAACGCGACCGCCATTCGGGCTGTCTTCGGCAGCAGTGAAGGTTCGTCCTGCGAGAATGGGCGCGCCGAACAGACGAAAATAGTCGGCGGTGACGTGCACGCCCTCGAGCTGTTCCGGATCGTTGCCTCCAGTAAGGTTGAGTCCGGCGCCGGCTTGATCGTACCCGGCGACTGCCTCAAAGATCCCCGTCTGCCGATGCCAGATGTTGAACTTTGGCACGTTTGCGGCGGGGAACAATCCCTGCGGTCCGGTGTTTGCCAACATCACCAGAGACTGTGGATCGGGATACCTGAGCGGCTTCAGCAATACCGTGTTGATGACGGAGAAGACCGCGGTGTTCGCTCCAATCCCGACTGCAATCACCAGAATCGCAATGATTGCGAAGGTTGGCGATTTGGCAAGGGAGCGCAACGCGAAGCGAAAGTCGCGCCATGCGTCCTCAATCCAGGGAAGCGAACGGTATTCCCACACGCGTTCGCGTATGACCCGCGGATTGCCGAATTTCAGACGGGCGCGACGACGAGCTTCTTCCGGTGAGAGTCCTCGCGCGATATTTGCATCCACCTCGTGCGCAAGGTGCGCCTCAATTTCGTCGGCGAGACGAGCATCTTTTTCGCTTCGCTGCGTGAAACGTCGGAATTTCATGATGCTTCTCTCCCTACTATTGTGCTTCTCCAAGAATCAGGCCGATGGCGCGTGTCATGTGCTTCCAGCGATTGGTCTCGATCGTGAGCTGTTTCCGCCCCTTGGGAGTAAGCCAATAAAACTTTGCCTTGCGGTTGTTTTCGCTCACCCCCCATTCGGAAGCAAGCAAGCCGCGATCTTCCAGTCGATGAAGCGCCGGGTAAAGCGAACCCTGCTCGATTTCAAGGGCATTCTCCGATGTGTGCTCTATGACTTCTGCTATGGTGTGGCCGTGAGCGCGACCCGGGAGCAGTGTCCGGAGAATGAGGAGATCCAGAGTTCCCTGCAAAATCTCGCCTGCAATGTGCGTGTCTTTGCGCGATATAGGCATTTCACCTCGAATGTCTAGGTGTCCAAGCTTACTCCACTCGAATGCCTATTGGAAAACCTTTTCGTGAGCATCTGCTGCAGGAGTGGACATGGGGCGGTGCACATGGCCCAGCGCCAGATCCTTTGTGGATGCCAGCCGCTGACGGCGACCGTCGCTAAATTTGCGGGTTTTTGGAAAAAATCGGCTGCTCTATATTGCGAAAATGGAATGTGTGAGACTAGAGTTCGGGTTTCCGATTTGATGGAGATGCTGACAAAAGTTACGGTTTCGAAAGAGGGCGCGATGCTGCCAGGACAGCAGCTTCGAATGCTGCGGGAACGCCTCGGCTTTACCCTCAGAGACGTCGAGCTCGCCAGCCTCGAGCTGGTGCAGAGATATGAAAACCCGAAATACTGGATCCCACAAAGCCGATTGTCCAATATCGAGAGCAAGGGAATCATACCCAACATCTACCGTCTTCAGGCCTTCGCGCTCATTTATCGCTGTTGCTTGCTGGAACTGCTGGGGTGGTATGGCATTCAAGCTGGAGCCGAGCCGGCTGGCGAGCCGCCGAACACTTACATCGCGCGAGACCTGTCGCCGGAGTTTTGCGATGTGCCGGTCAGCCTCGATCCGCTCTTCGACCCCAGGCGGACCTCGCACTTACGGCGAATGATTCAGGAATGGGGCGCTCGAGCGTTTGTCAATCTCCGCAAACTCCAAGCGCAGGAATTTACGTACGGATATGTTGGTACCGAGGACTACACCTTATATCCATTGGTGCTGCCTGGATCGCTTCTGCAGATCGACACCGCCAGAACGCGAATCGAACCTGGACCATGGAAGTCTGAATTCGAGCGGCCTATTTACTTTCTTGAGACTCACGACGGATTCCTATTCGGCTGGTGTGCCCTCTTGAGCACCAGAGAGCTACAGCTACAGGCGCATCATCTTTCCGGACTCGCGGCACGGGTATACAGACTTCCGGATCAAATTGAAGTTGTCGGACAGGTAGTGGGCGTTGCCAGCAAACTGCGCAGCGCTACACTGAACGGGCCACGAGGGCCTGCAGCGCCGCGAGAACGTATTTGAAATGCAGATAAATCTGCTCGCCCGATTTTCCAGGGTCAAGGCAGGGCGCCTCCAGGATCCTGCGGAACCATTCAGTGGCGGAGACGTTCTCGCCGTCAGCGTTAAGCCTGATTTCCATTAACAGCTCGGAAAAATCGGTTTGCAGTACCGTCTCGACGATCAACAGGTGCGCCGAGCGGAATGCGATGTGCGTCGCCTCTTCTCCGTAGTCCTTTTCCAATCCCCAGTGGCGATACACACCGGGCGCGGTTTGCAATTCCGCCAAATAGGCCAGCCTGGCCAGAGTGCCAGCTACTGCGGAGACGCTGCGAAAGGCTTCCTCGGCTGCGCTTCGGATCATAACGAATTACGAATTTGTAAATTGTAAGCTGAATTTAGTTTTGCAACACATCATTCTTTTGCCATTGAGAATCGCGGTGCGACCTACATAAGGAGGGTTTGCACCGTGAAAAAACTTCGCGCACTAAGCCTCGCTTTTCTGCTTTTCGCTCCCATTGCCGGACATCAATTCTCTTCCGGTCCATTTCCGATCCCGATCTGTCCACCCAGCCAGCCCGACTGCTCTCCGCTGCAGGCCCTCGGATCAGCGTTGCCCCGGTGAAATCTAGTGGTACTCTGTCCGGAAGGCAATGCCGTCACTGATTTATATTCTGTCGCTGCTTCCGATTCCGGTTCTGGCATGTATAGCCATTGTCATGTATCGGCGGAAGCAGCATCTTGTCTACCTTACGTTCTGGATGTACGTCTGCTTCCAATTCCTGAGAATTCTGGCGGAAGGTGTTGTCTTTCGAATTTCCTACCCTTTGTTTTTTTATTCGTATTGGATTTCTGAAGCGTGTAGTGTGATTCTCGGTTTGTTGCTGCTGCGAGGGATATTCACGGACGTGCTGCGCAATTACTCTTCGCTCACCAGGGTCCGCCAAATCGGGTATGAGGTTGCTCTCGTAACCTTCTGGAGTATTGGCGCTGTGCTGGTCCTGGCTCGACCCCTGGGCCACACTCTGCCGCGCATGATCACCAGAGCCGAAGAAGTGGTGAGCTTCACTGCAGTCGGAATGTTCCTGTTTGTGACCGGCGCTTCCATTGTGCTGGGTCTCAAATGGACGGCAAAGATTTGCGGCATTGCCGCGGGATTGGGAGTGCTGGGTACCGTCGACCTGCTGGTCTATGCAGCGCTGTCGCGGAAGGTGTTGTCGTTTCCCACCGCGAGCTGGATAGAAACCATCGCTTTTGATGTTGCCGTCGGAATATTTGCTCTGTATTTCCTGCCGCGGGAAACCGAACCTCCGTCAAGCGACCCGCCGCCTCCGGGCGTGAGGATCGACTTGTTGCAGTGGGCGCAAAATGCCCGTGGAGCGATTCTGAAATGATGTGGATCGCGATCATTCTCGTTGTCGCAGCAACGGCTTTATTCGCCATCTATGGGTTGCTGCGCGGCTCGCTTGAGCATCCCCGCAACTTGGCGGAGATGGTGGAGCGTCTGCGCCCGATTAACCCCGCCTCGCTGCAGCACCTGGCCTCCCGGCGCGAAGACGAATTCCTTCGCAAGCGCATTCCCAACCGGGAATATCGTCGCCTTCGGAATATGCGTATGCAGGCCCTGCGCGCCTATTACTCCAACGCACTAAAGAACTGTTCACTGCTTCTGGCCTATGGACAGTTGCTGGGCGCGCATGCCGATCCTGTCCATGTGCAATTCGGTCGTGACCTTTGTCGGGTCACCCTGCAACTCAGATTCGCCTTGTGGCGGGGCTTGGCAGGAGTTTTTTTTTGCGGGTTCGCCCCCTCCCTTTACCCGTACCCGCGGGAAATTTTTGATCTATATCACGAAGTCGGCTTTCGTCTCAGCGCGTTCTCCGAGCAATATGCCCCCGGCCTGCACCTGATCATCTCCCAGCAATTTTCCCTTTAAGCCGAGCTAATTCGGTAATTCCCTGTCCCTACGTGCGGGCGGCACGCCATCTCCTGAAACTCCGATGGCATCCACATGCTTTAGGCAGGGAGGTAAAGCGAATGCCGGAAAAAGAGACTGTGGAACGTGCGCGGCAAGACGAACGCGAGGGAAAATCGCCAAGTACTCAGGCAGGCGAATTCGTTCGGGAAGAGATGCACCATATTCGTGAAGGCAAGCATGGCGCTCGCTCCACCAAGCAGGCCATTGCCATTGGGCTCTCAAAAGCGCGGCGCTCCGGTGTGAAGCTCGGCGCTCCCAAAAAAGGAAAAGCCAGCGCACAAACCCGCCAGAAAGCCCAGCGCGATCTTCGCAAAGGAAAGTCCGCTGGAAAAAAGAAGACCTCGGCGAGCCGCTCGCGGGCCACTTCGAAGGCGTTAAAGCGGGAAGGGCGCCAGGCGGCGTCGAAGAAGAATCTTGCGCGCCAGGCCCGGACTGCGGCCAGGACTCGCGGACACGCCGCTCGCCATCAAGCAGCGTTGAAGGCGGTAGGAACAAAAGGGAAGACCGGCTTGAAAAGAGCGGCGCAGAAAGCGGCGCGGACCCGCGCCAGCAACCGCCGTGCAGCATAGACCTGCCCTGGCGCGATAGTACAAAGGAGGCTTGGATATGGCGGATGATCTCAGGATTACGGTTGATGAAGTAAGAAGAAGGATGAAACACGGCGAAGATTTCGCATGGATTGACACGCGCAATCCGCAGGCCTGGGCACAATCGGACGTAATGGTGCCGGAAGCGCTTCGCGTTCCTGTGGAGAACTTTGAGGACCACCTCTATGACATTCCAAAAAACAAGCCGGTTGTCGCGTACTGCACTTGACCGAACGAAGGTTCAAGCGCCAGTTTGGCGCAAAAGCTTCGCGAGCGTGGCTACAAGAATGTCTGGGCGCTGAAGGGTGGCTTCGATGCCTGGCGCAATGCCGGGTTGCCGGTTGTTTCCAAACAGGAAGCCGCCTGAGCACGCATCTGGAGAATTGATGTTCGAGGATCGCGAGAGAGTCCGCCTGGGGAAGCAGCGCACCCGAAGGTGGATGCTCTGTAGGGAGGGACCGCAGGAATTGCTCTGAAGTCTAATCTTCAGGTTCGCCTGCCAGTTTAGAAAGTGCCTCGATCAGGGGCTGTGAGACTCCATGCTCGGCGATCACAACTTCGTCTGCCAAGCTGCGGAATTGGGACTTTTCGTCGGCGGTACAGATCATAACCAAGGGAAGGTTCGGTTTCAGTTCCTTTAGCTCTCGCGCCATGTTCTCTCTCAGGTGTGCGGGGATCGAATTGCAGAGCACGACCGCATCGAAGTGCCGCTTTTGGGCTAGATCCAAGAGGACAGCTGACTCTTTGGGTTGTGACTACTTGATAGCCGGCAGCCTGAATCAGAGCATTGCGAGAGCGTAACAAAGCGGAATTGTGCCCCGCCGAAAGGATAGCCTTCTGGTTTTGGGCAATGGAGGGTTTAGGAGTGCTCATTAGGAGTGCTCATGCGGCTTTGCGCGGATCTCCGAAGAGTTCCCTAAGCGCATTCACCAACTCCTCCGGTTCATGGCTGGAGAGGTGGTATTCAGCAGCGCCGCAAGGGTAATTGCGATTGGCCGACAGCACGATGATCGGCAGTGAGGCATTGGTCGCCTTAGCCACCGCAACTGCTTTCTCACAATCCTTGATCTCAGCAACGACGACCACTGCGTCCACTCTGGGAAAACGCCTGATCAGCTCACTGGCTTCCTGCGTGCTGTACGCGGTTATGACGTTAAATTTGGCGGTTTCCACCACCAGCTTGCGAACCGAGAGCGCCTCATTCGGCTCCGGTTCCACAATCAGCAGTGTGGGTCTTCCCATGCTGTGTCCTTTGGTACATGCCTTTCGATGCTGTGCTTCGTCATAAAGTGGTCGGATGTGAGCTCTCCATAGTTGCGCCTCGCAGGTCGCGTTGTCCTCGTGGCAGCGAATCCGCGTTTCAAAGAACCGTTTCTGTCTGTCGGCTTCCGGTCACCTCAACCCTGAAATTGGGAGATTCGGCTGGGCAGGTTCTAGGCTCTACGCGGCAGCTGGATTTTGCGGTAATGACTGCCCTCCAGCGAATAGCGACTCAGCCAGCGGCCAACCTCCGTGTTGAAGCGGTAATGAAGTTTGATATCGGATTCATCCAAGGCTCGCCAGGGGTCTTCGCCACTACGGAATTCAGCACAATCTCCCCGCAATCGATAATCGTTAGAGACGCTATTTTGGAAAAACAGACGAAGCGTGGGAAGGTAGTGCATGGAATTCCGTGGGCCGGAGATAGTAAGAAGATGCTGTGTTGGGCCACGAGGTTGGTCACAATGTGTGACCAGAGTAGCTGTAACTCTCTGCGCCGATTCTGAGCTGCGGGGAGCGGTAAGAAGGCGCCTGTCTCATTGGCGAAGCCACGGGCGAGGGCGCCTGGGCTCGCCCGGAAATAAGTTCCTTGAGGCGGGTCTCGAAAGTGCGGTAGCACGGAAGACGAGATGGGTGATGCATTTAATTGCAGTTCAGGCCTTGAATGTGTCGAAAGCAAAGCGGCTGATCGACTCGACCGTTTCGGGCAAGTTGCGATCTCATCTCGATCTCATCCGGTTGATGAGATCAATCTCATCGAATCCCAAGTTGCTGGATGAGATGATCTCAATCTATCTCATCGAAAAATTGAGATTCGATGAGACCTTGGCGTGTAAGTCCTTTAGATCATGAGATCAAAGAAAAAAAGATTGTTTATTGTCTCGGGTCATTCGTGACCGATCTTCACTGGCGCCGTGTTGTCCGAGCGGTCGGCTTCGGGAACGCTGCCATCATTGACCGATACCTCGGTGGGACGGCTCCCGACTTCAATTCTTGCGGCTGCCTTGCTCCTGGCCGGCACGCGCAGGCGGCTCATCACCTCCCCAGTGTCGGTCTGTACCAGAATGGGAACTTCCGCCGAGGCGCTTCCGCTGTTCTCGATCGTCGCTGAAACCAGGTAGATGCCCTGCAGGCTGGGGCGCGCGTAGCCGTTGGTGATGGTGAACTCGGGCAAGCCTCGGTCCTGATACACCCAATCGTCGAAGAACCATTCCAGGTCTTTGTGCGAGGTCTTCTCCAACAGACGCTGCATGTATGAGGCTTCTTTGTCCGCCGCGGGATCATATTGCTGCAGCCCGTCGAGTAGGGCGCGCTCGCCAACGATCTCGCGCAGCATCCACCAGACGTACATCGCCTTGGTGCGATAAAAGACTTCATTCGTGGTGTTGATCAGGCTGTTGCTCTTGACCGATTCGGGACTTCCTGAATCCGCCAGCGCCAGCGGTAAGAGTCTTTGTTGCATGAAGTCGATGGCCGCGGCGCGCCGGTCTTGCCGCTCGCGCATCAGAACTTGCGCAAAGTGCGCCGCGCCTTCGTAAATCCAGGCGCGCGGAGACCAAAGCGTCGCATGCGCAAACTCGTAGGCGAGCGTCAGTTGCAGGAATTTGGTGTCGATGGTTTTTAGCGGCAGTAACAAAATCCCATCGCCATCGAAGGTAATGTCGCTGGCCTCGGGCAAATCCACCAGCGTTACGCGTCGATGCTGTCTTCCGCCTAGTGTGGGCTCAGTTTCCGTAACCACTCGAGCATAGTCGGCGGCAGCATCGGCTGCAGCAGGGAAGTACGCCAGGCTCAACGATGCGGCGGTGGTTGTCTTGTAGTTGCCGGCGACCAGCACGGGCCCGGCGATGCCGATGTGAGGCCAGTCGAGTCTCACTCCAGCCTCGCCCAACGCCTGCGGCGCGGATTCGGAGTTGCTGAAAAGAGTCACACCGGAGTCGCCGGTTACCTCCAGTTTCATGCTGGAGAGAGAGTGCCGAACCTGCCACGCGCCGGTAAGCTCAAAGACGCGGTTGGCATCTCCAAGCACGGCCGGTTCAATCGAGACTGGAAACCAGATCACGTGACCAACGCCACGCAAGCAGGTAAACGTCGGCGTAATGCGGTCATAATCAGTACTGACCCGTACCCCCAGCGGCACGCCGAGCTGCGCCAGGCGCGTCGTGTCGAGCGAGACGGTGCCGCTGTAGCCCACCTCTACGTCAATTGAGCTTCCACTTGGAATTGGAGCCAACAGCGTCATCAACGCCTCTTGCACGTATCCGGTGTGATCAATGTCAGAACGAAGCCGAGTGTTCGTGAATCTCAGCGGCTCGCCACGCTCGCGGATCGCTGCCCAGTTCAACGAGGATGAGACTTGTAATGACAATTGCCGCTGCGGCTGCGGCGAGTCGTTGCGCAATTGCATATGGCCGCGCACCGATAGGGATTCCTCCTGAGCGCCGATGCGCACGTTGAGGTCCCAGTTTGTGATGGTGAATGCGCCACGATCGAAGGAGGGAACACTTGTTGGCTGCTGTGCCCAAAATGAAACCGGCAGAAACAAGAGTATCGGAACGAGACGCAGCCAAAGTCTCACGATCCGAGCCCCTTTTGCCTGGGCGTTTTGAATGCTGGCTGTACGGTTGCCGAGCGGCGTTGGCGAGCGATCTCGTACATAACCACACCGCCGGCCACAGAGACGTTCAAGGAAGACACGCCTCCCAACATCGGGATCGAGACCAGGTAATCGCATTTCTTGCGCACCAGCTCATGCAGCCCATGCCCCTCCGCTCCCAGGGCAACTGCGCAATTCA
The DNA here is from genome assembly GCA_025980765.1 of Terriglobales bacterium. GTDB lineage: Bacteria > Acidobacteriota > Terriglobia > Terriglobales > Acidobacteriaceae > Gp1-AA112. The sequence continues at coordinate 19,850 of JAICXB010000018.1, forward strand.
TTCGATAGTCAACCTGATCGTAGCTCTGTTTGCCGCGCTCATCGAGACCAACGATCCAGACGCCCTGTTCCTTCAGGTCGTCCAGAGTGCGGGCGAGGTTCACTACGCGCGCGATCCTGACGTGCTCGGTTGCGCCGGCCGAGATCTTCGCCACGGTTGCGTTCACAGCCGCGGCCCGCCGTTCCGGGATGATGATGCCATCCACGCCCGCGCCGTCGGCAGTGCGAATGAGAGCGCCCAGATTGTGCGGATCTTCAATGCCGTCGAGCGCCAGCAGCAACAGGTGCTCGCCCTTTTTGTGCGCGACGAGTTCTTCTACTTCCGAGTAGTTCTTGCCCGCAACCACCGCTACTGCGCCTTGATGAGACTTGCTGCGCGCCAAACGATCGAGCTGTTCGCGCGTGACAAATCGCACCGAAACGCCCTGCTTGCGAGCAAGGTCGATCACGGATTGCAGCCGCTGGTCATGGCGCTCGCGGGCGACTTCCACGTGATCAAGCGATCGGTTGCGCGCGCGCAGCGCCTCCTCCACCGCGTGGATTCCAAAGAGAACGTCCATGCAATGAGTGTAGCGGGTGCTTTGTTAGACTGAAAATTCACCATCCGCTAGCGGACGGTACTGAGGAGCGATCTCTTGCAAGATGTCTTCATTCTTTCCGCCGTGCGCACGCCGATCGGCAAATTTGGTGGCTCGCTTGCCTCAATGACTGCCGCCGATATGGGTGTGGTCGCGGCCCAAGGCGCACTGGAGCGCGCCGCTGTTTCGCCTGAGCAGATCGAGGAGACAATTATCGGCAACGCGCGACAGGCAGGGGGAGGTCCCAATGTTGCTCGCCAGATCTCCATGCGCAGCGGCGTGCCCGAGACTGTACCCGCGTACACGGTGAATCAGGCCTGCGCTTCTGGTCTCAAGTCGATCGCGCTTGGTTTTCAGGAGATCGCGAACGGCAATCTGGATTGCGTGCTGGCAGGCGGGACAGAATCGATGTCCCGTCTTCCGTATTATCTCGATGGCGCGCGCTGGGGGTTTCGGCTGGGCAATCAGGAACTCGTTGATGGTATGTATCGTGACGGCTTCTTCTGTCCGCTTGCCAAGATGGTGATGGGCGAAACCGCTGAGGTCCTTGCGCGCGAGTACAAGATTGGACGCGAGGAACAGGACAAGTACGCGCTGTGCTCTCAGCAACGCGCGGAGCGCGCCATTCACGCCGGCCGTTTCGATGACGAGATCGTCCCGGTTACTCTCGCGAGCAAGAAGGGCAGTCAGCTTTTCTCGCGCGACGAGCATCCCCTACCGCAAGCGTCACTGGAGAAGATGGCGAGACTTAAACCGGTCTTCGCAAGTGATGGCAGCATTACTGCGGGGAATGCTTCAGGGATCACCGACGGCGCAGCCGCGGTGGTGCTGGCGAGTGGAGACTTCGTTAAGAAAAGCAATCTGGCGCCGTTGGCGCGCATTCTCGCTGCAGCCGCCGCCGGAGTCGATCCTAAACGCATGGGCATTGGGCCGGTGCCTGCGTTAAAGAAGCTTGAGGCGCGCCATGGGATTAAGGCTGCCGATGCCGATCTCGTTGAACTGAACGAAGCCTTTGCCGCTCAGGTGCTGGCCTGCGATCACGATCTGCATTTCGATCATGACAAGCTCAACGTCAACGGGGGCGCCATCGCGCTGGGACATCCCATCGGCTGCACCGGCACGCGCATCACCGTCACTCTGCTGCACGAGATGCTGAAGCGCAAGGCCAAGCTGGGCATCGCGACTCTCTGCGTCAGCGGGGGCATGGGCATGGCCATGGCAATCGAAAGCGCGGCGCTCTGAAATTAACAACAATTTACAAACTCCCACCTGCGACTTTTGCTTACGACTGTGCGTAGTAACAGTCGAATGTTTCAGACGGCAAGCCGCGTGGTGGAGTGCACTCTACGAGAGAACGTCGAGATTGCCCGAGGTCTACGTCGTCGTGACCCGGAGTTGCTCGACCGCCTGATCGAGCGATATCAGCACCGTCTGCTGCGCTATCTCGTCTTCCTCACGGGCAATCGCGACCTCGCCGAAGACATCTTCCAGGAAACCTGGATCCGCGTAATGGAACGCGGGCGCCAATACAACGGGAAATCGAAATTCGACACCTGGCTCTTCGCCATAGCGCGACATCTGGTGATCGATTGGTCACGTAAGAAGACCACCACCAGCCTCGAAGCTCTCCAGGAGCAATATGGGAATGAGCACTCGTTCGACGTGCCCTCGACTGGACCTTCGCCCTTTGACGCCGTGACATCCAGCGAGAGCCGGGCAAGCGTGCAGGCGGCACTGAGGACGCTCGATTCTATGCATCGCGAGGTGCTGGTGTTGCGCTTCCATGAAGAATTGTCGCTGGAGGAAATCGCTACCGTAACAGATGCTCCGCTCTCCACGGTCAAATCGCGTCTCTATCGCGGTTTGGCAGCATTGAAGCCGGCGTTCGCGGAGGCGAGTTAATGGTGCGCCGCTTCTCCGATGAGCACGCACGCGCCGAGGAATTGGCTGGTTCGCGAATTGCGGGCATTATTTCCGATGCGGAGAGCCAATGGCTCGACAATCATCTGGCTGAGTGCCCTGCGTGTGTCGCTGAAGCGGAACAGATGCTGGCCGCCATCTCCGCACTGAAAACGGTTTCAATCAGCGCGCGCGCACAGTTGGTGCAGAATACGCAGAGACAGGTGCGCAATCTCTGCGTGCAAAGTCGGCAGCGCCGGCGTCGAATGCGTCCAGTGTGGGTTTCGTCCGCCTTGGCTTCTGCCTGGATGGCATGTGCCACGCCCTATCTATGGCAGTCGTTTGATCTCACCGGGCACTGGCTGCATATTCCCGATTTGCTGTGGCAGATGGGATTTCTGGTGACATGGTTTACCCCAGCGCTGACCGGGGCCGCAGTGGCGCTGTGGCTGCGTCCACACGCCGCGGAGAAAGCACGGCCACAGATGAACCGGGCCACGGCCTAGTTCTCACGAAAGCAGTTTTGACCGGAAATGGACTTTAACAACATCGACGAGCAGAAGCCGCAAATCAGCGACGAACTCCGCCTGATTCCAATGTGGTCTGTGGCATTGGCCGTGGCGCTCTTTGCCGCCGTGCAGGCGGTGGTCCATCTCTATTTGACGCAGCACCAGCACAATCTTCCGCCGCGCGGATTTCTCGTCTTCTGGAGCCTGGCGTGGGGCACAGTAATCGCCGTGTACACGCTAATGGTCGGCTATGTCACGCGCGACGCTAAACGGCGTGGCATGAACGTCGGGCTATGGACGCCGCTGGTGATCTTCATGCCCGGCGCAATCGGGCTGGTACTCTACTTCCTTCTTCGCCAACCACTGGTCACGAAATGTCCGCAATGCTCCGCCGGCATTTCGCCGGGAATAAACTTCTGCACCCAATGCCGTTTCCAGCTAGTGCCGATTTGCCAGCAGTGCCGGCGCGCGGTTCGCATCACCGATGTGTATTGCGGCAATTGCGGCGAAGATCTCAACGTGAGTGAAGCGTTTCCAATGAGACGTTTCAGATAAGGCGTTTCAAAGAGAGCGTTTCACGAGAGGCGTTTCAGGGCTCTGGCGAATGTTTTTTGGTTTTTGGAACGCCTTTCGTCAAAACGCTTTTCTTGAAACGACTCTCCTGACACGCATTACCTGGAAACGCCTTTCCGTCTCAAACGCTATACTCTGAATAGCCGAAAATGCCTATTTCCACCATCATTGTCGATGACGAGGAGCTCGCGCGCGAAGAATTGGGATTTCTATTGAAATCGGTTGCCGATGTGGACGTTGTGGCGCAGGGCGCCAACGGCGTCGAAGCCATTCAACTGATTCGCGAACATAATCCCGAACTCGTCTTCCTCGATGTGCAGATGCCTGGCCTGGATGGCTTCGCCGTAATTAAGAAGCTGGTAGATAAGAAGCATCCGCTTCCGCAGATCGTCTTTGCCACCGCCTTCGACCAGTATGCGGTTCGAGCCTTCGAAGTAAATGCCGTTGACTATCTCCTCAAGCCTTTCGATAAAAAGCGCGTTGCACAGTCGGTGGAGAAAGCGCGGCAAAAACTGTCGGCTCCGCCCAGCTCCAGCGAACGACTCGAATCACTGATCAACTTACTCGAGCAGCAGCAAAAGCCTCAGCAGCAGAAGATACTGCTGCGTTCGGCAGGACGGCTGATTCTGGTGGACCAAAAAGACATTTGCTTCGCGACCATCGAAGAAGGCGTGATCACCGTAGTCGCGGGCAATATGGAAGGCCATTCCAACTGCCGGACATTGGAGGAATTGATCGACAGCCTCGATCCGAATGTGTTCTGGCGCGCACACCGCTCGCATGTGGTGAATATTAACCGCATCAAGGAAGTTCTGCCCTGGTTCAAGAGCTCGTATCAACTGCGCATGGATGACCGCAAGCAGACGGAACTACCGGTGAGCCGCGCGCAAACCAAGCGGCTCCGAGAATTGTTTGGGCTGTAAACCATGGGTTAACACGGAGGCTGAAGAGAAGCTCGCCTTCAGTCTGCCTTAGTGGCCTTCATGTTTACCCCGGCTGCGAAACGCTTCTGACTTTCGATGATGAGGCTGCGAGCTTGCGATGCGTCAGTCCAGCCTTTCGTCTCCACGCGTTTGCCTTCAAGATCTTTGTAGATGGAAAAGAAGTGCACGATTTCGCGCAGCATGTGCGGGTAAATTTCTGAGTAGTTCCACACATCTTTGTATCGAGGATTACTCTTGCCCACTGCCAGGAGTTTCTCGTCCGGCGTGCCCTGATCCACCATTTGCAGAACGCCGATGGGCCGAACTTCCATTACACATCCCGAGAAACTGGGATTGTCGACCAGCACCAACACATCCAGGGGATCGCCGTCGAGGCTCAGTGTGCTGGGGAGGAACCCGTAATCGCCGGGAAAGTGGACTGGTGAGTATAAGTTTCGATCCAGGCGGAATACGTGCAGCGTCTTGTCATATTCGTACTTATTGACGGACTGCAGCGGGATCTCCACAACCATGTTGACCACTTCCGGCGCCTGGTCGCCCAGCGGAAGATTGAGGTAGTTGAGCATCCCCGGAGGTTAACACGAAGGCACGAAGGCTGAACAAAGGTCGTAGAGCGCTGTTGGTAGTGATCTTATCTTCGCGTCGTGCCCTTCGCGTAAACCGGACAGCTATAATCAATATCAATGAAGGCCTACGTTTACGTCACCCTGAAGAGCACCGTTCTTGATCCTCAAGGAAAGACGATTCATGGCGCTCTGCGCAAGATGAACTATCGCGGAGTGGGTGATGTGCGGCAAGGGAAATACTTTGTTCTGAGTCTGGAGCCGAATTTGGGCAGAGAAACGGCAAAGGCCGAGGTGGAGCGCATTGCCCGCGAGGTGCTCACGAATCCCGTGATCGAGGAGTTTTCCTACAAGATCGAAGATTGAGGTACAGCTTCTAAGCTGCTGAGAGCAGCTTCTGAGCTGCTAAGCCTCTAAGCTGCTGAGGTTGAAATCGACCGTTGCCGTTTGGCATGGCTTGGCAGCTCCCGTCGCGTAACTCAATCGCTACCGCTGGTAACTGCCGTGCCCGCCGAAATTCGGGTAAGCTCCATGTGAGGGGCTTACGAGCGCTCAGCGCTGCAGCGGAAACAAAGTTGAATCGCCGAGCTTAGAAGCTTAGGAGCTTTATGTGTGGCATCGTCGGATATGTAGGTCATAAACGCGTCGTTCCAGTAATTATCGAAGGGCTGAGGAAGCTGGAATATCGCGGCTATGATTCTGCCGGAATCGCTGTAGCGGGAAATGGGGACGGGCTCCAGGTGCGCCGCGCTGAAGGCAAGCTGCGCAATCTGGAAGAGGCGATTCGCTCCAAACCGCTGGATGGCACCTATGGCATCGGGCACACCCGCTGGGCCACGCACGGACGTCCGACAGAAGAAAACGCCCATCCTCACCGGGACTGCACCGGCAAAATCGTCGTGGTCCATAATGGGATTGTCGAGAACTACCTTCCGCTGAAAAAGCGCCTCATCGATCAAGGCCACAAGTTCACCACCGAGACCGATACCGAGGTCATTGCCCACCTGATTGAGGAGGCATTCACGACCGGTAACGGAACTCGTCCGAAGTTGGAGGATGCCGTTCGTAAAACGGTGAAGCAACTCACCGGAGTGTTTGCGCTGGTAGTAATCAGTACGGAGGATCCCAACAAAATCGTCGCTGCGCGAAACGGTCCACCAGCGGTGATCGGACTAGGGAAAGACGAGTATTTCATTGCATCCGACATTCCCGCGCTGCTCGATCATACCCGCGATTTGTTTTTCCTGTCCGATGGAGACCTGGCGGTGATCACTGCCAGCGGTGTGCAGCTCACCGATTTCGATGGCAAGCCGGTGCAGCGCCAGGTGCAGCGCGTGACTTGGGACCCGATTCAGGCGGAAAAGGGTGGCTTCAAACACTTCATGCTCAAGGAAATTTATGAGCAGCCGCGCGCCGTTCGCGATACCACTTTGGGTCGCATCTCGCAGGATTCAGGCAAGATTTTCCTGGAAGAGATGGCGATCGCGGAAGAAGAGTTCCGCCAGATCAAGAAAGTCAATATCGCGGCCTGTGGCACCAGTTGGCATGCAGGACTCGCAGGCAAGTTCATGATTGAGCGGCTGGCGCGCGTCCAGGTGGAAGTGGATTATGCCAGCGAATACCGCTATCGCGATCCCATCACTGGGCCTGAAGCGCTGACGCTGCTGATTACCCAATCGGGCGAGACCGCAGACACGATCGCGGCGCAACGCGAAGCGAAGGCCAAGCATTCGAAGACGCTCGCCATCTGCAACGTCGTGGGCGCGATGATTGCGCGGGAAGCCTCGGGCACGATTTACACACACGCCGGCCCGGAGATTGGCGTGGCTTCCACCAAGGCATTCACCGCGCAGCTTACGGCATTGTTCTTGTTCGCGCTCTTTCTGGCGCAGACACGCAATCAAATTGATGATGCTCAATCGTTAGCAATGGTGGGAGAACTAACACGATTGCCCGGCAAGCTCGAGGCGATTCTCAATCATGATGAAGCCTGTGAGAATCTGGCAAAGCAGTACCAGCGCGCGCAGGATTTCCTTTTCCTCGGCCGCGGAATTCACTATCCCATCGCGCTTGAAGGCGCTTTGAAGCTGAAAGAGATCAGCTACATCCATGCGGAAGGCTATCCCGCCGGCGAGATGAAGCACGGGCCCAATGCGTTAATCGATGAAAGTCTGCCGGTGGTTGTGCTCGCCACACGCGATTCCAATGATCCCGATTCGGTACTGCGCTACGAAAAGACTGTCTCCAACATCAAGGAAGTAACTGCTCGTTCCGGCAAGGTCATCGCCATTGCGACTGAGGGCGACAAGCAAATCCAGGAGTCAGCCGACCACGTGCTGTACGTTCCCGAAGCGCCGGAGCTGATGTTGCCTATTCTGGAGATCGTGCCCCTGCAGCTTCTGGCGTATCACATCGCCGTGCGCCGCGGGTGCGATGTGGATCAGCCCCGGAACCTGGCAAAATCGGTAACCGTGGAGTAATCGCCCGGCCAACCTATCGCTTACGGCCAGGACCATATTGGGCATTCCAGAACCGGTTCCGGCTACCCGGGTTGCCGCTTTTGAGGCGCGCTAACCATAAAGTAAACCAAAGTAATGAGCAATTTCCTTTCCAGTACCCATAAATTCAGAGTACATTTGTCCTCACCCCCCGAGGCCGCAGTCCAACTCCAATGAGCAGACAGGAGCACCCATCCCATGGGCGCTAAGCCCAAAACTGCACGTGCGCCACGCGCGCGCACGCCTTCTCGCGCTTCCAGAAATGGGAATGGAGCGTATTCCTACATCGATCCGGGCTCTGAGTTGTTTCGGAATATCGTCGAGAACGCCAACGATCTGATCTACACACATGACATGGATGGAAACCTCTCATGGGTGAATGTCTCGGTGGTGCGGCTCACCGGTTATAGCCGGGAAGAATTACTAACGAAGAACATTTTCGAGTTGGTTTCCGAAGATCTGGTTCCGACAATTCGTGAGCGGCAGGCAAGATGGCGTAACGGCGAGGAACTCCCGCCGTTTCAATCTGAGATTGTGACCAAAGATGGAATGCGCCGCGCCATCGAGGTTAGTTCCAAAATGCTCCGGGATCGCAGCGGCGCTATCACCATGCTGGGAATCGGTCGCGACATCACCGATCGCCTGTTTGCCGAGCGAGCGCTGCGCGAGAGCGAAAACCGTTTTCGTGCCTTTGTGGAACAATCTTCCGACATCATTTCGCTGCTCGACCCCTTGGGGAATGTCATTTATCAGAGTGAGTCCAGCGCTCGCCATCTCGGCTACAGCCCGCAAGAGTTGGTTGGCCGCCGATGCTTCGACTTTGTACATCCGGAAGATGTCGAAACCGCGCTGCAAGGCTTTCGCCAGGGCCTGGAAGATCCGGCCCAAGGCGATCCGATCACGGTCCGTCTGCGCCACAAGGCAGGACATTGGAAATCATTTGAAGCGGTGAGCAGCACATATGTGATCGCGGGCTATAAAGCGGGCTTGCTGGTCAGCTTTCGCTACGTCGCAGACCGCCACGAAACCGAAAAAGAATTGCGTCGCTCCGAGGAGCGCTATCGCCAGTTATTCCGGCGCAATCTTGCCGGAGTGTTCGTCAGCAAGGCCACCGGAGGTTTGATCGATTGCAACGATTCGTTCGCGCAAATGTTCGGATACGGTTCACGCGAAGAGCTGCTGCGACTCACAGAGTTCGATTGTTATTTCGAGCCCGGCGACCGGCAGCGCTTCATCCAGTTGCTGCAGCGGCTGAAAACAATTTCCAACGTAGAGAGCCGCCTCAAGCGTCGCGACGGTTCCGAGCTCTGGGTACTGGAGAATGCCAGTCTGCTGGAAGAAGGCATGATCGAGGGCACTCTGGTCGACATCACCGAGCGGAAGCGCACGGAGCAGGCCCTGGTGGAAAGCGAGAGCAAGTTTCGCGTGCTCGCAGACACGGCCACCACAGCCATCTACATTCATGATGGGAAGCGGTTTCTCTACACCAATCAGGCCTGCGCGGAGATAAGTGGCTACAGCAGCGAAGAACTGGCTGAGCTTGATCCTTGGCGTTTAGTGCATCCTTCCGATCGTCAACTGGCGCGCGACCGTGCAGAGGCGCGGTTGCGCGGCGAGTGCCGGTCAGAGCGCTACGAAATGCGCATTCAGACTAAGAATGGGGAAGAGCGCTGGCTGGATTTCTGCGCCAGTGCTACCCAGTTTGAAGGACAACATGCTGTTCTGTGCACGGCGTTCGACGTGACCGAGCGCAAACGCGCGGAGCGATTGCAGCAGGCGCTGTATCGAATCAGCGACTGTGCCAATACCGTGGAAGATCTGCAGCACCTCTATCGCGCGCTGCACGAGATTGTTGGAGAGTTGACCTACGCGCGAAATCTATATATCGGATTGCTCGACAGCAGCGGCGATTACCTGCAATTTCCGTACTTTGTTGATGAAAGCGATCCCAATCCGCCGGAGGGAAGGCCTCTGGGAAAAGGCCTTACGGAATACATTCTGCGCACAGGTAAACCGCTATTGGCCGATTTCAGCAAGATTCGCGAGCTCGAACAGAGCGGCGACATTGAACCCATCGGACCCGACTGTATTGATTGGCTGGGCGCCCCGCTACGCTCTGGAAATTCCGTTTTCGGCGTCATTGCGCTGCAAAGCTATGATCCCGCGATTCGCCACGATGAGCGCGACAAAGAAATTCTTACCTACGTTTCGCAGCACATCGCGGTCGCTATCGAGCGCAAGCGACAGCAGGAAGCGCTGCGAATCTCCGAGGCACGCCATCGCTCTCTGGTGGAAAGCGCGGTGTACGGGATGTATCGTTCCAGCATCGACGGCCGATTTCTGGATGTGAATCCTGCGTTAGTAAACATGCTGGGCTATACCTCGCCGGATGAACTCATCTCCGTGGATATGGCGCGCGACATTTATGGAGATCGCGAAGAGCGCGGCAAGATCCTCCAGAACTATTTCCATAATGGGAAGCTTGAGACGCAAGAGGTCCGATGGAAGCGCAAAGACGGTCGTCTCATTACCGTCCGGCTCAGCGGAAAACCGTTCAGGAATGAACGCGGCGAAACTCTGGGATTCGAGATGGTCGCCGAAGATGTCACCGAGCGCCGCACGCTGGAAGAGCAGCTACGCCAATCGCAAAAGATGGAAGCGGTAGGGCGTCTGGCTGGCGGCATTGCGCACGATTTCAACAACCTGCTCACCGTCATCAAGGGGTATAGCGAGCTGATGCTGGGCGAACTCGATGGAGCTCACCCGTTGCGAACAGAGTTGGACGAGATCAGGAAAGCGGCGGATCGTGCGGCATCTCTTACCCGCCAGCTTCTTGCATTCAGCCGCCAACAGGTGCTTGCGCCCAAGGTTATCGACCTGAACTCGGTTCTCCATAACATGGATAAACTCCTGCGCCGGCTGCTGGGAGAAGACATTGATCTCTTCACCGTGTTGGAGGGCTCTCTGGGACGAGTAAAAGCCGATCCGGGGCAGATCGAGCAAGTTGTCATGAATCTCGCAGTCAATGCGCGCGATGCCATGCCGCAAGGCGGAAAGCTCACCATTGAGACCGCGAACGTCGATCTCGACAGCGAATATGCACGCGAGCACGTTTCGGTGAAGCCTGGGTCCTACGTGATGATTGCCGTGAGCGACAGCGGCGTGGGAATGACGGAGAAGGTGAAGTCAAAGATTTTCGAACCATTCTTCACCACCAAAGATGTGGGCAAGGGCACTGGTCTTGGTCTCTCGACTGTGTATGGCATCGTCAAGCAGAGCGGCGGATACGTGTGGGTGTACAGCGAAGTTGGCATCGGATCCACCTTCAAAGTCTATTTGCCGCGGATTGATGCTCCCGCGGACGTGGCGCCTGAGCATTCGCCGACTTTGGTTTTTAAGGGAAGCGAAACGGTACTCCTGGTGGAAGATGAGGATGGCGTCCGCGCTCTCGTTCGTCAGGTCCTGCACAGGAACGGTTACAACGTTATCGAAGCCCGCCATGGCGGCGAGGCGTTACTCGCGTGTGAACGTCATCCGGGAAAGATCGATTTGTTGCTTACTGACGTCGTGCTCGAACAGATGAGCGGGCGCGAGCTGGCTGAACGACTGCTTCAGATCCGTCCCGAAATGAAAGTCTTGTACGTCTCAGGTTATGCCGATGACGCGATCGTTCATCACGGAGTTCTCACCCCCGGTGCGGCATTCCTGCAAAAGCCATTTACCACGGAAGCGCTGGCAAGAAAGTTGCGTTGTGTTCTCGATGGAACGCTGGCTGCCGCCGCGTATTCCTAGAGTGTTCAGTTTCGTCTTCCCCGATTCCACATTCGGACACCAGAATCCATTTCCAGACATTGCCACGGGTGTAAGTTGCTCCAAAGTAAGCATTTGAGAGCGTCTCCTGCATGCGGCCACAGTTTCGGCAGATGGCCCCGGACGTGCTTTTGATCGAGGGCAGAGATGGGGCGCATATCCGGTCCCCTCGATGGTTCCAGAGGAATCCGGAAGACGTGGCATGCCGCGTCTCCAGGTAAAGTCAATGGCACGAAAACCCGGAAGGAATTTGTGTTCAAGTGGACTGCTTAACTGAGTCGGAGAAGGCCGTGGGTGCAAGCGCAGGAGTGTTGGCGAAACCGAAGAGGATCCTGGTTGCGGACGACCAATCCGATGTTTTGCATGCGATTGCGCTCCTCCTCAAATCCGAAGGATTCGAATCGCAGACGGCGATGCATCCAGCAGCGGTACTCGAGGCGCTCAAAGTTGCACGTTTCGATCTGCTGATCTTGGACTTGAACTACACCTTAGACACAACCTCCGGCACTGAAGGTTTGAATCTGATCTCCGCGATTCGCCAGATGGACGCGAATGTTCCCGTGCTGGTGCTTACCGCATGGGGAACCATCGAACTGGCCGTCGATGCGCTGCGGCGCGGCGCCTCGGACTTCATCCAGAAGCCCTGGACCAACTCACAACTGGTGCAGAAGACGCGCGATCTGATCCTTCGCGCGGAACAGAACCGCAAAGCTCAGGTCGAGGCGCAGGAAGAGGAAGAGCAGTCGGTTGAGATCCAACGCAAGCTGCTCTCCCTGAATCTGCCGCCGCAACATGGAATTACTATCAGCGGCGATTCGCGGTCGATGCGCTATGTGGGGGGCGACTATTGCCATCTCACCGCCCTGGGTTCTTCGAAGTTTGCTGTTTCTGTTGCGGATGTTGCCGGCAAAGGTGTGCCCGGAGCGCTGCTCACCGCCAGTTTGCGCGGGCTGGAGCGTTCGATCGTCACCCATGACGTGCACCCACAACAGCTTTGCATTGCGCTGAACGAGTCCTTATGCGAGATCATGCCGGTGGGCAAGTTCGTCTCGTTTTTCTTCGCTGTAGTCGATGCGGAGTCACGACGGTTCACCTACAGCAATGCCGGACACAACCCGCCGTTGCTGGTCCATGCCGACGGTTCCACTTTGGAATTGAGGACGGGAGGTGGAGTGCTGGGCTGCATTGCCGATTGGTCGTATGACCAGGCCGACCTGAGGCTAGAGGCGGGCGATCGCATTGTGCTCTTCACCGATGGCATTACGGAGAGTGAAAGTCCCAATGAGCAAGAGTTCGGAACCGACCGCCTGCGCGAGGTAGTGGTCGCACATCGCGCACAATCCGCAGATGACATTCAGCGTCAGCTCATGCGCTCAGTCAGCCAGCACTGCAACGATCGGTTTCAGGATGACGCGACTGTGCTTGTAATTGCAGTTCAGTAGCGGTTCCGCCATCGATCCAGGGTTACGGCCTCCTTCCTAGACATTCAGTGAAATCAGGAAAAACACTGTTCTTTTTCATCAGTTTGGGGTTAGGTTCTGATAACCTGCTCGGTACCGATGTCTGCCGTAACGCCAGTGTTTCGTGCTTTTTTCCGCCGTTGTGTTCGACATCTCCTCTTAGGGACCGCCGTTTCCGTCATCCCGGCTGCCGGCTTCTATCTTGTCACCATGCCGTTCACCACCGGGCAAATGCCGGCGGTGCTCGCGCTTGGAGCTTTGACGCTGGCCATCGTCCTTCCGCTTGACCTCTGGTTGTTGCGGCGAACTCTGGCGCCCATTGCCGACGCGCTCGAAGAAAACGCCTCCAGGAATTCAGTTTTGCGCGGTTACGCTCGATTGCTGGATCTACCGTGGCTGGTGCTGGTTCGCATTTTTGGGCCTCACGCCCTCATCGCGTCGGCCATCATGACGGGCTTGATCATCGCGGCAAAACGGCCAATGCAGCTCGAACTTGACTGGCACGATTATGCCGCATTCTGGTTCTTCAGTTTGACTATCGTTCCAATTGGGCATGTCGTGTATGAATTCACGGCGGTGGAGCGCGACAGTCATACCCTGGCCAACCTCTTGGGAGAGCGGCTCTCGGAGATTCCCGCTCAGCCTGGGGAGCCCGCGGCGAATCCACGCAGCTTTACTTTGGCCACGCGGATGCGAATCTTCTTTCCCCTGCTTGCTATCGCTCCAGTGGCCGCCGTAATTCTCGCTGTGCTGAAGCGCAGTGAGGGCCTCGCGGACTTCAAAGAACATCTCCCCATGCTGATCGACATGGTCGTGATCGGCACCGTGGCGGCGGCTTTCTTTATCTTTCTGATGTACCGGCTGGGTAATGAGATTAGTTTTCAAACCAGGCAATTGACATCAGCGTTGGATCGGCTGGCGGTCGGCAATCTGAGCGCTCGGGTCGAGTTGCACGCTACCAGCGAATTCGGACAAATTGCCGAACACGTAAATGCCATGGCGGGAAAATTGGCTGAACGGCAACATATCCGCGACCTCTTCGGCGCCTATATGACTCCTGAGGTGGCGGACAAGCTGCTTGAGATCGGCGCAAAAGGCGAAAGCGAAGTGCGCCATGTGGCCGTGCTGTTCGTAGATGTGCGCGGATTTACGGCATTCAGTCGCGGGCGCTCGCCCAGAGTGATCCTTGCGGTGCTGAATCAGTTCCTCGAAGAAGCCGTGGAAGCCGTAGCTCATGCTCGGGGCACGGTGAACAAGTACCTGGGCGACGGACTGCTGGCGGTCTTCGGCGCTCCCATCGAGCTGGAGAACCCATGCGCATCGGCGTTCCAGGCTGGCCTGGAGATGTGCCGTCGCCTGCGCACGCTTAACTCCGAATTCGTCATTGCGGGAATTCCCGAATTGAGAATCGGCATCGGTATCCACGCCGGTGACGTGGTGGTCGGCAGCATCGGATCGGCAAAGTACAAGCTGGAGTACACGGTCATCGGCGACGCCGTGAATGTGGCTTCCCGAATTGAACAACTGACGAAGACTGTGGGCGCGGAGATGCTGGTTTCGGCAGAGGTCTTTGCCGACTTGACCGACAGCCAGAAAGCTCTTGCCGGTCCCGCTCTCGAAGAGCAGGTCAGGGGCGTCGAAAAGCCGGTCACGGTTCATGCCATTCAAACCGGCCTCTCTCACGCTCGATCCCTGGACGCAGGCGCGGCAGCCCCGATGTCAGCGTAAATGGCGAGAAGTGCTTTTATACTTCAGTGACTGAAGAGCTTGAAGTTCTTGCCGGTCTTCTGAGAACTTCCGGCAACTGCTCGCGGCCCATGCTCTTCTGCTCCCCGTTTTTCAGGTCTTTGACTGCGAACTGGCCAGACGCGACTTCGTTCTCACCCACAATGATCACCTTCGCGATCCCCAGCTTTTCGGCGGTCTCGAATGACTTCTTTAGTCGAAAGCTGTCATCACCGAGTTCCACTGAGACGTTTTGATCGCGTAGTTCCCGCGCCAGTTGCGCGGCCGCAGCATTCATCTTCGCTCCCAAGGGAGCAATGTAGGCGTGTGGAACTGAAGAGGATGGGACTGCTTCTCCGGCGCTCAACGCCATGACAAACCGGTCTTCCCCAATTGCAAAACCAATTCCCGGCGCCTTGGGACCGCCGATTGCCTCCGACAATCCGTCATAGCGTCCGCCGCCCAGGATCGCATTTTGTGCCCCCAGACTGCCCTGAGTAAATTCAAAAGCGGTTCGCGTGTAGTAGTCGAGCCCGCGCACCAGGCGATCATTCAGCGTGTAGGGGGTTCCCGTAGCCCGCAAGATTTCCAGCACTTCGGCGAAATGCTCCCGGCAGGGTTCGTCGAGAAATTCGCCGATGCGAGGAAGAGTCTCAATGGTGGGCTGGTCCTCCGGAACTTTGCAGTCGAAGACCCGCAGGGGATTGGTCTGCGCGCGCCGCTGGCAATCCACGCACATGCGATCGACTACTCCGGCAAGCGCCTGACGCAATGCTTCGTTATATGCGGGGCGGCAATTCGCGCATCCGACAGAATTCAGTTGCAGGTTCCAATCTTTGATGCCCGCACGCTGCAGCAACGAAACCAGCATTTGCAGCACCTCAGCATCGCGGGCGGGCGACTCGCTGCCGGCCGAAGGAGGTCCAATGACCTCGGCTCCAATCTGGTAGAACTGCCGATAACGGCCCTTTTGCGGACGTTCGCGGCGAAACTGCGGACCAATGTAATAGAGCTTCTGCAGCCCCGGCCTTTCCCACAATTTGTGCTCAATGTATGCGCGCACGACCCCGGCTGTGTTCTCAGGCCGCAGCGTCAGCGATTGCGCTTTCTCTGATTGTGCCCGCGCCCGATCTTCAAACGTATACATTTCCTTGAAAACGATGTCGGTCGCTTCTCCTACGCCGCGAGCAAAGAGCTGCGTATCTTCCAAAATGGGCGTGCGGATTTCGTGAAAGTTGTACAGCGCGAACACCTCGCGAGCGGCTTGCTCCACCTGGTTCCACGATTCGGTTTCAGGCGGCAGTAGGTCGCGAGTACCGCGCACAGCTTTGATAGTCAAGATTGCATCATCCTGGTTCGATCACAAGGTCGTGAGTTCGTTCCAATATATATGCGAACGCTGTTCAAGATGGCTTTAGGACCTATAGAAAAGGGAGGAGCCCCGCCGATTAGCGAAGCTCGTTTGAGGAGTTCAAGTTTCGGTGTTTGCTCGGGGCTTAAGCTCTCAGTGGCACTGGCACAGTGATATATTGCACGCGCTTGGGTTTCGAGCCGTCGCTCTGTTTGAGGGACACGGCTTCGTCGAGCACGGTCAAATACATATTCGCCATCTGCAGGGCTGCTTCCTCGGTCGGCTCGTGCCCCCAATAAATCACGTGGCTTGATCCTTCCCGTTGCAGCGTGTAGCGGTAACGCTGGTGTCGGGAGAGCGGATCCTGCATTTTTGCCACTTCCGCCAGATGTTTCTCGCCTTTGATGACCATGCTGTTCGTTTCCAGAGGATCAGATTCCCGCTACTCTGGTTGAGATGCAAGCGAAAGGGAAAAGATGTACCGGTGGAGTAAACGGCTTGCATAGCTTCGAAGCTGCGTAGCTTCTAGGCTGCGTAGCTATTTTGCCAGTGCCGCTGCGCGACGAAACCAGGGGCGTTCCCGCCGCTTCAGGAATCCAGGCAAAGTGCGCTTCTTCGCTAGCACGCGTTGCGCCCAGTCCCGCGCCTCCGCATCTCGTCCCTGGGACTTAAGGAATTCGGCATAGTTCACCAGCGTCTCAGAGAACGTGGAAGTCTGCACCACGCACTCGAAGAGTTTTGCCGCTGCCTCGGACTGTCCAGTTTTTGCCAGCGCGTGTGCCAGCAAACCGGCTGCGCGGCCATAATCGTATTTCTCGTCTTTTTCTACGACGAATTGAAGATCGCCGACCGCGGCTGGATAATCGCCGAGCTTCAACTCGCAGAGCGCGCGTCGGTAGAAGGGATCGGGCGAATCCGTTCGGCTGGAGATCGAGCGGCTATAGCACTCTCTCGCTTGCGCATACCTGCCGTCTTCGAGATAGAGATCGGCCAACTCCTCATAATTCCCGGCAGAAGGATTGTCGATGACCACTGCCTGAAGCCGGCGGATTCGGCTGCGACGAGGGAAGACCTGGAAACCTTGCGCCAGCATTCCTGCTTCAGGAATGACTTCGAAGCAGATGTAGACAATAGCGCCGAGGCCTCCACCCAGGATGATGATCCAGAGCCAATAACCATCCGGACGGCGGCGGATGAAATGCACGATCGCGATCGCCTGCAGGATGATGCCATAGCCGAAAAATCCACCGATGCCCATCTAATTGCGTAGCATACCGTAACCAGCCTCCATTCATGCTGATGTTAAGATTGAGCTAGTGACGCCTAGCGTTCGTCTCATAGCGGTGGACATCGATGGCACCCTCATCGACTCCACGCTGGACATCCCTCAACCCAATCTCAAAGCTCTTCGCCGCGCACACGAGGCGGGAATCCATGTGGTCCTGGTCACCGGACGTCGTCACCGATTCGCGATGCCGGTAGCCGAGCAACTCGGCTTCGAGTTCTGCCTGATCAGTTCGAATGGCGCCATTACCCGCTCTACCAACGGGACCTTGCATCACGCCGACATGCTGCCCAAATTCGTCGCGCACAAGCTCTGCCGGCATATGTCCGAGTTTAGCGGTTGCACCGTGCTGACCTTCGACAAGGAGGAGCGCGGAGCCATCGTGGTGGAGCGGGCCGACGAACTTGGCAGCAATATCCAGCGCTGGATTGACAAGAACCGGACGTACATCGAGGAAATTGCGCCGATCACGACAGCACTGGTGTGCGATCCCGTGCAAGCGATGTTCTGCGGCACCATCGAGCGCATGCAGCCTGCCGAACTCCGTTTGCGCGACGGCGCCCTCGCGAACGAAATCAGCGTGCTCAAGACGCAATACGATCATCGCGATCTCTGCATCCTTGATGTGCTCAAGCATGGCTGCTCGAAGGGTTCCGCAGTGGCGCGCTGGGCCGAGCATCTGGGCATCGCGCGATCAGAGGTGATGGCGATCGGCGACAATTACAATGACGTGGAAATGCTGGAGTTCGCCGGCTATCCGGTGCTCATGGCGAATGCCAGCGACGATCTCAAGGAACGTGGGTGGCGGGTCACCCTACACAATGAAGACTGTGGGGTTGCCGCCGCTGTGGAAGAGGTACTTGCGGGAGTTTAGGATAAACCTGCTTTACAATCGCTGGCACAAATGCAATGAGCCGAGCGATATGGCCCAGCACACCGTTCGACCGGACACATCAGCACAGAATCCATCCAACGGCGGCAACTAAAACGAGTGGACCGCAAGCGCCTCATCGTTACTTCGGCTGTAGTTGTCGTCCTGGTGGTACTGGTCTATCTGCAGGCTCACGCATTCCGCAAGTTCGCCTGGTCCGCCTTCGGCCAGGAACTCGCGCAGGTGAACTGGTGGATGGTGTTAGCGGCAATCGTAGTGGTTCACCTGGCCGACGGACTGCGCGCATTGCGCTGGTCGATTTTCCTGAAACCGGTGCGAGCGATCAGTCCCTTTAAGCTACTGGCAGCGCAATACATTGGATTTGCAGGACTCGCTCTACTGGGCCGTCCCGGCGAGTTCATCCGGCCTTACATCATCTCTAAACGCGCGCGTTTGCCATTTGCATCGCAGGTTGCCGTGTGGACGGTGGAGCGCATCTTTGACACTTCCTCGGTTGCCATTATTCTTGCCGCCGATCTTCTTTTTGCGCAAACCTTGCGCACCTTCCCCCAGTTTGGAAGCATTCGCACCGGGGGCATCCTGCTGATCTGTCTTGTCAGCTTCGGCGGGCTGGTGATCTTCCTGATCTGGAAATACGGGGCACAGATGGCGACGCGGTTGGAGGCGGGTCATCATCCCTCGCACATTCGCCACCGCATTGCTTTTCGCATTCGCTCCTTCGGTGAAGGACTTCACACAGTTCATAGCCCGCTCGCGTTTCTCGGGTTGGCCGCGCTCTCCCTCGTCATATGGGGATTGATCGCCTGTGCGTACTGGTTGGTACTGCACGCCTACAGCGATCCGGAATTGACGACTCTGACGTTCGTGCATGCCGTGCTGCTCATGGCCGGAAGCGTCGCCGGAGGCATCCTGCAATTGCCACTCGTCGGCGGCGGATCGCAACTGGCCACCATCAACCTTCTGCTTTACCTCTTCAACGTGAACCCCGATCAGCCGGAATTGGCTACCAGCTGCGGCATCTTGCTGTGGCTGGTCACCTTCATGTCGGTCACGCCGCTGGGAGTTGCGCTGGCGCGTCTCGAACATCTGTCCCTGCGCAAGATCACTGCCGAGAGCCACCACGAAGAGGAAGAGATGTAGGCTGGCTCTGTTCCTATGACCATCGTCGCTTGAGGCGACTACCCTCAAGCTCCCGAATCCTGAGAACAGGGGAAAAATACAGGGATTTTTCCTCTTGTTGCCTCAGAAACTCTGAAATAGCCCAAAATTCCCAAATTTTGCCTTCCCCCTGAGGAAAGGAACAGGAAAGAAACAGGAAAGCTGCTGAAACAGCCGTAAGTTGCTGCTGAAAATAGGCTTAGTCGCTAGAATTCCAAACCATTCAAGAAATTCTCAGGAAAGGAACAGGAAACGAACAGGAAAGGAAAGCAGGGCAAGTGTTTTTCCACAGCCCTGGCCGTGGATCTTCTACAGCGGTTTAAGAGTTGGTGTACACCGCGCTCGTTTCAGGGAAGGGCACGGATTTATCCGTGCCGACGAGAGGCGATGGGGCACCCCTGTTTATCTTCAGCGGCTTCAGCCGCGGCTGAAGCCGCTGAAAACCGGAAGCTAAAATTGGACTGACGGCTTTCCGGCAGGCATTGAATGCGTGCCCTTCCCTGGAAAGTGGTTTACAGCAACGATGAAAATGCCCTAGCCCTAATTCATGATTTGACCAGGAAAATAATCCCATCCAGCTCGGGGCAAGTTCAACACCTTGCTCCAAGAAACATGCCAGAGCATCTCATGATTACAATTGCATTGTGAGATCCCGAACAAAGAAAGCCGACAGCCAGTTTGGCTGTCGTGGCGATTTGCCAAAACCGGCCTTCGCCGACGGCTCAGGTGAAGCCGCGCTCGCGCATTTGCGCGCGGCTGATCCCGTGCTTGCTGCTGTCATCGATCGTGTCGGCGCCTACGCCATGCAATATCACGAACCCACCTTCCGCGCGCTGGTGCGCTCAATCGTCTTTCAGCAACTCCATGGTTCGGCCGCGCGCGCGATCTTCGACCGCCTGCTGAAGAAAGCCGGAGGAGAGATTACTCCAGATTCGATTCTGAAGCTGCGCCCTGCGCAAATGCGCTCTCTCGGACTCTCCAAGCAAAAGCTCACTTACATCCGCGATCTTGCCCGCAAGACCCGCGACGGAGTCGTCGAATTCGGACGATTTCCGCGGATGTCGGATGAAGAAGTCATCGCCGAACTGACGCAGGTGAAAGGTATCGGCGAGTGGACCGCGCACATGTTTCTGATGTTTGCCTTGCGCCGCCCGAACATCCTGCCCACCGGCGACTTTGGGGTGCGCAACGCGATGCGAAAAGCGTATGGAATGAAGGTCATGCCGAAACCGGTCACCATGAAGCGTATGGCGAAGAACTGGCATCCCTACTGCTCGGTTGCAAGCTGGTATATGTGGCGTTCACTAGACGTGCCGGTGGAGCTGTGAGTGGTCAGTTGTCAGTAACCAGTTGTCAGTATTCAGTTATCAGTATTCAGTTTCTTGCGGTCCTGAATCCTTCTCGGCCGTGATGACGACTAACAACTGATTACTGAAAACTGTTCACTAAAACTGATTACTGACAACTGCATTTATAATCACCAGTTCTCTATGAACTCCACTGCCGACAAGAAGATTCGCGTGCTGGTAGCCAAGCCCGGGCTCGACGGGCACGATCGCGGCGCCAAAGTCATTGCCCGCGCCCTGCGCGACGCCGGCATGGAGGTCATCTACACCGGCCTGCGGCAGACTCCAGAGATGATCGTCAACGCCGCTCTGCAAGAGGACGTTGACGTTATCGGCCTTTCAATTCTCTCGGGAGCCCACAATGCAATCATCCCCAGGGTAGTGTCGCTGATGAAAGAGAAGCAGATGGATGACGTACTCGTGGTGCTTGGAGGGACCATTCCCGCACAAGACGTCCCCCTGCTCAATCAGCACGGAGTAACCGGCATTTTCGGCCCAGGCACGCCGATGGATGACATCATCCAGTTCATCCGTTCGAATGTAAAGCCCCGCGGTATTCCCGCCTAAAATAAAATCCCGGCCGGCGGTCAGGAGGGGATTGGCTTCTCAGTTCATTCCCATGGATTGAGGACTGCAATTCCGCAGCCTTCAAAATCATTAATGTTCCGCGTGGCGAGGGTGGCTCCGTTGGCACGGACGATTGCCGCTATTTGCGCATCGAAGGGTGAAGTTGGACGTGCTGCGATGCGCCGCGCCAAAGCGATCTCCGGAAAGGCCATGGCTGCCACTGTGTCGAATGGCAGGATGCGCGGCTCAAGCTCTTCCTGCAGAGATTGCCATGCGCCGAGTAGAGCCGTCCTCCGCTTCCCGCGCGGAAGAAGCTGAATTCCATAGAGAATTTCGGCCTGTGTGATAGTTGTCGTGAATAGGGTACTTACCGGATTCCGTCGCATCCACTCTGCAACCGTTTTTGCCGGATCCGGTCGCATGGCTTCCGACAAGACGTTTGTATCGAGAACGATCATTTCGAAAAGTTTGGCGGTTCGCGCATCGGCTCTCGCGGAAGTTTCGGAAGCTCTACTCCGCCCAGCGGCTCAAAATATTTTCGAATGGAATCATAGAGGTTTGTTTTGGCAGGATTGGTTTCGCTCAGCGCCTGCTTGAGAATTGCGCGCGCTTCCTCTTCCATGGAACGCCCATTTGTAGCGGCGCGCAAGCGCAGGCGCCGCTTTGTGGAGTCCTCCATCTTTCTGATCAAGATGCTCGCCATATAGCAATGATATCACATGCAGGCTACAGTTGCCCAAAGGCTGCCATTAAGACTGCCACAACGAATTGTGGCAGCGCATGGCAGTCGTTACGCGAGGTTGCAGCGCGTAAATATTTGGCAGTTTAACCGCAAGCTTCATCGAGAGAAGTTAGGCCCCTCAGGTGGAACTGGCGTATCAGGCGATAGCCAGTTCAAGCCCGTCTCCCACGACGGTCGATGTCGCATACTCAATATGAAGCCTCTCGCTCTGCGATTTTGAAGATGAGTGAATCAGCAGAGGCCGCATCGCCAGCACGGCCCCTCGCGCTGCGAGGCAATCGACGGATATTTTCTCAGTGCTCAACTTGGACACTTCATCATCGGTGAGTACGCCGAGCTTGTGCGTCCCCGGAATCACTCGTAAAGGGCCATTTTCTACTGTCGAATCGTCCAGATGAACTCGCAGCGCCACCACCTGATCTAAGGCATAAGTAGGAGCGTGGGCGTAGTTAATGCCTTCCTTCACCGACCACGGCCCCCAGCCTGTACTGTCTTTCTTAGAGCGTAATGGCAACGCCGTATCCTGGTGCCAGACCACAAGCCAGTTTGCATCCTGGGATTTGTCAAACAGTGTGGCGCGAAATGGGACTGGTTCGCTGCCGAAAACCTCCCTGGCAATTGTCATCAATCGAGCATCGTGAGCCAGGGAGGCTACATGGGAATTGGACATCACGTGTCGAATACCGGCGCGACTGCGATGAAATGTGGGGAGTTGCACACGGTCGAGAAGGCTGGAGATTTCCTCCGGCTCCAGCACGTTAGGAACGACTGTAAATCCGTCCTCTGTGATCTCTGTCGCAATCATAACGCTTCATTACATCACATCCTGCACCATCGCCTGAGTCAGGGAATTCAGTATCGTCGGCCGTTAATGATAGGTACGCGGCGATACACTCGCTTGGACTTATTTTCCCTGCCATCACTGGATTTCTGAGTGATTTCGTCGGTTATCGTATTGCCGTCTTCCGACACCGTGGAACGTGCGTCGAATGAAGCATCTTTGATGTCGCCGTGCCGAGAGAGCGAACCATCAGCGTTTCGCTTGACGCTCTCCGTCCCAATCGGGGTGGAATCCTGCGTCTCAATCGGATGCGTGGTGCCATCGGTTGGACCACTCCAGGAGTACGTAAAGACGTTACCGTTTTGATCCACGCTCTGAGTACGCCAGGACAGCGTTTCTGAGTTGTCCTTTAAGATGGTGAGCACCACTTGTTTCGGCGCAGCTTCAGCGCCTAAGTCGCTGTGCGTCAAATCCAGCTGCCAAGTGCCGACAGCAGACTTGTTGTTCTTTGTCTGCGCCGTTCCGTACACGGAAAAAACCAATACGGTTGCAAACACAACTAGCTTTTTCATCTGATTCATGTAGATCATCCAGAAATGGAGTTTACAGCGGCCACAATCCCAAACGGCAGTTGGAAAATATGTAAGCACACTCGGGGATTTTACGCCTTCAGTGTTGAGAAACATTGTTCGGCGATCCTGATAAAGAAAGCACAGTCCGAATACTTTCAACTACCAGATTCGGCTGGAGCTTCTGGATGTAGTGGCTGCTCTTTGTCGCGCTGATCAATCTTCCTTCAAGAGAACGAGCTGACCCGATCAACGGCGCGCAGACTGCGAACAAATCCTCCGCGCGGCTACTTTTCATGAGCCAGTTTCTCCGGATCTTCCGCTTATGTGAATAGCGGCTCAATTAGGCGCGGACAAAGCAGGCAGCCAGTTGGCTCTGGAGGAGATTATGAATCGCTTGAAGCGCAAGATTTTGGGAAGCGTTGCAGCTGGTTTCACTACGCTGCTCGACTCCACTGTAATGGTAGGGCTGATGTTAGCTGTCTTCACTCTAGGCAGCGCTCTTGGTCATGCCCAAGTTAATATCGTCGCTGCGCAACACGTGTTCAAGAACGTAACCGCCATCCCAGTCGCGTGCGATCCGTCGGACCCGGGGACGCACTGCTGGACCGTCGAAGGTATAGTCGCACAGCCTCAGCTATGTGTTGAGCCCGACGGTGCTGAGGGCGGCGCGAATGTGTTCATAATGGTTACGCGTCTCGAAGAGACAGGACTTGTCGTCGAAAGAGTCGGGCAAGGCGTCATTTCTCCCGCTGATTGCTCATTCTCGTTTGGGCCAGTTCCAACTTTTGTGGCCCGCTTTGATGGTTTCGAGACCGGTGACGTCCCTGTCCCCGTGACGCAGGATGGCAACAATTGGGGTCTCATTGTTGTGCAGAACTTATTCACAGGCACAGCATGGGAAAGCTGCACGGGGGGCCCCTGTGCAACTGCTTCATTTCCGAACGAGCCATCGCCGATCGCGAATGCCTACATCACTAATGCTGGTTCCAATACAGTTTCAGTCCTCGACACCAGCAGCAATTCCGTTACGGCAACTATCGCCGTGGGACCGAACCCAGTCAGCGTCGCCGTTTCCCCGAGCAGGTCCATGGCTTACGTGACGAACGCAGGGTCGAACACCGTATCAGTGATTGACACCGGCTCTCTGACCGTCGTCAAGAATGTCACCGTGGGTGGTAATCCCGTGAGCCTCGCCATCACTCCAGACGGATCGCAAATCTACGTGGCCAATGCCAGGTCCAATTCCGTTTCCGTAATCAATACGGCCACGAACACAGTGACTGCAACGATTCCGGTCGGATTCGTCCCCCTGAAGGTTGCTGTCACACCGGACGGGGCCAGCGTCTATGTTGCGAACAGTGGCGCTAAGTCACTGTCCGTGATCGGTACGGCGAGCAATACTGTGGTCGCGACCGTGCCGGTCGGGTTACTACCCGAGAATATGGCGATCCAATAAGCCCAGTCAGGCCTTTCGGAAATGGACAGGCAATTCGCCGGGTAACCATCTTCAGAACTTGATGAAGGGGTGCTCGGCGGTCTCCTGGCTGGTTTTGGCTCTGCTCAGGAGCTGGCCACGCACGGAACTTCTTGATGTTTGCGCTGTCGTTGACCTTTCGCCATTCCTTCCCCTATGCTCTTCGTTGTGCCGGACGGGAAGGAAAAGACCGCAATCCTGGTTGCCGCCGCGATCATCTGCGCAGTCCGCACGGCACATGAAGAAGTGAGACCCTCGCCAAAGATTATGTCTGCGGTTTCCGATTCAATCCGGCTGGCGCGAATGCTGTGGGAGCGAATCAGTCGCGAGTGAGAAATCTGGCACTTAAAAAAGGCCGCCTGGAGCGAACCTCAAAACAGCCACGTGTTAACCTATTGATGACAAAGGATAATCACAGTTCGGCGAAATGAAGTAATCTTGACGCCGGCTGAAACCAGCATGTAGTCTCAAGCGTCTAACATTGTAACCAGGTAAAGCAATATGTCGCCCCAGGCTGAAGCCCGTTTGAACGCTCTCCGAAAAGCTCCACTCGATAGCTGGGTTGCACTGTCAGAAGATGAGACCGCAATCGTCGCTACCGGAGAATCTTACGCGGAGGCAGCAGAGAAGAGCGATGCTGCCGGTTGTTCCGATCCCATCATTCTTAAGACGCCCAAACAATGGGCACCGCTATCCGTCTTAAGCGCCGAACGTTGAAGCCGATCAAAGTCCCATATTCGGTGTATCCAGATCAATTCGGCGCATACGCATATTCGGTAAAACTCAACGTGCAACTGGCGCTTACGAGTCCGAATTCACCGCGCACGAAACGGTTCGAGGGGATCATCGACTCGGGAGCAATGCGGTGTCTCTTCGATTGGTCAATTGCTGAGTTTTTGGGAATCCAGAGAGATGCATGCAAAGTCGAAGTCACTACAGGTATCGGAGGGAGCGAAGACTCTTACCTGCATGACGTGATGCTGTACATTCCAGGCGGTCCCGTCACAATTACGGCGGGCTTCAAGGAAAAGCTTCCGGTCGCCGGACTGCTCGGAATAAATGGTTTTTTTGAGCATTTCCAGATTCTGTTCGATGCCCCCGCCAAAGTTTGCGAACTGACTCGCATCTATCAGGCCTAAGAATTGCGTAGCGTATAACAAACGTTCCAACCTGGCCTTGTGTGCTGGGTTCACAGACAAAAAGACGGACACTACTGCTTCGCATTTACACGAGGACCGCCCCATTGAAATCTGTTTTCTTTACTCGTGTACTGTCTCCCGGAGGATCAACAAACACAATCTTTCCGCTCCAGTCGCTGCCTTTTTCGCCTACGATGGGATGGGACAAAATAATGATGCGTTCCTCGATAAGCTCACCTTTTCGGACGGTGAATCTCTCGAACGGATACCGTAATTCGCTGCTCCCTTTTGGATGTGCGCTAGAGTTACGGCGATAACTCAGACGCTCAGCACCGGACAAGTATCAATCCACTCCGCGAAAATGCTCTTTGGTCATGTCTCAGAGGTGCAGCGTCGCTATTACAAACCTGATCTTGAAACCCTGCACGCAGCGGTCAAACTGCCCGATTAAATTGGAACACGCACAAAATGAAACGGCCACTGATCGCGAGTGGCCGTATCTTTATGATTCCCTTGGTTGCGGGGGGTGGATTTGAACCACCGACCTTTGGGTTATGAGCCCAACGAGCTACCAGGCTGCTCCACCCCGCAGATTTATCTTATCAGCCTGATAGGATTTCGCCAAAGTCCCGAGGTCGATTAATCGCATGAACGTGATCATCTCCATGCTGCGCGCGGTAAATGTTGGTGGCCACAATAAGCTGCCTATGGAATCTCTGCGGGAGCTTTATGCTTCTCTGAAGCTGCAGGACGTGCAGACCTACGTCCAGAGCGGGAACGTGGTGTTTCGAACCGAGGAGCGAGACCTGGATCGGCTGCGGGATCGCATTCAGAAGAAGATAAAAAGCGGCTTTGGCTTTGCGCCTGAAATTATCCTGCGGAGCACCGCCGAGATGCGCGAGACGGTTGCCAGGAACCCGTTTGCCGCGCGTCGCGGAATTGAGCCGAATAAGCTGCTGGTCACATTTCTTGCCACTCATCCTGGCGCGGAAGAACGCAAGAAAGCGCTCGAGATCAAAGCCGCTCCTGAGGAGATGCACATTCTTGGGCGCGAAGCCTACATCTATTACCCCAATGGGATGGGACGTCCCAAGCTTTTGTGGACGTCGGTGGAACGAATCCTGAAAACCGTCGGCACAGCGCGCAACTGGAACACCGTTACCAAGCTGCTGGAAATTGCCGAAAAGCTGGAAGCGATCGATTGATGCCCCAAGGGCGCTTTCACTTCTCCAATTCGTATTTCGCAATCGCTTCCGTGTGCACCTCGTCTGGACCATCCGCGATGCGCAACGTGCGCACCCCTGCCCAGGCAGAGGCAAGAAACGTGTCTTGCGAAACCCCCATTCCGCCGTGCGCCTGAATTGCCCGATCGAGGACGCGCAGCGTCATTTGCGGGGCGACCACTTTGATCATTGCGATCTCGGCCCGGGCAGCTTTGTTTCCCGCAGTGTCCATCATCCAGGCCGCCTTCAGCGTAAGCAGCCGGGCTTGCTCGATTTCGATTCGCGACTGCGCGATGTCGGCGCGAATCGTGCCCTGTTCCGCGAGCGGTTTACCAAAAGCTACCCGCGAGCGTACGCGCCGGCACATGATTTCCAGCGCCCGCTCGGCGAGGCCGATACACCGCATGCAATGATGGATCCGTCCTGGACCGAGACGCCCTTGCGCGATCTCGAAGCCGCGTCCTTCGCCGAGCAGAATGTTGGCCACGGGCACGCGCACGTTGTTGAAGGCAATCTCGCCGTGGCCATGCGGAGCGTGATCGTAGCCGAAGACGGTGAGCAGGCGCTCAATCTTTACTCCGGGCGCATCCATGGGAACAAGAATCATGGACTGCTGTTTGTGTTTCGGCGCCGCCGGATCGGTCTTACCCATGAAGATGGCGAGCTTGCAGCGCGGATCGCCCGCGCCGGAGGCCCACCACTTGCGTCCGTTGACGACATATTCCCCGCCTTGGCGACGAATACTCGCCTCGATGTTGGTCGCATCAGACGAGGCGACTGCGGGCTCGGTCATGGCGAAGCAGGAGCGGATTTCGCCAGCCAGCAATGGCTTTAGCCAGCGCTCCTTCTGCTCGGCAGTGCCATAACGGGCGAGCACCTCCATGTTTCCCGTATCGGGAGCGGAGCAGTTGAAGATCTCAGGAGCGATGGCGCTGCGCCCCATGATCTCGCACAGCGGCGCGTACTCGAGATTGCTAAGGCCGGCTCCCTGATCGTCGGTCGGCAGGAACAGGTTCCACAGCCCGGCGGCGCGGGCTTTGCTTTTGAGTTCTTCCAGCAACGACGAATGCCGCCAGCGCTCGCCTTTGATTTCTTCCTCAAAGCGCTGCTCATTGGGATAAACATGCTCGTCCATGAACGCGGCCAAGCGCTCTTGCAGCTCGACGGTTTTGCGCGAAGGTTCGAAGTCCATAGTCGCTCTCAGCGATGCGTGCGCAGTTCGGGGGCGTTCAAGTGCGGTACAGCATTGAAGCTGAACAATCGCAGCTCCGTTCCGCGCAGGCGCATGATCGTGTACGAGGCGTTGTGCAGCACGCCAGCCAGCCGCAGAACGCGACTGTCGGCAATGTCGAGCGCCATTCCCGCCCAGATTCCGATTGGCGCTGCCGAGGTGAAGACAACAATATTACCGGCGGCGGGTTCGCTGCCATTCATGCGCTCGCGGCAGCTTCCGACGCGAGCACAAAAACTGCTCCAACTCTCGCCCGAATATGGATGCCGGCCCGAAATCCAGGTATTCACGAGCGTAGTGTCGCAAGGCAACCACCGGCGATGGACGCCCGAATCTTGGCCACGCGTGGCGCGTACTTCCTCGCGCATCGATTCATATTGAGCGCGGAATTCGGCATCTTCTGCGCAAAGCACCGGAGCGAGCTCGCGATAGATATGGTCCAGGTTGAACTCGTTCCAGCGTTCTTCAATTTCAATATTGGGAAACCCATGTTGCAATCTGATACAAGCGGCACGCACCTCCGCGGCGGTTTCGCGCTGCCGATGCATGGCCCCGGAATATGCGTGCGAGAAGCGGATTCCCTGAGCGGCAAAATATTCGCCCAGCAACCGGGACTGCTGTCGTCCAAGCTCGGAAAGCGTGTCGTAGGCATCGCGGGTCCCCGCCTGTCCGTGGCGCACGAGATAGATGTCGCTCAACCTTGCTTCTCCAGCAGGGAAGCGGCCAGCCGAATCAGACCATGCACGCGCTTGTCGAAGTCGCGAAAACGGCAGTCTGAAGTCTGTCCGCGATGATAGCGGTAAAAGATTTGCTGCAGGACCACCGCCAGCTTGAAAATTCCCAGCACCTCGTAATAGGCGCTCTGCGATATATCGCGTCCGGTGCGCGCGGCGTAACGCTCGAGGAAACGACTGCGGTCATACCATCCTGGCCCGGCAGTGAATGCGGGAAGCGCCGCAGCGCGCAGTTCAGAAGCGCTCAACCAACACCAGTAGCAAAGCGTGAGGCCAACATCTACCAAGGGATCGCCGATGGCACTCATCTCCCAATCGAGTACCGCTTCAATCTTCTCAGCAGACCCGTTTCGGAACATCACGTTGTCCAGCTTGTAGTCGTTGTGGACGATGGTGGAAGCTGTGGACTTTGGCATTCGCGTTGTGAGCCACGCAATCACGCGGTCCATCTCCGGTTCCTCTTCGATTTGCGCCCGGCGCCAGCGCTCGCCCCAGCCGCGCACTTGCCGTTCCAGGAAGCCTTCCGGCTTTCCCAGAGAAATCAAGCTGGTGGCGACAATGTCGATGGCATGCAGGCGGGCAAGGCAATCGATGAAAGCCTCACTGACGATCTGCGCATGATTTCGAATCGCCTCAATCTCGGGTGGGATTCGTTCGCGCAAAATGCTTCCACGGCGTCGCTCCATCAGGTAGAAGACCGACCCGATGACGGACACGTCCTCACACAGGTGATACACATCCGGAGCTTCGGGAAAGTGCGGATGTATGGCTTGCAGCACATGAAATTCGCGCGACATGTCGTGAGCTTTGGGCGCGACCGGACCAAGCGGACCGCGTCGCAGCACAAACTCTTTGTCGCCGCTTTGCAGCAGGTAGGTAAGATTCGAATGTCCTCCGGGGAACTGCTCGATCGAAATCGGGTGTGTGATGCCCTCAACTTTGCCGCGCAGATACTCGCCCAGAATTGCCGCGTTCAGTTCTTCGCCTTGGCGGACAGCGGCAGTATCGGAATGGGCAGAAGCGGAAATCACGCCAGCTTCACAATCATCTTGCCGATATTGGCGCCGTGCAGCATGTCCAGAAACGCCTGCGGCGCGTTTTCCAGACCTTCGACTATCGTTTCTCTCATCTTCAGCTTGCCCGAGGACCAAAGCGGGACGACTTCCTTCTGGAATTCCGGTATGCTGCTCCCCCAATCCCTCACGATGAAGCCTTTCAACGTAAGCCGTTTGGAGACGAAAGCCATCATGTTGCGAGGCCCGGGCGGCTGCGTCTC
This sequence comes from Terriglobales bacterium, assembly GCA_025980765.1. Taxonomy (GTDB): domain Bacteria; phylum Acidobacteriota; class Terriglobia; order Terriglobales; family Acidobacteriaceae; genus Gp1-AA112. The sequence goes on from JAICXB010000018.1 coordinate 50,179, forward strand.
CTCGTTGTATCCGGAGATTCCGCCACAGGCGATGATGCGTCCATTCACGTTCATCGCGGACAATGCCGCCTCCAGATGTTCGCCGCCGACGTTGTCGAAATACACATCAATTCCGTCCGGCGCCGCTTTCTTCAACTGCGGATATACAGGCCCGTCCTTGTAATTGAAAGCAGCGTCGAAGCCGAGATCGTCAACAAGCCAATGGATCTTGGCTAGTGACCCGGCACTGCCGATCACGCGGCATCCGCGCAGCTTTGCCAACTGTCCAGCGACGCTGCCCACCGCCCCGGCCGCGCCGGAGATGAAGACGCGATCGCCTGCCTTTACGTCGACCAGATTCAGGCCGACCCAGGCGCTAAGACCGGGCATGCCGAGAAGTCCCAGATAAACCGACAGCGGCTGGATCTTTGAGTCCACGCGCTGCAGTGCCCGCGCTTCAGCGACGAAGCAATCACGCCAACCGAGCATGGAAGTAACCACGTCCCCGCGCTGTAGCCCGCTGGCGCGCGATTCCATGACTTCTCCCACTGCGCCGGCCTCCATCGCCTTCCCAATTTGAAACGGGGGCACATAGGACTTCATGTCGTTCATTCTGCCCCGCATGTAAGGGTCGACAGACATGAAGAGATTGCGGACCAGCACTTGCCCCTCGGCGACCGCAGGAAGCTCGATCTCACCCAAGGCGAAGTTCTCCAGCGTGGGCCAGCCCTTGGGGCGAGAGGCCAGCCGGAATTCGCGGCTTTTTGCCATCATGTCTGTCCTTTCACGCGGCAGTGGCGCCGGGCTCGCGAATGAAGCTGGCGAAAGTCCTGTTGGATTCAGCCAGCTTTTTCAGCAGCGGCGCGGGCGTCCAAAGCTCGCCGTGCTGCCGCTCAAACTCGCAGATACGATCGTAAACGCGGCGCAGTCCGACGGTGTCGGCGTACCACATTGGACCACCCCGGTAAGCGGGGAAGCCGTATCCATTGATGTAGATGATGTCGATGTCCACCGCGCGCAATGCGTAGCCCTCTTCCAGGATGCGAGCCCCTTCGTTCACCAGCGCGTAGATGCACCGCTCCACAATCTCCTGCGATGGAATCTCGCGGTGAGGAATCCCCGCTTCCGCCGACCACCTGCGCACCAAGTCAGCGACTGCCGGATCCGGAATAGGACGGCGGTTCTCGTCGTACTTGTACCAGCCGGCGCCGGTCTTCTGTCCGTAGCGTCCGAGCTCGCAAAGGCGATCGGCGGCGAAGGCCTGTCGCACGTCCGGCTTCTCCAGATGGCGATATTCCTTGCGAATGCGCCAGCCGACATCGAGGCCCGCGAGATCGCCTGTGGCCAGCGGTCCCATGGCCATCCCGAAATCGTAAAGCGCCTTGTCGACAGCTTCTACACTGGCTCCTTCTTCCACCAGGAATGTCGCTTCACGAATGTAAGGATGGAACATGCGGTTGCCGACGAAGCCGCGACAGTTGCCGACCAGCACTCCGACTTTTCCCAACTTCTTGGCCAACTGCATGCAGGTGGCAACCACTTCTTTGCTGCTGGCGCGCCCGCGCACAATTTCCAGCAGCCGCATCACGTTGGCCGGGCTGAAGAAATGGGTCCCAATTACGGACTCAGGACGCGAAGTAGAGGCGGCGATTTCGTCAACATTCAAGGTGGAGGTATTGCTGGCGAGAATTGCGCCCGGCTTGCACATTCGATCGAGTTCGGCAAAGACTTGCTTCTTCAGCGCCATCCCTTCGAAGACGGCTTCGATGACCATGTCAATCTGCGAGAACCCGTCATAACTGAGCGTTGGCGTGATCAGCTGCATGCGCTCATCTGCAAACTGCTGAGTGAAGCGGCCGCGCTTCACCGAGTTTGCATAGTTCTTCTGGATCGTCGCGAGACCGCGATCAAGCGCCGCCTGCTCGGTCTCTTTGACCAAAACGGGAATGCCGGCATTGGCGAAAACCATGGCGATGCCGCTGCCCATCGTTCCAGCTCCCACCACCGCGGCGGTATTCACCGGGAGGGTTGGTGTTTCCTTAGGAATGTCCGGAACTCTGGCGACTTCGCGCTCGCCGAAGAAGACATGGATCAGCGCCTTGGACTGGTCGGAAAAAAGGCACTCGTTGAAAAGCCTTCGTTCCAAAGCAATGCCTTCGTCGAACGGCAGCTGGGTGGCAGCTTCAACGGCATCGATCGCGGCCAGAGGAGCGATCAGGTTGCGCTGCTTTTTGCGAGCGGTCTCGCGCGCAGCGGCGAAGATCGCGGCATTCTGCGATGCGTCTCCAAGCTTCTCAGTTCTCTCTCGCGTTTTGGGAATGGATTTACCTGCGACCTCACGCGCGAAGGTGATCGCTTCCGCCACCAGATCTCCTCGAACCATTCCATCAAGAATGCCCAGCCTCGCCGCGTCTTCAGCTTTCACCGGATTGCCTTCGGCGCACATCTCCACTGCTTTGGCGACACCCGCCAGCCGCGGCAAACGTTGCGTGCCGCCGGCGCCAGGGATCAGACCGAGCTTGACCTCCGGTTGCCCGACCTGCGCGCCTGGATCGGCCAGCCGGTAATGACCAGCCATTGCCAGCTCCAATCCGCCGCCAAACGCAGTTCCGTGAATGGCCATGATCACGGGCTTGCGACAGTTCTCGACGCGATCAATTAAATCGAGCAATGCTCTTCCGCGTGACTGGCCAGAAACAATCTTGCCGAATTCACGAATGTCAGCGCCGGCGATGAACGTCTTTCCCGCTCCGGTGAGCACGATGGCGTTCACTGTGTCATCGGCTTCGCTTTGCGCAAATGCCGCGAGCAGCCCTTCGATCACCGCAGGACTCAAGGCGTTTACGGGTGGGTTGTCGATTGTGATGACGGCGATTTCGTTGTGGTTCTGGAGGTGGACTGAGTCGTTCATACAGGTTCTCTCTAGATGAAGGGTGGAATCCAAAGAATGTCATCCTGAGCGAGGGCGAACGCCCGAGTCGAAGGACCCCAACGCTGCTGATGCCCGATCCTGCCGCAGGAATTCTCCCGATGCGGCAATCTGTTTGTCCATGTGCGAATACAGATCCTCCCATCGCGGATTCTGCCGCTCAATCAGCGCGACTTTTTTCGATCTTCTCCAGCCCTTCAACTGTTTTTCCCGGCTGATCGCCCGGAATACGCTGTCAAACTCCTCTCGATAGACCAAACGCGTGCACGAGTATTTTTTTGAAAAGCCCTCGAAGGCACCAGTTTTGTGCTCCCATACTCGCAGCTCCAGATCGCTGGTCACACGGATGTACAACGTGCCGCTCAGACTCGACATGATGTATGCCCAGTATTGGTGTTCCATTCTCGAGATCAATCAGTAACTACCACTCTGCGAGAGTGCCGGGGTCCTTCGACCCGGGCGTTCGCCCTCGCTCAGGATGACAACGGCATTAGTGTGCCCTGCCCCCAGTACTGTTTGCGCAAATCTTTCTTGAGTATCTTGCCGGTTCCCGTTTTAGGAAGCGATGCCAGGAATTCAACCGATCGCGGGCATTTGTAATGGGCGATGCGTCCTCGGCAAAATTCCAACAGTTGCTCCTCGGAAGCGCTTGCTCCCGGCCTCAACACCACCAGCGCTTTCGGAACCTCACCCCATTTGGTGTCTGGCACCGGGACCACTGCCGTCTCATACACTGCGGGGTGCGCGGACAAGGCCTTCTCGATTTCAAGCGATGATATGTTTTCGCCGCCGCTGATGATGATGTCCTTCTTGCGGTCGACGACCAGAATATAGCCGTCCTCGTCCATGGTGGCCATGTCGCCGGTGTGAAACCAGCCGCCGCGCATCGCTTGCGCGGTGGCCGCGGGCTGCTTCCAGTATCCCTGCATCACACCGTCGCCGCGAGCCACTACTTCGCCGATGGACGCGCCGTCGTGGGGCACGTCACGCTCTTCGGCATCGACTACCCGCAGTTCCACTCCGGGAATCGCGTATCCGGTCATCGCCTGTCCATTCCAGCGTTGCTCGCCCTGCCACTCCGCTCCCGGCTTGCTCAATGAGACGGAGAGCACCGGAGAGGTTTCCGTCAGCCCGTACCCGGAATAGCAGGTGCATCCCAGTTTCTCCTCGATCTCCTTCACCAGCGCGGGAGACGATGCCGAGCCGCCGATGCTGATGCGGTCCAGGCTGCTCAGGTCATATTTCGGGCGTTCCGGGGAGTTCACGATTGCGACTGCCATGGTGGGAACAATCCCAAAATGGGTGACCCGCTCCTGCTGGATGAGGCGGAAGATCTCGCTGCAATCCCAGAGCCGCAGAATCACGTGTTTGCCGCCGAGCATCGTGACCGTATGCGCAGCGCCCCAGCCATTCGCATGGAAAAGAGGGATGGTGTGCAGGATGACGTGCTCGATTCGAGGATCGGAGACCATGGAGCTACTCAGCGCATGCAAATAAATGTTGCGATGGCTCAGCATCACGCCTTTCGGTTCGGCGCTGGTTCCGCTGGTATAGAAGAGTTCCGCGAGCGAGTCTTCATCGATCTGCATGATGTCGGCCTGATGCGGCTTGGCCGCAGACAGCAACTGGTCGTAGTGGTGAGGAGTCATCCAATCCGCCTGGGGAAGGGAATCGAGCGAGACGAATCGTTCGACGGAAGGAACGCTGCGACGAAACTGTTCGACAAAGGGAAGAAATTCCTTCTCGAAAAAAAGGATGCGCGCTTCGGAATCATTCAGGATGAAAGCGAGCTCCTGCGCAGCCAGGCGAAAATTCAAGGGCAGCAGCACCGCTCCCGCTTCGAGAACTCCAAAATAAGCTTCGAGCAAGCGATGGCAGTTCTTGCTGAGAAAGGCAACGCGATCTCCGGGCCCGATCCCGAGCTGCAGCAGCGCGCCGCCGAGGCGTGCGGCACGGTCCGCGAACTGCGCGTAGGTGAACCGTTCGCTGCCGCAGACGATTGCGGTGCGTTGTGGAAACTGCTGCTCAGCGTAGCGGAGGCAGCGCAGTGGGGTGAGAGGAATATTCATTTAAGTGCGCCGGGGTTAACACGGAGGTCACAAAGGCAAAACCTCAAGGTCACGGAGAAAACATAATTACAAATCTCCGTGACCTTGAGGGGTTCACCTCGTGTCCTTCGTGCTAACCAAATGGTGATCCACCGCATCGAACTCCCGCAAATACTGCGCGGGTTTGAAGTTGATGAAAGCCGGAGCAGTGGGAACGATTCCCTGCGAGGTAGCGAAGATGTTGAAGTTCGGCCCGAGTGCCGAGGCTGCAGCGTTCAGGTCGTCGGCATCCAGATCGTGCGGCCATTTGCCGGTGACCAGCCGAGTCAGCAAGGTTTCTACTGCCGCGATGGTCTCTGCCGGAGTGAAAGCGCAATGGCCGGCGCGAGCCACGTAGGTTTGCCGCAGGAACCGGGCATTGCCGCCTTCGTCGACCACGTCTTTGTATGCCGATTCGTTTTCGACCACAACCAGACCGTCTCCCTTGGTGTGCAGAGTGAGAACCGGAATATGGATCTGCCCATTGAAGATCAGGTTGTGCTCGAGATATTCGCGCGCATCTTCGTCGGCCTGGATACGCGGCGCATCTTCCAGCGCATCGAGATCGGCATCGAGATCGAGGTTCGCGGCCTCGTACAGCGCTCGAACTTCTTCGCGATCCACCGAGTGCTCCAGCTGTTTCCGATAATTGACGCCGGTATTCGATGAGGCATTGCCGCCGGCGCGCGCTTCCAACTCAGCGCGAAAAGCGAAGATGAACGGGAAATCAACTTGCTGGTCCCAGAGAAACTGGTTGGCCTCTTGCGAAGCGAAATCGTTCGCGGCGGGCTCGGGAGATGTCGGAATAAACCATCCCGGGACATCGCTCAGGGCGGCTACAAGCGCGAGGCGCGCGCGTCCTTGCGGTGTGGCCTGCGCCTGGGAAAGCAGAAACTCCGAAAGCTGGAAATTCGCCGTCGGATTGGCGATGTTGACCACCTGCAACGGTGTGTTTGCACCCAGCAAGGTCTTGAAGGCGAACTCTCCGTCCAGCGCCGTGTTCCACGTGGCAACGCCGCCGGAGAGAACTCCGCACATGGGAAGAGCCGCATCAAAGCGTTCCGGGAAGCGCTGCATCAGGCCGGCAGTAATGATGCCACCGAGCGAGTGTCCCCAGGCGATCGTGGCCAGCGGATGTCCGACCAGCGTATTGAACTGATCGAGCACTGCGATCTGGTCCGGCAGCGCTTCTTGAATGGCCCATCCAGTGTGGGCGTACGAGGATCCTGCCAGCGCAAATCCGCTTGACAGCATAAACAGACGCGTAGCCGAATCGCCGACATCGACAGCAGGGTTCGGGCTGCCCGGTGTCACGTAGCCATGACTGTACAGAAACAGCGCCCCGTTCCAGTTTGCCGGAACTTCAATCAGGAAGGTCGCGCCGTCGGCAAGCGTACCGGTGTGAGTAGTGATCTGCGCGACGGCCGTGGAGATGGACAACAGCAGCAGAGCGATAATCCCAATAAGGGAATGGGCTTTGGCGATTCTATGCATACCTTTCTCCTCATGTGGAGCCCGAAAAAGCTTGTTCACCACGGAGGCACGGAGAGCACGGAGAAACGATTGTGTTGTGGAAGTTGTCATCCCGAAGTCCGCCGGGCCGGACGGAGGGATCTGCTGTTCGGTCCAAGAAGCAGATCCTTCGCTTCGCCTCGGGATGACAATTGGAACATCCTAAAGTTGTGCTCCGTGTCCTCCGTGCCTCCGTGGTGAAATCGAACTTCAGAAACTGAACCTTATGCCCAACTGGATCTCGCGTTTCTGAAACGCTGATGTGAAGCCCAGAGGCTGGCTGGGCGACAGCCGGTTGGTTCCTTGCACGTTGAAGGTGGTAAATCCCGGCTGGAAGCCGAATGCCGGCCCGACTTCGTTGTTCACCGTGCCGTAGTTCGTGCGGTTGGTGATGTTGAATCCCTCCGCGATCAACTGCACGTTGCTGCCTTCGGTGATTTTGAAGGCGCGCGTCAGGCGCAGATCGAACGTGGTGTAGTCAGGTCCCATACCGCTGTTGCGCGGAGCGCCGATGGCGCGATCGTTGGTCGAGTGGCGATCGCCGTTCACATCGGTTCCGCCTGCCAGCAGATTGAACGGGTGACCACTGTTGTAGCGAATGATGGGCGAGAGCTGGAAGCCGGTGAGGAAGCGATTTTCCGACGGACTGGCCAGCACCGCCGCGACCACCACTTTGTGCCTCTGGTCGAAATCCGACAACGCACGCTCCTGCGCGAGATTGGTATTGTCCACCGGACCAAAGTCGCTGTTGAAATCTGTCGAAGTGTCGAAAGCCTTGCTGTAGGTGTAGTTGCCCATCAGCGTAAAGTGATCGCTGAAGCGCTTCTTGACTTCGATAATGCCGCCCTCGTACAGCGCGGACGCTTTCGAACTGTATTGGTCGGACTGGAGAATCAACGGGTTTACAAAGCAGCCGAGAATCGCCGCTCCCTGGCAGGGAGCGATACCCAGCGGGTCTTGCAGCGGGCTGGAATTCCAGTCACGATACGTGACTGTCTGTCCATTCGCCAACCTCGTGGTCACAAATGGGGCAGGCAGGGCATTGGTGTCGATCGCAACCGGCAGCCGCAGAGTGTGCGAATAGATGAAATTGAGAGAAACGGAAAATCCGGGAGAAATCTCGTTTTCAATTCCAAACGATGCCTGTTCCGAATAGGGATTTTGGTAATTGGGTTGACCGCTGAAGAGCACAGTCAACGGCGGCAGCGGACCGGTATTGGCCACGCTGATGCCAAAGGGCGCCAGGTTCGCCGGGGTGATGCAAGCCGCGTTGCCGGCCGCCGGCGTGGTGCACTGGATCAGTCCCTGGGCGAATAGCGTTTGATAGATTGCGGCCGAGCTGACCGCCGGGTTCAGCGGATCACCGGTAAGCGGGACCAGCAGGTTCGCGATCTGGCGATTGCCGTTGACGTTGCCCAGCGTCTGCACCACATCGGCAATCTGACCGTACACCTGCGAGTAGAAGATGCCGAAGCCGCCGCGAATCACCGTCTTGTGGTTGCTAAAGGGATCGTAGGCGAAGGAGAAGCGCGGAGCAATATTGTCCGGATCGCTCGACAGCGCACCATATTGGGAATCAAATTCGTAGCGCAAGCCATAATTCAGGGTCAGCTTGGGATTCACCTGCCATTGGTCCTGCGCGTATGCGGCGCTGAACGAGCGCGGATAGTTGTAGACCGGATTGCCGAAGCCCTGCTCGTAGAACTGCGGCAGTCCCAGCGATGCCGATTGCAGGGCGTTGATGGTGGCAGGGCTGGTGGTTGCCGAAAGTCCGCAGGCCGCGGGTACCTGCAGGCAGGGACTGACCAGCCCGCCGGGCAGGGAACCGAAGACAAAGCGTCCGGGAAAGAAGGTGTGCGACTCGGTGTGATTGCCGCGCACCAGTTGCTCGCCTCCGAACTTGAGGGTGTGCTGCCCGTGGATCAGGGTGAAGTTGTCACTGACCTCGGGACGCCGCATGATGGTCAGGCTGGGCAGGAAGATGTTGGTTCCCAAATTGGCAAAGCCGGGAATGTCCAGCCCGGGTTCGGCGGGAACGTTGGGGATGACGTTGAAGTCGGTGTAGTTGTACTGCCCGCGCAATTCATTCTGCGCCGAGACACCGAACTGGTGGAACCAACCGGCGGCCAGCGTGTGGTAGTACGAGTGAATGGAACTGCCGCGGGAGAAGCCAACCAGCGATTGCACGTCCGGAGACTCTTCCAAGTCGTGTGCGAAGTTATAGCGGAGCGTCACCAGGTTGGCGTCATTGAAGTGCTGGTCCAGCCGAATCGAGGTCAGGTATTCGCGGGTGTCGAAGGGGAACAGTCCACCATTGCTTTCGAGTTGATTCACGAGGAACGGGTCGGAAGCCCTCTTGAAGAGGTTCACAAAGGGATTCGCGCCGGGGTTTGGATTCACCGTCAAAATGCTCTGCAGGGCGAACGCGCAGGTTGCTGCCGGCAAATTAATGAAAGTTCCCGCAGGCGCCGGAGCAGGTGCAGCAAGGCAGGGAACCGTCGCCGCGCCCAGTCCGGCCAATCCTCCGAGAATGGCCGCTTGGTTGTTCTGCGGATCGGCTTCCGGCCGGAAGATGGCCGTGTTGGTCAGCAGCGGCACAGCGTTCTGCGCATCCTGACGCAGGCCTTCAAAGGCGCCGAACACAAATGTCTTGTCTTTCTTGATAGGAAAGCCAATGGTCCCGCCGTACTGCTGTCGGCTCAAGGAGTCCTTCACCGGCTGGCCGACGGAATCGGGAGCCAACGGATTGAAGGTTTGTCCTGGCGCCAATGCCTGGCTGAAGGAAAACGGATTGCGGGCGTCCAGCGCGTCATTGCGGAAAAACCCGTACAAGCCGCCATGCACCTGGTTGCCGCCGCTCTTGGAGACGATGTTGATCGAAGCTCCGCTGGCGCCACCAAGCTCCGCGGAATAGTTGCTGCGATTGACCTGAAATTCCTGCACCGCATCCTGGCTGAGCGTCAATCGAACGCCGCCGGAATCGTCGTTAGCTTCGCCGCCATCCACGGTTACGCTGTTGCCGCGTCCATTGCTGCCGTAGAACGACAATCCGCTCTGCGGCGTCTGCTTCACGCGGAAATCCTGATCGTCGGCTAGCCGAGTGGAATCGGTGACGCCCGGCAGCAGCAGCGTGAAAGTCAGGTAGTCGCGACGGTCAATCGGCAAATCGGTGATGTAACGTTGCTCAATCGTGTCCGCCTGCTTGCCCTGGGTGGTGTCGATCACCGGCGCTTCGGCGGTGACGATCACCTCCGTCGAGGCCTGCGCCACCTTGAGCTGAAAGTCGGAGGTGGTAGTTTGGCCGACGCTGACGATCACGCCCTTGCGCACTTCAGTCCCAAATCCGGAAACCTGGGCGGAGACATCATAGGTCGCGGGCGGCAAGTTGGGGACGCGGAATTGACCGGTGGCGTCCGTGGTGGCGGTGCGCTTTAGCCCGGTTTGCGCGTCCAACGCGCTCACGCTCACATTCGGCAGCACCGCGCCGGAAGGATCGGTGATCGTCCCGCGAATGTCGCCCGACGCGCCCACACCCTGCGCGAAGGCCAGGGTGGCGCTCAAGAAGATCCAGAAAAAGGTTGATATCAGCTTCTGTCCGTAATTCATAAAGACTCCCTATGCAGCCAGAATTGATAAAGCCCGGCCTTAAGGCCGGCATTCAATCGTTACGCAAAAACTGTCATCCTGACGAGTGACTATGTCCGCATCGCGGACGTAGTCGCGAGGAGGAAGGATCTCGGCGAAATGCTTCGGTTGCATTTTGTAGTGGGAACTCTTCGACCACGGATTCTGGTTGAGGAGCCTTGCACACACCAATTTCATCCGAAATATCCCAGGAGATCCTTCGCCCGCTGCGCGGGCTTCAGGATGACAGCTCAAAGAACTTAGACTCTCGCCCACCTCGGCAATCCCCCCGTCTTGCGTCCTTCACGACGTCATTGACAACACCCGCGGCATCTTCCTGCGCGCGACCGGTGCCTTGCCATTGCTCCTCGATTTCAAAGAACGCGTTTCGTGCGAACTCCACAATCCGCCGGAAAGCAGTTGAATGAACTTGTCCATCGCCTGCTCGTCGGAGACGCCAAGATGACGATTGCCCTGCAGCAATTTCTCGATCAGGAAATAGGTGATGACGTGCAGATAAATCGTCGCAAACGCGAATGCCGGGTCCTGTCCGCACCAACCCGGTTGGCGCTTGGCCTTGCTCAGCACCGGCCCGAGGCGGCTGCGAAACTGTTCCGGCATGTTGTGGAACCACTCGGCAAAATGCTGGTTCTTGAACTCGATGGCATCGATATACATCAGCAGCCAGAATTCGGCGTGGTTATACACATATCCGCGAATTTCGCTGGTGAACTTCTTCAGATCGCTTTTGGAGAAGATGTCCTCCAGGCTGCTGAACATCTGGTCGCGCAACTGCTCCATATGCGCCTTGTAGTTGCGCACCAGCGTCACATAGAGCGCCTCTTTCGTCGGATAGTAGGTGTAAATCGCCCCTACCGAGACCTCGGCATGCTCCGCGATTTCGCGGATGTTGGTCCCGTGAAATCCCTGTTTCGTAAACAGTTCCAGCGCCGCCGTCTCGATGCGGCGCTGGTTCTCCAGAATGCGGTTTTGGGCAATCTTGGGCACGGAAAATGAATGTTTGTTCAAAAAACGAGCGTTCGCCTTTTATTACAGTAGTATTCCCAAGTCAAGGAGTTTTTATGCACAGCGCGAGCTGAGGTGGGAGGAAGAAGCAAAAGCAACTGCCTTACCACGGATTGCACGGATGTCACGGATTCAGCGGATAAAGCCTGGGAGAGTGACAAATCATTTCCGGGCGTCGAAACAAAAGTCTCTTCCGCGACATTCAATCGGAAACGAAGAATCACACCCGATAAAAATTCATCCGTGCGATCCGTGACATCCGTGTAATCCGTGATAGAGCTTTTGCGTTTGATTTTGGAGGCACATGCAAATACGAGACAAAGTGGTTGTAGTCACGGGCGGTGGGAACGGCATCGGACGTGCCTTGTGCCGGCGCTTTGCGGCTGAAGGCGCGCGTGCCGTTGTGGTCGCCGATCGTAAGAGCGCAGACGCGGAAGCAGTTGCGAAAGAGATCTCCGGAATTGCCCTTCCCACCGACGTTGCCGAGGAAGCCGCGGTCAAACAGCTGGTCCAGCGGGTCATCCAGCAGCATGGAGCCATTGATCTCTTCTGCTCGAACGCCGGTTTGGGTGTTGCCGGAGGCTCCGAAGCCTCGGATTCTGACTGGCAGAGAAGTTGGGAAGTGAACGTGATGGCGCACGTCTACGCCGCGCGTGCGGTGCTGCCGGCGATGCTGGCTCGCGGCGAAGGATATCTGCTGCAGACGGTCTCGGCAGCCGGACTGCTCACGCAAATCGGCTCAGCTCCCTACTCGGTCACAAAACATGCCGCGCTGGGATTCGCGGAATGGATCGCGATTACCCATGGCGATCAGGGCATCAAAGTGTCTGCGCTATGTCCGATGGGAGTTCGCACCAACATGCTCTTTGAGGCGCAATTCGCCGGCGGCGCATTTCTGCTGGAAACTGCAGTGGAACCCGAGCGGGTAGCAGACGATGTGATCAAAGGCCTGGCGGAAGAACGCTTCCTGATTCTGCCGCATTCCGAAGTCGCAGAGTTCTTCCGTCGCAAAGCCAACGACTATGATCGCTGGATTAAAGGTATGCGTAAGCTGCAGGCCAGCACGCAAGTGTTGCAGCCGAGCGGGAGATAGCCGCTCCCGGCCCCTGCTGCCGGGGCAATTTCGACCTGTGTTGTTCCTGGTCCGCGCTCGTCGGATGCTAGACACGAGGAATACTTGAAGAAGCTGGTCGGCGTTTAGATGGCCAGAAGTCCTCTGCGGATCCCTATGCTTACCGCCTCGGTGCGCGAGGAGGCGCCCAGTTTTCCCAAAACGGAACTGATGTGGAATTTTACTGCGTTCTCCGAGATGGACATGCGGGCTGAGATTTCCTTGTTCGAGAGGCCTTCGGCCATGAGGACCAGCACCTGTTGCTCGCGATCGGTTAAATGTTCGGCTGGGATGGAGCTCGCGTGAGTGTCTTCGGTGAAGCTCTTGTGCACGACTTGCAGGCCGTTCTGGACGGCGCGCAGGGCGGATTCAAGTTCGTCGCCGCCAATATTCAGCGGAATTATGCCGGCAATTCCTGCTCGCAGTAGCCCGAAGATGGCGCTTCGGGGCATGTTCTCGACGCAACAGACCACGCAAAGGCGCTTCGCGAGCACTTCGAGCAACGTAAACGGCAGCTTATCGGCGCTTATTAGCAGGATTTCTGCATCGATTTTGCGCTTAAGCAGCTCTTCCGGACACATTTCCAGCGGTATCAGGCGCAGCCAATCAAGTTTCTTTATCAGCGATTTGAGTCGAGAATGCGCTTGCGGCGAGCCTCCGGCGATCAAGACTGAGGGTCTTGCTGCGTGGAACGCCGTCAGAATGGGCCTGGTCTCGGCCTTTTCCGCTGCCAAATGCATCGACAGATCAGTCTCAATCACCGGAATCACCCGCATTGGATGTGATCAGCGCTGAGGACGGTCCGCGACTTTCACCCTTGCGGTCGCGGTTTTGCCACCGCGAACATAGGTTAGATCGAGTGAATCGCCGCGTTTCAGCTCTCTTAGCGCTGCCTGCAGATGCTCAACTCCGCTGATCTGGCTGCCTTTCACGCCGGTAATGATGTCTCCCAGCATGATTCCGGCTTGCGCGCTGGGGCTTCCGGGCTCCACGTTCATCACCATCAGGCCGATAGGGTTGATCTTCAGCTCGGATACCAGCGCTTGCGGCAGCTCAACCGGCTGCATCGCGATGCCTAAATAAGGGCGAAAGACGTGTCCGTGCGCCAGAATTTCGTCCACCACGCGATTAATAGTGGCTGCGGGAACGGTAATTGCGGCTCCGCGTGCCAGTGCCGAGGTGTTCATGCCGAGAAAACGGCCGCTTGAATCCACCAATGCGCTGCCCGATTGCCCGGGATAGAGCGTAATGTCTGGGCGAATGAGGCGATCCAGATGTCCTCCGCGCCATGTTCGCCACTCAGAACCCAGCCGGGCGATGATTCCTGCGCTTGCGGCGAGGTCTCCGAGGCCGGAACGGCCGATTCCGAGCACCCATTGTCCTACTCGCAATGCGCTTGAGGACGCGGTTTCGATGCTTGCTGACCCGGATTTGCCTTCGATTTTCAAGATGGCGAGGTCCGTTCCGGGATCTCGCCCGGCAAAAGTGGCGGGAGATTCGCTCTTATGGGACATTACTAGTGTGATTTCTTCTGTTCTCCGCAGCATATGACTGGCGGTAATCACAATTCCCGCGCGCCACAAGATGCCAGAAGCGGCGAGCCGAGCGCCGCCTTGCACGGCGACAACGGATCTTCCTGCCTTCTCGGCTGCTTCGGCGAATTGATTTGATAGCGTGTCCCACTCTGTATATGCGCTTGCCATGATGAAATCACTCCAATTTCGAACTTCTGGGTGAAGTATTTCGCTTTGCAAGAGGCGGCACATCTGCCAAATGGGTGGGAATTTGCGCTTTAGCGAAGTGGAGTTTGTGCGCTTGGTGGACGTAGTGGTCGGCTTGCGAGATGGAATTTACGGCTAAAGTTCTCGCCGAAAGCCGCTGGCTGATAGCCGAAAGCCCGGTTCTCGTGTTGTATTCTGCCTTTGAGTGACATTTGAGCTCTTCATTGCGGCGCGGTATCTGCGGGCAAAGCGCCGTCAAGCGGTGATTGGAGTGGTCACCGCGATCTCAATTATTGGTGTTGCCGCCGGCGTGGCGTCTTTGGTTATCGCGTTAGCGATCAATAATGGCTTTCGGCAGGACCTGCAAAACCGGCTTTTGGGCTCCACTGCGCACGTAAGTCTGGAGCGCGCGCAGGGAGATGGCATTCGCGATTGGCGTCCGCTGCTGGAAAAAATGCAGCACGAGCCGCATGTAGTCGCTGCATCGCCGGCTTTGTACGAGCAAGTGCTGGTTTCGCGGGGAGCACGGGCGCGTGGACTGCTGCTGAAAGGCATCATTCCGCGCTATGAATCGCGGGTGAGCGACTTCTTAAAGTCGGTCAACTACGGCTCCGCCGAGGCCTTGAGAGCTGATGAGGGATTCGTAAACGGCGCGCAAAACGCGCAGGAATCTCCTGAAAATTCGTTTCCGCCGATCGTGCTGGGCCGCGATTTAGCCGAGGATCTTGGCGCTACCGTGGGATCGGTGGTGCTGGTCACCAGCCCACAGGGCGAGCTTACGCCGTATGGACTGGTTCCAAAATACAAACGTTTCCGCGTTGTTGGGCTGTTCAAGTCAGGTTTTTACGATTACGACAGCTCCTGGGGGCTCATCCGGCTGGAAGATGCGCAGGCGCTTTTCGGCCTGGGAGACATAATTTCGATTATCGAGATGAAGATTGACGACATCTACAAAGCCCCCCAAGTCGGTACTGAGATTGAGAATGCTGCGGGTAAAGGCTTCATGAGCACGAATTGGCAGGAGCAAAATCGGCCATTGTTCCGGGCATTGCGACTCGAAGGGGTAGTTACGTTTATCACGATTGGCCTGATTGTGTTTGTTGCGGCGCTGAATATTCTGATATCGCTGACGATGATGGTCATGGAAAAGACCAAAGACATCGCGGTGCTGATGTCAATGGGCACCCGAAAAGCGCAGATTCGGCGCATTTTTGTCTATCAGGGGCTGCTGATCGGGGTAGTTGGAACCGCGATTGGCCTGGTTGTTGGCTACGTGCTGTCCTGGGCGGGAGGCCACTATCACTGGATTTCGCTTTCGGCCGAGGTTTATTCCATCGACTACGTTCCTTTTGCCCCGAAAATCGTGCATGGGGTGATCGTTGCTGGCACAGCAATTGCAGTATCTCTGCTGGCGACGGTGTATCCGTCGTGGTCGGCGGCGAGGATTTTGCCTGCAGAGGCGCTGAGATACGAATGAATGGCGATAAGCAATAAGCAATAGGCAGTAAGCGAAAAGCGCGCGAAATCGGACAAGATGGAGAAAGCCAGAATTGGCAATTTGCTGTTTTTTGGCCCTTGCTTATTGCTTATTGCCTATTGCTTACCGCTGGAAATGCAAAACCTTGCGCAGTAACCACGCTGCCGACTTCAGTAATGAGTCGGGGGCTTGCGTTGAGTGGTCTAATAAGGATAGCGGTGATTGGATGAAACAGGCAGTATTCCAAGGCATTTCGATGCGGAGCGTGATTCTAAGC